>JBAXBJ010000069.1:0-25650 GCA_037142075.1 Bacteroidota bacterium
CTCGAAAAATTATTCGCTTAAAACCACTTACTCCCCAGAAATTGAATCTGATCCCGAATACAGGACTAGCCGGGTTGTACACGAAACTGTTCCAGGTTAACGAGATAGAATTACCATCAACGGTTCCAATATTGTAATTGGCTGCGGCTGCGGCAAGATACGTGCTGGTACCGGGTATTTCCGGGTTAGCGACCAGTATTTTATTGGTAATAAAAGTCTGATCCTGGGTAACTCTCCAGAGGTAGGTTTTAGTCCCCGGAGGTGTTGGTACATTTACAGCGTATGTATAGGGTGTACCGGCAATTGGATGCAAAGCATCTGCATTTAAACAGGTCACCGCCCTTGGAGCAAGCTGCCCGAAGGCCGAGGAGATTGTAATAGCAAAGAGCGCTATTACCAGGACAAAAAGTTGCTTTTTCATTTTAGTAGTTTTAAAGAGTTTACAATAAATTGTTTTAGTGATTTGTAAGCGTATTCCAAGCTTTTAGCAAAAAAGTTCGTCTGAAAATGTTATCCGTCGAACGGATAATTTTTCTCTTTTGGATTTTATCATAGGCACTGGCTTTGGTTAGACTTTATTTTATTTTGGAAAATATTTTTACTGTTTCTTTATTTAGTAATCAATCTAAACGAATGATTTAGCTACAAAAAATCTATTGTTTTATCACATTCGGTCTTGGGGTAACGGTAATAATGACAGATTGCTGTGCCGAAATATTTGCATTACAATCCACAATCTGGTAGGTAATGGTGTGTAACACATTGCCGGCTAAGGCTCCCGGAAGCTGGATTTCATTTCCGTACTGTGAAGGCTGACCAACGATATATGTATCAGGCAATACGGGTAAAACTGTTCCATCCGAAAAAATAATTCTCCAGCGAATTTCCACATTACAGGTCAACGGGCAATTATCGAAAAAGGATGTAACATCCATATTTAATTCGGTACTACCTGCGGGCAAAGTGTGGTACTCAGGCCTGTCGGGGGTAATATCCATTGTAGGATCGTAATAACCTGCCAAATAAATATTCTCTACACAGAACCTGAACGGACCTGGAGGAGTAAACGTGGGAGGTTCATTATCAATGACTGTAATAGTATGATAACAAGTGTCGGAACCTGAAACATTGGTTGCCACCCACATAATAGTGGTGATACCTTTGTTGAAAGGATATGGGTTCGGCGATATTGGACTGCCTGTTCCATTTGCTGAAGTGGCACCGGTCATTTTCCAAGACCAGGTAATCGGCTCAGTGCCTAAAACCAAAGTTGGTTGTCCCGGATTGACCAAAGCTGAACAAAGGCCAGGAGCCGTATCAAGAGAAATATTTGCCGGACAATTGATTGTAGGAGGATTGTTGGGAGCAACGACAACCTGAAAAGAGCAATTTGCCGTATTGCCACAGGCATCAGTCACATGATATGAAATGGTTGTTGTGCCAACATTAAACTGGAATGGACTGGAAATGATCCCACTACCTGACCCTGCTGTAGGAAGAGTCATGTTCCAGGTTAATCCTATATTTCCGGCAGAAGTGCAATTGTCGGAAACGCCGGGGGCTTGTAGTATCACGGTAGCATAATTTTTATTTGCGTCAGCCATTTTGCTAATGGATACCGGACAAGTAACCACAGGAGGTACATCATCTGAAACTAATACTTCTTCCTGACATATAGCATTGCAACCGTTTAAGTCAGATGTAAAAAGGGTAACTGTGAAGATTTCACTGCAGGTTATGCCAGAAGTTATATTTACATCGGGATTCGTAAAAGAGCCATTAATACTACCATTGCCTGAAACTGACCAGCTATATGAGCTCATTCCAGCTAATCCGCTGTAAACATTATTGCTGGTTTCAGGACAAACCTGGCACCCCCCTATGATAATGCATGTTGGTAATGAATTAATATTAACCGCTATTGATCCCGTTTGAGATTGGAAACAAGTGTTCGCCGAAGTAACTGAAACAAGGTTGTAAGAATAGCTTCCAACTATTGATGTTGGAACATTTACAGTGGCTGTGTTTCCAGACGAAGTTGTTAAAGTTTGGTTTGTACCATTGTTGATATTAAATACAAAGGAATAGGGTGCTGTTCCGCCAAAACCTGTAAAAGTTATTACCGGTGACGGCGCATACTGGCAAGCAGAAGTGCTTCCGGTTACTGTTGCTGTAGGTAAGGCTAATACAACAATTGAGACAGAATCAGTAACAGGGTTGCAACCGTAACCGTCTGTCACAGTGAGATAATACTTACCCCCTCCTGCAACCGGGATGTTGGGAACTACTGGATTCGGGAGTATAGATGTGAATCCATTCGGTCCAGTCCATTGAAAAGATATAGGTGGCCTGCCTCCGTCAATATTTGCATAAAGTTGTAAAGTTTCACCCATACAAAAGTTACCTTTGTTGCTGGTAGGATCTATTGTAAAAGGTATTTGTGCCAGGGTACCAAATGAAATATCATCAAGGCCAAAATCGTTCCCGTTGGCGGATGTATTCAGGTCAAGGATTTCAATCACAGCAGACGTTGAAGCTCCTGAATTCCACATACCATAAAAACGGTCCTTAAGAAGCCAGGGGTTGTTAAGAATATTTTGCCCTGTTGTTAAAAAGGCAGTTGTGCCCACTTGCGTCCCATTTACCGAGAAACGCAATTCTGCAAAAGGCAACACAATATTTAAACTCTTTGCCCAAGCCGAAAAATAGTAATTCGTATTTTGTTGTACCGAAACTGTTTCCCTCCAAACAAAAGGTTGTGGTGCATATTTAGCACCATTAACTATGAGAAAATTATCATTTCCTGTGCCTGATCCTGATGTGTGGTCATATCCCCAAAAATTTGGATGAGTATAATGTGCATCACTATTTATAGCATATTCGCTTTCAGGGGCTATTAAACCATTAGCTGTGGGATCATATACATATCCAGACGTAAATCCGGTATTTCCTGCAGAAAAATCTCCATTTACAACTTTTTCTACAGATACCGCAAAGAAAGCAGTAGCCGAACAGCCAGAAACATTTGTAACAACAACACTGTACACACCTGCTATATCAACCTCTATGATCCTGGATGTTTCACCTGTATTCCAAAGATAGGTGCTTCCTACGCTGGCTGTAAGCCTGATCATGCCTGGAACTATACAATAATCAGCTAAAATGTTTGGCTCGGGAACCGGTAATGACGACACAGATATGGATGCTTCCGAATTGCATGTTGTAACCGGATTAATATAATGAACATTATAAACAGTAGTGATTACTTGAGATATACCCGTTGGATTGGCCAATAATGATGAAAACCCTTCCGGGTTTGAAGTCCAACTGATTTCTGGTGTCACAATCGGAATTCCGGAAATACTCGCATTATCAATTGCCCAATACCTGCCCCTATTAGATCCGCAGAAATAATTGAACCGAACCTGAAAAGTTGTGCTGTTAATGTAGGCAGCACCTAAATCGATGTTTTCATTCTGAAAACCATTGGCGGCTCCCCTGTCGCCGGTGTATGTCGCAACGGTATTCCACGAAGCACCATTGTTTGTCGAAACTTCAACTTTCGCAAATTCACCGCTTGTGCTGTTGAAATCATAATAATGCCAAAACGAAAGTGATAAACTCGAATAGCCCAATGTGCTCATTACAGGCGAAACTAAAGAAACGGCTGTCACTGTTCCGTTCTGAAGCCGACTATCCGACACATAAAATTGACTATTATCATTAGAATGAAAAGTAACACTATTGGTTACATAGCCATCTGGTCTAAGGGTCCAGGCTGCATTGGCAGTTGTGCCACCTGTGGATGTGTTGGTTTTTGACCAGGTGTTGGTAGCTGAATTAAAATTCTCAGCAAGAAGTATTGCAGGGGGACTCATTGATGACGAAGAAAAAAGATTAAAATTAGTTTCCGGACATACGGAATTTACTGATGAACTCGCTGTTACAGTAGCTATAGGATTAACCGTTACTGTAATTGTATAAGGATTCCCCTGACAATTATATGGCAGAGAAATTGGCGTAATCAGATATTGCACTGATCCAGATAAAATATTGCTGGGATTACTCAGTATTTGGTTGATTAAATTCCCATTCCCGGATATAGCTCCTGTTATTCCACCTGTTACGGTTCCGATAGTCCAACTGAAATTGCAGGGTACAGTGGCTGCTAACGATAAGTTAAATGCTGTTCCACTGCATATTGCTGCATTGAAAGTATTTGTAACCAACGGCTTAGGATGAATTGTAACCAGTAAAATAATTGGACTGCCAATACATAAACCTGAAACAGATTTCGGAGTTACTATATACTGAACTGTTCCATCAGTTGTATTTCCTGGATTAGTTAGTATCTGTGCTATTCCCGATCCTGAACCGGCTGACGCTCCAGTAATGTTGCCTGTTATTGTCCCAATTGTCCAGGTAAAAGTACTTGGCAGGTTAGCGGACAAAGTGATGGCTGTTGCAAGATCGCTGCATATTTCGGAAGTAAGAGCATTTGTAAGTACCGGTTTTGGATTCACTGTAATTGTAACAGTAAAGGGAGTGCTTCCACATCCTTGAGAACTGACAGGAACTATTGTGTATATTACATTTACTGGGTTAACAGTAGCATTAACCCATGCATCATCGGATATCACATTGTTTGCCAGCCCATTGCCTGTTGCAGGGTTGCCAGCCGATGCCACCAATCCATTACAATTAATACCTGTTATATTGTATCCTACCGCAATCACTCCATTAGTGCTGGCTCCCAGTATTACTCCGATCGGAACGTCACTGCAAATATTTGCTGCCTGACTATTTACATAAGGCGTAGGATTTATTGTTAAAACTACTACGATTGACGAATCGGAGCACTCATTAGCTGCGGCTACAATGTGGTATGTAACAACAGATGAAAGCGAGGATGAATTCGTAATAATTTCACTTATGTGAGTACCCGTTCCGGTAGGCTGAAATGTGGTGCCTGTGCCACCTGTAAGTATAGCCGTCCATGAGAAAAGAGTTCCCGAAATATTGCTTGTGAGATGAATATCAGTTGTTGCTCCGGAACAAATAATCTGTTCGTGCGAAACTGGATTTACCGATACCTCAATTATTTGATCAACTGTAACAATAATGCTGTTAGTATTGCTGCAACCCGAGATAGTGTCTGTTTCAACCAGAATGTAAGTTGTTGTATCATTTGGTGTAACTATCGGATTTGAAATGGTGGAGATAAACCCGGATGGCACTGAGGTCCAGCTAAATGAACTGATGGCATTTGTTGGTTTCCCTAATTGTACGCTTGCACCTGTACAAATATATGCGTTAGGTCCTGTAAAGGCTTCAGGAATCGGATTTGACGCCACATTCAAAGTTACCGAAGGACCGCTACCACACCCATTAGAAGGAGTTACTGAAACATTTCCTGAAACACCACCGGCAACCACGTTAATCAAATGACTGCCCTGGCCATTAACAAACGACCAACCTGGTGGGATTTGCCAGGTATATATAATACCTGGAATTTGGGCAACACTATATGTTTGGTTTGAGCTCTCGCAAATATAAATTTCACCGCTTATAGCACCAGACGAAGATGGCAGAAGAACAGGTGATACTGCCAAAGAAGCACTGACTCCGTTTCCACATCCGTTTGAAGGAACAACCTGTACTATCCCTGATTGCACTCCCACTAAAACTGTTATTAAAAATGTTCCTTGTCCTGAAACAATCACCCAGTCTGACGGCAAACTCCATGCATATGTATATCCTGAGGTATCATTTACATTGTATTGTCCGGTAGAACCTTCGCAAGGTAAATTACTGCCGGAGATAGGGCCTGGCTGTGCCGGTACTGAATTCTGTACGGTTACAAAGAGTGATTGTACTGGCCCGCTTCCACACGCATTAGAAGCAGTAACAGAAATGATTCCTGAGGTTGCACCTGTATTTACCTGGATATTTCGTGTTCCCTGCCCTGATTGTATGACCCAGCCTGAAGGAACTGTCCATGTAAAAGTAACATTCGATACAAAAGTGACATTATATGTTTTTAGTACACCCATGCAAACAAAAGGGTTTCCGCTGATGGGTGAGGGGATTGCAGGGATGGTACTAACAGGTATTACCGAAAGTAAACGTGAAGCACCGCCTCCGCAAGTATTTGAAGGACTTACAATAATATTCCCTGAAGTTGCACCAACAGTTACTGTTATCGAATTACTTCCCTGACCGGTGGTAATAATCCACCCAGCAGGAACAGTCCATGTGTATGTAACGCCTGCCACATTATTGGTTGAATAAATCAGGGAGGAACCAACACAAGGCTTTCCAATCCCGCTTATCGGGCTTGGTTGCACAGGTGCCGCGGTCTGAACTGTGACTGATAAAGTCTGAATTGGACCTAGCCCGCAAGAATTAGAAGGAGTAACGATCACATTACCTGTAACAGAACTCGCTGTTGCATTAATTATATTAGTTCCCTGTCCGGATATAATATTCCATCCGGCAGGCAATGTCCATGTATATGTTACACCTGCAACATTGTTTACACTGTAAATCTGAGTTGAAAGTTTACACACTAAATAATTGCCGGAAATTGAGCCCGGCAACAACGGAACATCAACCACTGAAACTGATAAAGATCTTGAAGTCCCTATACCGCAAAAATTTGATGGGGTCACCTGTACCATCCCTGATGTAGGACCTACAATTACAGAAACTGAATTAGTGCCCTGTCCTGAGGTTATGGACCAATCAGCTGGAAATAACCAATTGAAAGAAACTCCCGATATATCTGAAACACTAAAAGTGAGGGTGTTGCCTAAGCAACAGCTTGTGCTGCCTGATATCAGGCTAGGTTGTGACGGAATTGCAAATACCAAAACGTTATGTGAAATTGCTGTGCCATTTCCGCAAACATTCGAAGGGGTTAAGATAATAACTCCCGAATTTATTCCAGGTATAACTGTAATGGAAGAGGTTCCCTGCCCTCCAGTGATTACCCATCCCGCCGGAAATCCCCAGGTATAAATTACGCCACCTATTGCAGGTACACTGTAATTGTAGGAAACTCCCTGGCAAACTGATGTATTACCTACAATTGCTCCTGGTTGCTCAGGGGCTGACACTTGTGAGTTTACAGAAAGTTGTTGCAGAGTACCACTTCCACATGAATTTGAAGGCGTCACCTGTATATTACCCGATATAGCACTAACCGTTACAACAATGCTATTACTGGTTCCTCCGGCTGTTTGTGTCCAGCCCGGAGACAAAACCCAAGTATAAATCACACCCGGAACATTAGTTACTGAATAAGTCTGTGATGAGCCACTACAAACTGAAACTGGACCAACAATAGCGCTTGGTTGTGATGGCAAGATGCCGATGGTTACAGCTAAGGTAGATGGATTGCCATTTCCGCAGGCATTAGAAGGAGTTACGGTAATATTCCCCGGAGTCGTGCCAACAGTGACTAGAACGGCACTCGAACCTCCACCGGAAGTTATAACCCATCCGTTAGGGAAACTCCATGTGTAAGTAACTCCTCCAACGTTGGTAACGCTGTATGTATGGGTTGATCCGGAACAAGGGCTTGAGCTTCCTGTAATTACACTCGGTTGATTCGGCACTTTACAACCTTCGATGCTGAAATCATCTATGCGGTATGCACCGCCTGTACCATCCGTATCAAATGTCCATCGAAAACTTAGGTTCGCGGCACTAACCGCTCCGGCAGGTAAAGATATCCTGGCGCCTGCACCTCCGTTTACCCATGCCCACGTTGAATTTGTGGCGACATCCGATATGGCTAATGTATTCCAGTTGCTTCCATCGGCTGACCATTCGAAGGTAAGAACTTTATTTAGTGTCTTTCTGGCAGCCCAAAGCACAGTAATATTTGTATATCCGATTGTAGAGATGTTATTTGAGAAAAGAAGGGTACGTGCATTGGTGTTTGATCCTGCCGCTGCATTACTCCCTCCGGAATAAGTTGGTGTTGTTGACGGATTCGTTGTACTGATAGTCCATGGATTTGTGTTAACTGATGACCAACCGGTGGGGAACGTAGTTCCAGTGCCAAAATTCTGGGTATAAAGCGAGGTTACTTGTCCTACGCATCTCTCTGAATAAATAAAAGCGGAAAAGATTATCATGAATCGCAAAAGAAAAAGAATACGATTTGCTTGAATGATGTAATAAGGGAAATGGATGGATTGAAAAAACCTGGTTAGCAGAAAATGGGTAATGCTTTCTAATGAAAATGAAATAATTTGAAGCTTTCTCACTCTTCTGAAACAGCATACAACCTCCAATGCTCTGCAAGCATTTTCCATAAACAATGGCTTCCATTGATTGGCAGAGCTTTTGAAAGAATTTATATTCACCGGAGTTTATGTTAGCAAGCAACAAAAGCAATAAATGTGTCAGCTCAGTTTTGGGCAAACCGAGGACCGGAAAACTGTTTTTATATTAAAAACAATTTCTAAACACAGCAAACCTGACCATTGGCCAGGTAAGCTTTTTAATTGAAGAAGTTTGGCAGGAATAAGAGTTTTGACCGACAGAAAGTGATCAAGCTTTGCTTTGTCATTTATCAGTTTATTGCTGACCTGAATAAAATCAACAAAAGTATTTTGTAAAGTTAGTGTCATACGCAGGCATACAAGTGGTAGTTAAGTGGGTGATAAATGAAAATGATAAAGGAAAAGCGCGAATCATTAAAAGAGACTGTAAAATTTATTTACATTGCGATTAATGATTGATAATATGATTCGCAGGCAGCAGTTCCTATTTTGTATTTGCAGGACTATAATTCCGCTTTTATACTAATAATATTCGTGCTCTACTATTAATGGGAAAAACTAAAAAAAGTAATAAATAAAACGAAAATAAATATCATAAATAACGTAAACAATATTTACTCCAAGTAAAATACTCTATTTTCGATTCAGAAAAATAGAATCAAAGCATACCTGTTGCTGAAGAGCAGCCATCCCAATATACATGCAAGTTCCTGAATTTTTAAAGAATTACGCAATAGTGTGATCGTAAATAATCTGTGGTCATTGAGAAAACGGGAGTTATACTTTGAGTGGGATAGGATAATTCATTAATCAAAGTCCCAAAACTCTGATTCCAAAAACCAAAACCTGTTTGTTTGGAATTTGGAGCCTGGAATTTGAGACTTACTAAATGTGGAAATTTATCCCGTTTGCAGCATAAGAACAAGGATGTCAGTTACTAACTACCAACCTGTACCCAATATTATGAATGTTCTCAATTTTGACTGAGGGATCGGCTCGAAGTAATTTGCGTAAGCGCGAAATAAAAACATCAAGGCTGCGGCTCGAAAAAAAGTGATCGTTACCCCAGACTTTGTTCAGAATATCATCCCTTTTAAGAATAGCTCCCGGGTGCAGGCAAAAGTAAGCAAGCAACTCAGCTTCGCGATGAGTAAGCGGGTGTGTTTTAGTGCCATCAGCAAGTTGCAAGGCCGAATGTGAAAACGTCAAACGGCCTATCTTGTAAACGGATGCCTTTATAATTGAGGATGACTCAATACTGCTTCTTTTCAGGAAAATCTTTACCTTCAGTATCAACTCCTCTATACTGAATGGCTTGGTCATATAATCATCCGCACCCAGCATCAGGCCATAAATTTTATCGTCGAGAGTCGATTTTGCCGAGAGAAACAGTATGGGAACTGCTTCATCCATTTCCCTGATTTTCCTCGCAAGGGTATATCCGTCAATTTTAGGCAGCATAACATCCAGGATGTAAAGATCATATTTCCCGTTGGCGATTTTTTCGTAGGCCGTTATTCCGTCTTCGCAGGAATCAATCGTAAAACCAGCCCTTTCGAGGTTATCGCGGGTAAGGAACGAGAGCGTACTATCATCTTCCACGTATAAAATTCGTTTATCTGTCATAAAACCCGTGTCATTTTAGTTATTTCCAAAATAAAAGTAGTTCCTTTTTCGGGGGAAGGATCAAGGCTGATTTTCCAGCGGTGCGCTTCGCAAATGCTTTTTACATAAAACAAGCCAAGGCCAAAACCCTTCACATCGTGTATGTTAGCTGTTGGAATTCGGTAAAATTTCTGAAAAACTCTTTTGTGATGCTGTCGTTCGATACCAGGACCGTTGTCGCTTATTGCAACTATCACTTTATTGGCTTTAGTTGCAGTATTAATTGTTATTTCGGGAGCATCGCCGGCATATTTCACAGCATTGTCAAGGAGGTTATAAAAAATGTTTGTAAGGTGGTTTTTATCGCCTTCTACCAGGCATTCACCCTCACAGAGTTCTGTTTTAATCAGTACATTGCTGCCATTGTTGGCCAGGCAATTCCCGACAACAAGGCTGATAATTTTATTCACATCAAGCATTTCCATTCGCAGGTGAATGCCGCTTTTTTCGATTCGGGCTATTTGCAAAACCTTGTCAACCTGGTCGTTAAGCCTGTTTACCTCCTGTTTAATAACCGATCCATAGGTAAGGATACGTGAAGGTTCATGGATGGAATCCGGATTTGAAACTACATCGGCTGCAATGTTGATGCTGGCAATGGGTGTTTTAAATTCGTGTGTCATATTGTTGATAAAATCGCGCTGCAGCTCTGATAATTTTTTCTGTTTCAGGATGACAAAGATGGAATAAGCGAAAAAGAAAACCGAAACAGCCAATATCCCGACAAGGAAAAACCAGATGGCCATATCCCCCGCTATAGTATTGTTTATTAATGGGAAGTTTACCCCGAAATAATAATTATACCCGCTGTATTTGGGCAGAATGGAAGAAACCGCATCCTGTTTGACTTTACCGGTGTGAAAGACATAATTACCATATTCCATCACATGGGTTTCGCAATTGTAAATGCCGAATTCGAAGTCGGTTTGTATATTGTATTTCTCAAATTCAATTTTCAGATAATGTTCCAGGACGTTGGCATCTATCTCACTATTTACGTCTACCACAAAGTAATTCGACGAAAGTTGCCTCACCGGGTTAGGCGTGGAAGGCGTGGTATTGTTAAAAACGTATATTTTGGAAGCCACATTCCGAAGGCAGATAGTAACAGTTTGGGCAAATTGTTTTTCTTTATTGCTCCATTCCTTTTTCATAAAATAGATCTGAATTGCTATGATGCCTGTTATGGCAACAGCTCCCAACAAAACGACATACCTGATATGTTTATACTTCATCAGTTCTTACTATTGAAAGGTTAAAAATAAGGTTTTTCCTCACTGCCTGCATCCTATTTACATTTCATTTACAAACTTTTACATTTCGTTTGAATTGTTTTACATTTCCTTTAATCCGACAGTTAAATTCCGCCTCACCTTTGCATAAACAAATCAAACACCCTGAAACATATGAAAAACCTGATTTTAATTGCTTCATTACTTGTTCTTGGCGTATGCCAGACGAATGCGCAAACCACCGCCCCGGCAGCACCAGCCACTCCGGCTGCCGTAGTTGCACCTGTTAATCCCAATGCTCCGAAAGCAAAATTCGATAAAACTACCAGCGATTTCGGCGAAATTGAGCAGGGAATTCCCAAAGAGGCAGAATTTAAGCTGACCAACGAAGGAAAAGAACCATTGATCATCACACAAGCGAAGGCCGGTTGCGGTTGCACAAACCTGAAATACTCGCAGGAACCAGTTTTACCCGGTAAATCTACAATTATTGCCGCGACTTACAACGCTGCCGCAATGGGAGCATTTACCAAGAGTATCACAGTTACTACCAATGCCGATCCTAACCCGGTTGGATTGATCATTAAAGGAACTGTTATTGCTAAAAAAGAAACGGCTAAATAGTACAATACTTATCAGAAATAAAAAAGCGGCCGGATTTATTTTCCAGCCGCTTTTTTTATTTGGGGCTTTCATTCTCCTCCCCTACCTGCGGAAGTAACTTTCGCGCGTCCCTTAGAACTTTGCTGATCATCCATTCCAACTGCCCGTTGGTACTCCGGAATTCATCGGCAGCCCACCTTTCGACGGCAGCATAAATTTCTTCGTCAATACGCAGGGCAAAAACTTTTTTCTTCGACATCAGCTTTAAGATTTATCATTTCCCATTTCCCTGCATCATCTTTTCGACAGCGCGTTTCATTTCATCCTGGTGAATAGTTCCAAACATAACCTGCTTTCCGTTTTTTTTAATAACCCTAATCCCGATTCTGCCGCTGATATTGTAAGCAGTTTTCCCACTTATAAAACGCTTTCGCCATCCCCATCCACCAAATTCACTTATCGGTCTGTATTTTGTAACCTCGGCGGAAGCTATTTCGGATATGGGTATATGTTTCATTTTTCGGATTAAAGGCGGAAACTTAAACCGTATGCCATCTGTCCATATCTCGGTTACCAGGTTGCCGCATAGAATAAAGATGAACACTGCACTCATTACCAGGATGGAAATTAATCCACTCCACAGTAGTCCCTTGTCGCTTTCCGGGGTACCGCCAAAGGGTTTACCCAAATACAACTGCTGGTATAAACCATAACCGAATGTGCCAAACACTATCAACCAGGTTGCAAGCATGATCCAAATCACAAACGACTGCCGGAACGATTGCTCTTCCCTGTAAATTAGCCTTTCCATAACCGGATTAATAAATTGAACCGGCGTTTACAACAGGCGAGGCATCTTTGTCGGAACATAGAACGACCAACAGGTTGCTGACCATGACAGCTTTGCGTTCGTCGTCAAGCTCAACTATTTTGCGTTCCGATAGTTTGTTGAGTGCCATTTCGACCATACTCACTGCTCCTTCCACAATTTTAGAACGCGCTGCAACTATGGCTGTTGCCTGCTGCCGCTTGAGCATTGCCTGAGCGATTTCTGCCGAATAAGCAAGGTGTGCAATACGGGCTTCAATCACGTTTATACCTGCAATATGAAGGCGCTCCGAAAGCTCTTTTTCCAGCACATGATTTACTTCCTCACCTCCGCCCCGAAGCGTGATATCTGTCAGTTCGTCATCAAAATTGTCGTAAGCATAGTGGCCTGCAAGCTTCCGAACTGCCGATTCGCTCTGTATTTCGACAAACCTGTTAAAATCATCGACCTGGAATGCGGCTTTAAATGTATCTTCCACCTTCCATACCAGCACGATCCCGATCATGATCGGGTTTCCTAATTTGTCGTTTACTTTGAGTAATTCGCTGTTAAAGTTTCGGGCACGGAGGGATACTTTCTTTTTAATAAAGAAAGGGTTCATCCAATAAAAACCATTACGTTTTAAAGTCCCTTTGTATTCACCAAAGAGCGTAAGCACTGATGATTCATTAGGATTTATCACCAGGAATCCTGCCAGAATAAAAAAGGCTGTCAGCAGGAAAAGCATGCCGGCAATAATGCCGAACAGGAATTGATTGAAGTTAACGAGCGTTAAAATGCCACCGATCAGAAATACCAGTAGGGATAGCAGGCCCATGTAGCCTGAAGATGCTGAATCTAATTTTTCTTTTTCCATTTTATTATGATATTAATTTGATATTGCAATGATACAACATTTTTCGCATGATCCGACAAATTGATAAAAATTTTTTTTCTGCATCGCTTCACTTACTTTTGCGCTTTATCAAATTTATTACATGCCGAAAAAATACAAACATATCTTTTTTGACCTCGATCACACTTTATGGGATTTTGAACGCAATGCCGAGGAAACCAAGCGCGAAATGTTCGAAATACTGAAGTTAAAAGACAGGGGGATAGATAACTACGAAATTTTCAGAGCCAGGTACATAGGCATTAACCAGGCATTGTGGGCCTTGTACCGCGAAAATAAAATAGAAAAGGATGAGCTTAATTTCAGGCGGTTTTATGATACGCTGTGCCTGTTTGGAATTGACGACATAAAACTTGGCGAAGCTATGGCTGAGGCCTTTATCGAAGGAATAACAACCAAAACGTACCTTTTCCCGTTCACACGCGAATTGCTCGACTACCTTTTCCCCAAATACCCTTTGCATATCATTACAAACGGGTTTGACGAAGTACAATTCGGGAAACTTAAGAATTCAGATTTAGGGAAATACTTTACTCAAATTATTACCAGTGAAGAAGCCGGTTCGAAAAAGCCGGATCCTGAGATATTTCATTTTGCACTTCAAAAAGCGGGTGCTGATGCCGCCGAAAGCCTTATGATTGGTGATGACCTCGAAGTAGACATGGCCGGTGCACGGCAGCTGGGTATAGATCAGATTTATGTAAATCATGACAGGAAGATTCATGGTGAACCTGTCACAATGGAAGTGTTTTCGCTGGATGAAATATGGGGATTATTGTAATTTCATTCAGTTATTGATCATAACAAACTGCACTTTATTACAAACCTCCAAAAAATCCAGTCGATTCCATTCAAACATAAAAAACCTACTATGTCAATAATTTTCATTATCTTCGCTCAGTAAAAAAATCGATTTTTTTTATATGCGTGTAAAAATTTACAGAAGCACCGCAGATTGCTCACTTCAACTACTTTGAGGATAAGTAATCGCTAATTTTTTTCGCATAAACAGTATTACTATTCCATTCTTCTTCTATTAAATCTGGAAATGCTTGAATTGTGATATGAAAAAACAAGATTCAGTTGCTCATAAATACACTTCTCTCCGGCAAAAAGCCGAAGAGATTTTGGCTAGCAAACTCCCGGAAGCAAACTCAGAATTGTCGGAGACTGACATGCAACATCTTATTTACGAGTTACAGGTACACCAGGTTGAACTCGAATTACAGAACCATGAACTTGTTCAGGCTAAAGAAGTTGCAGAAAATTCTTCCGAAAAATATACCGAACTCTATGATTTTGCCCCATCCAGCTATTTTACGTTAACAAAAGAAGCTGAGATTGTTGCATTAAACCTTTGCGGGGCGGAAACACTTAATGGGGAACGATCAAAACTACTGCACCTTCATTTTAATAATTTTATTTCTAAAAAATTCAGACCGCAATTCAATCATTTTCTGGACGATGTTTTTAGCAGCAGTTCCAAAAAATTCTGCGAATTAACACTAACCCAAAAGGATTCTTCAATAAAGCATGTTTTCCTTAGCGGAGTCAGGATCGGGAGTGAAAATCAATGCCTTGTGACTGCACTCGATATTACGGGGATTAAAATCGCAGAAGAAAATTTAAAGCTGACGAATGCCCGCCTGCGCAGTTTCATCAATTCGGATCTTATAGGAATTATCATTGCTACTGATAATGGAAATATCATTGAGGCCAATGATCATTATCTCAACCTGATCGGATTTTCAAGGGCTGAATTCGAGACCGGAAAGGTGAATTGGCGGAGTATCACGCCTGCTGAATGGTTGCCATCCGACGAAAAAGCTTTAGCCGAATTACGCGAGAACGGTAAATGTACCCCTTACGAAAAAGAATACCTGCGCCCAGATGGAACGCGCGTGGCCGTGCTGATAACCGACGCGATTTTACCCGGTGAAGGCGAGCAAATCCTGGGATTTATCCTCGATATCACCCACTTGAGGCAAACGGAACAAGCTTTGCAAGAAATTAACGAACTGCTTTCACTTTTCATGAAGCATTCGTCTATACATTCGTTTATCAAAAAGGTTTCACCCGGCGAAAGCCTCGTTCTTAAAGCAAGTGAGAATTATATAGATATGATCGGCGTTACCGGCTCCGATATGGCAGGTAAAACGATGTTTGAATTATTCCCACGCGAATTTGCTGCAAAAATAACTGACGATGACTGGGCCGTGGTTTCCACAGGAAACGCCATTACACTTGAAGAAGATTTGAATGGGCGAAACTATACTACCATAAAATTTCCGATTTACAGAGATAAGGATAAACTGCTTGCCGGGTACAATATTGATATTACCGAACGTAAACAGGCTGAGAAAGCATTGGTCGAAAGCAGCGAACTTTACCGCGATTTAATCGAACTGGCTGCAGATGGAGTGCTGGTGGGATCGCACGAAGGAGTGATTATCGATGCAAACTCCTGTATTTGTGCCATGTCGGGAAAGACAAAAGAAGACCTGATTGGCAGAAATATAAACGATTCCATTTTTTCGCCGGAAAGTATGAGGCTGGTGCCCATGCAGTTCGGCAGGCTTATTAATGGCGAAGTAGTTGTAAACGAGCGGAATATACTGCGGCCCGATGGTTCGGAAATTGCTGTTGAAATGCGCACCAAGATGATGCCCAACGGAACCTATCAATCTATTCTCCGGGATATAACCGAACGCAAACAGGCCGAAGAACTCCTACGCAAAAAAAATGCGGAACTCTTTAAATTGAATGTGGAGAAAGATAAGTTATTTTCTATCATTTCACACGACCTGCGAAGCCCTTTCAACATATTCCTGGGCTATACTCAAATGATGGTAGAAAGCCTGCCAAAATTAGATATTGACGAGATTCAGGTAATGGCTGAAAGCATGAAAAGTTCAGCCAATAATCTCTACAGTCTTCTCGAAAATCTGTTGGAGTGGTCGCGTTTGCAAAGAGGCATTATCAAATTTGAACCAAAGCCGTTTTTGCTAATGGAAAATGTTGAGAATTGTCTGAGATCGAATGTTGACTCAGCGAATGCGAAGGGAATATACATTCATCTTAATTTCGATGACGAACTGGAAGTATTTGCCGATTCCAAAATGCTGGAATCTACCATTCGTAACTTAGTTTCCAATGCTATAAAATTTACACCCAAAGGCGGCAAAATTACCATAAGGGCTAATCCGATTGGCGGCAACAGGATTGAGATTTCTGTTAGCGACAATGGTATTGGAATGAGTAAAGCAATGCTGAATAAACTTTTCCGCATTGATGAGAATATTAACCGTAAAGGTACTAACGGAGAACCAAGCACCGGGCTGGGACTTTTACTGTGCAAGGATTTTATCGATACACTGGGAGGAACAATTTGGGCCGAAAGTGAAGAAGGCAAAGGAAGTAAATTTTGTTTTACGTTGCCTGAAAAGGAAGAAATGCGGTAATTTGAAAATTTGAAAATGCGGTAATTTATAAATGCGATAATTTGAAAATGTGAAAATGCGGTAATTTGAAAATGCGGTAATTTGAAAATTTGCCAATATAAAAATTTGCTGGCAGAAGATGAGAAGGATTTAATATTATAAAATCTCAAGTTACAGATCAAGAGCTAAGATCGGAGAGCCACGAAGTGGCGAAATATCCATAACCGTGGGTGCTAACCCGCGGAAAATAACCGTGGGTGCTAACCCTCGGAAAATAACAGGATGCTCTAACCCATGGAAAATAACAGGAAGCGCTACCCCCTGAATTAGAACAAGATTCACTTATAACATGAAATGAGGAGGAGCGGATAAATCAGGATAAAAACTTGAGAAACAACTCCATTCCTTTAACTTTGGCTTCATCAAGGGAATAGCTGATATCGTTTTTAAGATACGAAACAAGTTCTTGTTCGCTAATATGCAGTTTTCCCGCAACCACGGCTGAATCTTCGCGATGTTCAACACCCCATGCCAATGCCGACTGAAATGCTTTAACAAACTCAGCAGGCAAAGTTTTCCGTGAAATCCAGACAGCAAAAACGAAAGGTAAACCTGTAAACCTGATCCATTCGCCGGCAAGGTCATAGCAATATGGATATTGATTACTCAGCCCGAAAGTTTTATCGCCAATCAGCACCATACCTTCGTCAATGCCTGGTTTTCCTTTCAATTCAGCCAGGCTTTTCCAGTCTGGATCAATCTTCCAGAAATGCCTTGCTAAAACCTTAACCAGGTTCACCGAGGTCCGGCTGTCCGTATCGAGGTAAATAGTCTTTATTTCAGTAAAGGCCGCATTTGCAAGGAGTAAGACTGATTTTACATCCTTATCAGCTCCAATGCACAGGTTACCAATCAGTTGATAATCAGATATCCCAGGTAACGCACCCACAGGAATTAAACCGATGTCAGCTTCATCGGAAATGATTTTCCGGGCACATTCTGATGGAACATCAAGGCTCAGGTCAAAATTGCCAAGCAAACCCGAATGCGTTAATCCATAAATAAAAGGTAAAGTATTATAGTAAGAAACAGCAGTGATACGGTAAGGTTTCATGCTGCGAATTTATAAAAAATAACATATTGAAGAGCCTCCAAATAATAATGAGATGCTGCTATTTTCACTAAAAGAAAATTACTACCTTTGCACCCCATTTTAGCAGTACAAAGTTCAGCTCTTTCGGTAAGTTGATTAATGTAACTGGCTACAAATTAACCTAATGTTAATCAGGTCGAACCGGAAGACCGCAATTAGAATACATATTATGAATGACGACGTTAATGTTAACGACGAAGTAAACAATGTTGAAGAAGCTGCCGAAGTAACAGCTAATGAAGTAGTTGAAGCTGTTGAAGCTCCGGTTGCTGAAGTTGAAACCGCAGTTGAAGAAGTTGTTGCTGAAGCTGCTCCGGCAGTAGAAGAAGTTATTGTTGAAGCTGCTCCGGCAGTTGAAGAAGTTGTTTCTGAAGAAGCACCAGTTGCTGAAGAAGTTGTTGCTGAAGAAGTTGTTGCTGAAGCTGCGCCAGTTGCAGAAGAAGTTGTTGCAGAAGTAGCACCAGTTGCAGAAGTAGTTGTTGCAGAAGCGGCACCTGTAGTTGAAGAAATTGTTGCAGAAGTAGCTCCGGTTGTTGCAGAAGCTCCAAAGGCTCCAAAAGCACCTGAAGTGATGGTTGCACCTGTTGATTTTGACTGGAATGCTATCGGAAAGAAACACGAAGCATACGCTCCGGCTGACCGTAAGCGCCTGGAAGACATTTACGACAAAACCCTTAGCTCAATCGGTGACCACGAAGTACTCGAAGGACTGGTAGTTGGTCTTACCAACCGTGAAGTGGTTGTAAACATTGGATTCAAATCCGATGGAGTAATTCCCGTTTCGGAAGTACGTTACAATCCCGATCTCCGGATTGGCGATAAAATCGAGGTTTATGTTGAAAACCAGGAAGACATGGGCGGTCAGCTCCAACTGTCGCACAAAAAAGCCCGTATTCTCCGTTCGTGGGAGCGTGTTAACAGCGCCTTCGAAACACAGGAAATTATCAATGGTTTTGTAAAATGCCGTACCAAAGGAGGTCTTATCGTTGACATCTTCGGTATCGAAGCTTTCCTTCCAGGCTCACAGATTGACGTTAAGCCTATCCGCGACTACGATCAGTATGTTGAGAAAGTTATGGAATTCAAAATCGTTAAGATCAACCACGAATACAAAAATGTGGTTGTTTCGCACAAAGCACTTATCGAAGACGAACTTGAGGCTCAGAAAATCGAGATTATTTCGAAACTCGAAAAAGGCCAGGTTCTTGAAGGAATCGTTAAAAACATTACCTCATACGGTGTATTTATCGACCTTGGCGGTGTTGACGGACTTATCCACATCACCGACCTTTCATGGGGACGTATTAATCACCCTGAAGAAATCGTTCAGCTTGATCAGAAAATCAATGTTGTTATCCTCGATTTCGACGAAAACAAAAAACGTATCGCCCTTGGTCTTAAACAACTTAGTGCACATCCATGGGATTCGCTTCGCGAAGACCTTAAAGTGGGTGAAAAAATCACAGGCCGCGTAGTTGTTATTGCCGATTATGGCGCATTTGTTGAAATTGCACCGGGTGTTGAAGGCCTGATACACGTTTCAGAAATGTCGTGGAGCCAGCACCTGCGTACTGCCCAGGATTTCCTGAAAGTAAGTGACCAGGTTGAAGCCGTTGTACTCACACTCGATCGCGAAGACCGCAAAATGTCGCTGGGTATCAAACAACTTATTCCAGACCCATGGACTGATATCGTTTCAAAATACCCGGTTAACTCACGCCACACTGCTACCGTTCGTAACTTTACCAATTTCGGTATTTTTGTTGAACTCGAAGAAGGCGTCGACGGACTTATTCACATCAGCGATCTATCATGGAGCAAGAAAATCAAACATCCTGCTGAATTCACCAAAATCGGCGAAACTATTGATGTTGTTGTTCTTGATGTGGATGTTGAAAATCGTCGTTTGAGCTTAGGCCACAAACAACTCGAAGAAAACCCATGGGATGTTTTCGAAGGTATTTTTACCACCGGATCCGTTCATAAAGGAACTGTTGTAAGTTCATCCGATAAGGGTGTAGTTGTAGCTTTACCGTATGGTGTTGAAGGATTTGCTCCTACACGTCATGCTCAGAAAGAAGACGGCTCGAACCTTCAGGTTGATGAAAGCCAGGATTTCAAGGTTATCGAATTCTCGAAAGAGAACAAGAAAATCATCCTTTCACATGCCAAAATGCACCAGGATGCCAGATCAGCTGACAGGGCAAAAGAAGACAAGAAAGAGGAAAGTGCCGAAATGACCACCAAACGCGCCGTGAAGAAAATCAAGGACAACCTTGAAAAAACCACTCTTGGCGACCTTGATGCTCTTTCGAACCTGAAAGCAGCAATGGAAAAGAAAGAAGAAGAAGCTAAGAAATAATCTTCCGAATTCATATCACCATCTACAAGCCGGAAAAGGTTACACTTTTCCGGCTTATTTTTTGCTAACTTTATTCCCGGTGAAAGAAATTTAAGATACTATGTCCGGGAGAAAACAAAATCCTTAAATGAATGTTTTGTTTATTGTAATGAAATCAATACGCAGCCTGCTCTTATTATAGGCCAGAGAAACGATTCTCCAAAAAAGCAAACCAAGCAGTAATCTACTCCGCCCCAACCCCTAAAACCTAACCTGGACAAGCCAGAACCGTTCGGCTGGGCTCAAGCCGAAACCAAAAAGGAACGCAAAACACATAACATTAAATTAAAAATGAAAAAGTTAGGGGCTTGCAATACTTTTACATTTTAAGTTCTATATTTAATGTTCTTTAACTATTCGCCCCATTTAAGCCACAGATTCACAGATTATTAGCTATGAGCATTGTAATTATAAAGCAATAATTTCACTGATTTATAATTTTTCAACTGCTAAAGGCAGTTGAAAAAATCAATTAAATCTGTGAATCTGTGGCATTTATACACTTGATTTTTTTTAATTAGGGGCTGAATAATTACAATGTTCTTAATTACTTAACGAATATTATGCCAGAAAAAACATCAAATTAAAAGTTAAGACACTAATCCTAACCCCAAACCCCTAAAAGAAAATGCTTCCATTCAACCTAACCATACTCGGCAGCAGTTCCGCAACTCCTACATCCGAGCGCAATCCAACGGCTCAGTTACTTTGCCACAGCGAAAAGTTGTTTCTGATTGATTGTGGCGAAGGCACCCAGGTTTCGCTCAGGAGAATGCATATCCATTTTCAAAGGATCAAACATATTTTTATAAGTCATTTGCATGGAGACCATTTTTATGGACTTATCGGGTTAATTTCGTCGATGCACCTGCTTGGCCGTAACAAACCCTTACACATTTATGGACCACCGATGCTCAAACAAATACTTGATTTACAATTGGATGCTTCGCTAACCACCTTAATTTACCCTCTCGAATTCCATCCAACACAAGCCGATAAGCAGGAAGTTCTTTTTGAAGATGAGGAGATTACCGTCAGCAGTTTCCCGATGTTGCACAGGATTCCTACTACTGGTTTCCTTTTCAAGGAAAAGCCTTATGAGCGCAAAATCCGGAAAGACGTTATCAATTTACTTGGAATCCCCGTTCACTTAATACCAAAGATCAAAGCCGGGGCCGATTTTGTTGCTGCCGACGGAACAATACATCCGAACCAAACTATTACCATGGAACCTCCTCTGCCACGCATGTATGCTTTTTGTTCCGATACAGCTTATTTTGAGAACATTATCCCGATTGTACAGTGTGCTGACCTGCTCTATCACGAAACAACTTTTATGAATGACAGGGTAGTAAACGCTACAGAAAAATTTCATTCCACAACAGGCCAGGCGGCTACCATCGCGTTGAAAGCCAATGTGAAAAAACTGCTGATTGGACACTATTCAGCACGTTACGATAACCTGCAACCCTTGCTGGATGAGGCCAGAGCTGTGTTCACCGAAACAGAACTGGCCGTTGACGGGAAAGTTTTCGAGATACAAAACAATTCCGGTAAACGACTTTAAAGCTGTTCGTAAATAACTTCGTAAATCATATCCAGTAATCCATCGGATTTCTTATCACCTTCAAGTTCCCAGAACATTACACCGCCCAGTTTTCTCTCTTTGGCATATTTTGTTTTATAAAACACTGAACGCAAATTATCATAGGTTGCATAGGTTTTAGCCGAAGCGTTATAAGCATACGGCGCTTTTGCAACGTTATCCCAATATTTTATATATCCTGCTTCTTTGCTACCCGTTTTTTCTTCAAAATCCTTAAAAAGCATGCTGCCGGTATAAGTGCCTTTTTGATATAACCCATTATTTAAAGGTTCAACTTCGCTGAATATGCGGGCATAAAAAGCAAGGCCAATTACTACTTTTTGCATTGGAATCCCTATCGAATCAAGGAAGTTAACGGCATGGTCAACCGATTCGGCTTGTCCGGCGGTGGAATATAAAGGAGAAAGATGCCCGGTATGTTTGCTGTTCCCATTAACCAGGTCATAAGTCATCAGATTAACATAGTCGACAAGGGGCATAACTTTTTTCCATTCAACAGATTGGGTCAGGTACTCTGTAAAACCTCCGGCAGCAAAACTGAGTTCAAACTCAGAACCAAGTGTGCCGCGAAGAGTTTTAATCAACTCAGTGAAATTTTGCCGGTCGGACGGGATGTATTTAAATCCAGGAACCGATTCAATCGCGGGATATTCCCAATCAAGGTCGAAACCGTCGGCCTTATATAGTTTCAAAATCTGTAATACTGATTTCGAAAATTCCTGGCGTCCTTTTTCGCTGCTGAATACACCACTGCACGAAGCACATCCGCCCCAGCCACCCATGGAAAGGATGATTTTTAAACCAGCATTCGCTTTTTTTACCGAAACAAGCCTGGTAATGGCCAAACTGTCCTTCGCATTAGCGACTACAAGCATATTGTCTTTCAGTTGTAAAAAACTGTAAATAATATGGGTGAGTTCCTGGGTTTTGTATGTGTAAATATCACTGCCATCACCTTTGTAATAAGCAATCACCGCAATTTGCTTATCCCGCTGTTGGCCGAAAGCTGATTTACCAGTAAAAAGTGATGAAAAAACTATTGTTGCGAAAAGGATAAAGATGTATATTGATTTTTGCATTTTATTGAGTTTTATTGATTTCGGTTAACTATGTGCTTAAAGGTTGTAGAGTGTTATAAATTCGTATGGATTGGTAGTCCAACTGATATATTTCATAAAATCATCCCATTTTACGATAAGGGAGGCTGTATTGATGCAAGGATGAAAACTTACAGTCTTACTGCTGAGCAGATTAGCATCCAGAAAAACTTTCACATGATGTTCCGTATCGTTTATCAGCCCGAAAGGTGAAACCGAACCAGGTGTAATCCCTAGAAATTTCATCATACGCTGATCGGACGCGAACGAAAGTTTGCCCTGCCTGAGTTGTTTTTCCAACTCATGAATGCCCATTTGCTGCGTATGTTTCAGTATTACCAGGTAATGCTTGTCGCCTTTATGATTTCTGAAAAACAGATTTTTACAATGAGTTGCATCCAGGTCCTTCCAGTATTTCATGGCTTCTTCGATAGTTGGGGCAGGCGGATGTTCATGGTATTCGAATGGAATTCCAAGTTCAGTGAGGAGCTGATATAGTTTTGGATCACCATTCATTTTGGAAAAGGGGTTAGGGGTTTGGGGTTGGGGTTTAGGGTTAGGCGATTATGTTATATTGATGTTATTCTTACGCAATATTCAGGAAGGAATTAAAAACATTAAACACAGAACTCAAAATGTAAAAGTATCTCAAGCTCTTTA
This sequence comes from Bacteroidota bacterium, assembly GCA_037142075.1. Taxonomy (GTDB): domain Bacteria; phylum Bacteroidota; class Bacteroidia; order Bacteroidales; family UBA4417; genus UBA4417. The sequence goes on from JBAXBJ010000069.1 coordinate 23,876, forward strand.
CTTTTTCATTTTTGATTTAATGTTATATGTTTTGCGTTCCTTTTTGATTCTGGCTTGTCCAGGTTGGGGTTTAGATGTTGGGTAAATGTTTAAAACTGGTTAAAGGTAAGCGGAATAGTATCCTGTAAGTAACAAATATTTAAGTATTTAGTCAATTAAAGGGCACTTTTTTAGTCTTTCCATTTTCAGACCCGAATTAAGAACTGCCAAGTTTTATGCCGGGCCTTCAACTTCATTGGCTTTACAGGTCAATAACCCCGACTTTTGATGTTTATCAGAAAAATATTCTGCTGACTCAATATCCTTAACGATATTAAAACTTCAATAGCAAGCCAGATCGCAATTAATTATACCGCTTCCCGAAGTGAAAGCTCAGGTAACCCGTCAGAAAGAAGTAATACGGATCCTTAAAGGCCATGACAGGCACAGGCATGGGAAATATATCTAAAGCAGCCCCGACCTCAACAGATTTGATCTTGTCATTCTGTGCACTGAATTCAAAATTGAAACCTCCTTTGGCGTAAAAGCCCGGGTAGAGTTTAATTTTACTGAAACCACTCAGTATGGGGCCACGGCCATATATATCGCAAAGGCAGTTTGGGTTTGATCCTATATAAGGAAAATGCTTTTCAGGATCATATCGTTCGAGCGAAGTGTGACTAAGAATTATATGGTTATTTTCGATAACATAGTAAGCTATATTGAGGTAGCTCGGTTTTGCAAATCCCAGGTCGACACCGCCATAATAAAAGCCTCTCACTTCAACACCGCCCCAATAGGGTTTTCGGTTTAATAAATGCTGTCGTCCAATTCCGGCACGCAGTATATACAAACTATACAGCTTGCTGTATACATAACTCGGAGGGTTCGCAAAATTTTCGTTGTACCTGCGAGCCTGGTTTGGGGAACGCATATCTAATAAATCGAATTCGACCATGCGGTTTTTATAGTACGTTTTGTTGATGCCGAAACGGTATCCTATCCCGAAGCCTAAGGTGTGCAGCATCATATTAAACGATTTTTCTTTACGCAATAGAACACCCATATCCACCGTATCAGCCTCAGCATCAGCTACATCCTGAGCTTTCGCCATAGGTGAAAAACCAAACAAAAATAAAGAGATTGTTATTGCCAAAAATAACCGCATAAGCTGTGCCTTTAACCTGTTTACAACTAAGCTACGGTTTGTTTGCATCAAAATTGCAGAGATGGATTGCTGAAAACCGGGTTGATTTATCTGCTCTCGACACGATAATTTTTATATTCGCCATAAGCAGCGCATTGTTCCGACGAGCCACAAGCGGTAAGCAGTATTGTGAGAATTACAATGGTTGCTAAAAAAACTGCTATTTTCTTCATATGCTGTTTATGGTTTAATTAACTATTTCAAATACAAAAGTATTCACATTTATCATACATATAACATGCATTCAGCATATTTATTGTTTTTTTTAGCTTTTTTACACTTAAAACATTCTAACAATAAGAAGGATACACCGGTTTCAGGATGACGGTTGCTCCTTATAAAATTGTAAGCAGGATGGTTTTCCGCATTTATTATGTTCCAAAATCCAGATTTCAAGCCCCAAATCCTATGAAACTTTGAAACTGGAAACTGGAAACTGGAAACTGGAACTTTGAACCCGGAACCTGGAACTTTGAACCCGGAAACTGGAAACTGGAACGTTGAAACTGGAACCCGGAACTTTGAACCTGGAACTTTGAACCTGGAACTTTGAAACTGGAACCCGGAACTTTGAACCCGGAACTTTGAA
>JBAXBJ010000070.1:0-24945 GCA_037142075.1 Bacteroidota bacterium
ACGGTATATTGCGCACCTACCGGGTCTATATCCCGGCTATGTACAATGCCACTCTACCTGTTCCACTGTTGTTCAATTTACATGGATATGGATCGAATAATGTTGAGCAGGAAATCTACGGCAATTTCCGTCCGATAGCGGATACTGCCGGCTTCATTGTAGTTCATCCGAATGGTACACTGGATGCCCTAAACAAGCGTTTCTGGAATACATTTGGTGGATCTACAGTTGACGACATAGGTTTTATTTCGGCCCTGATTGATACAATAAGTTCTGATTTTAATATCGATCAGAATCGCATTTATTCAACCGGTATGAGTAACGGTGGATTCATGAGTTACGAACTTGCCTGCGGGCTGAGTGTCAGGATAGCGGCAATTGCCTCGGTGGCAGGGAGTATGATTTACTCACATATGAATTCGTGTGGCGCATTGCATCCCACGCCGGTTATGGAAATACACGGCACAGCCGACGGCACTGTACCTTATGAAGGAACAGCCCTTTTTGAGCCGGTCAGTGCAGTTGTGGATCATTGGGTACAATACAATAATTGTTCGGCAACTCCTGCCATGACACTGGTGCCGGATATTAATTTAACAGATGGTTGCACCGCCGAGCACTATGTTTACAACAACGGCGATTCAGGCGCCGTAGTTGAACTTTATAAAATAATCGGAGGCGGGCACACATGGCCGGGTGCCCCTTTTGTAATAGGCGTTACCAATATGGATTTTAGTGCCAGTGCAGAGATCTGGCGTTTCTTACGAAAGTTTGATCTAATTGGTTCGGTAAATACCGGTATCAATAATGAAGTTGCCAAGAGTCCCGCTTTTACTGTTTTTCCAAATCCTAGTCAGTCAAAATTCACTATCGACTTTGCTGACTTATCTGAAAAAGAAATTACTGTAACCAACTATTTAGGCCAATTTGTGCAACAGTTTCTTTGTAAAAGCAATCATGCGGAACTTAACAATTTAAACAAAGGTATTTATTTTGTCAGCGTGAAGACTGAAGGTCAGGTTTTTACTAAAAAGATAATTAAATATTAGAAACCCCTGTTTGTCATTGCTTACTTCATTTTAAAGTACGCATTCTATTTCATAATGATTTGTTTCACTTTACTGAAGAATGGCTTAACTCCAATGAATTTTTAAGATTTAAAAAAAATATTAAAAATAAAAGGAACCTTACTTTAATGGTATATGCAAAAACTATTTACTCCCTGAACTGACCAGGGAAAAAGATAATCGTAAGCCGTGGCCAATGCATTATAACACCAATCCGCAACGCCTATATTTAAGCTTGTTGATTAATGAAAGTTAAGAAATACTGTATTATATTTTTTTCTGAAACCTGGAAATCTGACTGAATAACAGGTCACTAACAGGTAATCAATTCAGCTTTAGCCTGATACGCCAGATATTCCTGCTTAATGGTATCCATTAACTCTTTTACAGGTATAATTTTATTGGTACGCCATACGTTACTTCCGGCAAAAGCATAACCTTTGTTGAAATTACCACGAAGAGCTGATGCCAGTGAGGCCATAATACAATAAGGTGCAGTACTGATATCGCAGGTTCTGACACAATTTACCGGACACGACTTAGGCTGACGTTTGCCGGCTTCCACTTCCACCAGGAAAGCCGATTTTATCGCCCTACCAGGCATACCAACCGGGCTTTTGATAATTGTAACATCCTCTTTTTTTGCTTCAAGGTAAGCCTGCTTAAATGCATCTGAAGCGTCGCACTCGTTGGTAGTTACAAATCGTGTACCCATTTGGACTCCCGATGCACCCAATTCCATTATTTTCAGAATATCAGCTCCTGTGTAGATTCCTCCGGCAGCAATTACCGGAATATTTTTTCCATTTGCAAGAGCAATTTCATTTACAACTTTAACCACTTCAGGAATTAATTTCTCCAAAGCATAATTTTCGTCGAATATCTGGTCTAACTTAAATCCAAGATGCCCACCTGCTTTAGGTCCTTCAACTACCACAGCATCAGGCAAATAATTATAATTTGCGAGCCATTTACTACAAATAAGTGCAGCTGCTCTGCCTGAAGATACAATTGGAACGAGACGTGTTTTACACCCTGGCGTAAGGTATTTAGGCAGATCAAGAGGAAGCCCGGCCCCTGAAATTATAATATCAACACCTTCTTCAATAGATGTGCGCACCAAATCAGGATACTGAGTAAGTGCAACCATGATATTAACGCCAATAATTCCTTTAGTTTTTTGCCTGGCTTTTCGTATTTCCTCTTTAAGCCCAAAAATGCAGTTTGTGAAGTAATCCTTGGTTGGATCCCTGAAGATGGTACCAAGACCGGCAGCAGAAATTATGCCTACTCCTCCTTCGTTGGCAACAGCCGAAGCTAATCCAGAAAGCGAGATTCCAACACCCATACCTCCTTGAATGATAGGTGAAGGTATAACTAGTCCTCCAATATTTAATTCTTTCATCTTCATCATCTGAGGAAATAATTTGTTTAAAAAGCGAGTCTATTGGAATTTGAACTTTGCTTTTATCGAAAAGCAACTAAGACCGCAATTGATTTTGTTTTTACAAAAATACTACGGTAAAAGGAAAACCACACAAAAATGGGTTACTATGCGCAAAAAGGGCTGAATTGCATACTTTAGGGACTAACTGAAGGCGTCATAGGGACGAAATGCTTCCTAAAACTACTTATCTCAATTCCGGTGGCTAATAAAGCCGAATGATGGTAGACAAAAAAACTTTAATTTAAACCCTATTTAGTTTGTTTCGATGAAAGAATCTTCCTGAATTGAGCAACATTTTGGCGTGAAACCGGAATGCGAAAATCAAGACCGTTTGATTCAAGGGTATAATTAGGAGGTAGTCCTGTAAGTTTTGAAACCTGATTTATGTTAACCAGGCAGCATCTGTGGCATTTTTTAATATCGGTAAATTTTGCCAAAAGCACTTCCACGCTGTTTAGCGTCTGCCGTATCATAAGTTTCCGGACCATGGTACCTTCCCTATAAAAAATCTCAATATAATTGCTTGCTGATTGTATCAAAATAATATTTCGCAGTTCCCCTTCAAAAACATCCTTACCATTTTCCGATTCGATACGTATGGTTTCACTGGCAGGGCTGTGAGCTACTTTACGCTCTTCGGCAAGCCAGTGCCGGCCCGAATCCAAAACCTGTACCACTTTGGTTTTGAGCGAATTGTTGTAATTTAATAGGTTAAAGAGAATCAAAGGAAGCAGGGCTATAGCTCCGGAACGAAAAACCGTTAACGACTGCATGCTCATTACCTGGAATACAAGTGCCGTAATTGTAAAACCCAGTATCAGGAAAATAAACATTCCTACATTCCAGATCAGTTCTTTTTTCACAGTCCAATTGGCGGACTCGAATAGTTTAGGGAATAATCCGGGGAGAAAAAGAGTGTTAAAAAAGAAGGTAGCCGCACTTACCAAACCCGTGATCAGCACAAAATATCCATCTTTGGGCGAAGCCAGAAAATTTATCCCAAAAGGCTGAAAATAAAGCATAATCAACATAAAGCCCATGCAAACAAAAGCGATTGTGCGCAGGTTATGTTTAAAGTTGTTGTTGAATGGATAAGGTTGATTCAGGTTTTCGAACATTCAGATCAAATCAGTAGCAAACGTACTTTCACATTATAGAAATGCATATCCACATGCATTCCAGATTTGTTATCAAGAAAGGGTTAAAAAGATCAGAGTAATTTAAACGTTAAACCGTATATTCAGGATATCACCATCGCAAACCACGTAGTTTTTCCCTTCAATAGCAAGCTTACCATGCTCTTTGCAGGCATGTTCCGTTTTTAAGGTAACAAAATCGTTGTATTTCATCACTTCGGCACGAATGAATCCCCGCTCCAGATCACTATGTATTACCCCTGCAGCCTGAGGAGCCGTCATGCCTCTATGTATGGTCCAGGCCCGGACTTCTTTTACGCCAACCGTAAAAAACGACATCAAATTCAGGAGTTTGTATGCTGCCTGAACTACTTTGTTAACGCCTGGCTCAGTAAGTCCGGCATCTGCAAGAAAAATTTCACGGTCTTCCTGGCTTTCAAGTTCCGCAATTTCTGCTTCAAGCGCAGCAGCCATTACCAGGACTTCTGCATTTTCATCTTTTACAGCTTCTTTCAGTTTATCAGAGTAAGCATTACCTATCGCAGCCGAAGCATCATCCACATTACAAACGTATATTACAGGTTTGTCGGTAATCAGGTACATATCAGCTATATATTTATGTTCCTCTTCCGAAACCGGGGCTGTTCGCGCAGGCTTAAAATCCTCAAGGTGAGTTTTATACGTATGTAGCACCTCCATCACTTTTTTAGCATCCTTGTCGCCTAATTTCAATAATTTGTCGGTACGTTGAATTTTACGTTCTACCATACTCAGGTCGCGGATGCAAAGCTCCAGGTCGACAATTTCTCTGTCGCGGACAGGGTTCACCGAACCTTCGATATGTGGAACCGTATCGCTGTCGAAGCAACGTAGCACATGGATAAGAGCATCTGTTTGCTGTATTTCGGCCAGGAATTTACTGGAAGTGCTCTCGGCCTGACCGGAACCTTTTGTAAGTCCGGGAATATCAACCAGATCAACTGTTGCCTTCTGCACACGAATGGAATGTATCAGATTATCAAGTACTTCAAGTCTGCTATCGGGTACATCAATCTGTCCCATATGCGATTTCTGCGCACCGGACTGGTTATGAATTTTTGTATTTGCAACACAATTAAACAGTGTGGTTTTGCCGGTATTGGCTAAACCTATAATTCCACATTTCAGAGCCATTTTTATGTTTTTATCAGATTGCAAAGGTAGTAACTAGTCGTGTTAAAACAAAAGACCAAAAACGAGTCATTGGAAATCACGAAAGATGGTAAACCAAGTCCAGAAAAAATGCACTAAGAAAGGGAACGAAATTTCAACCAGCTCTTATTGCAATAGCACATCGATATTTGCAATCATCTCAAAATCAATTACAAATAATTATATCATTCTTTGTAATACAATGTTTGAAATTACAGATTTTTAAACTTCGCAATGTTGTGTTTATTCCTTCACAAAATTGAGCCAGTGACTGTCTTGCTTATAATCAGCCATAACCAGTGTAATATTTTCAGATGAATAGGACCCCATCAGTTGGTTCAACTCTTGTTTTATCATAGTAATGCAGTTAGAGATCAATAAAGGAGAGAAACCTGTGAGCCCTAGGTCAATCACCATTTCCATTGATACGATGCGGCTTATAATCCTGCCAAGTTCAACCATTTTACGCTGTGGTAGCTGAAAATCGAGGTTAAAGTTCAGAATATCTGACACAAGCGGAACCGATTTTCCGGTCAGGTAAAAGCTTTTCAGGAAGCGGAGAAAATTATTTTCCTTGGCCTGCTTCATCAACTTAACAACGGATTCTGCAATCTGGGCAAAAAGTATATCATTTGAGCCTTCGAAAATCTGGAAAGGCCGGCTGTCGACAATTGCACGACCGGCGATGTGGTTTCGTGTATAGGCTTTGGCACCTACCAACTGAAAAAGTTGTTGAGCAGCATCCTGCATCAGTTCTGTTGCCACAGTTTTAAACGAATTAGCTTTAAGACCCTGCTGTGTCAGGTCCGTTTCAGTTCCTGCATGTTCGCTGCTGTGAGCGCACAAAGCCGAAACAACCGTGTAAGCCGATTGTATGCTCGCCAACCGCTGTTGCACCTGGTCGTAGGTAAACAGGCTCCTGGCACCAACAAAGCGGGTTTCGCAGTGGTTTATAGCTTCGTCGAGCATGCGCCTGATAAAACCCATGGCCATTGCCGGAATTTTCATCCTGCTTCGGTGTAAAGTGTCCAACATCATTGATATTCCGGTAGTCGGGGGTTCGAGCCGGTAAAGGAGTGGTATTTTTACGTCTATTTTATTCCTTCCGTAGGGGATCATATATAAACCAATATTTTCGAAATATTCCTCCACCTCAATTCTCTGACCTGTTTTATTATTATCGCATACAAAGAAATCGATGTCGCGCAGCAAGTCGCCTCCGCTGGTTTTTCTGCGGGCCGTAAGTAGCCAATAGTCGGCCCAACCTGTAAGTCCGGCCCAGTGTTTTGTGCCTTTAAGGTGATAGTAACTGTTGTGTTCGGTATAGGATGTTTGCATATTTAATGCATCACTGCCATGATCGGGTTCGGTGATCATCAGCCCACCCATTTTTTTATCAACTACAAATCCATCAAATACCGGTTTTTTAATTTTTTCGTTGGCATATTTATGCAGAGGCTGGAGAAAAAGAGCCCAGTTGATTCCTAAAGTCAGGCCAAGTGCAAGTGATTCGTATGAGGCTGCAGATACAACTTCCATTCCCTCGTTCGCATGCCCTCCCCTACCGCCATAAACTGTTGGAATAAAGGCCAATAAAGGATTGGCAGATAGTATTTCACGCATTGCATAAGGAGGAAGCCCACGTTGTGTTTCTATTTGATTAATATCTGCCCGCTGGTGAAATACATATTCCAATTTACCAGTAAAATTGCGAAGATACTCATTGAAAGGGATTTGCATGTTTAATTGAGGTTCGATAACCTCAACATTTTGATCGTAGTACTCCATGTATTTGATTTAATGAATTGAACGTGAAATTTACTATTCCACAGATGGCCAGATATGATGACAGAAAAATTTACTATTCTGATTCTGAAGCACTTGAAAAATTTTTAGAATCAAATTTTAGAACACACTTCTGTAGACTTAATTATCAACAAATAAGGTCCGAAATTGTTTACTGTATTTTTCATAATTGAAATCTTCAACTTACAATAAAAACCTGAAAGAGTGAAAACCACCATGATTTTTGTCCAAATGGTTTGTTTTTGGCGTATCGTGTTTTTTTATACTTTTGCCATGCAAAATGCCTTGCAAATTATTAAAATTCAGCCTGATGAAAAGGATTTCACTTGTTTCTTTCCTCTTTATAGTCACCGTTGCATTGATTTCATGCGCTAAAGAAGCCGGGGATGGCGGAAATTCAACCATATACGGAAAATTAACGGCATACGACTACAATGCTGAATTTACTTCACTCAAAGGTATTTACCCTGCAGCCGACGAAGATGTTTACCTCATTTACGGGAGCGATCGTAGTTACAGTCAGCGCGTCAGAAGCAATTATAATGGCATTTACGAATTCAAATACCTGCGTCCGGGCGATTATAAAGTCTATGTGTATTCAAAAGATTCGACGCTAACCCTGCCTTCCGGAATATATGCGGTTACCACTGACGTAAAAATTGAGGATAACAAACAGACAGTGGAAGCTGCTGAATTGAAAATTTTCAGGTAATATTCCAAGCTTACGTATTTTGAACGAAGAATATTCAGGCGTTTTTCTTCATTTCCATCCAGCTAATTACAATTGAATGATTGATCTGACCACAGTGCTTTCTAACTTTACCCCAATCAGTTTGGAAGCGATGGATCATGTGAAGTTACTAAACAGGATTGACACAAAATATGTGATTCACGAAAACCAGTTGATCGAGATATTAGCTACCATATCAAAATACTACAATTTACTGGTAATCAATAATATATCGATTCACCCATACGAAACTCTTTATTACGATACACCTGATTTAAACCTCTACCAGATGCACCATAACGGTATTCTGAACAGGTATAAACTCCGGTTCCGGAAATATGTGAACTCGGGGATTTCGTATTTTGAAATAAAAACAAAAACAAATACAAACAGAACCATAAAAAAACGAATTCAGGTAGAGACAATAACAGATACGCTCAACGAACCACTGAATCAGTACATCAGCGACCATACACCAGGGGAGTATCATAATTATGTTCCAACTTTAAATGTATTCTTCGACAGGTTGACTTTTGTGAATACCAAAGCAAAGGAACGCCTGACTTTTGATATGAACCTTCGGTATACCAGTCATGGAATTGAAAAACAAATTGAGAAAATAGTAATTGTTGAGGTAAAACAGGAAAAACACTGCACTTCACCCTTTGTACAACTGATGAAAGTTCACCGTCAACCCAAGAATTATCTGAGTAAATACTGTATAGGAGTAACCTGTCTCAATCATGGGTTAAAAAGGAATCGTTTTAAACAAAAAATAAAAGCTCTAATTAAACTTGGTTATGACTTACGTTAAACATTCAATGGCTATCGTGCTGTTTTTAGGCATATTACTCGGATTTTCACCTGTTCATGCCCAGTTAAAGCAGATCCCGGCGAGTCAAAGTACTACAGTTACCGCTGCAGCCGCAATTCCTGATTCAACTCCCAAAAATGATAATGGCAAAGAAGTTGTAGCCATAAATAAACACTTTGCATATGGAATTGGTATTGATATAGCTACCATGCTGCTTATTTTCGGGCTCATTTATTTTCCAAACTACCGCAATAAGGAATTCATGTTCACATTCTTCCTTTTCAATATTATCATTTTCATTATTACGTTCGTACTGAACAAGACCAATATTTCGATGGGTGCGGCATTCGGCCTGTTTGCCGTGTTCTCGATGCTGAGGTACCGCACCGAAGGCATATCAATGAAGGAAATGACCTACCTTTTGATAGCCATCGCACTAGGACTTATCAATGCTATCGGTTTGCATGTTGTTCCGATCCTGGTTTTCAATTCTATATTTATCACTTTTATTTTTATACTCGACCACCCGATGGTTTTCAAGCAGGAAGTCTCAAAAACAGTTACTTATGAAAATATTGAACTTATAAAACCCGAAAACCACCTGTTGCTGCTCGAGGATCTGCGAAATCGCACAGGCTTCGATATTCACCGGTTTTCAATTACATCCTTCGATTTTTTAAAAGATGCAACTTCCATTACTATTTATTATTACAAGAAATAAGCAGGCTATGGTTGTTAAGCAGGTATATTTATTTATTTCTCTTACTTTCCTACTGAGTATTCTCTTCTGCACACCGATATTCGGCCAGTATAAAGATGCCGGTTTGTGGACTTCGGTGAGCTTTGAAGCCAGGGTAGTTAAGAAGTTATCGTTTAACCTGGCAGAGGAGGTTCGTTTTAACGAAAACATAACGGAAGCCGGGGCCATTTTTACCGATGTCGGTCTGAGTTATAAGGTTAATAAACACTTCCAGATAGCCGGTAATTACAGGTTTACCCAAAGACGAAGGACAGATGATTACTATAGTTTCAGGCACAGGTTTTATATTGATTTAAAATACGAAAAGAAGATAAAACCTTTCCAGCTTCAGATCCGAAGCCGCCTGCAGGACCAATATGCCGATATCGGCCGCGCTTTGGATGGCGGAGTACCCGAATATTACTGGCGGAATAAACTCACCCTGAAATGGGATTTGGACAAGCCTTTTTTGCCCTATTTTTCAGTCGAACTCTTTTCATTGCTTAACTACCCCCGTTCTTATGCATTCGGTGGCATTCGGACCAGTGCAGGTATAGAATATTCACTATCGAAGCATCACAAACTGGATGCTTATTATATGATTCAGAAAGAGTTAAATGCCAGCAATCCTGAAACTGATTTTGTGATTGGAGTGGGGTATGCGTATAAACTATAAATTTCCTAATATTTCATTAATTTAAACCGGAATCCGGAGCCACCTTTTCTCCAATGATGATTGTTATATTGCACAATTGAGCCGGACTGCAAATAACATAAGCACCAAATTGCGCAATATGACTTAAAATGCTGCCACAAAGAGTTTGGAATTTCATTATCCCGTATCCACAAATTGATTGACTTACAGCATTGCAAAACCCGATTATTTCTATAGTTGCGGATAGTTAAAACAAGTTAAAATTCGAAAAATGGAAGCAGGGGTCATTCTGGTTCTACTGTTACAAAGTGAGTCCATTTAAATTGCCTGAAGTCTGAAGACGGAAGACAGGAGTCGGAAGAGACCTGAATACCAAGATATTAATTATAATTGGCACATTGAACAACAATTCACATTCTTCGATTCATTTTCCAATAGGAGAATGTAATAACAATTTAGCTGACACTCCGGTCTTCCGACTCCTGTCTTCCGACTTCGGTCTTATGACCTAAAGAAGGATCATTTTCATTCAATTCCTAGTTGAACTATTATATTCATCCGTCTATTACATTTTCTTAGGGATATTCGACAACAATTCAAAGTCAATTGTCATTCCAAAAAACAGGTTGGCTTTCCATTCCTTCACCGTGGGGATATTCATGCCGGGTGGCAAAGGGTCGCCTTCGCTGAATCCTTCCTTTAATTGCTGGTATTCAGCTATATTTACGCCAAGCATAAAGTGAAAATAGTCGAATGCCTTCGCGCTCGGTGCGATATAAAAATTCTTAAAAAGATTTGTGCCACCAAAGCCAACAAATAAGCCCGCATCGTAAGTATATTTTCCGTCGGGTTGGCTTAAATCGTACAAAGAAAGGCTGACACCGGTGATGTAGTCGAATTCGATATTTCCCGCATTTTTATTTGAAATAACATAAACATTGGCTGATGTGGAACTTTCGGGAGCCAGCTGCCAGTCGGGTGTGCGGTAATTTTTCAAAGCAAAGCCCTGCACAAAACGGACTTTCTTCTTTTTATTGGTGGCAGCGGTGCGTTGGGCCACCATCTCATTGTATTGAGTTTCGATGATACGAAGGCGTTCGCTCACTTTTGCAAGTTCGAGTTCGGTTGAGTTCAGCGCACGTGCCAGGGAGTCGACCACCCGCAAGGAATTGCTTTTTTCATGGTACAGGGTGGCTATATCGGCAGTTTTTTCGGCTATAATCCTGTCTTTTTCTTTCTGGGATTCCTGCATGTAAGCAATTTCGCGATCTTTAGCTTCAACCCTGGCATTGCTGACATCCATTTTTCCTTCGAGTTTTGCCTGGCTGAGCGATGCTGCCGATTGTGCTTCCCGAAGTTTGATCTGGCAATCATTTAATTGAAATTCTCTATCCCGGAGCAACTGAAGTTTTAGCTCAAGTTCCGAGTTGGTTTTTAAGAGTATTTCCCGCACACTTATCAGTTCCTGTGCAAGCCTCAACCTGCTGACTTCGAGCGTATCGGCCAATTTCCCTTTCAATGTGAGCCGGGCCTGGCATTGCGCAACCACTACTTTCAATGAGTCCACCTCTGAATATTGAATTGTAGTAAGAGTTTCACATTCCTTAATCAGAAAATTCAAACTGTCAATCTCACTGTACAACTCAAGATTAACCTGCATCAATTTTGAAACATACAAGCTATCGGTTTTATCATCAGGCTCCTGGGCATTCGCGCTAATAGAGCATGTACTTAAAAGCACCAATATAAAACAGTGTAGGACCGCATTCTTAAGTTCTTTCAGATTTCGCATCAGTCTATTATTTTTATAAAATAATTGCGAAAGCCCTCATTTATTGTGTTTCGTCAAAATTAAACCCGGATTGGAACCCATAATGACTGACCTGAGAGTAATAAATTTTCCTGAGTTTCACGATCACTGCGCAGAAAGAGAAATTATAAAATCAGTTTTCAAATGTTATTGAAAATCAATTTTTTATATATTTGTGATAGAAAAGAAAACCAGGTCGCCAAGATACCCGGCCTGGATAAATTCTTCATAAATTGCATCAGCTTCCTTTAATGATTCCCTGTAACCTCATTATCAACAATATACAAAGCCAGGCATTTGCATCCTATGATGCTGATAATCTGTGATTATTTCTTTTCGACTTTTGCGTTAAAAGAAAATTACCGCTGTGTTTTTGCAAGTAATCTGAAAAAATAAATTTGAAAATAATGAAACAAAATTACTTTCTGATTCTCTTTTTATCTGTTTCTATGCTTTCCTTTTCGCAGGAAACGGAAGATTTGTCTTTTTACCATGGCAAATGGGTCGTTACTGACTACAACAATTCGAATGAGTGGTTTGCCGAACGATACTATAAAATGAATGCCACCGAATTGGCAAAATACCATGCAACCACTGAAAAACTCTTGACTTATCTTGGGAGTCAGCCTGTTGCCCAAAATCCTATTGGTGTAACGCTTGAAGTAAAATCGCGAACCGCTTACAACCATTACGATCATGAGTTATATCCGGTGAAGCCGTCCGAGAGGGTGAAAGCAGAGGTTTTTATCCCGTTTTGCAGTTTATACCGTAAAAACGGCAAGGTAGAAGCGGCTTGCGATGAGGTTTCCTATATTGATGTGATCACCAACGATGAAAGCATGGTTTTCGAACCTGCCATGAATTACGATCAGCTCGACGATAAACAGGCCGTGGAACAGTATAAGGAGTTATTTTACCTGCCGGGCAAATTGCTCGACTTAGGCCATGGTGCGTTTCTATACAACTGGTATTACAAAAACAGGCTTGTGGTAGCCCGTAGCGACCGTCCTTTATGGCTTCCGGTTACAAACCGCGAATACATCGAAAGGACAATGATTTATTACAAGGCTTCGCTCAAAGAAGGGAAAATCAATCAGATGGTATTGGATATGTTACTTGCCGAAATTGCTTCCATCCCTCCCGAAATAATGGGTTTACCCTGTTACGTGGATAGGAATGCCGGGCTGCTTTTGACCGAAATAGTTATTACAGGCGAAATCTCAGAGTTTCCACTTTACAAACTCAACCCCGATTATTTCGATAAAACATTGCCTCGCACCGCCGTTCAGCTCATTACTATGACTATTGAAGGTCATGCCGATTTTGCCGAATACGGGGAAATAAATACACACCGGGTATGGGAATTTATAAGTGGGCTAAAAGGCGGTGAATTGATGCAATTACTTGATGTGAAATAGACATGTAGGATAAACACATGAATTGATGAGACTTTTTCTAACAAACTTTACTCGAAAAATCAAAAAAAAATACCACAATAGGCACAATAGGACACAATAGAAATGGAAATGATTGTTGGTTTCTGACTGAAAAACACTCAAATGACTTGTCGTCAATATATTTAAATCCAATTATTTAAGAAGCAAAACAGAAAAACATGACACAGAAGTATCTCAATGAATTAACCCACGCTATTATTGGCGCTGCTATTGAGGTTCATAAAGAGTTAGGTCCTGGCTTACTTGAAAGCATCTATGAAAAATGCCTTGCACATTTGCTAAAGGAGAAAGGTTTTCATGTGTTAACTCAACAGCGGGTTCCTGTTCTTTTCAGAGGTTTGCAACTTGATTGCGATTTAAGTTTTGATCTCATGGTTGAGAATGCAATCATCGTTGAAGCAAAAGCAATTGATACTTTATTGCCCATCCATGAAGCACAATTGCTAACATACCTCAAACTGCTGTCAAAGCCTAAAGGCATCCTGCTTAACTTTAACTGCACCAATATTTATAAAGAAGGTCAACAAACAATGATTACCGAACTTTTTGCTTCATTACCAAAAGGATACTAATGTGCCCTACTGTCCCTAATGTGTTTTACCCAAACAAAAACAAACCTACTGTGCCCTACTGTGCCTATTGTGGTTTACACTTTAAACAAATAAAATCTACTGTGTCCTAGTGTACCTATTGTGGTTAACCCATTCAATTGAAAAACCAAATAAACAAACCTAAATAAATATGAAACAATTCTCCATCCTAATGTTGTTGTTCCTACTCACAATCTCTGCCTTTTCGCAGCAGATCGACGCGGAAACACAACATGTTTTAGACAGCCTCGGCATCAAATACGATCCCAACGATCCGGAAGGGGAACTCAAACTTGAGAAAGCACTGAGGGAAAAATTTACGAATGCGTTCGATTCGGCCACGAAAGTCGCATCCAATACAGTAACCGACCCTTTCAATACAGAGGGCCTGGCGGGGAATATGCTCATGGAATTGAATGAAGGAAACGATACCCTTTCGACCAGCTTCGAGTTTATGCAAACCGTTCCACTATTGATTATTAATCTGGATAAACCCGACCCCAGGTTCTACAATAGCGAGGGTTTCCAATTGCCTTCAAACCTCGAAACCCTTATTATCAGGGGCAATGCATCGGGTATACCAATAAACTTAAATTCTTTGTTCGGGAAACTCAATCCCGAAACCTTAACCGAATTGTATATTACCAACGATAGGCTTGGTATTTCGGATCTACCGGATGCAATTGGTGAACTCAAAAATCTGAAAAAGCTTGGACTGTATGGTAACCATATTTCACAACTGCCTGCTTCGATCGGGAATCTGGCAGAACTTGAATTGTTATACATCGATATAAATCCCATATCGGAACTTCCAGGCACCATCGGCAAATTGAAGAACCTCAAAACCCTTGGCATAGCCAAAACCGAAATCAGCGAAAGCGAAAAACAACGTATCCAAAAAATGCTTCCTAACTGTAATATCCTGGTAAAATGAAAATAGCAACCATACTGTTTATATTGGTTTTCCCTTTTCTTGCCGTGAAGGCACAAAAGTTTAACCTCCCCGACCGAAAAATAAAGATCTTAATCGTGAGTCCTGAGGTAACAAAGGTTCCCAATGCCAATGAGATTAACGGCTATGTGGGCACTTTTGAGAAAATTGTCGCACAGGCATTGTCGGACAACATACCTTGTGCATCCGTAATCACCCGCCGCGAAATTATAGAATGGATGGAATACGACCGTATGAAAGAAATGATGGGAGCGGGGGGCCGTTTTGACGATATAGCCGGTGCTTTGGGGTGCGATATCCTGATAAACCTCACCATGGCGGAAGTTGGCGGGCTTTATTATATTACTGGTAGTGCCATGTCATCGCGCAATGCTTCTATCCTCGAAAGAGGCAGCAGGAAAGCTGATATCGGGCATCTATTGGATGAAATGGATAAGTACAGCAACGACCTGGTGCGGGAATTACTTGCTATGGAGATTTGCCCTTACAAAGGCGACCTTACATTTACATCTGCATACACCTATGATCTTGCAGAGAAGGATACCGGTTTGCCCGAAAAGGATTGCGATTTTGAGAGGGACATAACCGTAAAAAGAGTAAAACAGGAAACCTGGACACTGAAAAAAGTGAGCCGCATACAAGCCGACGGCAATGTGAATGCTTTTTTCGATTTCAAGGATGAAAACAGAATGCACAGCAACTGTTACCACTGCCAGGTGATGGAAGGAACATACCTGCTCGATATAAAAGAGAAAGAGCGTGCCAACATCACCGAAAGCACTACCATCACCGAAACGTACGATGCAAAAGGACTTGCTGTACTCGATCCCACCGCTGCTTTCGAAAAATACCATGCAATTATAAAAATCAACTTCGATATACCGGCTAATACATACACCATCAGTGTAAAGGCCATTTCGGAACCCGGCAAATACAACCACAAAACGGAATACAGGAAAAAAGGCTGCCCTTACTTTGAGGACTCGGACAACGAGTGGGGCGGTATATACCCTGTGTCTATCGACCGGGTCCATGGCCCGTTTCCAGGCAATCCTTTCGATAAAACGCTCAAGCAATCCATTACAAAAGAATATCCCGAAAAAACAGATAAAGGAAAGGGGAATACTGTTGAAACACTTGAATTTAATTTAACGCGCTAATAAATTTGAAATTCACTATCAGAATTAATTCTAATTCCTACCAGCTTTTCGCCAAAGGCAGAATGCTTGCTTTTTACCGGAATTGGTAAAAGCTACCATCCATAAGTTCCGACCGCCAATCTGTCATATTCTGTCACTATTGTACCCGAAAACAGAGCCCTATATATAGATGGTACAATTTGTGACATTCAACGGGAATATGTTAATTTTGTTAGTCTAAAACAAACGCACTATGTCAACCCCCGAAAACGAAAAAATTGAATGCCTTATTATAGGCTCCGGCCCTGCCGGTTATACCGCCGCTATTTATGCCGCACGTGCCGATCTTAAACCAGTTATTTACACAGGCTTACAAATGGGTGGCCAGCTTACCACAACCACCGAAGTGGATAATTTCCCGGGCTACCCAGAAGGAATTACCGGTCCTGAAATGATGGAAGATCTTCAGCACCAGGCCGAAAGATTCGGGACAGATGTGAGGTTCGGTATTATCGACAAGGTTGATTTTCAAAACCGCCCTTTTAAAGCTACAACCGATAGCGGAAAAGTGGTAGAGGCCGAAACGGTTATTATTGCCACGGGTGCCACTGCGCGCTGGCTTGGATTGGAATCGGAGAAAACATACAACGGGCATGGCGTTTCGGCATGCGCTACCTGCGATGGGTTTTTCTTCCGCGGAATGGATGTTGCAGTAGTTGGCGGTGGCGATACCGCCTGCGAAGAAGCATCGTACTTATCAAAACTCTGCAAAAAGGTGTACCTGATCGTTCGCCGCGACGAATTGCGTGCTTCGAAAGCCATGCAACACAGGGTTAAAAACACTCCAAACATCGAGATCATCTGGAATCATCTTACCGAAGAAATCACAGGTGATAACAAAGTAGTTACAGGCGCCAGGCTGAAAAATGCATCAACCGGCGAAGTGAAGAATATTGAAATACAAGGCTTTTTCGTAGCCATAGGTCATTCGCCAAATACCGATATATTCAAAGGACAGATCGACCTCGATGAGCAAGGTTATATCAAAACCATTCCTGGCAGCACCCGGACAAACATAGCAGGCGTTTTTGCTGCCGGCGATGTACAGGATCATGTTTACCGTCAGGCTGTTACGGCTGCCGGCACCGGCTGTATGGCTGCTATTGAGGCCGAACGCTGGCTTGGTGCAAAGGAATGAAAGAAAAGGAACGCGGATGACACAGATTTGGCGGATTTACGCTGATTTTATTTCACAGATTCGCCTAAAGTAAAGTTTTACAGAGCAATAGCATAAAAAAAACGCCTCTTCACGGAGGCGTTTTTTTTGTTGTCTAAAGTCTTTATCACCTAACCTGGATAAGCCAGAATTAAAAGTAATCAAAAACACTCAACATTACATTAAATTAAGAATGAAAAAGGAAAGGGGGCCTGCAATACTTTATCATTCTGAGTTCTGTGTTTCATGTTTTTGATTCCTTAGTGAATACTATTCCTGAAAAACATCAAATTAAAGATTTGATCCTATTCAACCCAATCAGCTATAAACAAATTGGTATCGTGGGTTCCGTGGTTATTCCGGTTCGATGACCAGACCAGTTTTTTACCATCCGGTGAAAACATGGGGAAAGCATTGAAATAGCTGTCGGAAGTAATCTGTTCCATTCCGGAACCATCCAGGTTGACCATAAACAGGTGAAAATCATATCCTTTCGCGGATTGATGGTTGCTCGAAAAGATTATTTTTTTTCCTGATGGCGTAAAAAAAGGTGCCCAATTGGCTTTACCTAAATGAGTTACTTGCTTCAGATTGCTTCCATCCACATTACACGTATAAATTTCCATGGCGGTGGGCATAACCAGGTTCTGGGCAAGCAGGTCCTTGTATTCCTTAACATCTTCAGGAGTAGTGGGTCGCGAGGTACGGAAAACCAGTTTCTTACTGTCGTACGAAAAGAAAGCACCCCCATCGTACCCAAGTTGGTTGGTAACCTGTTTTATGTTTTTTCCATCAATGTCGCAGGTGTATAGGTCAAGGTCGCCATTGCGGGTGGAAGTAAAAACGATCTTTTTCCCATCCGGCGAAACGGTTGCTTCGGCATCGTAACCCGGCGAAGAGATCAGGGTTTTAACAATCTTACCTTTCAGGTCGGCAACAAAAATATCGAAATCAGGGTATATTGCCCAAAGATACTTATGGTCGCTGCGTGGTTCGGGATTTGGCGGACATTCCTTGCTGCCAAGGTGAGTAGAAGCAAAAAGAATCTGCTTGTCACCGGGCATAAAATACGAACAGGTTGTACGTCCGAGCCCGGTACTGATGAGCGTTGGGCGATAGGCAGTGTCTTTGGCGGCTTTGGCTATGTCGAGATTGAAAATCTGATCGCATTTGAGCCCCCAGGCCTTGTTGTTGCACTGGAACGTAACATTTTTCCCGCTGTTGCTAAAATAGGCTTCGGCATTATCGCCGCCAAAGGTTAATTGTTGAATGTTTTTCAGGTGAGTTTCCTGCGCTGAAACAGAAATTGTAAGCAAAAATAAAAATGAAAAAATCGTATTCTTCATAATCCGGTTGTTAGTGTTAAACATATATAATTACATGTAATAAGAGTTTTTAAGACAGATTGTTCATAACGGGTATCGCATATATGCAAATATTGTGAACTTTAAATCCGTTGTGAAAGATGGATTCCTGAAACCATCTTTATTTCAGCAAAAGTCCGTTAAAAAGCAATTTGTACACTCCGGGTGTTGAGGCTCTGCTTTGCGGGCCAAAACCATAAACCACCAGGTTTCCTTTTCCTTTGCGCAGCCACACCATGGCAGCATAATTACCCAATAATTCTTCTTTCTGGCAATAACCGCTGAGTAAAACATGATCTTCGGGGTAGCTGGCAATTACACGGCGATCCATGTCGAAGCCCGGTAAGCTGGTTTGAAATACCTGTTCGGCTGTGGTTAATATCCCTGCTTCCGGTTTCATTCCCAGGGTAAGCGGATGATTCGGTAAAAGGTTTACTTTCAAAAGCGATCCGGGGCAGTATAACCCTGATTTCTGCAGTTTTTCGGCAACATTTGTAAAAGGGAAGCGGAAATCTTCGCTTTCGGTTTCACTGGTTTTTATACTCATGAGTCCTTCGAAAAGTGCCGTAGAACCGCCCCAGGAAAGGACTTTCCCGCCATTACCTATAAATTTGAGTATTTTCTGAAAACCCTCTTTCCCCATTCCTTTTGTATATTCGGGCGGGTAATTTGCCGTGAAATAATCCTCGCCTGCCTTGGTTTTTCCTTCCATCAGAACACTTTTATTTTCATCAGGAAAAATTACAATATCACAATTCAGTTCGAAAGACTTTTTAGCCAGGTCGCCGGGTCGCAAAACAGTGAAAGGAATGTTATACTGGTCAAAAATGTAGCGGGTCCAACCGGCATCCATATCATGAAACCAGCTTTCAACCAGGGCAATTCGTGGCATTTTCACTGATACAGCCGAAGTATCAGGGTTGTCAGCAAACCAGTCGGGCGAAATTGTGAGGGAATCTTTCAACGCTAAAAACTTCTCCATTTTCGTTCCCTCCACTAGGAAACTGCCTGCCGCAATAGCTTTGCCTTGAAAAATGATGTCGGCTGAAGTCCTTTTAACCGGCAAGCCAAGAGATAAAGATCCGAAAACGGCCTTATAACTTTCGTTATTTGTTGCACTGAAAACCCAGAAACCGTTGTCATGAAAAGGAGCCTCTTTACGCAGGGTAAAAGGGACTTGTACAGGTTCAAGCCTGGCATCCAATTCCTGCACTGGTGCCGGAATTTCGTACGAAACCAATCCCTTATGCAGCGGTAGCGACCAACTGGTGATATCATATGGTTTAATTGTTTCGCCTCCGGGCGTATAATGGCGCTCAGGGAATGTTTGTGCTTCCATAACTTCCTTGATGAATGCCCGAAAAGGCTGGGCAAGCGGAACAACGATATCACCGGAATGAAGGGTTTTATCATTCCAAACCATATCCTCTTTAAGTCGCGAAACATAAACCCCGTGTTCATGCAACAGGTTCACCAGCGCCACAAGTTCGCCCTGGTCGTGTTGCCGGAGCGGGACTACAAAATAAGAGGGTGCCATAGTCTTACCTTTCATCACTTCTTTGCGGCACATATCGTTCCTGAAACGAAGAATCTGTTCCCTGTTAGCCGAAGCAGTCCGGAGCACCGACCAGGTCGATTGCATTTCATACTTAACAATATCGGAAAGATGCCACCATCCGCCAGTCCATGGCAAGGGCATATTAATGCCTTTTTTATTTTCGCCCAGGCCTTTCCCGGCGACTTTTAACTCGTTTCTTTCGATATAAAGAGGTGTTGCCCCGTTTACACTTGCAGCCTCGGTTAAAAGACCGATCATATTCTTCCATTCTGCGGTTGCAGTCGAGCCGGGCCAGTAATCGTCGAAAAGGTAATGCTGCGCAACACCAGCACAAGCTGCAGCACTCATATCCTTCGCCATGGCTGAACCGAACACCCACGACCAGTTCCAGATGCCTTCATCCACATTTTGCGCAATAGGGTCACTCATCGGAGGAACAAAATACCTGACTCCGGTTGAACCCATCTGGTGCTTTTCGACCATTACCTGCGGAAACCAATCCTTGTTATATATGGCAGCTATCACCCTGTTATCCTGCTGGGTAAGGGTCACAAAGTCGCGGTTGTTATCGTGCCCGATATATTTGTGGTATACACCCGGCAAGGAGCAACCTTCGTAAGGAGTACCTTTATATTTGCGGTAATTCTCGACTACCATCTGCATTCCATCCGGATTATGGTTTGGCACGACCATGAAAACGACATTATCAAGACATTTTAACATCTCAGGATCCTGCGTATTGGCTAATGAATAAGCAATCTGAGGTGAGGCTTGTGTTGGCCCGACTTCGTTGGAGTGCATCGAAAGGGTGGCAAGCAAAAAGACCTTTCCTTCCGCAACGATTGAATCTCTCTCATTGTCACTCATTTTCCAATCCAGGGCCAGTTTATGGTTAATTTCTTTGTACCGCTCCAGTTTTCCCAGGTTTTGAGGTGAGGAAATAAAAAGGATATACATCTTTTTCCCCATAGGCGATTCGCCGATCTCCTTTAGAAGCAGCCTGGGTGAAGCCTCGTCCAACTGCTTCAGATATGCAATTAATTGGTCGTAGTCGAAAAGATTGCCGTCAGAACCAGGTGCGAATCCAAAAAAATCTTCAGGCGATTTTCCGGTTTGCGCATGCGCTTCCGAAGTTGGTAACAATAAAAGAAAAAGAAAAAAAAGTACGCTGGAGAAAACACTTTTCATGGCAGTAAGATATGTATTCAGAATGCAGAAATAGTATTCGGGGTTTTTAATAGTCCTATTCCTGAAAATCATTCAGAAATTTAGATATATCAAATTAAAGACATTTCGGAGAACCCTGCAAATCAAAGACAGAAAAACAGAGAATCATGTTTGTAATTACAAAGATGAGTCCACTCCGATAACACTAAAATAAAGAAAACCACTAAGACACTGAGAGCACAAAGGTTCACAAAGCAATGTTAATCAATAGTATAAAATTAGTGAAGCTTAGATATTGAGTCTTTAAGGAGAAAAAAGACTTGTCGGAGAGGACAAAAAGACTAATAAAGCAGTTAGCAATCTGAATAAATCTCTTATCCTGGCCAGGCTTCATTTAGACAGAGTTGAAATTTACAAATTTTTTACTCCGAAAGTGTAAAGGTCGGAAGACAGAAGTCCGAAGACGGAAGAATCCTCAATTGAAGATCATATGAAAGTTACAATTCACAGGATTATTGCTATGTTCACCCCTCGCCTTGTCACCCTTCGCCCCTTCAGTTTCTTAATAAGACAATTTCAAACAGTCTTTTAGAATTGAAAATAAATAAACGGCTGTATTTCAGATGATTTGATCTGTATTACAATTAAAACTATAACAAGCAGGTAGGCAACTTTTAGCACAAACGGTGAATTTGTAACCATTTGCTGTGCTGACAATTCCACTCGGGAAGGAATAAAATGAAGTATATACCCTAACACCATGAGCATAAGGATATACGGGTATGCTCTGATAAATTCACCCGCTATTTCGGGATGAAAGGAGGTTGTAATCTGTGTGAGCATTGCATTCACTACAGTCATATTGTCGGCCCTGAAATACACCCAGGTAAAACACACAAAATGAAATGTAATAAACACGCCCAATATATGTGTGAGTTTGTTTTTCGGAATGCTTACTATTGAATTAATAAATTTCTCAATAGCCAGGCCTATGCCATGCAGGGCTCCCCAAATCACGAAACGTAGTGCAGCCCCATGCCACAAACCACCTAATAACATGGTGATCATCAGGTTAATATAGGTTCTGATTTTACCTTTTCGGTTGCCTCCCAAAGAAATATAAAGGTAATCGCGCAACCAACTGGAAAGTGAAATATGCCAGCGTCGCCAGAATTCGGTTATACTTGCCGATTGGTAAGGTGAATCGAAGTTAGCAGGCAGTTTATACCCAAGCAACAACGCAATCCCGATTGCCATGTCCGTGTATCCCGAAAAATCGCAGTAAATCTGTAAGGCATAGCCGTAAACTCCGAACAGGTTTTCGAGACCGGTATAGAGACCCGGATTATCAAAAATTCTATCCACAAAATTAAGACTGATATAATCGGAGATCACTGCTTTTTTGAATAATCCAATGCAAATCAAGAATATAGCTTTGCCAAAATCGGCTTTAGTTACAACCGGGGTTTTGCGAACCTGAGGAAGAAAAACCGATGCACGTACAATCGGTCCTGCAACCATCTGCGGGAAAAACGTGACAAAAAAGGCAAATTCCGAAATGTCTTTCACCGGCTCGATGTTACGACGGTAAATGTCGATTGTATAGCTGAGGCTCTGGAACGTAAAAAAGGAGATCCCGACCGGTAAAAAAATATTGAGCGGATCGAACGGTCTGTTAGCTATATCATACACTATGCCCAGGAAAAAGTTAGTGTATTTAAAATAAATCAGCATTCCTATATTCACGAACAAACTGATTACCAGGAAAAGTGTGCGTTTTTTCTGGTTTTCGGTACGTGCAATCTGTTTTGCCAGGTTATAATCGACAACTGCGGTTACGAGGAGCAGAATAAAATAAAGCCCGCTTGATTTATAATAGAAAAATATGGAAAACAGTGTAAGATAAATATTTTTCAGCTTATTGTGCTTGTAAACAATACTATACACAGCAATAAACCCCAGGAAAAGGAATAGAAAGAACCCGCTGCTGAAAATCATCGGTTCCTTAGGGTTGTAAACAAACTCCTGTAAAAGTTTATGAATGTCAATCTGCTGCATACTTCAAATAGCTGTCGATTAATGCTTTGTAGAGAAGAGAGCCTTGTAATTCATAACCTTGCTTATTATAATGCACGCCATCGCGTTGCAGCATGGCAGCTTTCCGCCACTCAATACTCGAGCCGAATCCACCGGTAACATTGTACATATCCCAACAGGCAACACCTTCATTTTCTGCACTTTTCAGCAATGCGCGATGAACTGCTTCGAGGTAAGGATTTTTATATTTTTTGTGAAAATAGTCATCAGCCGGGGTTGCAATCAAAATGCAGGCTTGGGGATTGGTCGATTTAATATTTTGCACCATGACAGATACGGCTGAGGTAATATCAGCTTCCGTAATTTTAATATTGGCCCCTTCGTTTGTGCCAAGCGAAATAATGACCAGGTCGGGTTTTAAAATATCCACTTGATCGAAAAACAGCGGAGAACTGGTATAATCACTGAAATGGGCACCATTGATCCCCACGCTGTGATATAAAATTCCAGGCTCGCTGTTTTGCAGCACCACACCGTTCAGGTTGATTGAATTCTGCTGTGATTCAGTTTGTTCAGCCTGGATGCGCACAAAACTGGTAGGCTTTTCAAAGTTAACAATCGTGGTACATTCACCCTTCTCTATGGGTATGGCCGACATCAGGTATCCGAATTTAAATGGGGAATTTGTGAACCGGCAGTCGAACTGAAGTGAGTCCTTCGTGTGAATAAGCGTTACCTGGTTGAAAGAATAATCAAGTTCATCGTGGTCAGAAGTTGTAAACTCGAAGTAGGCTCCGCTTTGATCAGAATTCATGGAGATACCTGAAATACCCGGTTCCGGATTCCTGGCAGAGCCGATTATTTTTGAAACCGACCAGTTTACGTTCGATGAAGAGCGGTAATCGGCAGGTTCGTTGGTGCCGGCAACCCTGAGCGGAAACACCAGCCCCCTGCCGGCATTACCGAAACGAAGCTGAAGATTTTTACGCACTTCCCGGGTAAGGTAATCAGCCTGAATATGCGAATCTCCAATATGAAGTATGCTTACCACGTTAGTATCCCCGTTTTCGAGTTTCAGCAGTTTATTGAAAAACGGCGTCAGGCATACGGCATTGATAAGCGTATCAGCTTCATAATTGATAAATGGGAATTCAACTATAACGGTTGAATCTACCACAGTATCCTGTGCTTTACAAACCAGGCCCCATAAGACTAATGCAATGATTATCAATAAACTATTTCGTAACTGCGACAAGACTACTCCTCCTTTTCTGGTATTTTTCAACTTCATAAATAAAACTCCGGGCAAATGACAAGCCGACTTTGCGCCCTCCTGCAAAATTTAAATGTGTATAATCCTTGTTAGCCAGGGCAGGTTTTGAGTTGGCAAAAAGAGCCATTGAATTCTCCCCTCCCATCGCCTCGAAAAGGTTCCAGAATAGCAGCTTGTTATCGAATGCGATCTTTTCCTGCGCCTGTATAAGCAAGGGAATAACCGGCATGGTTACAAACTGCCCCTGCGAACGTTTGCTGCGGTCGGAAACGCCTAAAAGCAGTATAGGTATTTCAGGAAAAGCTTCTTTGAGTTTATTGATAAGCTTTGCCATCCCCGAAATGTAACTTGTAAAATCGGTGGTAGGAGAGTTTGAAACATTGAGTCCGAACTGCAAAACGATCAGATCGTAATTCAAAAGGCTATCGAAAACGGCGAGATTTCGCTGCGGAATAGCCCTTAGTCCGAGCCCGGAATTGCCTTTTATCGCGAAATTATCAATATAAATGCCGGTTTCATCTTCCAGCGATGCCCCGTAACAAGTGATTCCCCCTAAATTAAAACGGGCACTCACCTGGCTCATCGAATCAACCTTAAGAGTGATCATGGCCGGACTCGCAGATGCCGCCAGGTCCATCACCCTGCTATCCTTTTTATTGATCAGAATTCGTGCTTTTTGGTTATAGTCGCAAGTGTAAAATAACCTGAAAGTATTAAATATGGAAGTGTGTTTAAATTGATTGCTTCCTTTATAAAAAACATAATTCCCTGAGTCGGGCGAATAGCCGAACCCGTTG
>JBAXBJ010000071.1:0-24759 GCA_037142075.1 Bacteroidota bacterium
ATGATGTGGTCATTGAACAGAAAAATCTGCAAGCAGCTAATATTAAACAATTCCTTGATCTTAAAAAAGTCTGTACTCCGGAACAAACGCAGAAACTATCTCAGATTTATTCTGAGTTGTACGGTTGCGAAAACAAGGGTATGGGTCAGGGCCAGGGAAAAGGGATGCGTCACCGTTACGGGCAGCAGAAGAATTCAGGTTCAGAAAAGCCTGCAAATTAATTTTATATCACCATTTTTCTACTATTACATATCGCTGTATTCTGCAGGTTAAAATAAACCTCAGGATGTTTAACTTTAAAATGACTGACCATGAATTCGAAGGGATTCATTTTATCAGATTTAACGACCTGATTTTAGTTTAACTAATTGATTATCCTAGTGTTTCTGTCAAATCTCTTTAACATCCACCGGATGGCAAACCAGGAAACCGCTATCAGCAAAGGCCAGGTTAAAAGCCATATTATTTGTGTAATCATTATTGAATTTTTTAGTATAAAATGAAATTTACTTAAAGTTTTAAATTCCTCGCCTTGTCACCCTTCTCCTTGTCGCCCCTCATCAACAGGGTCCTCATGTGAAATTAATAAACATGTGTCTCACTTTCAAGCTCTTCCATATCTATCTTTTTATTGTCGATGGCACGCCAGGCTAT
The DNA here is from genome assembly GCA_037142075.1 of Bacteroidota bacterium. Taxonomy (GTDB): domain Bacteria; phylum Bacteroidota; class Bacteroidia; order Bacteroidales; family UBA4417; genus UBA4417. The sequence goes on from JBAXBJ010000071.1 coordinate 655, forward strand.
CCAGATATAAGCAATTACAAAAGGAACCAGCAACGATACATAGCTCATGACTGTTAAAGTGTATTGGCTTGATGAACTATTCTGGATGGTTAACGAACTCTGCAAATCGAAAGTGGATGGATAGTAAGCTGTATCGTTAAATCCGGCCAACAAAAACAAAGCTAAAACCGTAAGTACTGTGCCTATTCCGGCACCCCATATTCCTTTGGTGCTGCATTTTTCGAAACAGGTCAAAGGACGAATAATCCCGATCAGAACCAATGCCACTCCCAGAACAAACATTCCTGCTACAACCGGCATTTGAAGCAGGTTATGCAGGTATTTGTAAGGCTGCATAAATACTTCCTTTGTATCGGGATTTATGGCAAAACCACTGGATAACAAGGTCCAGATAACAAAAGCAAGAAAGAAAAACACAAAAGGAATGGCGTTGATAAGCAATTGTTTTTTAACACGTTCCATCATTTCGGCATGCTTGATCCGGTTCATAAAATACAGCAAAGCCAGAACACGCGAAAGAAAGAGAACTGCCAATCCTAATGAGAGATTATGAAGGCTTAACGCAGCTTCGAGGCCATGTGCAGGTCCGGTCCATTCCGAAATAACAGGCATTTTGTCGCCTGTAAGCCGGGTAATATTCATAAAGTTAACCGAAAACTGTGAACCGGTAAAGAAAGTAGCAACAGCGGTACCGATCAGCAGTGGAGCCAGGATTCCATTGAGTAACAGAAAAATTTCATACGTTCTTTTACCCAGGAAATTGCCGGCTTTGCTCCGGTATTCATATGATACAGCCTGTATGATAAACGCAAACAGTATTACTATCCAAACCCAGTAAGCCCCGCCAAAACTGGTGGAGTAGAACAGAGGGAAGGAAGCAAAAAATGCGCCGCCAAAAGTTACAAGCGTGGTAAATGTGAATTCCCATTTGCGCCCCAGCAGGTTGATCAGTATGGTGCGCTCGTCATTGGTTTTTCCAATGGTATAAATAAGTGTTTGTCCGCCCTGCACGAACATCAGGAAAACAAGTATGGCCCCGAGCAGCGAAACGATGATCCACCAGTAATGCTGCAATGTGATATATGAAAATGCTTCGAACATGATTCTTTGGTTTTAAGGATTAGTTATTCGCTGATGCGTTTTCTGTTGCGGATTTATCTTCGTCAGGCCCTTTTTTAATCTGCTTCGTCATAATTTTGATTTCAGCAATCAGCAAAGCTGTGAAAATGAGAAAGAACATCCAGAAGGTAATTTGAACCGAGGCTGGTTTCAGTTGGGAAACAGCGGCAATGGTTGGCAATATATCCTGTATTACCCAGGGTTGACGACCAACTTCGGCTACCACCCACCCTAATTCGGAAGCAATATAAGCCAGTGGTATTGACCATAACATGGTATAAAGAATAAAGCGTTTTTTAGCGATTTTATCTTTCAGTGTAAGGAGCAGTACAACAAGAAACAGTAACCCGAAATGTACACCAAGTCCTACCATAATCCGGAACGAATAAAAAGTAGTCGGCACACTTGGAATCAGTTCGTGTACATCGCGTCCGGCGTAGTACCCATAGCCAAAATATTTATAATTTTCTTCGAAACTGGCTAAAGCTACTTTTGCAAGACTATCGTTTCCGGCCTTTTTCGCATTCTTATATTCGGCCAGCGATGTAATGGCAATTTTGCCCAGCTCGCTTTTTTCTTTGTAAGAAAGAATCTGCCTTTCCGGGTTTCCATGTACCAGGTCTTTTATTCCGGGAACATAAGCATTTGGATCAAGGAAAGCTATGTATGAAAGCATATTGGGAATTTCTATTTCAAACCGGAAATCCTGTTTTTTGTGCGAAGCTTCTTTAGCATCTTCTTTTAAAATACCGATAGCAACCAGTGGTGCATTCTGAACTCCTACATACAAATTCTCCATCGACGCAAACTTCATGGGTTGGTATTTTGCCATATTCCTTGCTGATCCATCGCCGGTTAATACAACAAATGCAATCGTAACCAGTCCGAATGTCGCTGCCACTATAATGCTCCGCTTTGCAAATAAATGTTCGCGGTTTTTAAGCAAATACCAGGCACTTACACCAATTACAAATATAGATGCAAGTACATAACCCGATGAAATGGTATGCAGAAATTTATTGATTGCTACAGGAGAAAACAGCACTTCCCAGAAATTCACCATCTCGTTTCGGGCTGTATCGGGATTAAATCGCATTCCGACAGGGTTCTGCATCCAGGCATTGGCAACTAAAATCCATAATGCCGAAAGGTTTGACCCGATGGCAACCAGCCAGGTCGAAAGCAAGTGGAATTTCTTGTTCACTTTATTCCAGCCAAAGAACATTACAGCAATAAACGTACTTTCTAGGAAAAAGGCCATAATGCCTTCGATAGCCAACGGAGCACCAAAAATATCTCCTACAAACCACGAATAGTTCGACCAGTTGGTGCCGAATTCGAATTCGAGAATAATTCCGGTTGCTACGCCAATAGCAAAGTTTATACCGAAAATACTCATCCAGAATTTTGTGATCCGCTTCCATTCGGGATTCCCGGTACGCACGTACAAAGTTTCCATGAAAGCCACGATAAATGAAAGTCCCAAGGTAAGCGGCACAAACAACCAGTGATACATGGCAGTGAGTGCAAACTGTGCCCGCGACCAGTCAACCAGCGAAAAATCAATGTGTTCCATATAGTTTATTTTGTTAATTGCTCAATAACATAATTGCTTTTATCTTTTTCGGAAGTAAATTTTGAACCCAGGAAGTCGTGAAAGAAAAACAAACGGAGAATGACAAACAGGACAAACAGCTTTATGAGAATGATTACCCATAAATTTCTGCCAACCGTCATACCACGGAATCCTGCGTAATAAAAGTTGAAAATCTTTCTGAAAATCATAATCTTAATAAAGGATCAAATTTCGCTATTAAAAGCCCCCTTGACTTTTTAGTCCGGTTATATTTGGTCTGTTATCAATTTTTTTAGTCGACCAGCGAAGTAACCACTTCAAATACAGGCGGATCAGCAATAGCGCGTTTCACGGCACACAGATCGGCAGCGCTTATTACCGCATTCCTGTATTTTTCAGGAAAATCAGCAGGCAGCTGAATATCAAGTTTGATTTTTGACGGCAAATGTTTCTCCATATCATAATCAATGGACTGAATGATCTTAATGTGATCGGTTGGAATGCTACGCTGATCGCAGAAGGATTTTACATAAATGCCCGCACAGGTTCCGATGGATGCCAGGAAAAGATCAAAGGGAGCCGGTGCTGTGTTTGTTCCGCCGCCCGCAACCGGCTGATCAGTTTTAATTTCATGACCTTTAAGATGGGCAGTGATTATTTTACCGCCGTCAAATGTTATTTCCATTTCCATAGTATGTCTTCTTTTTGTTAGATTGATTTTATTTGTTAGCCTAAATTTCCGGGCAGGACCAAACTACTGCTTCTGAAAAACGATAATGAGAACTTGTCTTTAGTCAAATTCGTACCATAACTTTCAGTTGAAATCTGAGTTTTTAACAAAAGAAAATTAATTCGAGTGGTTACACTGGTGACCACCCCCTTCGCCATGGTGCCCGGTATGCTGATGGCAACTTTCGCCGCTGTCGCTGATTGAGCCTGCAATATAGCTTTTCACAACTTCCTGGGCATCGCCCTCGCAGCCGCGTATCACATCAATACCCGCATTATTTAATACGTTGATGGCGCCGCCGCCGATACCGCCGGCAAGCATAATTGTGACTCCGTCGGCTGCCAGTACACCGGCAATATTCGATTTGCATCCGCAACCCTGAACAGAAGGAATGGTGTTTATTTCAGTGATTTTGCCTTCAGCAGAAATGTTGTAAATGCTATAATACTCACAATGGCCGAAATGGCCGTCAACATGGTTGGTACTGGTTACGGGAACTGCTATTTTCATTTTATTGTTTTTTGTAATTATTTGTGAATGATTATTTTGTTTTATTTCATCAGCTACTTTGTGATTCCCAGAAGCGGGGCATGGTTATTTTTTCGATCTTTAACAACAAGAGTGGTAAAATCCATTTTTAGGTTTCGGTTTAGTAGAATGTCGTGACCAAGACAAATGCCGACAACCAAAGTTAAATCAATTTCCTCCGCATTAAGCTGTTCTGCCTGTCCCAGAGGATTGCACGAGACTTTATGAATACAACTCGAATCGTTTACTTCACTTTGCTTTAAACCCCCAACGCTGCAAGAAACTGCCGAGACGTCAAACCATTCGTCAGTTAAAAGAGTTTCGATGGCTTTTGCATATTGTTCCATGCCATAGCAATAGGCTATCCCGATTTTCTGATAGTTCATCAGTCTGGCATATTCAATAATCTCTTCCATACGTGATAACGTTCCGGCCCTTCCGGCATCCACCAGTTCAGCAGCAGCCTTTACTATTTCGCTGGTATTCTGTTCCTGATATTGACCGATGACTTCAGTTTTTTCAAAAACTTCCCTTTCGCAGGAGATTTGACTCTTGCGACACACTTTATTACTACAGGTGGTACAGTTCATTTTAATTCATTTATACTGACAAGTTCTTTATTCCCAAACGATTTACAACCTTCACACTTGATATGGTTCTCGAGCCCATCAATTAATTTGAAACATTTGTTGCATTTATACCATTGTTTTTCAAATTCAACATTTCCACCTTCAATTTCAATTGCCATGCACTCAACAAAAGCTTTTGCAATTTTCCTTAAAGCCCTGTTGTACACCCGTGTAAATGTAGGTCGCGAAACTCCCATCTTTTCAGCCGCAATTTCCTGTGGAAGTTCCTGGTAATTAACCAGGTTTATGCTTTCATATTCATCGAACTGAAGTTTTACGGCTTCAAGTTCACACAACGGCATTCCAAAAGGCTTGAAGCCAGCCATTTTAGGCGGATTGAGGATTTTACGGTTTCGGGTCGGACGAGGCATTCTTATTAATCTGAATATTGCCTGCAAAAGTAATGAACATACGTTCATTAAACAAATAGTTTCAATAATCTCACAATGCTATTTCTGCTTTCTGATTTACTTAATGCAAACACGATAATTATGATGTTCATTCCCGCTGGTTTTACTCTTTTTCTGTGTCTAACATTTATTATAAACCTAAAACAATTACAATATGAAAACACTTAAAAGAAATTTGCTGTTGGCTATACTGCTGACAGGAGGAGTATTTGCATTTTCGGAATGCACGAAAGAATCTGTAGTTGATGGAGTACAAACCCCATCCGACACTAAAACGCTTAACGCGAACACGCAAACAGGAAGCAATTCCGTTGAAGCGACAACTACTCAAAATACAGCAGCAGGTTATTTATCTGATTGTATAACTTCCTTTGCAATTGAACCTTTGAGCACTTCCGAAACAGATGCACTTATTATGATGCGGGAAGAAGAGCTGCTTGCCCATGATGTATACGTATATCTATACTCACTATATGAACTGCCCGTTTTCAACAACATTTCCAAATCCGAAACCCAACATTCGGAGGCTGTCAGAACATTATTGCTCAAATATAGCCTTACTGACCCTGCTGCCAACCATTTTGCAGGAGTATTTATAAATTCTGATTTGCAGGCACTGTACACTGGCCTGGTAGCCCAGGGAAAAGTTTCCCTCACAGCCGCGCTTGCGGTTGGTGCAACTATTGAAGATCTCGACATAAATGACCTTCATAATCATATTGCGGCTGATGTGGACAACCAGGATATTTTATTTGTTTTCGGCAACCTCGAAAAAGGGTCACGCAATCATTTACGTTCCTTTAACAGGCTTCTTACTGCAAAAGGAGTAGCCTACACTCCTCAGTATATTTCTGTAGAGTATTTCAACCAGATTATTTCAACTCCACACGAAACGGGTTCGGCGGGTTGCCCAAAGTAATAACAACTATTTTAAAAAAAGCGTCTGTCCCCGGCTGCAGACGCTTTTTTTATGCAGACAGAGTTGTTGTAAAACCCAATGACAGTTTAATGTGATTCGCTTTATCGAAACCATACTAATAATCGGAAAATATTGGGGTAAACTTGAAAATGAGCATGGTTACCTTTCGGGTTTTCCCATACTTTCGGATATTGGAGGAATATTAAATTAAAAAAGCCGGTTTACTTTTCTGTAAACCGGCTTTTGTCATTTCGTTCGTCTAATGGATTTACTTTTTACTGTAATCCATTTCGGATAAACGTTTGTAGTTATTATACCGCCATTTGGCATTGTCCTGTGCTGCTTCGAATAATTCAACCGCTTCGTTAGGGAACGATTTCATGAGCGAAGTATAACGCATTTCTGATTTCAGGAAATCCTGGAATAATGAGAAATCAGGTGCTTTGCTGTCGAGTTGGAAAGGATTTTTACCTTCAGCTTCCAACGCAGGATTGAAACGATAGTTAGTCCAGTATCCGGCTTTTACAGCGTCGTCCTGTTGCTGTTGAGCTTTATCCATGCCGGCATGCAAACCGTGGTTAATACAGGTTGAATAAGCGATGATAAGTGATGGTCCCGGGTATGCTTCAGCTTCGCGCAATGCTTTCAGGTATTGGGTTTGATTTGAACCCATGGCAACCTGTGCAACATACACATAACCATAACTCATAGCCATCATTCCGAGGTCTTTTTTACGGACCCTCTTACCTGAGGTTGCAAATTTGGCAACGGCTCCGATAGGAGTTGATTTTGATGCCTGTCCACCGGTATTTGAATAAACTTCGGTATCGACAACAAGTACATTCACATCTTCACCCGATGCAAGTACATGATCGAGGCCACCATAGCCTATATCATAAGCCCAGCCGTCGCCACCAAACATCCATACCGATTTTTTGATAAAGTACTGTTTCAAAGCCAAAAGTTCCATTGCAAGATTCGTTTTAGCGGCTTCCAATAAAGGCAGAACCTTCGCAGTAGCATCTTTCGACAATAGCGCATTGTCTTTACCGGCTAACCAGAGATTACAAGCTTCTTTAAGTTCAGCACTATAATCGCCATCAATAAGTAGCTGCATTTTTTCAGCAACCCGGCTGCGCAATTTGTCAACGCCCATTGCCATACCGAATCCATACTCAGCATTATCTTCGAACAGCGAATTTGCCCATGATGGACCGCATCCCTGTGCATTAGTAGTATAAGGAGTTGAAGGAGCCGATCCGCCATAGATTGACGAACAACCCGTTGCATTTGCAACCATCATGCGATCGCCGAACAATTGAGTGATCAGTTTGATATAAGGCGTTTCGCCACAACCTGCACAAGCGCCGGAGAACTCGAACAGTGGCTGAGCAAACTGGCTGTTTTTAACATTCTGCTCTTTCGGAGCCAATGTATCTTTGTAAGTAACGTTGGCAGCAACGTAATCCCATGCTTCAGCCTGGTGCATCTGGGTATCGAGTGGTTTCATAACCAGGGCCTTAGTCTTGGCAGGGCAAACATCGGCGCAGTTACCGCAGCCGGTGCAATCCAACGGGCTGATCTGGATACGGAACTGGAGTCCGTCGAATGTTTTGGGAATTGCTTTTAAGGTTGCAGTGCCTTCAGGTAAACCTTTCAGTTCAGTTTCATTCAGGAGGAACGGACGGATGACAGCGTGAGGACAAACAAATGCGCACTGGTTACACTGAATGCAATTATCCGAAATCCATTCGGGAACATTAACAGCTATACCCCGTTTTTCGTAAGCAGCGGTTCCTTGCGGGAAAGTTCCGTCTTCGCGACCCAAGAAAGCACTTACTGGTAAATCATCACCCTTCATGCTGTTGATAGGTTCAACCATATTTTTAATGAAATCAGGAATATTGCGGGTATCGTTTACAGCAGCCACATCAATTGTCTTCCATTCAGCAGGAATACTGACTTCAACAACTTCGGTTCCTCTATCGATAGCGGCTATATTCATATTTACGATCTCATCACCTTTGCGGCCAAAAGTCTTCTTCACAGCAGTCTTCATGGATGTAAGAGCCAGTTCGTAAGGAATTACGCCCGATATCTTAAAAAATGCAGCCTGAAGTATGGTATTGGTGCGATTACCAAGACCAATTTCCTCAGCAATGGCAGTTGCATTAATGGTGTAGAACCTGATTTCGTTCACAGCCATGTATTTTTTCATGTGATCCGGAAGACGGTTACGACTTTCGTCAGCATCCCAGATACTGTTAAGCAGGAATGTTCCACCTTTTTTCAAACCTTTCAGCATATCGTACTTGGTGAGGTATGCCGGAACGTGGCAAGCCACAAAGTCGGGACTGTTAACCAAATAAGGCGAACGTATCGGATGATCGCCGAAACGAAGGTGTGAAGTAGTGATACCACCTGATTTTTTCGAGTCGTATGCAAAGTAAGCCTGTGCATATTTGTCGGTATTTTCACCGATGATTTTGATGGAGTTTTTATTGGCGCCAACCGTTCCATCCGAACCCAAACCGTAGAATTTGGCCTGGAAAGTACCTTTATCCGAAAGATCGATTTCCGGTAATACAGGTAGTGAAGTAAACGAAACATCATCAACGATTCCTACCGTGAAATGATTTTTAGGCTCATTCATTTTCAGGTTGTTGAATACCGAAATCATCATAGCAGGAGTGGTATCTTTTGAACTGAGTCCATAGCGACCGCCAACAATTAGCGGCTTATTAGCCCTATCGTAGAAAATATCGCGGATATCTAGGTAAAGAGGATCGCCAGTTGCGCCTGGTTCTTTGGTACGGTCGAGAACACAAATACGTTTTACGGATTCAGGAAGTACATTGAAGAAATACTTTGGTGAGAACGGACGATACAGGTGCACGCTGATCAGACCAAGTTTTTCGCCTTTGGCATTTAAATAATCGATAACTTCTTTCAGCGTATCGGTAATGGAACCCATGGCAACTACAATGTTTTCAGCATCTTTTGCACCATAATAAGTGAACGGATGGTACTCGCGGCCCACGGCCTTGCTGATTTGTTGCATGTATTCTTCCACGATATCGGGAACTGCATCATAGTATAGATTGGCAGCTTCGCGGCTCTGGAAATAAATATCCGGATTTTGAGCCGTACCGCGGGTAACAGGATGCTCAGGATTGAGAGCACGATCGCGGAATTCCTTTAAAGCCTCATAATCAAGGAGTTTTGCCAGGTCTGCAGTTTCCGGGTATTCCACTTTCTGAATTTCGTGCGAGGTGCGGAAACCATCAAAAAAGTGCATAAAAGGCACTCTCGAACGTATGGCTGCAAGGTGAGCAATACCGGCGATATCCATAATTTCCTGTACGCTTCCGGTTGCAAGCATGGCAAACCCGGTTTGACGGGTGGAATAAATATCGCTGTGATCACCAAAAATGGAAAGGGCCTGTGCTGCCAGGCTTCGGGCCGAAACATGAAAAACTGCCGGCAATAACTCACCCGCTATTTTGTACATGTTAGGAATCATAAGCAGCAAACCTTGTGATGCTGTGTAAGTAGTTGTAAGAGCACCAGCTTGCATAGAACCGTGTAAAGTTCCTGCGGCACCGCCTTCACTCTGCATTTCGACAACCCGAACCGTTTCGCCAAATATATTTTTACGACCATAGGCTGCCCATTCGTCAACATATTCGGCCATTGTCGAGGAGGGGGTAATCGGGTAAATAGCAGCCACTTCACTAAACATGTATGCAATATGCGCAGCAGCATAATTGCCGTCGCAGGTTACATATTTCTTTTTTTCACTCATATATATAATTATTAGATTTATTGACTCGGATTTTTTTGATTGCTCATTTCAAAAAGCGGTGCAAAATTACTTTTTTATAAGGAATTGATGGTTAATATTTACAAGAAATACTGCTTTTCATGCTTATTTAAATTGATTACAGATTAGAAGCAGAGTAAAAATCAATAGGTTAGCAACTATCTTTCACTCTCGTTCAATACCGCAAAACCAATGATGAAGTGAGCTGTTTTGGTTTTTTGTCGTTTTCTTAAATCCGACCACTTGTGTAATTTTTAATTTTACTTCGGGCAAAAGCATTCCGATGAAAAACCAGATCAGATTATAAAATATTATGTATTGGTTTCCTGTTAGTTATACGTGATTTATGAATCCAAAACCAAATCACCGTAGAAAACTAAAATGAATTACTGGTACTTTTCCTACCTTTGCTAATCTATGAGGAAGAAAATTATTATTCTGATTATTTTCTATATTTCTGCAATAGCAGTCTTCGCCCAACCATACCAGGTCGGTCATAAGCAGAAAACTTTTATTGATCCTTCGCGTTCGGACAGAAGTATTACTACTGAAATTTACTACCCGTCGAACACGGCAGGTAATAATGTTCCGCTTGCACCCGGGCAGTTCCCTTTGCTTGTTTTCGGTCACGGGTTTGTGATGGCATGGAGTGCTTATGCGGATGTGTGGAATGCTTTAGTGCCACAAGGATACATCCTGGTTTTTCCGACGACCGAAACTTCTTTTTCGCCTTCACATCTTGATTTTGGAAAGGACATCGCTTTTCTGGTTGGAGCCATGAAAGCGGAAAGTGCAAATTCTTCTTCTTTTTATTCAGGGGCGGTTGCACCTCAATCGGCGGTGATGGGACATTCGATGGGTGGAGGTGCGGCATTCCTGTCAGTTCAATACGATACTACGATTACAGTATTGGCCACACTGGCAGCTGCTGTTACCAGTCCATCTTCTATTTTGGCCGCAAGTGGTATTATAATTCCTTCTTTGGTTATAGCTGGCGCAAACGACTGCGTTGCACCTCCTGCCCAGCACCAGATTCCGATGTACGACTCGCTGTCATCCCTATGCAAAACCTTCGTAAATATAACGGGCGGAAGCCATTGCCAGTTCGCTGACTATAATTTGTATTGCAGTATTGGCGAAGGTTCATGCTCGCCACAACCAACAATAACCCGCTTGCAACAACAGTCCACTACTTTCAGTTTGTTGCTCCCATGGTTAAACTATTTCCTGAAAGGCAGCACAGAAGCAGGTATACAATTTCAAATATTAATTTCAGCCGGGGCAGGAATCACCTCGCAGCAGAACTGCTCACTTGTTAATACAGGGACTACAGAAAAGCCAGCAGATGTAGTTATTTCCGTGAAGCCGAATCCATTTTCTTCATCAGCAATAATTGAAACCAGTTTAAAATTAAACGATGCTACGCTCCTGATATATAATGCATTGGGGCAGAAAGCAAAACAAATAAATGCTGTCGACGGGAGCGAAATACTGTTTTACAGGGAAAACCTACCCGTAGGGATTTATTTTATCAGACTGATTCAGAATAACCAACTGATAGCATCTGGCAAAATAGCCATTTCCAATTAATTAAAAATTAGTAATTTTTATGATAAAAAGATTTAAGTATTCAGATACTGGTTTCCGAAAAATTATTAATTTTCCGCTTTCAAACATTTACCAGCATTATCTATAAGTATTCATAAAAATTTCGGAGGAAAACCTATGATCAACCTCAGTACCAATTACATGGGAATCGAACTTAAAAATCCCATTATTGCAGGTGCAAGCGGCATGTCGACAGACCTTGCTATGTTAAAAAAACTTGAGCAGGCCGGAGCTGCCGCTATAGTGTATAAAACATTGTTCGAAGAGCAGATAAACCTGGAAAGCGCCCAGTTCGACGATCAGATTGAGGCAATGGCAGGACTTCATGCCGAAATGACCAGCTTGTATCCAAAGTTGCAACATGCCGGACCGGAAGCTCACCTGGTAAATCTGCGTAAAGCCAAAGAAACGCTCAACATCCCGGTAATTGCCAGCCTGAATTGTATGTACGACAATACCTGGATAGAGTATGCACGCCTTATCGAAAAAACAGGTGTTGATGGCATTGAATTAAATTTTTACTTCGTTCCCGGCGATTTTGAAGCCGACGGGCGATCGATAGAGGAAGTGCATATTGACCTGGTTAAGACAATCAAGTCGAAAATTACCATTCCTGTAAGTGTTAAACTAAGTTCATTCTATTCGAACCCGCTGAACTTTATTTCAAGGCTCGACAAAGCAGGAGTCGATGCCGTTGTGATTTTTAACCGTATGTTCGAACCTGAGATAAACGTTCAGGATGTTAAACATGTTGCTCCTTTCTACCTGAGCCATGAAGGCGATTACAGGCTGGCGTTGCGGTATTCAGGATTGCTTTATGGAAATCTGAAAGCCCAGGTTTGTGCCAATACCGGCATTTACCAGGGTAATGATGTGATTAAAACCCTGCTGGCAGGCGCCGATTGTGTACAGGTAGTCAGCACTTTATATAAAAACAAACCCGAGCATATTGCTACCATGCTCAGTGATATGGAAGCATGGATGGAATCGAAAAAATACAGTAAAATTGCTGACTTCAAAGGAAAACTCTCGAAGAAAGAAATTAAAGATCCTTTTGTATACAAACGTGGTCAGTATATCGATTTATTGCTCGGGTCTGATCAATTGATGAAATAGATTTCCTGCAATTGCTTTTCTAAAAACCCTGTCAGAATATGCCAGGGTTTTTTAATTTTTATTTTCAGTTATGAACATACCATCAAGCGCATGATCAAACGGATAGCCATCGTTCTACTTGTTATTTTACCTGCTCTAAAATTGCAGGCAGGGGTTAATGATACCGTTCACTATCCTGAACTGAATAAAACCTATCTGAAATCGTACTGGTACGATTCCAGGAACTTTGTTATTTCACCTGCAAAATGGGGCAAAAGACAATGGATTGAATTTGGGGCTGTTACATCATTTGGTGTGCTTGCTTATACCCAGGATGAGCAGATTCAGAAATACTTTGTATCGCATCAGTCGGAAACAGCAAGTAATTTCTCGAAATACCTGTTTGAACCTTTCGGCAGATTTGCGCCCGTTATAATTGGCGGCTTTTTCCTGGGAGGCAGATTGGCGAAGGATAACAGGCTTGCAGGAACATCGCTTACCGCAGCCAAAGCGCTTGTGGTTTCGTCGGTTTGCGCAAATATTGTGAAGCAGCTGACACACCGACACCGTCCGTACCAGGATGAAATTCCTGATCATGCCAACTGGGATGGCCCTTTCAGCGATTTTGAATATAACAGTTTCCCCTCGGGGCATTCAACGGCAGCATTCAGCATGGCCACAGTATTTGCAATGGAATACAGTGAAACTATCTGGATTCCGGTGCTGGCTTACACACTTGCCACAGGCACTGCTGTTTCACGCTTATACGACAACAAACACTGGGCTTCGGATGTTGTTATAGGCTCGGCACTCGGGTTTGTTACCGGCAGGTTTATGTGGAAACAAAGCCGGAAAGGCAACGAAAAACTCGTTGTAATACCTTCTATCGGAACTCATTCCGCATCTGTTACCTGCATGATTCGTTTATCAGAACACAGGTAATTAAATATTTCAGATCTGAAAGACAGTTATATACAAAAGTATAGTGTAGCTGAAAACAATCAATGTGCATCCAGGTTATGCAACATATAGATGCTGTGCCTGAGGGTTGGCATTATTTCCGCCATATATTCCTCTACAGCCTTCACACTGCCGGGTAAGGTATAAACCAACGAAGTATTCATCACACCGGCAATGGCCCGAGAAATAAGCGCATTTGGTTTCAGGCTGCCGTATTTAAAGCGGATCAGTTCCATCATTCCCGGAATTTCCTTGTCGAGTAAGGGTTTCACCACATCGGGTGTTATATCGCGGGGACCAATACCTGTGCCACCTGTCGTAATAACTATGTCAACATTATCCTTACGGGCTTCGTCAAGTAATGATTTCAGTGCATTAGAATCATCAGGAATAAGTTTCCTGTCAATCGCAAATTTCCATCCCTCAGTTTCGAAGAAGGCGGATAAAAGCTGCTCTATTTTGGGCCCTGAACGGTCACTGTACTCACCACGACTGGCACGGTCGCTGAGCGTGATAATAAGCGCTTTATAAACTTTTGGAGTATAAATAATAATATCACCTGCTTTTACAGTGCCATTTTTCAGAACCCTGGCAAAAATCCCTTCTTTGGGCATTACGCAGTTCCCGACTTCCTTAAATATCGCACAGGAAGTTCCGTGGCATTCTTTTCCTATCTGGGTAATTTCCAGTTCAACTTCACCAATCAGCAATTTGTCAAGAGGATGTGTGTTTACCAGCTCAAGGCCTTTCGTGGTTATGTTTTCAGCAAATTCGCCGTACCTTATTTTTCGCCCGGCAGCATGTTCGAACCGCTGCACACTTTCGTCGGCAAGCAGACTCACTTGCCTGTGCCAATCACCGGCGTGAGCATCTTTTGCAACACCAAACTGATTTAATTCAATTTCAGGAACCGGAACTTTGATAGTGCCTTTCTTTTCGCTGATATTAACGGAAACTACCGTGATAGTGTTTGACATTTAATTTAAAGATTGATGGTAAGTAATTGTGAGCGTTTGCGTGTGAACCTTAAATAATTGTTTGTGTCTCTTTATGCCTTCGAATCACAAATTGCACACCTTCTATGATATAAAATACAGAAGATGCCAGGAGGGATAGTCCCAGCGATATAAAAAATGTTCCTTTGTAAAGTTCGGGTATCAAATCCCAATGGCTTACCATGATCCCCATTGTGATCATCAACGACATCATGATATAACCACGCAAGTCGAAAAAAGCAAACATACAGGGTCTGCGCTGAGGTAAATTTTTAATGCGGGTGATGTATCGCAGGCTTACTTTGCGGAATACCAACAGGAAAAAGGGCACGAATCCTGCTACTCCGATAAGATAATTTACGAAGTGGTGTAATGCATGTTTTTCGATGAAAATGAAGCCCATTTTCAGTATTCTGAATGCCGCAAAGCCCCAAAGTGCTGCTCCTAAAGCAATAAGCACAGGTTTTGACACTCCCGGTTTTAAAATTTCAAAGACTTTTTTAGCCATCAATAATGTATTTGTGAGTAAAAGCTATAAACTTTGTTGCTTATTTTCATCCTCCGGGTGAGCAGAAAAATCAAGATTTATTGGGTTGAAAATTGACTCTTCATTCAATTCTTTCATTCGTTTCAGCCCGTTTCGGTACAAGTAGTACAAGAAAGGAAAGAATGCTATTAAAAGTACCGGATGACCTGACATCAGCATGAAATCATAAATCCCGTGAAGTAACCAGGGAACGACAAATGCTAATAGCATCCATTTGCGCCTTTCTGTTTTGCTGAAACGTGCAAGCCCAAAATAAAATCCCATTGCAATGCCAAAAATAGCATGCCCCGGAACAGCCGTGAATGCCCTGAGCATGCCAACCTGCAATGAGTTGTGCGAAAAGACATAAAAAAGATTTTCGATTGCGGCAAATCCAAGAGATACTGAAACGGCATAAACAATCCCATCGAATTTCTCATTAAAATTGCGGTTTCGCCAGATCAGGATAAAAACCACCAGGTATTTGAATGCCTCTTCGGTTGCACCGGCTACAATAAATCCATCATACGCCGCTTTCGGAATTTTT
Source organism: Bacteroidota bacterium (assembly GCA_037142075.1). GTDB lineage: Bacteria > Bacteroidota > Bacteroidia > Bacteroidales > UBA4417 > UBA4417. The sequence goes on from JBAXBJ010000071.1 coordinate 16,120, forward strand.
TCAAGCCCAACGCCAAACTGGCTAATATAATTTTCAAATAAACCAGCCGGGAAAATAACAATTGCGCCAAGTACTATCCCTTTGAGGATGAGCCCGATAGGTTCTTTTTCGTATTTGTCGCGAAAATACACATAAATCATTAGTATGACTGCAGGTGCTAAAGCGAGAAGCAAGAGATACATACGGAATATATTTAGATAATTTTAAATTGTACTGAAGTGTGTGAAGTGCCTAAAATACTTAAAGTGCCTAGAGTACTTAAAGGGTCTAACGTTTCAGAAGTTAATCCTGTTCCGACCAATCTAACAACCTAACAGCCTAACAGTCTAACAACCTAACAGTCTAACAACCTAACAGCCTAACAGTCCAAAAGCCTAACAGTCTAAAAACCTAACAGCCTAATTCCCTTCACACTTACTTCTCAATATCCGTCTTTGTCTTACTTATCAGATTTATATTGCTGATTTCCATTGTTTTATCCACCGCCTTGCACATATCATATACCGTAAGAAGTGATGCCGATACAGCAGTAAGCGCCTCCATTTCGACACCGGTTTGACCAATGCAATGAACTTCACTGAAGGCAGATATACCCCTTGATTCAACAGTAAGCTTAACATCCACTTTGGTGATAAGCAAAGTGTGACACAGAGGAATGATGGATGAAGTTAGTTTTGCTGCCTGTATACCAGCAAGTTGAGCTACAGTTAGCACATCTCCTTTCTTCATATTGTTTTCCAGCACCAGGCGAACTGTTTCCGGCTGCAAACTTATATATCCCTGTGCTTTTGCAATTCTAAGCTGATTGGCTTTATGGCCGACATCCACCATATTGGCTCTGCCTTCATCGTCCGTATGACTAAGTTTGTTCATCAGATTTTAAATTAAAAGTTCAAGGGAAATTAAGATTCTATTTTTTCGGTTTTCAGTGTTTCAGGTTTCAGTGTTTCAGGTTTCAGTGTTTCAGGTTTCAGTGTTTCAGGTTTACAATTAATTCACTTTTTTTATATTAGTCACCCTTCGCCTTGTCACCCCTCACCATGTCGCCCCTCGCCTTGTCTTCCTAATCTCCAACACCCACTTCCAAAAACCTATCCCCCGATATTGTAAAACTCTCCATGCCTGTTAATGGTACCACAGGAAGGTTTATTTCCTATAGCCAGTTGCAGGGCTTTTATAGCACCGTGTTCACGAACATTGTATTCCAGGTCGTTGAACAAGCAAGGTTTTATCATGCCATTGGCTGTAAGCCTTAAGCGGTTGCAGGTTGAGCAATCGCCGCCACTACCACCGTCAACAATATAGAATTCGCCCTTTTCCAGCTCCATCTGCCTGATAAAGCGGACTTGCAATCCATTTTGTTTGCCGTATTCTGCCACACTTAATGCATCAGGTTCGGCAGATGATTTCGCCACAACACAATTAATTTTTACAGGCGAAAGACCTGCTTTTAGTGCAGCCGAAATGCCTTTTAATACTTTTTCAATTTCGCCGCCACGACTTAACTGTCGATATTTCTCCGGATCCATGGTATCGAGACTCACATTGATACGCTGAAGCCCGGCATCTTTAAGTGGTTGTGCGAATTGTGCCAGCAACTGCCCGTTGGTGGTCATTCCAATATCGTGGATGGCTGAATTTTGAGCAATCATCCGAAGCAGGTGTTCAATTCCTTTGCGGACTAAAGGTTCGCCACCGGTGATCCTCACTTTATCAACTCCCAGGCTGACAGCGGCATCCACCACTTCCATGATTTCTTCGAACGAAAGTATCTCGCTGTGTTGCATCAGAGTGATGCCTTCGGCGGGCATACAATAGGTGCAACGCAGGTTACACCGGTCGGTAACCGAAATACGGAGATAGTTTATGGTCCTGTTATATGAGTCGAACATCTACCAGGGCTCCTTTGGGAATTTCATTTTCACCGATTTCGATAGTCACAATTCCGTGTGCATAAATATAGGAATGAATGTGTGCCGAGCCATGATAATCAACTGGCATGGCTGTTCCTTCACTTGATAAATAAACCGGGAAGAACGCTTTGCGTGATGTCCGTTTCCTTTTGTAGTCGATACCTAAAGGAACTTTCAGCGATTTTTCCTGCACTGATTTACCCGTAATCAGTGCTATGAGGTGTTTCACAAGCATTTCAAACTGAACGAATGATGAAACAGGATTTCCGGGTAAAGCAACCAGGTATTGGCCAGCGCGTGTCGCAAAAATTACCGGCTTTCCAGGTTGAACTGCCAAACTGCGGAATTTGATATCGAAACCGGCTTGTTTGATTACTGAGGGTACAAAATCAAAGTCACCTGCCGAAATACCACCTGTTAGTATAACTATATCACTTTCGGAAGCTGCCTTCTCGATATATTGAAGTGTTGCTTCCTCGTTATCGGGAGCTATTCCAAAATAAGCGGGCTTACAACCAGCATTAAAAGCCTGCGCTAAAAGCTGGTATGCGTTACTGTTCCGGATTTGCGATAAGGCAGGAGTTTCCCCAGGTTCAACCAGTTCATCACCGGTCGAAATAATTCCAATCCGGGGTTGTTTATATACTTCCGGAAAAGCACAACCCACCGAAGCTAAAACTGCTATTTCCTGCGGGCGGATGAGGATACCTTTTTCAAGAACTTTTTCGCCTGCGCGGATATCCTCGGCTTTGATGCAATAATTTGCCGCGGTACGCGATGCAACAAAGCGGATTGTATTACTGTCAATAAGTTCAACATCTTCAACCATGATAACAGTATCTGCGCCATCGGGGAGCATGCCACCTGTCATCAGTTTTGAACATTCACCAATGCCGATGTATTTTGTCGGAGCCTTGCCGGCAGGTATGGTTTCCAGCATTTTCAGATCCTTTTCAAGGTCCGCACGGCGACATGCATACCCATCCACAGCCGATTTGTCGAAAGGCGGCATGTCCATGTCGGAATAGATATTGACGGCCAGAATCCTTCCCAGGCAATTTTCCAACCGTACAGCTTCAGTCCCAAGCAGAGCCGCTGACTGACTTATAATCTCCAGCGCTTCTTCAAATTGTATCATTCTCCACTATTCAAATTACAGGGCAAAGGTAAATATCATTTCAATGCGATTGGCTTGGTGGTGCTATTCGGTTGAAGATATTTACTGATCCTGATTTCAATTAAATTCGCATAAATTGATTTTTGGTAGCTAATCAGTTTGTCTAAAGTAATGAAAAACAAATACATGCCACAGATTTCACAGATTTCACAGAAAATTATTCATCAGTTTTAATTGAAAATAATTGAAAAACTGCTAAAGGCAGTTTAAAATCTGTGTAATCCGTTTAATATGTGGCAAAAATGCAATTTTGATCAGACTGATTAGTTACGATTTTTGAATTATTTCTATCTTTGTAAAAAAACAAATCCCATGCCTAAGATTGACCCTAAAAATTCTGCAGATAAAACCGGCACCAAAATAACCAGCGTTATCGGAAAGAAAATAAAGAAATACTTTTATTATTCGATAGCACTATTCATCCTGATGACCGGAATGTATGTTTACTGGAGTTTTTTTTACACGTACAGCGATGGCTACCGTGCCGGTATGTTGCAGAAGTTTTCGCGAAAGGGCAATATTTTTAAAACTTATGAAGGCGAAATGATTCTCAGCAGTGTTCAGAGCAACAAAAATGTCGCCATTGCTTCTGAAAAATTTCTGTTTTCTGTTGCCAACACAGATATTGCCTTGCAATTAGAAAAGCTGCAAGGGAAAAATGTGGTTGTCCATTATACCGAGAAAAATAATACCCTGCCCTGGCGGGGCGAAACGGTGTTTATTGTAAGCAGCGTAAAGCTAAGTGACTGATAACTAAATATATTAATTCTTTTTTTATTCTCAAACCCTGAACTTGAATTTTAGGGATTTAATAAATGTTTTTAAAAACCAAAAGCACTGATTACCACAGCTATAACAAGGCACACAGATACGCACAATATCACCTGAATCGACAGAAACAGGTGAGCAGTGCAATTATCGGCGGGCTACATCAGGCAATTCTCCTTTTTCAAGAGAACTGTTTACAACATCCCCGGCCAGACTGTAAAGTTCTGAATAACTTTCGCTTCTTTGAGGTCAGCCCATTTTTCGGTATCCAGGTGAACCGAAACAACACCTGTTGTAGGCAATGAATCAAGTTTCGGACTTGCAAAGTGGTTTGCAACCATAGTTATAAACGGATTATGACCAACGATCATCACGCTGTTCATAGAATCATCCAGTTCCCCAATCAGATCGAGGACATCGGAATCATCGCCCGTGAAAAGCTTCTCATTTGTAACAACTTTTTTTGCCGGAATTCCAAGTTTATCAGCAATAATAAGGGCTGTATCATAAGCTCTTGCAGCCGGACTGGAAATAATATGATCAATAACGGGTTTGCCTTCGGTCATATACTCGGCTATCTTGCAAGTGCGTGCAACGCCGGTATCGGTCAGCATTCTGTCAGTATCAGCAATGTTTGCATTTGCAGGAACTGCTTTGCCATGTCGTACAATGAATACAGTTTTCATATCTGTGGTTTAAAATTTTGGTAAACATACGAAATTACTTAAACAAAAAAAACGATACCTAAAAATAAAGAGATACCGTTCTTTTTAAGGATGAAGTGTGATTTGAGTAATGGCGACATGGCAAAAAATATCTTCAGTTTAGCATTACCAGGCACCATGTATCGGGTACAAAAACTCCCTCACTTACACTCCATTTAATATCCAAACAAGGGAAATTCGCTCATCATTTCGTTCACTTGAATACGAACTTTAGCGATCACATCTTCATTCTCGTGGTTGGCAATTACTTCATCAATCAGGTCAACAATCACCGGCATGTGCTGTTCTTTAAGCCCACGCGTAGTTATTGCAGGAGTGCCGACACGTATTCCCGATGTAGTGAAAGGAGTGCGGCTGTCGAAAGGTACCATGTTTTTATTGAGTGTAATTTCGGCTCTGACAAGTAAATTTTCGACCATTTTACCAGTTATACCTGGATATTTAGTGCGCAGATCGATTAGCATCAGGTGATTGTCAGTTCCGTCCGAAATAACTTTAAATCCTTTTTCAATAAAGGATTTCGACATTACCTGGGCATTCTTCTGTACCTGGATAGCATACTCCATAAACTCATCCGAAAGGGCTTCGCCAAATGCAACCGCTTTACTCGCAATTACATGTTCCAGTGGACCACCCTGAATGCCAGGGAATACAGCGCTGTCGAGCAGGGCCGACATCATTTTATATTCGCCTTTCGGAGTTTTCAAACCCCATGGATTCTCAAAATCTTTTCCCATCAGGATAAGACCTCCGCGTGGTCCGCGAAGTGTTTTATGAGTGGTGGTGGTTATTATATGGCAATATGGAACAGGGTCATTCAACAGCCCGCGGGCAATGAGGCCTGCCGGGTGGGCTATGTCGGCCATCAGTAATGCTCCGATTTTATCTGCAATCAGGCGCATTCGTTTGTAATCCCAGTCGCGGCTGTATGCCGAAGCGCCGGCAATCATCAATTTAGGTCTTTCGGCAAGTGCTACTGCCTCCATTTTATCATAGTCGATAGTGCCTGTTGATTCTTCGACACCATATGCAACCGGAGTGTATAAAATACCCGAAGAGTTAACAGGTGAACCGTGTGACAAGTGTCCACCATGCGAGAGATTAAGCCCCATAAAGGTATCGCCCGGTTTCAGAATGCTCATGAGCACGGCCATGTTGGCTTGCGCGCCTGAATGTGGCTGAACATTGGCATATTCGGCACCAAAAAGAGCTTTAGCCCGGTCGATTGCAATTTGTTCCGTCTGATCAACAATCTGGCATCCACCATAATAACGGCGTCCGGGATATCCTTCAGCGTATTTGTTGGTTAATACCGATCCCATCGCTTTAAGAACCTGCTCACTGACGAAATTCTCCGAAGCGATCAGTTCGATGCCATGCATCTGACGGTTTTTTTCCTCGTTGATGAGGTCAAAAATAACTTTGTCTTTTTTCATGATATTATATGCAGTGTATTGTAAACAAATCAATTAGCAATCACCTTGAATAGGCCGGGGCAAAGGTAAAAAATATGGCGATAACCACAAGCCGTATATAAATAATACTGATTTGTTTCGTGAAAAACGGTTACTAGAAACTGGAAACTGGAATCTGGAAACTGGAATCTGAAAAAAAGGGAAATGGGAAATAGAAAATGGGAAATGGTGTTTTTCAGGCATCTCTTTCCCAAATTCAAAAACCAGATTCTGCTCAGCTGCTTGACTATCCTTCCCGAAATTAGGAATTGGGAACTACTGAATGCGTAAATTTATCCCGTTATCTGTACATTCCACAAAAAACGCTGAAACCGGCTATACCCTTCATTGGCATTCGCTTTGCATCAAATGAACGACATCGGAATAAACCTGTCCCAACTTGGCGGGCATCTTCTTTTCAAATGCATTGCGGAAATTGCGATCCCCTAACCCCAAAACCCTAATACCCAACACCTCATTTTCACCTACCTCATATCATTCATCTCAACACCAGGATGTTCGGCTTTATTGAAGGAGAATACGCTGTCGGCAATGGGTTGATCGGTTAGCATTTTATCAACGATGTACGAAAAAGTACTACCGTTGCGGTCGGTGATGATAAACTTACTGATCTGCTTTTTCGTCTTGTCAATAACCAGGCGCACTTTGGTAAAGGATTTTCCTTTCTTGAGCGGGTAAAGTTCAATCACCTGCTCGTTGCCTTTTTCTTCAATAAATTTCGATTTATAATCCTTGCCATAACCACTAAGCAGTTTTGTCGGTGTAAATGAATCATCATCTTCGCCCTGGTTATTGATCTGAACTTCGTTGGCATCTTTCAGGTAAGTCCATACAGTCTTACCGTCACATATCACATCCTGCCCGGCGGCAGTGAGCTTGTATTTGTCGCCTTTGCTCAATAACGATCCTTTAAACTTATCATGGACTTTTTCTTTGGCGTTATCCATGGCATAGGTAAATTCGATTTTAATAGTCTTGTATGTTTTTGTTTTTGCCGAGACTTCGTCGAGAATAGCCGTGGCTTTTGAATCGTTCTGGGCAAAACCGGTAAGGGTAACAAGTATGAGTAATGCTGTAAGAAATGAGTTTCGCATGGTAATAAATTTTAAGTTTTAACTTTAGTATTCTTCGTGTTTTCTGTTGCTGTTTAAATCTTTCAAAAATTGTTCCAAAGCGAACTCCGTTGCTACTTTTACTTCGCGGGCCTTGCTGCCTTCGAAAGGTCCGACAATTCCAGCCGATTCGAGCTGGTCGATAATACGCCCGGCACGATTGTATCCCAGCTTAAGTTTTCGCTGTAAAAGTGAGGTTGACCCTTGCTGCGACGAGACAATAAGGTACGCCGCATCTTCAAAGAGTTCGTCCCGCTCGCCGGGATCCAGTTCCTGCTGTATTTCCGACTCTTCCTCGTTAAACTCAGGCAAGGCAAAGGCGGTAGGATATCCGCGCTGCGAACCAATAAATTCAGTTACACGCTCTACTTCATGAGTATCGATAAAAGCACACTGCAAACGGATCATATCACCTCCCTGCGACATCAGCAGGTCACCACGCCCAATCAACTGGTCGGCACCACCTGTGTCCAGTATGGTGCGCGAATCGATTTTCGAAATTACACGAAAAGCAATACGGGCGGGAAAATTTGCCTTGATGGTACCGGTAATGATGTTTACACTGGGGCGCTGAGTGGCAATTACAAGGTGGATACCAATGGCGCGTGCGAGTTGAGCAAGCCGCGTGATGGGATGTTCAACTTCCTTGCCGGCAGTAAGGATAAGATCGGCAAATTCGTCAATTACCACCACGATGTATGGCATGAACTTGTGCCCTAGCAGCGGATTCAGTTTGCGTGCAATAAATTTGATGTTGTATTCCTTAATATTACGCACCTGGGCATCCTTCAGCAGGTCGTAACGGTTATCCATCTCGATGTTCAGCGAATTGAGCGTCCGAACCACTTTTCGTGTATCTGTAATGATAGCTTCTTCGGAATCGGGAAGTTTGGCAAGATAATGCCGCTCAATTTTCGAAAACAGGGTCAACTCCACTTTTTTAGGGTCAACCATAACAAATTTAAGTTCCGACGGGTGTTTTTTGTATAAAAGCGATGTGATGATTGCGTTCAGCCCGACCGATTTGCCTTGCCCGGTTGCGCCAGCCATCAGGATATGAGGCATTTTGGTGAGATCGGCTACAAATTCCTCATTCGAAATGGTTCTTCCGATAGCGAACGGTAGATCGTAATGGTTATTCCGGAATTTATCAGATGTAATGATAGTCTTCATCCCGACGATGGCCGGATTTTGATTCGGGACTTCAATACCAATGGTTCCTTTTCCCGGAATAGGCGCAATAATGCGGATACCAAGCGCCGAAAGACTTAAAGCGATATCATCTTCCAGGTTTTTAATTTTCGAAATACGTACTCCCGGTGCAGGAATAATTTCGTAAAGTGTAACTGTAGGGCCTATTGTAGCCTTTATCTTGTCAATTTGAATTCCGTAATTTCCCAAAGTGGAAACAATATGATGGTGGACAGACGCAGCCTATCAATGCCTCTGGTACTATTGTCATTCCTGAAG
>JBAXBJ010000072.1:0-24383 GCA_037142075.1 Bacteroidota bacterium
TCTCACAGAGCAATGATTATTTTTCATGGCGACTTCCATGTGACCCGTAAAAAATTAAAAAATAAACACATGAAAATCATTCTGAAAAAATTAACTCTTCTCAATTTCAAAGGCATCAAAAACCTTTCCATCGACTTCACCGATGCAATTGATATCTCCGGCGATAATGGCACCGGCAAAACCACCATCTTCGATGCTTTCACCTGGCTTCTTTTTGGCAAGGACAGCGCCGACAAAAAAGAATTCAATATCAAAACCCTCAATGGTTTCGGCCATGCCATCGAAAAACTCGAACATGAAGTTTCAGGCACATTATTGGTCAACGATAAGCAAATTGATCTTCGCCGTGTTTATCTCGAAAAATGGTCCCCTAAATCCGGGGTCGAAGCCACACGCTTAACAGGTCACGAAACATTGTATTATTACAACGATGTTCCACTTCAGCAAAAAGAATACCAGGCAAAAATTGCTGAAATGGTTTCCGAACAGCTCTTCAAAATGCTTACCAATTGTTTTTACTTCAATAAACTCAATTGGACCGAGCAAAGAGCCATCCTCACAACCTTGGTGCCCGAAATATCCGATGCCGAAGTTGCAACGCTTTCCAAAGATTTTTCACATATTCTTGAACTCTTATCCGGCAAATCTCTCATCGAATTCAAACGCACCAACAAATCCAGGAGTGATAAACTCAAATTCGATCTCAATTCCATTCCAACCAAAATTTCTGAAAACAACAGGCTCTTGCCGGAACCAACTGATTATGAAATTATCGCGCAACAGGTTGAAGAAACAAAATTTGCTATTTCCGAAATCGAAGACGAGATTGCCACCGAATCCGAAGCGTATAATAAAATCTTTGCCGAAAACACAGCCAATCAGAAAAAGCTTCATGCCTTAAAAATCGAATTGGACGAAACAAAGGATCAGATCCAGCGCGACCACATCAACGCAGTTTCCAAAGTTAAAACCCGTAAACTCGAATTGGAAAATGCCATCAATCTCTGCCTTGATTTCCGGGATGTTTACAATTCACGCATCCACAGCTTTTCCGATCAGATTAAAGAACTACAGGCACGAAACGAAAATCTTCGCCAGGAATACGCCAACGAAAGCAATAAAACTTTAATCTTCCCGGAACATTTATTCAAATGTCCTACATGCCTTCGCACATTGGATCCTTCCGATACTTCCAGCCGTAAACTTAAAATGCAGGCCAACTTCGATTCAGCACAGGAAAAAGCACTCTTAGCAATCGAATCCGAAGGTATTGCCAACAACAAAAAGATCGACGAGTTAACCGAAAAATACACACAGGCTCACAAGGATTACGAAGACAACGAAAATGCTTTGAAAGCTGCCAATACCGAAAACGATCTTTTTGCTCCTAACGCCATTCAATCCCTCGAATCCCGCTTCGAAGGCAGTCAGAAAATAATTGATATCGAAAAAGACATTGCTCACATCAATTCCATTATCATCCAATCTCCTTCCATCAATTTAGGCACCTTAAAAATTGAGAAAACCGAACTTCAGCAAAAACTGGATGCATTAAACAAAATAATGTTCCGGAAAGAAAACCATGAATCCATTACCCAGCGCATCGAAGCTCTGAAAAAAGAAGAAGCTTCCTTGGCTCAGCAATTGGCCGACCTTGATAAGTTATCCTATCAGGTAGCCAATTTCTCTAAGGCAAAAATGGAGCTAATGGAATCAAAGATCAATTCAAAGTTTTCTTATGTGTCCTTCCGTATGTTCGACAAACAGATTAATGGTGAAGCAATTGAAGATTGTGTTGCTCTTATTCAGGGTGTTCCTTTTCCCGATGCAAACAATGCCGCCAAAATCAATGCCGGCATTGATATCATCAATGTGCTTTCAGCTTTCAACAATGTGTATGCTCCTATATTCATCGATAACAGGGAATCAGTTAACGAACTTATTCCATGTAAATCGCAGATCATAAACTTGATTGTAAGCAAAGACAAAACATTAAAAATCTCATAATATTCGTGGGAGAAATCTAAAAGGTTACTGTCTTAACCTGCTTCATTGATGTCTTGCTTTCTCCCGGGGTTCAGGCTCTTTTCATAGGCTTAATCTCTGAATGACTGGCAGCTGGAAAGACAGCCTTGAGTTAAATTATAAATCAATCACTTAATATCTTTTATCATGACACAAAATCAGCAAAATGTATCCCTTCAACCAGGTACTAATTCAACACTTTCAACAGCAAATCAAACACCGGCCGAACGCTTTACACAAAAAGTAGTACGCGAATTCACCGGAACAGGTGGTGCCATCGCACTCTCCGACTTTCAGAAACGTTTGGTCCAGAATTACTTCATCAATCTGGATCAGGTACTTAAAACTGCCGAAGAAAAAAGATTATCAAAAGATGCTAAGTATATTAAAGCTGACGAACTTCCTTTTACCTGGAACAATGTAAACATTGAACAATTAGCCATCAATGTAGTAGCTTCAGCTCGTCTTGGTTTCGATCCGGCTCTTCCTAACCATATCAACATGATCCCATTCAAAAACAAGAAAACCAACAAATTTGATATTGGTTTTGTTGCTGGATACCGTGGCAAGGAATTGATGGCAAAAAAATACGGTCTTGATGTACCTGCCGATGTGGTTATTGAACTCGTATTCTCAAAAGATAAATTCAAACCACTCAAAAAGGATATCAACAACAAAGTTGAAACTTATTCCTTCGAAATTGCCGATAATCCTTTCGATCGTGGTGATTTGGTTGGTGGCTTTTACTACTTGGTTTTCGAAGACAATACCAGGAATAAACTTGTTTTCTGGTCCAGGCATGAAATCGAAAAACGTAGGCCGGCTACTGCATCGGTTGAATTTTGGGGCGGTAATAAGGATGTTTGGGAAAAAGATGAAAACGGGAAAAGCTATAGAAAAGCCGGTGCAGGTGCATATACTGAAGGATGGTATCTCGAAATGTGTTGGAAAACCTTGTGCCGTGCTGCTTATAGTTCTGTTACCATCGATAGTCAGAAAATCGATGATAATTACATCAATTTAACAGCTAACGAACAGGAATTCCAGGCTTCAAAATCAATAAGTACCGAAGATGAATTACAGAAAAATATAGCCGAAAATTCACAAACAATCCCGGTTCAGATTACTGAATCTGTAGTGGTTGAAACTGCTCCTTTAAATTCTGAAACTGTAATCATCGAAACACACCATTCCCAAATTTATCCCGAACAACCACCGCTTGAAGAATTCCCCCAAGGTTCTGATGATGTACTTTTCCCAAAAGAAGCTAAAGAAGAAAAAAAGACAGCTGCTAAAACTCCAAAATTTTAGCCATGCACCTCACTGTCTTGGGATCATCTTCTAAAGGAAATGGCTACATACTTCATAATGCCAGCGAAGTATTGTTGATCGAAGCCGGTATTCACTTCGATAAAGTAAAACAAGCTCTTGAATTTGATTTTTCTAAAGTGAAAGGTTGCCTGGTAACTCATGAGCATAAGGATCATTCAGCTTACATGCTCAATTATGCTTCTGCAGGAATAAATATTTTCTCTTCTGCTTTGACTTTTGAAGCTTCCAGTTCATCTCACCACAACTTTAATCCTGTAAATCATAACAAGAATTTTACGGCAGGTAATTTCTTCATTACTCCGCTTCGCATCGAACACGATGCCGCAGAACCTTTTTGCTACATTATTTCTCATCCCGATATGGGTAATATGCTTTTTTTGACCGATACTTTCAATTGCAGGTACTCTTTTCCTGAACTTAAATTTAGTCACATACTCATCGAAGCAAATTATTCCATGGATATCATCAATCAAAATTTGGCCGCTGGAGCCACCCGTTCCTCCAAAAATCGCATTTTATTCTCTCACATGGAACTTGGTGCCACTTTAAGCTTGCTGCGCTCATATGTCAGCAAATTGACTCAAAATGTGGTTTTAATCCATTTATCCGATTTTAATAGCAATTCCGAACAATTTAAAGCTGCTGCAGAAGAAATTTGCAGCCATCCTGCCAAAGTTTTTATTGCCACTCCCAATTTATCCATTCCCATCAACAAAAACCCATTCTGATATGTATGATATGTACAAATATTTAGAAAAATTTGCTTATTGTAGCTTGAAATCTTCTGCTGAAATTGAAGATCTGGTTCCCGAACCAATTCTTGACTTATTAACTCTCAAAGTCATGAATCAAACTACTGACAATTTCCTTCTTATCGAAGATTACATTGATAAACCTATTTATGGTACATCAATTATGTTAAATGTTCTCACTACTCATAAATTCAAAGCTGGCTTATTTTTTATCTATAAGCTAATTTTTGATATGCCATTAGTGAAAATGGAAATCTGTGAATTAATTGTTTGGTCCACTGATATGATTCCGGACATTGTTCACGAACGTCATCAGGAATTTTTAAATTCTTCTAAAAAACAAATTAATCTTTCATTCAATGGAAACTGAAAATGTAAAATTCGATTCATGGTGCATTGTTGAACTTTTTGGCCATAATGTTTTAGCAGGTAAAGTTACCGAACAGGTAATTTGTGGCCAGGCTTACGTTCGCATCGACGTACCAAAAACAAGTAAATGCCCGGCATTTACCAGGTACCAGCTCCCAACTTCCATTTATGGTATGACACCCGTAGAGGAAGATTATGCCTGCCGCATGGCTGAACAAATACAGGCTCAGCCGGTAACATCTTATGCTCATAACCAGGTAATTTCCGAATTAATCCGTGAAAAACTCCAGGAAATGGCCAAAAAATCATTGGTTGAAATTTAAGCTTTTAAGCCATGAAATCACCTGTGTTATTCTATTATTCCTTGTTTTTTGCGCTGTTAATCACTACTTCAATAGTAATTATTAATCTCGTTACAGTTACAATACCAGCCATCAAAAAACATCGAAACCTCCTTAAATTCAGGAAAAATCTGCATACAGGCATGTTGGTTAAGATCGATGATTCTGATACAATCTTTAAAATTGTTAGGATAAACGATAATTATTCCCAACTATACCATTATTCATTAGGAATTTCCGGGCATCCTAATTCCGCGCTTTTTCCTGTTGATTACGAATTCTGACCTTTAAGCTTTCTCTGCTATGTACATACAGCTTTACCTTCCTATTCGTGGACCTTAAGTTTTCAGCTTTCTGTTTTTTGTCAAACCTTTAAAATTTAAATTTATGCCAAAAGAAGCTTATTACTTTTCCCATGATTATGGCGCAAGGCATGATCCTAAAATGATCAATCTACAAATAAAACATGGCATTGCCGGAATAGGTTGCTTCTGGTGTATTGTCGAAATGCTTTTTGAAGAAGGTGGCGAAATTCCATGCGAATATGAGCGCATTGCATTCGAATTAAGAATGGATGCTTCCATAATAGAATCTGTCATTAATAACTTTGGTTTATTTATAGTTTCTGATGATTATATAAAGTCAAATTCTGTATTAAAACGCTTGGGATTACGCAACGAAAAAAGCCAAAAAGCCAAAATTTCTGCACAAAATAGATGGCAAAACAACACAAAAAATGCGAACGTATTAAATTCTGATGCGAACGCATTAAAAAATGATGCGAACGTATCAAAAATCGATGCTATAAAGGAAAGGAAAGGAAAGGAAAGGAAAAGAAAGGAAAAGAAAGGAAAAGAAATAAAAGGAAAGGAAATAAAAAAAGTTTGTAGTGAAAAAATTTCCGAAAATGGAAATTTTTCCACCGAACAAAATTTCATTCCTGTCGAAGTTGTTGATGATAAAAACAAAAAAAAAGAAGTTTTAAAAATTGAAGATCGTGCCGCTGCTTTTCGTTCTGAAATGGATGCACTTTTAAATACTTCCCTGGCGCGCTATTCTGCTTATGACGAAGAAATTGAAAACTTTTTTTCGTATTGGACCGAAACTAATCCTTCAAAAACTAAAATGCGCTTCGAAATGCAAAAAACATTCGAAATCGCCAGGAGAATCGGTTATTGGATTTACACAGCCAAAAAAAGCATTATTCGTAATCCTGTCCAGGAAGATAAAACAACAAAAACATTACGCATTTTACACGAACAACGCGTTTTAGCCATGCAACGCATCGAAAACGAAGAAGCCGAAGGTATTAATTACAAACCATATTAAGATTTTGGCCATGGAAGAAATTGCAAAAAACAATCCAATATCCGTAAAAATTATCGATATATCCCGGAAAGATTTGGCCGATTTTGTTGCCAATCTTATAGCCCAGGCTTGCTTAGTTTCCGGCTTTTCAATTACGCCAACAGCTTCTGCAGTTTTATACGAAGAAGTACCAAAAGACATACAATTTAATTTTAAATACCTCGAAATGGCTGAATTAAAACAAGCTTTTTACGAAGGAGTACGTGGTTATTACGGCGATTTTTTTGGAATTACTACCGTTACAATTCATAAATGGTTGAAATCGTATGTCGAAGCCGGTAAACATAATGAATATTTATTACGCAAACCGGTTCCACTTGGCCAGAAAGCTTTACCCGAAATAACAAAAAAAACACAGGAGGAAATTGATACCATCATGCGTAATGGCGTGATTCAATGGTTCGAAAATTATAAAAAAGATGGCTCCCTGCTGGATGCCGGATCCGCAAAATACGATTGGTTGTTTTTAAATAACATCCTGGTTCCCGATGATGAACAGATTGAAAATTATTTGTCATTAGCTAGGGAACAGGTCCGGAAAGAAATAGCCATAAAAAGTGAATCCGTTTTTCGCAATGACAAAATGGATGCTCACCGTGAATTGCAAAATTTATCTTCTCAAAAAGATAATTATGCATTAGTACAATCATATGCAAAATTGAATGCACTTTATGATTTTTTTGAATTCTTAATTGCTGAAAAAGTTGATATCGTTGAATTTCTCTCAAAATTTAAAAAAATATGATACACAAAAAAGCCACAGTAGGCATTGTTCAAAATGTGTTTGTAATTGACTTGGGCGCCAACGATGTTAAGATTGGTATTGTCAATAACAAAGAAGTGAAAAAAGTAGGCCTTGATTTTTCTAATGCTGATTACAATTCTTTAAAATTAGGATCCAGTACTGATCAAAGCAAACCCCAGGCTATGATTCTTTTTAGCTCCGAAAAATCAATCGATACATTGATTGCAATACTTAAACAGGCAAAAGTCTTGCTAACCCATATAAAAAACGTAAAATGATAGAACCAGAAACTTTACACGAAATAGCTAAATTTAATTTGGCTCCCCTGCCAGCTCCCCGCATGGTTCGCTCCGACAAATGGTCCAAAAGGTCGGTAGTCCTGAAATATTTTTCTTTTCGTTCTCTGATGCGTTACGAAGCTCGAAAGCAAAACTTTGTACTTCCTCCGGATCTCATCGTTAAGTTTTTTATTGCCATGCCTCCTGCCTGGTCAAAAACAAAACGAGCTTACATGAATGGCAAACCCCACCAACAAACCCCCGACATTGACAATTTATGCAAATCATTCATGGATTCTTTATGCTCCCAGGATTCTTATGTTCATTCAATAACTGCATCAAAAGTCTGGTCCGTTGAACCACAGATAATAATTTACAGCCATGCAAAATAGGTATGTTTTGCCTCGTTTAAGGCGATATCATGTTTTATCAAATCCCTTCCAGGTTATTACGTTACTTGTTTCACAGCATTATGGCATAACCATTGCAGAATTAAATAATCCTACAAATTCACATAAATACAGTAAACGCCGGCATTTATTAATGACAGTTCTTTCCCGTCATTCTTTTATTCCACATATAACTATTGCTCACTTTTTTGGATATCACAATCATTGCATGGTTACACATGCTAATTATTTTGTTTCAGATATGGAGTATATTTTCAAAAAAAACTCTTCTGTCGATTATTATTTATATGAATTCAGGGAATTAGAAAAAAAATTTCTCTCCCTTTTTTCTAAATCTGAACTACCAAATCAGTAAGGTTTTTGTCTTATTGTGGTGCATTAGCTTTTGAGCATGATCCTCTTTCCCTCAATTTCCCTCCATAACACCAAAAAAAAGGTAAAGCCTGGGCTTTACCTTAATCTTCAATCAAGCAATTTACTTTTTTTTGTCCTAAATTCAGTCCTAATTAATTTGTAAATGCTTAATAATCAATCTAATTTGTGGGACGTACTGGATTCGAACCAGTGACCTCTTGCGTGTGAAGCAAGCGCTCTAAACCGACTGAGCTAACGTCCCGCAAAAGGCAAAGGTAAGCAGAAACCATCAGAATTGAATGGTTTAAATACTAACGAACAAAGAAGATTTCGGATAATGGATTTGGTTAGGCTGTTATCATTTGAATGTAAAGTTTGTCCAAATTTTGAAAAATATATTTTCATGCGTTACACATCGCTTTCCTGCAGGGGAAAATACAACATACGATAACTGGTAATTTTCTCATTATGAGTAGTATGAAAAATATATGACTCTACATATCCCATTTTCAAATTCTTCCGTTTTCATTCTCTGACCATTATTAAGCAAAAAAATACTTCAAAATAACATCTTTCCACTCTGTGGAATAATTGGTAACATCCTTTGAAAGTATCAGATCTTCTTCCTGTTTTCACCGATACAGAATTTTTCTAAACCATTACCTCCTCCTCGCACAGGAATCGGTGAACCGTTCATTTCAGCTTTCTAAAAGACCAATATAGCCGGCTAACATCTTGCCGATTCTTTTAGTCGTCTGGTAGATTTCATTTGCTTCTTAATCAGCCTGTTATGTACCTTTATACCATTAATTATCAACCCTAAAAATAAGGAGGACCAAGCAATGAAAAAATTATCTGTATTACTGATCCTGGTCATGTCCGTTCTGATTCTGAAGGCGGGGCCCGAAGTTAACGGCTATGTGACCGTAGATGGCAAAACCTATTTTTGCGAAAGTGTTAAATCAGGTTTGAAATACATGAACCTGACTATGGCCGATAAAACAATCATGAAGGTTCCGTTCAACAAAGTTGATGCCTATTCCTGCAACGGGCGCCTGTTCGAAAGGTTACCCGTAAAATGCAAGTGGGCCCCTGCAAACTGCACCGCTTTGATGGAATATGTTACCACACGCGGCGGACTGCGTCTTTATAAATATTGTAAAGTTCAGGAGCATGGTGAATTTTACGATTGCTCTTTCCAGAGTGCGCATGCGGAATATGAGTTCTTTGTTTTTAAAGATGGGAAGTTTTACCTGCATGTTACACAGGAAAATGCCGAATCGGTATTGCCGTTCTTTGGCATTCCAACAATCTGAAATTACGTCCCTATATAGTTCCTGAACTATCAAATTTCAAAGACCTGAAGAGTATATTTCTAAAAATGAGGCTGTTGGCAAACCGGGACAGCCTCATTTTTTTATTTACCCTGAGAGATTAAAAATAATAATCCAAAAACACAAAAATGTAAAAGTATTGCAAGCCCCCTTTACTTTTTCATTCTGGTTCTGCCACGAATTTAGTGGAATTGGCCTTTAAAAGGCCGGAAGACCGAAGTCAGAAGACGGAAGAAAATGTTAATTTGAAATTTATTCCGACTAATGAGAAGCGGTTTGAATAAAAGTAATTAACCAGAAAGTTCCACTTTGAAAGGATAAAAGAAGTCGTCAAGAGAACTTCTGACTTCCGTCTTCTGACTTCCGGCATTTTCAATTCACCCGCTATATTTACAAGTAGATCCTTTATTCTATATTTGATGTTATACGTTTTTCATTCCTTTTCGATTATGACTCCTCCTGTTTATAGGAAATTCATGTGTCGCACTGCCAATCAATAGTTTTGCTAACTTTGCGCACCAAATAAAGATTTTATGAATTTTGTTGACGAACTGCGCTGGCGCGGAATGATTCATGATGTTATGCCCGGCACGGCCGAACTGCTTGAAAAAGAAATGACTACCGCTTATGTTGGCATCGACCCTACTGCCGATTCGCTACACATTGGCCACCTTGTTTCCATTATGATGTTGAAACACTTGCAATTAGCAGGCCACAAACCACTTGCCCTGGTTGGCGGTGCTACCGGGATGATAGGCGATCCATCAGGCAAAAGCGAGGAGCGTAACCTGCTGAGCGAAGAATTGCTTCGCCATAACCAGGAATGCATCAAAGAACAGTTGCTCAGATTCCTTGATTTTGATACCTCAAAACCAAACCATGCCGAAATAGTAAACAACTACGACTGGATGAAGGAATTTTCATTTCTTGGTTTCCTGCGCGAAGTTGGCAAACACCTCTCAGTGAACTACATGATGGCCAAGGACTCGGTGCAGAAACGCCTCGAAACCGGTATTTCATTTACCGAATTTACTTATCAGTTAGTGCAGGGATACGATTTTTTGCATTTGTACAACCACAAAAACTGTAAACTGCAAATGGGTGGCAGCGACCAGTGGGGCAACATTACCACCGGTACCGAGCTGATCCGCCGTAAAACAGGTGGCGAGGCTTTTGCCTTAACCTGCCCGCTCATAACCAAGTCGGATGGCGGTAAATTTGGCAAAACCGAAAAAGGAAATATCTGGCTCGACCCCGAAAAGACTTCACCCTATGCGTTTTACCAGTTCTGGCTCAACTGCAGCGATGTGGATTCGAAGAAGTATATCCGCATTTTTACCCTTTTCAGCCGCCAGGAAATAGAAGTGCTGGAGCAGGAACAGGAACTGGCCCCGCATCTCCGCGCACTGCAAAAAGCTTTGGCCCGCGACCTCACACTGCGTGTTCATGGAGAGGCGGAATACGAACAAGCTGTGCAGGCATCAGAAATACTTTTCGGGAAAGGAACCACCGAAACTCTTCGCCAATTGGATGAAAAAACCTTATTAGGCGTTTTCGAAGGCGTTCCCCAAAGCGAAATTCCCCGTGCAGAATTAGAAGCCGGAATCGGAATGGTTGACTTCCTTTCGGAGAAAACAGGTATTTTCCCGTCAAAAGGGGAAGCCCGACGCATGCTGAAAGACGGCGGCGTGCAGGTAAACAAGGAAAAAGCGATGGAAGAAACTACTGTCACCCCGGCATTTTTACTTAACGACCGGTATATCCTGGCTCAAAAAGGGAAGAAAAATTATTTCCTGGTAAAGGTTATATAATTTGGTTCTACAGTTAATTTAGTGGGTCAATTGAATATGTTGGAAGTCAGAAGTCGGAAGTCAGAAGAACCTCTGAAAACTTCATTTATCTGAGAAAGTTGGTCTTTATTGACTAAATGCCATTATTCGAAAGTTTTCCATTAATAGCACCAAACTTCAAATTAGCACTTTCTTCTGTCTTCCGACTTCGGTCTTCTGACCTGTTAACACCAATTCCATTTAATTCGTAGTAGAACCTATTATTTCAAACAACCACCATTCAGCATTCCTGACCTGAGAGTTAGGGGGATTTGTTTTTTCACTTCAAGTGGCGGGAAATTTACCTGCGTAATCCAAAATTAAAAATGGCGGGTATTGGAAAATATTCCGCCATTTCCTATTTATCAGACCATTTCGGCATTTTTCTGCATGGTTTCAAGTTCCAGGTGAGCCTGCTCCCATACTTCCATTTTAAGTTCCAGATCTTTTTTCAAGCCCTGGTATTCCTGAAATAAGCGTGTGCTTTTGGCGGCATCTTTGTGAGAATCGGAATCGGCTAATAATTTATCGTAACGGGAGATTTCGTTTTCGATGTTTTCAATTTCCTTTTCGGCCTTCTCCACTTTTGTCGCCTGCTTGCGTATCTCGCGATCCAACTGCTTACGCTTTTCGTAGCTGATTTTATTATCCGAAAGGGTTTCTCCTGTTTTTTGTTGCTCTATTCTTTTGGCTTCCAGTTGGGCCAGGTTAGCTAATTTGCGTGCTTTTATAAACTCGTTGATATCGCAAAGCCATGTTTTGATTGTCCGGTTGCGGAACTCAAATATCTTATCTGTCAAGCCCTGCAGGAAATCGCGATCGTGCGAAACAATGATCAAAGTGCCATCGTACCGCAGTAATGCATTTTTAAGAATGTCCTTGCTTACCATATCGAGGTGGTTGGTAGGTTCATCCAGAACCAGGAGGTTCACCGGCTCGAGCAGCAGTTTTGCCAGGGCCAACCTAGCTTTTTCACCACCCGAAAGCACTTTTACTTTTTTATCGATAGCATCGGCACCAAAAAGAAAACTTCCGAGGATATTCCTTATTTTCGCCCTCACCTCGCCGGTTGCCACATCATCAATAGTTTCGAAAACCGATTTCTCGGGATCGAGTAATTCAGCCTGATTCTGAGCGTAGTACCCGATTTTTACATTGTGACCCAGTTTGCATATGCCTTCGTGAGCGAGTTCACCGGTAATTATTTTTGCCAGGGTTGTTTTTCCTTCCCCGTTGCGGCCCACAAACGATACGAAATCGCCTTTTTCGATAGCGAGTTCGAGTTTATCCAGCACCAGTTTGTCGCCATAGCGTTTTGTAAGATCTTTACAATCAACTACTACCCTGCCCGACGAGGGTGCGGGTGGAAATAAGAAGTGAATGGCTGACGAATTCGGATCATCCACTTCCACGCGATCCATTTTATCGAGCAATTTAATACGCGACTGCACTTGCCTCGCCTTGGAAGCCTTATACCTGAATCGCTCCACGAAATTCTCGATTTGCGCTATCTCCGATTGCTGGTTATCGAAGGCCGCTTTCTGAAGTTCCATTTGTTCGGCACGCAGTTCGACATACCTTGAGTAGCTGGTTTTATAGTCGTAGATGCGGGCATTCATTATTTCGATGGTACGGTTAGTAACATTATCAAGAAAAGCCCTGTCGTGCGACACCAGCACCACGGATCCGCTATATGTGATCAGGAAATCCTCAAGCCATTGAATAGATTCTATATCAAGGTGGTTGGTAGGTTCGTCGAGTAAGATAACATCGGGTTTTTTAAGCAGAATTTTTGCCAGTTCCACGCGCATCTGCCAGCCTCCGCTGAAAGTGCTGAGTGATTTTTCAAATTCTGCCGGTTCAAACCCAAGACCTTTAAGCACTTTTTCGGCATCTTCCTGCATATTCTGGCCTCCCAGCAGATGGAAACGATCGGTGGCTTCGTTCAGGCGCTGAATGAGTTTTGAATATGCATCGCTCTCAAAGTCTGTACGTTCGGCCAATTCGGCTGAATATTTATCCATCAGGTGGTGCTGGTGACGGGCTTCTTCAAAGGCTGTCATTGCTTCCTGCAGCACACTGAGCCTGCTGCCTGTGGCCATTTCCTGTGGCAGGTAACCAACAGTACTTCCCGATGGACTTGCAACAACACCGCCTTCGGGTTCCTGTAACCCGGCAATAATGCGCATCAGCGTGGTTTTGCCGGCACCGTTGCGCCCTACCAGGCCAATACGGTCGCGGTCGCCAACAAGGAAACTTACATTGCTGAACAGGTAATCGCCGGTAAAATGAACCGAAAGGTTGCTTACTGAAATCATAGGCTGCAAAGGTATCACTTTTGGGTAAAAGAAAAGGAACCTGCAACTTCCCATTAAGTCGCATTCATGAAACTACAGCGTGAATTAAAAACTGGCGTAACTTTGCAGGATATTTATCCATCCTGTAAAATGCGAAAACTCATTTATTCCGTCTTTCTGTCAACAAACTTTCTGTTCACATTCCTGTCGGCCAATTCGCAGGTCCCCGGGGAAGTGAAGCAGGGACCATCAGGAATTTTTCTTTTTCTTGGTAAAGAAATACCCACGGGGAAGAACCTTTTGGATTATAAAATCGAACGGTCGGAAGATAGTATCCATTGGGTACAAATTGCCGAATTAAAAACACCAGCCACGTTTGCGGCTTTCAACCAGGGAGTTGAAAATGCAAAATTGTTATTCCCCTCTCAACCCATTCCACCAAAGGAAAAGCTGACCCAACTTTATCAAAAAGCCGTGTCGTCAGGAAGTACTGATTCGCTGAAAGGGATGCGGCTATTATTCCCTATCCGGGTTGCACTTGGAATAATGTATTATGATACCACGGCTGAAAAGCATGTCACTTATACCTATAAAATATCCGCAATTAAACCTTCAGGCGATTTACCAAAGAGTATTCTGACGGATACAATATCACTGCCTTTTCATGTAAAATTCGATGCTATAATTTACAGCGAAAGCAGCCTGAATCCAAACTCGGTGCTGGTCAAATGGAAATCAGCAGGTAAAAATCCTGCACCTTTATTTATGGCATTTACTTTCAAATACGGCGCTCCTGTTTTAGCTCATGGCACTACCTCGCGTTACTCGGTGAGCGATACTACCTATTATACCTACTACGACACTACCGTTGCACGATACGCGGGCAAGGAGATGCAGTTTTTCATTTCACCTTTCGATCATTATGGAAATTCGGGCTTATCGTCGCAGGTTGCTGTAATAACGCAGGATAATTTTAACAAAGCCACTTTTATGCGCAACCATATTGCGTATGTTCCCTCACTGAAGGGGGTTCAGGTCTGCTGGCATTTCAGCGATCCGTTTACTGTTAAAACCGTTGAATTATGCCGGAGCGAAATGATGAAGGCCGGTTTCAACAAGATTGCCGAGGTTTCGTCCAACGACACATCTTATACTGATCATCAGGCAGTGCAAGGGAAAACATATTATTATTATGTACAGGTTGTTGCAAAGGCAGGAAAGCGTACAAAACAAAGCGATTTGTTGATGATTAAAGTTCAGGCTAACTCAAAAAGCGCAAAACTGAATGCCCCCAAACTACTGCAAGTGTCAGAAGCAAACAACCAAATCCGGCTCCTGGTTGAGGTTAACGAACCCAATGCCGCGCATCTGCGGATTTATAGAGGCACAAAAGGGAAACAAGCCGCCTTGCCCGGATTTGTAAATGCTGATAAAGCAGGTTTTGTTTGTTATACTGACACCACATTGGCAACCAACAATATAAAAAGCATACTGTATTCCGTTCGCAATGAAAGCACTGAAGGCACCATCAGCGAGCCATCTGACGAAATACCGGTTACAATCAAAACCAATGCGGACCAAGTAGCCTATTTTTATGCGTTTCCTTCGAAAGGCGGAATCGATTTATACTGGGATGACGTTGTGAATACGAAAAGTACATATTCTTCTTATTCGCTGGCCCGACAGAATGGACCGGCAAACAGCAAGTCGCCTCTGAAGGAATTGGCCACCAACCTGAAGCAGAATAGCTTCAGGGACGATCAGGCCCAGGGCGGAAATCAATATACTTATACACTGCGTTTACTGGATAAGTCGGGCAATGCAAGCGAAAAGTCGTATAAAATTACTGTTGGTTCGTCGAAGTAGGATTCACGGTTCATTCCTGTTTCAGCATATGACAATTTTCATATAGAAGGATGCTGAGGTTTTAGCAGAAAAGCTCAGATATATAAATAATTGAATATATCTTTGCAGCCGACAGTATTGCATTCTCAAATACCGTGCACTTAATCAAACTTTTTTCATTCAACAACATTGCTGATGCCGCATCCGAAAGAGCGAATTTTTAAGGAGAATTTTGCATTGGTATTTTTCGCCAGTTTGCTGATGTTCACTGCATTTTATATAATGCTTCCCACGCTTCCGGTATTCCTGACAAACGGACTGAAAATTGATGAGGGCAAAACCGGATTGATCCTGGCTGTATATACCCTGGCGGCTCTGCTTGTGAGGCCATTTACGGGTTATCTGATCGACAGGCATGGGCGTAAATTTTTCTATATTTCAGCCCTTTTTCTGTTTTCCTTTTTCTTTTTGGGATACCCTATGGCAGGAATATTTACATGGATGCTGATCGTTCGTTTCGCTCACGGTCTGGTTTGGGGTGTTGCCACAACAACCGGAAGCACTTTGATTGTTGATATTATTCCTGCCGAACGGCGCGGCGAAGGTATTGGCCTATACGGGCTTGCCATGACGATTCCTATGGCAGTCGGCCCTTTTGCCGGACTTCAGCTTGCACGTGACAATAACTATACAATGATGTTTTTATGTGCCGGCGGACTTGCTTTTGCCGGATTCCTGTTCACTTTATTTATCCGGTATCCTAAGGTATCGCTGGCATGTAAAACGAAATTTACAATACGCAACTTACTGGAATCAAGTGCATTGCCGGTTACTTTTAATTTACTCCTGATCAATATCAGCTATGGCGGACTGGTTTCGTTTATTTCGATTTATGCCTTAAAGACCGGCCTCGGTCATACCGGTGTGTTTTTTATCATTTTTGCTAGCGGAATTGCCCTGGCCCGTATTTATATGGGTAAAATTTTTGATCGCCACGGCCCTAAAATGTTGGCTATTGTTGGAATTTCATTGCTGATTTCAGGGCATATCGTTCTGGGTACGATTATAAATATTGCAGGATTTATGATTTCAGGTTTCCTCCTGGGATTGGGCAGCGGTGTGGTTTTCCCCACGTTTCAGGCCATGGTGAATAATCTTGTTTTACCGCACCGGCGAGGAGCAGCAAACTCCACACTTTTCTCCGGCCTCGATCTTGGAATTGGGCTGGGGATGCTTATGACCGGTTTCCTGGCACATAGTATCGGGCTGCCTCATACGTATCTTATTTATGGAGCCATGAACGCAGTTGCCCTTTTATTCTTTCTTTTAGTTTCGCTGAAACACTACCAGAAAAAATTAAGATTCGTTTGATTTCCAAAACAGAAACGATGCCTCAATCAGTTTTTCCCTGCTTGAGCGGTATTCTGAATAGGAATTTTATACCGTCGCCAGAACTTCCAGGTTGTAAGCGAGGTATAGGTGATTTTTTTATTGATCCCCGGATACCGCATCAGGTAATGAAGCAATTTATAACCGGTAAAGAACAGTGCCAGGGTAACTGACCAACGCACCAAAAAATGAATGGATTCAAAAGCCACACGTGAACCATGAAACCATAATGCCACCAAATTGGTAACCTTGGCTGACAGGTAGGGGTTTATGAAAACGATAAGTGCAAAAAGCAGCACAAATACCATAGAATGAGCCGCTTCGATGGCTCGTTGCGGACAGTAATTCATGCATTTCATACAGCTTTCGCAGGTGAATTTCCAGTACGGGCGGTTTCCTTGCAGAATGATGGAATGTGTCGGGCATTGCTCCATGCAAAGACCGCAGTTGTTACAATTGTAGTTTGCAATAAAAGTCTTGGCCAGAATATACCTGCCAACAAAATAATACCCGAAAGCAATTGGCGCAACCAACAAATCTAAAGGAAGCAGTACAAATGATTTCAAAAACACTTTTTCTCCATCTAAAATTTTTGAAGCAAATCTCTTAGTGAGAATTTCGTAATGTTCAACCATCGAGTCTATTACCTTTTTTCGCAGGCCTGGGTGCAGCGAAATCCAGTTCGAAGGCAAATCGACGGGATACATGGATTTTATTTTAAAGCCCTTCAGCAGCATGATCAGTGCCGGGAAATACATGGCAATGCCACTCAGACCGGGCAAAAACAATTTTCTGAGTTTCATGCCGGCACGCGTATTTCCGATAAATACATCCGAACCCTTCAACAAATCAAACTGGAATAGAAACCTGAGCATAGAATGTGGCATGTTGAAACCATGCGTTGCCGAGAAAAATCCTACCAGCGTTTTTCCAGTAAAATCAGCAACATCGTCAGGATTAAATTGATGGTAGGAGGCAATGTGGGTTTTTATACCCCGATTTTGCGCCTCCCTGACTATCCATTCCGAAACACGTTTGGAGTTACCGGTTCCGGAATAATAAATAACAAGGAGGTTGTTGTACTTATTTTTCATCAATAAATGACGGTAAGCCTGACAGTTCAATTCAAAATTACATATAAAAAGCTTAGATATTTATCCTAATCCCGTAATTTTCGTTTCCTCTTTTCACTTTTACCCTAAACTCTAAATCCCACCCCCTAACACCTGTTAATCATACTCTTTCTAAATTATCTGTTAATTGATTAACAGGTGGATAAAAAAATATAATTTTGCTCCGTGAAACTCTGAAAAAAGAGTTCCTAAAAATTTTGAATTCTACGAAAATGAATAAAATTACCGAGCATCCAATTCTGGAAGTACCTGTATCCGAAAAGATTAACTTTCAATTTGAGGGAACAACCATTACCGGCGAAAAAGGATTCACCATTGCTGCAGCCTTGCACCAGGCGGGCTTCCCGGTTCACAGCCATAGTTTATCGAACCGTGAACGAAGCCTCGAATGCGGCATCGGTAAATGCGGTGCCTGCGAAATGCTTGTCGATGGACAGATCCGCCGCATTTGCATTACAAAAGTGGATCACGTGAAAGAAGTAAGCGAAATACCTCACGATTACTCTCCCGAAGCACGCGATGTAAATACGGAAAAGCCAATTGACGTTTATAAAACCACGGTTGCCATTATCGGTGCCGGTCCAGCCGGGCTTGCCTGCCGCGAGGAGTTGATAAAACAAGGTGTTGACAATATTGTGATTGACAATAACGATAAAATTGGCGGTCAGTTTCTGATGCAGACTCACCAGTTTTTCTTTTTCGAGAAGGAGAAGAAATTCGGCGGAATGCGGGGTTTTGATATTGCTAAAACGCTGGCCGGCGATAGCCACGAAGGAATTTTCCTGAACAGTACCGTTTGGGATTTGCTGGAAGGAAAGCGGATCGCGGTTAAGAATGTTTTAAACGACGAGATTTATTATGTGGATGCCGAATACCTGGTAGTAGCTACCGGTGCCGTTCCGTTTATGCCGACTTTCGAAAACGACGATCTGCCGGGTGTTTATACTGCAGCCGTGGTTCAGAAAATGATGAATAACGAACTGACTTTGCTGGGCAAAAAAGTACTCACGGTGGGTGCCGGAAATATAGGATACCTGACTTCCTATCAATTAATGCAGGCTGGTGCTGAAGTTAAAGCCATTATTGAAGCACAATCAACCGAAGGCGGTTTTCCTGTACAGGCAAACCGGGTCCGAAGGCTGGGAATACCTGTCATGACGTCGCACATCCTTCTGAAAGCCTTGCCAAACGAAGATAACACAGGAATCATCGGGGCTGTGGTCGCCGAATGTAAAAACTTTGAACCCATTCCGGGCACCGAAAAAATATTTGATGATATTGATGTTATTAATATCTGTACCGGACTGGTTGCCGACGATCAGCTGATCATTAAAGGCAACGAGATTTTTGGCCGTAACTGTTATGGAGCCGGCGACTCCATTCGTATTGGCGAAGGCACAAGTGCCGTGTTGAGGGGCAACCAGGTTGCGTATGAGATTTTGCTGGATATGGGTGAAAATATCAATTACGATGCGTATCTGAATGTTTCGAAAGAGTATATCGATTCGCAGCAACATCCGCACCGGGTTATCCAGGACCCTTATAAACCTACAAATGAACGGTTTAACGAAAAACCATTTGTGCAAATCGATTGCCTGTACGGTTTCGCCTGTAATCCCTGCGAATTTGCCTGTCCGCATGGCGCAATCACAAAAACATCGACCAGCACCGTTCCGCAGATTGATTTCGAAAAGTGCATTGGCTGTATGGATTGTGTTTATCAATGTCCCGGCCTGGCCATTTTTGGGTATGCACCAAAAAAAGACTGGCTTTTTCTGCCCATCGAATATTTTGCTAACGAAAAGAAAGAAGTGTACCTAGTTGATAACCAGGGAAATAAAATTGGAAATGGAATTATTGAAAAAATTCTGAAAAAACCAAATAAAACCAATATCGCTCGGGTAAAATCACTTGATATACATGGTGAAGCCCTGATGGAAGTTCGCGGATTCATCATTAAAGAGAATTTCCCCGAACCCATTGTAATGCAGCCCACAGAGTATAAAAGTGAACACGAAATGTATGTGTGTCATTGTGATGATGTTACGTTAGGCGAAATTATCAGCACCATAGGCGAGCGCAAATTTATATCTGTCGACGAAATCAAGCATACCACCCGGCTTGGAATGGGCGCATGCCGCGGAAAGCGTTGTATCCGAAGGCTTAAGCAAGTATTACGCAACAAAGGAATCAGCGTTGTGGGCGACGCTACTCCCCGCGGACCCTTAAGCAATCAACTCGCGATGGGTGAGTTATTCCCTAAAAATGTGCGCGAAAATATCATTATTGGAAACAGTAAACATGCTGCCCGTATTGTTGAAGTCCCCGCTTTGATTGCCGGCGGCGGAATTGGCGGAAGTGCCTTATTTCGCTATATGGCGGAAGCCGGTTTGAAACCAGCCTTACTTAACTTTGGACGTGGCGCATCGTGGCGTAATATTGCAGGGGGCCGGCCGGCTTTCAGTTTGCCCGAAATAGCTGATATTGCCAGGCATAACCTTGAAATTTTTAAGGAATTGCAAAAGATTCGTGATATTAACTTCCTTTCAACCCGTTATGTGACTTTTGCACACGACGATGCAACCTACAAAGCATTGGATGATTCCCGCTCGTGGTCCGATTCGTATATGGTCGATCCAAAAGATTACCAGAGGGAAATTTCACCTAACCTGAATCCAAACCTAGGTAAACACTACCAGGCTGCACAAATAACACGCGATTGCTGGCAGGCAACTCCCGGCCGCGTAATTGATCTGATTCGCCGCATTGGAGTCGAAAAAGGCGGAAAAATTTACGAAGACTGCCAGTTGCTCGATGTAAGAAAAGAAAACGGGAAATACATCGTACTGGCTAAAGATCATGAAAAAAAGTATGTTGAATTCCACACACCACATTTTGTAAACTCATTAGGCCCTGAAGCTGATAAATTCGCGAAACAACTTGGAATCGAAACCGGATTGTATCCTGTTAAACACCAGGCTTTTATAACCAGGCGCCTGCCAAATATGGGTATCAACGGGCAACCCTTGGATATGCTTATCGATCGCCGGAAGTACAAAGGGTTTACCGCTGTTTACGGTCAGCAATTAGGGGAAACAGGCCAGATTATTGGCTGTGCCTCACCACAGGTCGAACCCATGGAAACGGATAAAAACCTGAAAATCAATTCAAAGGAATTTCTTGAGATTGTATCCGAAGTTTTTGTTGACTGGTTGCCGCAACTCTCATCCGTTGGTTTCCAGGCTGTCTGGGCAGGTTATTATGTGGAACCTCGTATGATCCTCGACCCCGACCTTGGTTTGTTTGTTGGTTTCAGGGGACAAGGATTTATGCTTGGGCAATACCTCGCTAAAATTTATGTAGATAAACTGATGGGCAAGGAGGTTCCCTCCTATTTCAACAGGCTCAAACTGAGTGGTGATGGCTTGTTGGAGAAAGCGTTTAAGTAGAACTTCAGGGGATAAGACTGTTAGGCTCTTAGGCTGTTGGACTATTAGGCTAATGGGCTGTTAGGCTTTTGGAATGCCTGAAGTGGGAATAATTTTTTCGTCGGATACAGATTTTCTGCGATGGAAAATGGGTTTTCTGGCAAAAAATTGGGCAGTTTTTTATCACAAATAACTGATTGTCAGGTAAACTTACATCAGCTTTTGGTATGCCTGCCACCAGCGGTCAGGGATTTCGTCTTCAAGAGCCGTTTGATAATCGGCTGCCGTGCAGGGAACTACATAATGGCGGCGGTATTTTTCGCGTATATTGTCCGAACATTTTATTTCCATCCACCAGCGGTCGGTTGGCTTGCTTTTATAAAATACAATTCCATCGTTAAAATCGGTAACCTGTACATTGTAACGGATATAATTATCTGCGCCGGTTGAAGGATGGTCATTCTGTCGGTGATAAAATCCATCAATAAAATACCAGATCATCTGTGCCAGCAAATGCGCTGTCTGCCCGTTGCGATCCAAAGCAGGATTCATTTCAAAAAAACCGGCAGATGTGATTTTGTCGCTCATCCCTGCATAGCGCACGATTTGACAGGCTTCCTCGCCAAAAAAGCCATTCGGCGTGGCATTGGCATTTCCGGGAGCATCACTCTGCCTGATGGCCGACATATCGAACGAAAGCAGGTCGGCGTTCCGAACTAGCGGCTCAACCTGGGCGATATCGTTGTGAAGCACCCCCAGCCGGTAAATATCAAAAAACAGGTTGCGCATCAGATCAATAGCACCCTGATCAACAAAATAAGTCTGATAACCTATGTTTGTGTAATTGAAAAGGAAATTGGGTTTGTGTAAGATAATGTGGCTCAGGTACGAGCGGGAATTGAGTCGTGATTCACTTTCACCCAGGTCGAACATATTATCCACAGCCGCAATATTGATTATATTTTTGCGGTTTTGATACGCCCGGTACATGGCATAGGTAAGATCCTGACCTCCTCCGATAATTACCGGTATAATGTCAAGTTCCAGAAGTGCCTCAACTACAGCGGTTACAGCGAAATAAGTATCTTCAACCGAGTCTCCTCGCATAATATCGCCCAGGTCGGCAACATGCATTTCATAATTCCCCGACAACAGTTTGTAAAGATATTCGCGCACACTTGGCGAAGCCATTCCACAGCCATGGTTATCCACTACATTACGATCATCATCCACTCCAAAAATGGCAATTTGGATTTCCCCGAGCTCAGGAAAGCCATCTTCGTCAGTATGCTTGCTAAAAACTTCGCCCAGCCGTTTGCCAGCATGGGCTGCAACTTGTGGCAGCTGGATATCCTGAACTGGTTTAAAGTAGCTGGAGATATGCATGGATATCTGAGTTATGAGTTTTAAGTTATGAGTTTATAATGTTATGAATAAAACCTTCCGGCTACCACACCGAATTATCGCATTGTCAAATTATCACAATAACACATTATCGCAATTTTACTTCTTAGCACGGGCAACAAATTTCTTTTTAGCCGGGGCTGGTGCTGCGTCGCCCAATTTAATGCATTCTTCGAGGGTAAGTGCAGCAGGATCGGAGCCTTTGGGTATTTTAATGTTATTCTTGCCAACAGCGATATACGGACCATAACGGCCGTTTAACACAAGAATATCGGGGCGTTCGGCAAACGATTTTATGGTACGGTTTGCAGCTTCGGTGCGTTTTTCTTCAATAAGTTCAATGGCCCGTTCAATGGTTATCGATGCCGGATCATCTGTCTTTTTGAGGGAACAGAATTTGGATTGGTGTAACACGTATGGACCGAAACGGCCTATAGCAACCGTAACATCGGCATCTTCGAACTGCCCCAGCATGCGCGGGAAATCGAAAAGCTTTATTGCTTCTTCCAGTGTAATGCTTTCAAGGGTCTGGCCTTTGCGTAATCCGGCAAACTTGGGTTTATCTGGCGAATCGGTTTCCCCGATCTGGGCAATTGCGCCATACCTGCCTAATTTTACATAAATATTCATTCCGGAAGTTGGATCTAAACCAAGCAGTTTTTCACCCTTGGCTCTTTCCCCGCTTTCGAGGGTTTCTAGTACTTTTTTATGAAATGGAGTATAAAATTCACCTATCATCAGGTTCCATGCTTTCAGCCCATCTGCAATCTCATCAAATTCCTTCTCAACGCTGGCAGTAAAATTGTAATCCATAATATCGTCGAAATACTGCTGTAAAAAGCGTGTGACAAGTTCGCCGGTATCGGTTGGAAAGAGTTTTGATTTTTCGAAACCAAACTTTTCGTGTTTCACGGTTTCCTTAATTTTCCCGTCTTTCAACATAAGCTGTTTGATGTCGCGGGTATTCCCGTCACGATCTTCTTTTACAACATATTCGCGCTTTATAATCGTCGAAATTGTCGGTGCATAGGTCGAAGGACGGCCGATACCCAGTTCTTCCAGTTTTTTCACCAGGCTGGCTTCGGTATAACGCGGCTGACTTGTGGTAAATCGCTGAACAGCTTCGATGTGATGCATACCTAATTTTTCGCCTTTTACAACGGGTGGCAGCAATCCTTCAGTTTGTTCGGTATCATCATCGGTCGATTCCATATACACTTTCAGAAATCCGTCGAATTTAATCACCTCGCCCAAGGCAATGAATTGCTCTTTGCTGTTCGAAAGGTCAATATTTATATTTGTCTTTTCGAGGATAGCATCGGCCATTTGTGAAGCAATGGTGCGCTTCCAGATCAGATCATAAAGCCGTTTCTGTGCAGCATCACCCTCGATAGAGCTCTGATTCATATAGGTTGGCCGGATAGCTTCGTGTGCTTCCTGGGCGCCTTTGCTTTTGGTTGCAAACTGACGTGATTTGTGGTATTCCTTGCCGTATTGCTGTATGATTTCTTCCTGAGCCATGCCTAATGCAGTCTGCGAAAGGTTGACCGAGTCGGTACGCATATAGGTGATTTTGCCACTTTCGTAAAGTTGCTGGGCAACTGTCATGGTGCGGCTTACCGAGAATCCCAGTTTTCGGCTTGCTTCCTGCTGCAAAGTTGAGGTAGTAAACGGCGGAGCAGGTGAACGCTTGCCTGGCTTTTTCTCGACATCGGCAACCGAGTAGGCAGCTTTGGCACACAATGTCAGG
>JBAXBJ010000073.1:0-24244 GCA_037142075.1 Bacteroidota bacterium
TGCCAGTTTTAACGGTCTCGAAAACCTGACTTCGGTTGGCGGGGGAGTTACCCTTGATTACAACCATGATATTACCAGTTTGACGGGACTTGAAAATCTGGCTTCCATTGGAGGATGGTTAGGAATAGGCTATAATATGCACTTATCTAGTTTGACAGGGCTTGAAAACCTTGCCACACTTGGAGGGGGACTGTCAGTTGCAAATAATGATATTCTCACAAGTTTACTGGCTTTGCAAAGCATTGAAAGTGCCTCAATCAACAACTTAATGATTGTGAATAATCCTTCTTTGTCGAGATGTGAAGCCCAGGGTATCTGCGACTACCTGGCCAATTCAGCTGCAACATCTACCATTTATGGAAATGCTCCCGGATGTAGCAACAGGGACGAAGTGGAACTCGCCTGCGATAGTTCATTCTATTGTTTGCCCGACGGAATTGTGTTTACCACTCAAAGCCAGGTGGATAGCTTTCAGATTAATCACCCGGGTTGCTCCGGTGTTGAAGGCGATGTTAAAATTTTTCTGAGCAACATCTCAAATCTCAACGGCTTGAGTGTGCTGACCTCCATCGGCCGAGACCTCATAATTACGGATAACCTGAATTTGAGCAGTCTGAACGGTCTTCAGAACCTACATTCTATTGGCCGCGATTTGATTGTGGGCAATAATTCGTTGGTCACCTTGTCGGGGCTGAACGACCTCAATCACATTGGCAGCAATGTACAGGCTGGGAATTTTTTAGTGGAAAATAATCCCTTTTTAATAAACTTTACAGGATTGGAGAATTTAACCCAAATTTCCGGGAAGTTAGATATTGTATCAAATCCATTACTTATTAATTTACAGGGACTTAATAGCCTTAGTTATCTTGATAGCGATCTGACGATCGATGGAAATCAATCTCTCGAAAGTTTATCAGGAATTGACGGTTTGACTTTTGTAACAGGATCAGTTTCAATCAGCAATAACAGTTCTCTGGCAAATATCGCCGGAATTGCGAATATCCTTCCGCAATCGGTTTCATACCTGGATATTTCTCATAACCCTTTATTGTCGGTATGCGAAGTGCATAGTGTGTGCGATTATATTGCCAATTCCTATGGAATAGCCGAAATAACTGATAATGCAGAAGGTTGCGATAGCCTGGTACAGGTTCAAAGGGCTTGTTTGTTTTTAGATTTGAAAAGAGAAAAAGCAGAAAACGAAGTTCAAATTTTGCCAAATCCGTCTTCAGGAATTTTTAATTTCAAAATCACGCTAAAGGAACACACTGACATTATTCTGAGTGTGTTTAACAGCATGGGAAAATTGGTGGAAAATGTTATGAATGAACAATTTCTGTCCGGTACACACTACCAGGTATGGGATGCATCAGGGCTTCCTTCCGGCGTTTATTTTGCCCGGATAATAGCCGGGAACCAGGTAATTATCTGTAAGATGGTAAAAAACGAGTAAAAAAAGGTCTGATACCGGCATAGAACTGATTGATCAGCAAGGTAGAATTTAGTTCTTTACAGATACGTCTGATTATTTCAATTTGTGGGTTCAGGATGATCTTCAGATTGATTTGTTCTTCTAAATTTTATTAAAAGGCAGAATGTTAATGCCCTGCGGGCAATGCTTGTTTGCTAAGTTTTTCTTTTATTAAAGCCCTACGGGCTATATGTAACGATTTTTGATTCATGCTTTAGAAATAAATGGGTGAAACTTGTCCTGAATTTTAAGGTCAATTGCCCGTAGGGCATGCAGAGCAATAAAGGAATCCAACATGAATAGCAATTGCCCGTAGGGCATACATAACAATAAAGAAATCCTGTATCAATACCAATTGCCTGTAGGGCATAAACTCTAAAAACATGCAGCCAGCAATTCCTGTGATACAGTGCGATATCTATCGGATTAGCGTTGCCGCTTATAATACAGTATATGCTGGTATCACTGTATCTTAAAAATAAATTACTTTGTTTGTGAAACCTTATTCACAAATACCTGTTAATTGTAAGCGGATATTTGTAATCCGACAAAGTAAAAAAAATAAAATAAAATATATAGCATGGAAATGGAAGTTAAAACAATTGAGAAAACCGAAAAAGGTGAAAACAGCGCTTGTGGGTGCGGTTCGGGAGGATGTGGCAGTCACTCGAAAAGTGAAAATCCTACGGAATTAAATCCCGACTTGCCTGAGCGTTTTCAGCTTCTTCACGAAGGCGATCATGTAGTGGAATTTGGTTCAGGTTTAGGAAACGACTGTTTGTTGGCCGCCGGTGTTGTGGGTATAAAAGGAAAAGTTATCGGCATCGATAATTCAGAAAAGAATATAATCACATCGCGTCAATTAATTGATTCGCAAAAGATTAGCAATGTTGAGTTCCGCTTGGGCGATATCGAAAACGCACCTTTACCCGATGAATATGCCGATGTAATTTATGCAACCTGCGTTTTTAACCTTCAAACGAACAAACAGAAGGTTGCCGACGAAATGTACCGGGTTTGCAACCACAGTGGGTATGTATGTGTGTCGGATTTTGTTATTCTGAATGATATTCCTGATGCGCTCAGGAAAGAAGCATCGTCCGTGGCAGGATGTATAGCCGGTGCTGAAAAGGCAGATGTTTTCATGAATTATTTCCAGAAAACCGGATTCACTCAGGGAGGTATTGTTGAAGTGAACAAAGTGAAACTACCCGAAGATTTGCTTGAGAAATATCTTTCCGCCGAAATGATAACAAAATACAATGATATCAATTCGGATGAAGGCATATTCAGCGTGGTGCTGGTGGTCGAAAAGCCGGAAACCTGCAGTGCCGAAACCTGCTGCCATAATGCAGATAAGCACAAAAACTAAGATCAGGGTAATAAATCATCAAACCGTATAAAAGGTCTTTCCGCAATCAATTGTGGAAAGACCTTTTTTGAACCTGTTTTCAAAGGATGTTTACTCTGAATAATACTAACGGGAAAGGTTTCCGATTGGCAGGCTAATCCAGTACAATCCTGTAGCCTATTGAAAATCCAACCGGTGGAAGTGAATTTTTAAATTCAATATTGTGATTGTTTTTCAGGTCATCCATATACTTATCTACTTCCGCACTCCTGATAGGTACCAGTAAAGCAAATGACCAATAGCCGGCTTTCTTCGGATTGTGGCGGGTATCGATACCGAAACCGAATGTCGGTCCGTAAAAGAGTTTGTTGTACTCTTTGGCATCTGCCACATATATAGCAGCATTGTAGCCATACATACCTATTAAATAAGCAGTTACCTTGCCAGGATTTTTCGAAAGGAACCGAAATTTGGCTCCAAAATTATAACCCAGACCGGCAAGCGGGTAACCAACACCCAGGAATAGTCCAACTTTTGGAATGGGATAGTAGAGGAAATTTCCGCCAAAGCCGCCATAATCAAATCCCATGCCCAATCCCAGGCTTGCCTTGTCGGGTTCACTCATCAGCATATTGTTCTCCTGGGCTTTCGAGATTGTTGTGCAAAGAACAAAAAACAGTAAAAAAATAATCTTTAACCTTTTCATAATCAAAGTAATAGCGTTAATAATAAAATCAGAGTATGATGGATTTTAAAAATTACTCTAGTAAAATTAATACGAATTTTGGTTTAAATTGAAATTTGTAATAATTATTTGAAATAATAAAAGGACAGAGATATTTTATGACGGTAAAATCTCATTAATCGGTATTTGAAGGATTAAAATAGTCAAAAACAATTTTTCCTTTTGCCAATCCTGCCGTTTTTTGCAAATCGTTCAAACTGGCGCCTTTAATGCCTTTAACAGAGCGGAATTTACGAAGCAGTGCCGTAGAAGTAGATTCACCAACCCCCGCAATTTCAGTAAGTTCAGTTTTGATGGTTCCTTTTTCGCGACGCTTGCGGTGATGCGTGATCCCAAAACGGTGGGCTTCGTCGCGTAACTGCTGTATAATGCGCAGCGTTTCTGACTTTTTATCAATATATAAAGGCAACGAATCACCGGGATAATAGATTTCTTCCAGCCTTTTTGCTATGCCTATTACCGCCACTTTGCCATGCAATCCAAGTTTATCAATGCTTTCCATGGCTGAACTAAGTTGTCCCTTGCCGCCATCCACCACAATAAGATTGGGTAAAGGAAGGTTTTCGTCCATAACGCGCTTATAACGGCGGTAAATAACTTCTTCCATGGAGGCAAAATCATCAGGCCCTTCCACGGTTTTAATATTGAAATGACGGTATTCTTTTTTATCCGGTTTGCCATTGGTAAACACCACCATGGCGGCTACCGGGTACGAGCCCTGAATATTCGAATTATCGAAACAGTCGATACGCACCGGGTGCTCCTTCAGCCGGAGATCGGCCTGCATCTGCTCCATAATCCGAGTGGTATGTCGTTCCGGATCAACGCGTTCCAGTTGTTTGTGTTTTTCGAGCTGGTAGTATTTGGCATTGCGTTCCGACAGTTCGAGCAGTTTTTTCTTTTCGCCCCGGATGGGCGTGGTGTAGGAAACACCCGGAAATTCGACATCCGGCTTAAAAGGAACTATAATTTCTGGGGCATCAGAATCGAAACGTTCGCGTAAT
The DNA here is from genome assembly GCA_037142075.1 of Bacteroidota bacterium. Classification (GTDB taxonomy): domain Bacteria; phylum Bacteroidota; class Bacteroidia; order Bacteroidales; family UBA4417; genus UBA4417. Next base: position 4,575 of record JBAXBJ010000073.1, read on the forward strand.
TCAGTGATGGCAAGCAAGAGCAGTTCCTGGGGCGCTTCGTCTAATTTTTTGCGTATTTCGACGGTGTGTGCCTGAATGATACATCCATTAATCACTTTCATGAAATTTACATATGCGGCTGTTGGTTCATCCACGTACGAAAAAATATCAATGTTGTGAATGGACGGACTTACAATGGCCGATTTACTTTGGTAGCGGTCGAGAAGGATTATTTTCTCCTTAACAACATGTGCTTTTTCGAATTCGAACAAATCGGAGTAATCCTTCATCATGGTAGTCAGATGCTGACGCACGGACGAAATATTGCCTTTCAGGATATTCCGGATTTCGGAAAGCGATTGCCCGTAATCTTCTTCACTTTGAAGCCCTTCGCATGCGCCGAGGCAGTTATTGATATGAAATTCGAGGCATACTTTATATTTTTTGGTGCGGATATTAGCCGCACTCAGGTTGAGGCTGCAGGTGCGGATCTGGTAAAGTTGACGGATAAGATCGAGCAGTGTATGCATCATTTTACCCGAAGCATACGGACCAAAATAGTCGGACCCGTCGTTGATGCGATTCCTTGTCGGGAATATACGCGGGAAAGCTTCTTTTTTGATGCAGATCCAGGGATAGGTCTTATCGTCCTTCAGCATCACGTTGTAACGCGGCTGGTATTTCTTTATCAGGTTATTCTCTAGCAGCAAGGCATCCAGTTCTGTATCGACTACCACAACCTGGATATCGGCAATTTTTTGAACCAGTATCCGTACTTTCCCTATCAGCGACTCATCGCGCCTGAAATACGATGAAACCCTCTTTTTCAGACTTTTCGCTTTACCTACATATAAAATCTTCCCTTCCTTATCATAATATTGATACACGCCCGGACTGTCGGGCAGTTCGCGGACAATATTTTCGATATGTGTGGAATGCTTTGACAAATTTGGTGGTAGGGTTTTTAAAGGTTCTGGTTTCTGGATTCTGGTTTCTGGATTCTGGTTTCTGGGTTTCAGAGTTTCTGGTTTCAGAGTTTTGGATTTCCTTATCCATTTCCCATTTCCCGATTAACGATTCACCATTTTCTATTTTCCTATGTTTCAGAGTTTCAGTTTCCCTTTTTTCCGATTAACGATTAACCATTAACGATTAACCATTTTCTATTTCCAGTTTCCAGTTTCCAACTATTCTTCCCTCATATGATTCCATCCTAAAGCTTCAATTTTTATCAGCGGCCCGTTGTTGGTTGCCAGGAAAACGCCTGCATTCAACTCCGTCATATGGCCTATGATGCTGATGCCTTCGAGTCCTTTTACTTTTTCGAAGTCGTTCATGTTTATAGTAAATAACAATTCGTAATCTTCTCCGCCATTCATTGCTGCGGTAACTGGCTGAATGTTAAACTCTTCGGCGGCGGCTATTGTCATGGCATCGAGCGGGATCTTATCTTCAAATATCCTGCAGCCAAGTCCCGAATCTTCACAAATATGAAGGACTTCCGATGCCAGGCCGTCGGAAATATCAATCATGGCAGTCGGCTTTACGCCCACTGTTTTCAATAATTCGATGATGTCGGTTCGTGGTTCCGGCTTAAGCTGCCTTTCGAGAATATAATCGAAACCGGCCAGATCGGGCTGCATTCCGGGGTCGGCTTCATAAACTTTCTTTTCGCGTTCGAGCAACAGTAATCCCATGTAAGCACTGCCCAGGTCGCCACTAACGCAGATCAGGTCGTTTTCTTTGGCCGTGTTGCGATACACCACATCCTGTTTATCTGCTTCACCGGTTACGGTGAGCGAAAGAAATAATCCGTGAACGGAAGAAGTAGTATCGCCCCCGGCCAGGTCAACATGGTAACGTGTACAGGCTAACCTGATGCCTTCGTAGATTTCTTCTAGGGCTTCGAGCGGAAAGCGGTTTGAAACCGAAATCCCGACAAAAAGTTGACGCGGTTTGCCATTCATGGCAACGATATCGGAGAAATTGACGGTAGCGCATTTATATCCCAGGTGTCGTAACGGCATGTATGCCAGGTCGAAATGAACACCTTCAACCAGCAGGTCGGTGGAAACCAGGGTAACTTTATCTCCGTAATCGATCACGGCAGCATCATCGCCGATTCCTTTAATGGTTGAGGGTTGTTCGTTTTGAAAAGCTTCAGTAAGGTGTTTGATAAGTCCGAATTCGCCCAGGGTCGAAAGTTCAGTGCGTTTAGAGGGTGTTGGATCAGTCATGAATTTCTATTTTCGACAAAATTAAGATTTTCTTTGCCACAGATACTATCGTTATGTGCTGTGTTTCCTTCATTCTGTACTTTATCTCTGCATCTGGAGTTTACACAGGATTCTACTGCCTAAATCAATGAATATTGTTTTATGCTGAATTGATAGTTTAAACCTTATTTTAAGGATGTCATTTGCAAACTTGACAAACTACTGTTAATATATGAACTTTGGTTTCCACCCATAATATACAATTTGCCGTTTATTACAGCAGCCCCTGCATGTCGTCTTTTCTTCATATTACTTTGAATAACATTGAAAACGCCAGTGTTTACTTCGTAAGATGCAAGGTATTTTTCGTTTGTGTAATCGCCTACAATAAAGATTGTTGTTCCGTAAACGGCAATTGCATTTGCTGAAACGCCTTTTGGCATCGTTCCCAAACTTTTCCAAACGTTAGTTTCAATATCATACATGTCAATTCTGTTTGATGGGGTGCCATTATAACCACCAAAAACATAAAGTTTTCCATTTACTATTGCACCTTTTGTTTCTTTGCTCTCGGGCATGTTTGCTAATTCCGTCCATGTAGAATCCGAAGTATTAAACCGGTATAGTTTGTTTGAATAATTAGACCAGATTGCAAATTCCCAGTAATAACTTGAACTGCCGCCAAATACATAAATGCTTTCATCCCAGGTTGCAGCTCCGCAAATATCTGCTGGTGCAGGGTTGTTTGTTGTAAATGTTACATTTCCATTGCTCAGGTTTACAACTTCCATTTTTTCATTGCCTGCACTTCCATTAACGGAGCCTCCGCCAAAAATATATAAGTAATTGCCAACAATGGCCGACGTTGAATACCTCTTTGCAACAAGTGATTGAGCGAAAACGGTCCAGGTATCAGTTGCAACACTGTATTTTTCAATTTCAGTGGTTAATGGGCTATTTCTCGAAAACCCGTTTGAGACATAAATATTGTTACTATCTGAGGAATAGGCAAAACCTCCTCTTGCCTGGTTCATTTTAGCTAAATCCTGAAAAGTAAGAGTGGTCAAAATACTGCCATCCTTCGTTCCGGTATTGGCAAAAATTACGATTAAGCCAATCAGTGCTAAAGGGTATAAAGAAAAATTCTTTTTCATAAAGACTGGTTTTGTGGTACATAGGTAAGAGTTTCGATTTCTCTAATTATGAATTTGCTGTTTAGCCATATATGGCTCCTGAATCCGATTTAACTTCTCGAATAATTATAAAATTTGATACGAAATTACATAAATGTTGCATGCCATAAAGCACTTAACTATCGGTCTCGTATGATTTATGAAATATGGTGCCGTAAGTTTTAAAGCAGACTATTGTAGGTGCATTGTGCCAAAATCATATACTTTATATAATAATTGAAGGTCCTCTATTTTAAACGTTTATACAAAGGAAGTGATGCCCGGCGGGCAATGGTTTCGGATGCCAGATTGCCTTCTTTGCTGAAAGCCCAAACAAAAATGGCTTTAACGGGGTGGTCTTTGAGTATATTCTCAATGGCTTGCAGTGCGAGGCGTTTTGCAATTCCCTTTCTTCGGTATTCTTCTAATACCAGGGCTGAACAGAGGTACAAAGCCTCGTAAGGCACATCCGGCGGTGTGAGATCGAACAATTCTTTTTCCGATATCTGGGTTTCGAGAAACCGGTTCATTAATTCCAGCGTGGTTGGTATAAGCAAAACCCATGCTACCGGCCCGTTTCCGTCATCATATTCCGAAACTGTTGAAGGATGCAGGCAATGTAAACGTTCAATCACTGCGGGATTTACATCAAGTTGATCGGGATCGCTTTTAGTGGCAAAAACGTCATCTGCCAGTTGAATCATTCGTTCATAGTTGCTCGGGGGCATAGGCCTGCTATTTTTAAATATTGGATTTAATAATTTATTTTCAGGTCTCAGAAGCAAGGGTTAAACCACGTTAAAAACGAAAGTGCTCAGGATTATTTTGCGCTCTTTTTCTTGGTGCTTTTCCACGACCAGCAGGTATCACATAGTGTTTTTTCAATTATTTGTTCCTGATTATCAGGTAGCAAAGGGAAGAAATCGAACCCGGTAAATTTTTCAACACTATCAATCGATACGGCAAAATCTTTGAGCGGCAGACCTGAGCTGGCATTACGAAGAATAAATCCGATTCCGTTTATTCCGGGTTCTGTATAATCCAGAACAACCTTGTAGTAAAAGTCCGGAACCGCGACCTTGTCCTCACCGATGGTTCGGAGGCCTTTTGTTAACACAGGACCGGTGACTATATAGAGAGAATCATTTTCTATGGCCCAGGTTCGTACCTGTTCTTCCAGTTTTTTCCAGATCCCCCTGTTGAAGCCCGGAGTTTGAGGACTCATATTGCTGTAATAGAAGGATTCGGCAATAGCCGTTGCCGACCAACCCATATCTGCGGCAGGTGCCAGATGTCCGCGGTCAAAACCCGATCCGGAATAGTCGCTCTCAGTTGCAGTTCCTGTTTTTACATCGGGGTCAGGTACGAATTTATCGGTCCGGGTATATACATTATTTGTTTCTGCTTTGGTCAGTTCATAAGCAACCCATTCAGCTTGTTTATATGCATCATTAAATAAAAAGGAGTACCCGGTATGTGAAATAATACTCTCTTCCGGTTTGGTTTTTGGTATTTCCAGGCGTGGTATACTTGTTGTATGAATGGCATCTGCAAGAAGGCTATCTGCAAATGCATCAGGAACAACATCCTGCTGAATGTCTGAAGTCATTCCCCTGGAAGAATTCTTTACTTCCTGTTTACAAAATGCAAGTAAACAAATTATGAAAAAGGCGTAAAAGCTAAGTAACAAAGTCTTCATCATGATTGTAAGGATTACGAAGCAACCACAGGGTTAGTTACGTATAGCTGCTTTCCAAAGATAACAAATAATGTTGGATTGTGGATAGTGAAATATACCCCGGAATTACCTTGACTGAAAGATTGTTTTTTCAAGAAGAATAAAAAAAAAGCCTGTCGAAGGGACAGGCTTTTTCAAATGTAATGTTCGATTAGTGCTGTACAGTCACTTTTTGTGAATAGTTCAGTTTTTTACCTTCAACATTCAGGAAATAAATTCCTTCGGCTAAACCACTTACACTGATGGTGTGATTAAGTTTTCCTGTCGTGCTCATGGTTTTGTTATAAACAGATTTTCCTAAAGTGTTTACCAATGTGAGAGTTAACACTTCATTTGTTCCGGTATTCACCGAAATGTTCATGTCTTTTGATGCAGGGTTTGGATAAACAGAAACAGGCTGAACCTGGTCTTTTTCGTCGATTCCCACGCAGGAAGTAGCGTTAAGATCTATAAATTCAGTCCATGCGCCAAAACCGCAGTCGTTGGAACCTCTTACCCTTAGGCTCGCTGTACCGTACCAGTTGGTTACCCAGTGTATGGTGCAAGTGTTGCCATTATTGGTTATTGTTCCGGCATCTGTAGGATACAGTTCCCACTGGTACGATGTTGCTGCTGCACTGGTAGTAGCATAATCGGTAGTTTGGTTAGGGTTATTGGTACAAATGAGTGTGTTTCCGGTGGGTACAGTTACAATAGCACCCGGACGAACGGTAACAAAACCGGTTTTTACAACTGTATCAACATCAAGTCCGGTGGTTGTAATCAAAGTTACATCATACGTTCCCGGAGTTTTGTATAAAATCGAAGGTGCCTCTGCTGAAGCAGAAGAAGGCGTTCCTCCCGGGAAAAGCCAGAATACAGAGGATGGACGGCCCACGCTGCTGTTATTAAAAGAGATGGTGCTATTCTGACAAACATTGGTTGGTGAGGTAGCCGCAAAATCACTCATTACCGGGCGAATTGTATTTTGAATCGCTTTTGTAGCATTGTCCTGGGTAAAGGCAACAAACTCAAGATCAGTCATAGTCCACGCCGGATCAATGTTCGCAACCAGGGTGACAGTTTTAACATTCGTGCTGGTAAAATCCAGGGCCGTTCCGTTAGCATCGGGTAACATCGCCCGGCTAACAAAATTGCATTGAGTTTGTCCTTGCCAGTTAACCATAATTTCCGATTGCGTAACAGCAAACTGGAAAACCAATGCGTTATTAGCCAAGGTGCCCACTTTGGTAATCGTAAAATTGAAGGTAAACTGCTGACCTGTGCGGCTAACGGTGTATTCTATCTTGATGGGAGACGGAACCGCGATAGCACTGGTGTATTTAGGCAGGTACGAAGAGTACATACTGGCAGTGTGGCTGCCGCCAACCACAGCATTTAAACCATCGAACCTGGCCGTCGGGTATCCCGAAATGGCATAATATGTATTCCGGGCATTGGAAGCGGTATAGGCATAAGGATCACCGTTGTGGTTTTCGATAATCGCCACGCGTTTCCCGTTCGAAACCAGGTCGTCAGCTCCCATAGCAGCTCCGGGGCAATATTGACACCAGGTGCCGGTTCCGATCTCGACACAAACCATGTTGCGTTCAATCTGAGCCTGGGCAAAAAGGGTTACCAGTACCAGCGAAGCAACTAAAAGAGTAAATTTTTTCATAAGCAGAATTGTTAGGTTTTGAATTGGATTAAATATTTTGGTTGAATGGTATGAGAATCAGAGTATTGATTCTTCACATGACAAAAGTAATATATAATTAATAGAATGGTTAAAAAACTTTAAAAAATTTTTTACTATTAAGTAAGCTGGGGAGAAATAGTAATAACATACGTTCTTGATGTCGCAAAATAAATTAGTTCCTGGCAGGCTCGTTCTATCATTAGCGAAACTATGGTATGTATTGACTACATTACAAAACATTTTCAATGATCTTTGTTACGACATGCAGTCTCCTTCATATCGAATCAATACTTTTGCATAAAAACAGCAAATGAATGTTCACTTTTCTTCGCTAAAAAATATTTCTTACACTGATTTCCGGGACATTGATTTCATTAACCGGATTTAGCCAGAAGAACTCACAAATTACGGGCGAGCTCATTATTCATCCATATTCTATTTCCCTGTTTCGGCCGGGTCGATATTATCAACCTGTTGTTTAGCATATTGCAGCACTTCCTCATTTATATAAACAAGTTCGATGCCGGCTTCAATAAACATCCCTTCCGACTCGGAACCTGAATGGTATTTGAATTCGCAAACAACGCGTTTTATGCCGCAATTGATGATAAGCATGGCGCAAGTGCGGCAGGGAGTCATACGGCAATATAAAGTGCTGCCTTCCAAAGGAATTCCAAGTCGGGCAGCCTGGCATATTGCATTCTGCTCGGCATGAACCGTGCGTACACAATGGTTGGTAACTTTCCCGTCTTCGTGGGTCACCTGTTTGAAAAGATGCCCGACTTCGTCGCAATGAGGCAGGCCAACCGGCGAACCCACATAACCTGTTACCAGGATTTGTTTATTCCTTGCAATCACACACCCGCTGCGGCCCCGGTCGCAGGTGGCGCGCTTGGCTATGGTACGCGATACTTCCATGAAATATTCGTCCCAGGTGGGGCGTACATATAGGGTTTCATTTTCTGAAGTCATTGAGATTTATTTTGAAAACAGGTAAAAGTATGAAATTTTACTGAACAAAACCGCGCTTATTCACAAGGGACTGTTTTGCCCCGAAATTAGATCATTCCTTTATCACTTTTCAACAATCAGAGCTTAAAAACAGAAGGCCTCAGGAGGGTTATCGTAATATTTTTCAGTATTAGTGAATATAGTCCGATTTTAATAATATTTTTGTCATACCGCAATCACTAACAAATACAGGAAATGGGCAAGAAACCGCGTCTTTCATTTTGGCAAATCTGGAACATGAGTTTTGGATTTTTAGGCATTCAATTTGGTTTTGCACTGCAAAACGGGAATGCATCACGAATACTTATGACTTTTGGGGCCGAAGTGGACCATCTGAGTTGGTTCTGGCTCGTAGCACCTATCACAGGTATGATCATTCAACCTATTATCGGCTTTATGAGCGATAAAACCTGGAACCGGCTGGGGCGCAGGAGGCCGTATTTCCTGGTGGGAGCACTTTTAACCAGTACTGCTTTAATACTGATGCCCAATGCACCTCATCTTGCGTCGTTTATTGCGCCTATGTTTATAGGGGGAGGCTTGCTGATGATCATGGATGCTTCTATAAATATTTCCATGGAACCTTTCAGAGCCCTGGTTGCCGACAAATTGCCGGAAGAACAACATACGCTCGGGTTTTCAGTTCAAACGCTGCTAATTGGAATTGGAGCTGTAGTAGGTTCGTGGCTCCCTTATATGATGGGAAACTGGTTTGGAGTATCGAAAGTGGCAGGAAATGGGTTTGTTGCCGATAATGTGACTTATTCCTTCTATTTCGGTGCTTTTGTGCTTCTTTCTGCCATATTGTGGACCATCTTCACCACTTCCGAATACCCACCCGATGAATTAGTGAAAACAGCTGAAGTGGAAGAACCCCGCAAAAAGTTTTTCATCCCGCCTATCATGATCAAGCTGCTGCTTGTGCAGTTTTTCTCCTGGTTCGCTTTGTTTTCGATGTGGGTTTATACAACACCTGCCGTAGCATTAAAGTTTTATGGAACCGCCGATCCTAACTCCGCCCCGTTTGGCGAAGCCGGTGATTGGGTTGGCATACTTTTCGGTATTTACAATGGCGTTTCAGCTATAATTGCTTTATCGTTGCCGGTGATAGCAAAAAGGCTTTCGAAGAAAGTCACCCATGCCATAGCGCTGAGTATAGGAGGAGTTTCGTTGTTTTCGTTCCTTTTGTTCACCAACCCGGTTTACCTGATCATCCCTATGATTGGCATTGGGATTGCCTGGGGAAGTATACTTGCGATGCCATACGCTATGCTGGCAAGTTCGATACCTCCAAAACGCATGGGCATATACATGGGTTTGTTCAATATGTCCATCACCATCCCGCAGATAGTGAGCGGGGTTTTCAGCGGACTTATCCTCAAGTATTTCTTTGCCGGTAATCCAATCCTTTGTATCGTAATGGCCGGCGTAAGTATGTTCCTGGGTGCCATCAGTGCATTGTTTATAAAGGAAAAACAGGTCTAGTGTCTTATCTTTTAATTTGATGTTTTTTCTGGCATGATATATTCGTTAAGGAATTAAAAATATTAAACACAGAACACAAAATGTAAAAGTATTGCAAGCCCCTAACTTTTTCGTTTTTAATTTTATGTTATATGTTTTGCGTTCCTTTTTGGCTTCGGCGTGAGCTCAGCCGAACGGTTCTGGCTTGTCCAGGTTAGGTTTGCTTTAATTATTCAGATACGTTTGGAAGGGAAAACTTCCAACCTTATACTCGACAAATGAAAATAGTACACATCGTCCCCGGTTTTGGCGGCACTTTTTATTGTGGTAACTGCTTGCGCGACAGCGGGGTAGTTGCTTCGCTTAAAAAAGCCGGTCACGATGCCGTTACCCTGCCCATGTACCTGCCGCTTACCTTAAACGGACAGCCTTCCGATAATGAAATTCCTGTATTTTATGGCGCAGTAAATATTTATCTCAAGCAGTTCCCGGTATTCAGGCATATGCCTAAATGGTTCGAAAAGCTGATGGATTCGCCTGCTCTATTAAAATATGCTGCCAAAAAATCCGGTTCCACACGCGCTTCGGGCCTCGAAGACCTTACCGAATCGATGTTGCTGGGCAGCGAAGGGCACCAGAGTGAGGAGTTGCAGCAACTTACCGACTTTTTGAAGTTCCACGAAAAACCTGATATTATCCACTTTTCGAATGTTCTGCTGCTTGGAATGGCAAAACAGATACGTGACGAAGTGAAAGTGCCTGTCGTATATTCGCTTCAGGATGAGGATGTTTGGATTGACGCCATGCACCAGGATCGCCGCGAAAAGATGTGGCAATTGTTAGCCGAAAAAGCAAAGGATGTGGATGCCTTTATAGCAGTAAGCCGCTTTTTTGCCGATGTAATGCAAAGCCGTATGTCAATCCCGGATAGCAAGTTGCATGTGCTTCATGTTGGAGTGGATCCCGAAGCTTATAACTATTCCAGACCGGCTAAAACGCCCCAGGTTATCGGTTTTGTATCCAGGATATGCGAAGAAAATGGATTTGAAATCCTGGTAGATGCATTTATCCGCCTTAGGGAAAATCCGGCGTTCAGCACTCTGAAACTGAAAGCTACCGGGGGGATGACCGGCGATGATACCAGGTTTATCAATAAGCAGATCAATAAGTTAAAGCAAAGAAATATTGATGGGGATTTCGAAATACAAGCGGATTTTACACTTAATGGTTTGAGGGGTTTTTTTAAGTCGGTAACCGTTTTATCGGTTCCTGTGTTAAAAGGCGAAGCTTTTGGCTTGTATCAGCTCGAAGCATTGGCGTCGGGAGTACCCCTGGTGCAACCCGAACTTGGCGCTTTTCCCGAGATCATAAGTGCAAGCGGTGGCGGAGTTACCTACAAACCCAATACGGCTTCGGCCCTTGCCGAAAAACTGGCAGAAGTATTGTCGGATCCAACGAAACTCGAATCTATGAGTCTTGCGGGAAGAAAAGCTGTTGAAGAACATTTCGACTGCAGAAAACTGAGTGTGCAAATGGTTGAAGTATATAAGACACTGATCGACGGTCAGTTTAAGTTTTAGAAAAGGACGGAATGTATGGCGAAGAAATTTCCGCATCCGGAATTTTGTTCGTATGCCTGGTCGATAGTTTGCCCATTATAACGCTCAGAATCAATGGTTTTGGGCTTGGAAATATCCGGAAAGGATATTTCAGGACAAGTAATGGGGTCGTTGTTAAACTGATTATGAATTCCGGAAACAATCCCTGTATTTTAATCACTAAGAAATCCGGAGAAGAAATATTTTATTCAGCCAGAGAAATACCGAATAAAACTATTTTTGCAGAGATTCAAAAAAAAATTCCCGGAATATCCTGTTTCGAAAAGGCTGAAAAACAATAAGTAATGCAGGCAATTCCTATACTTTACAATCAAATGTCTCCTATTTTTCTTCGACTTTTGACTTTTGAACCTTGAACTTTTGAACCTTGAACTTTAAACCTATCCCTATAAAACCCTCATGTTAGCCGAGCTTCAGCATATCACCAAACACTATAATCAACCCGGGTCCCCGGTTACTAACCTGGTTCTCGATAAAATTTCATTTGAGATTGCTGACAAAGAACGAATTGCCATTGTCGGGCCATCAGGATCCGGGAAAAGCACCCTGCTCAACATTTTAGGAACTCTCGATAAGCCAACTTCAGGTACTGTGCTTTTGGATGGCACAGCAGTGCAACAAATGGATGAAAACCGGCTGGCAGGGATCAGGAAGTCTATGATCGGCTTTGTTTTCCAGATGCATCATTTATTGCCTCAGCTTACATTGCTCGAAAATGTAATGCTTCCCTTGTTAGCACAGAAAGACAAAAATAGTTCGAAATCTGCAGCCGACCGGGCAAGGTACCTTATTGAACGTGTCGGATTATCAAGTCACATTCATCAATATCCTTCACAACTTTCAGTAGGCGAATGCCAGCGGACGGCCGTGATTAGGGCGCTTATTAACCAACCCCGACTGTTGCTTGCCGATGAGCCGACCGGCTCGCTCGATGCTGCTAATGCCACACAACTCGCTGATTTGCTGATCGAACTGAACCGCGAACAAAATGTTGCCCTGGTCGTAGTTACACATTCTATGGAAATAGCTTCTAAAATGGATAAAATCTACCACCTTCGGGAAGGGAAGTTATTGATTGAGGAAATGGTTAATCGTTAATGGGAAATCGTTAATCGTTAATGGAAAATGGTTAATCGTTAATGGTTAATCGTTAATGGGAAATCATTAATGGTTCGAAACAAGGGTGAAATCAAACAAATAAAGCGTTGACGGTTAGTTAAATAAGAATAAGATAGTATTTCATAAGCACAAAACATATAGACGATGAGTTTAAAAATTGGAGATAATGTAATTGTAAAATCAGGGATAATAGATCCCGATTCAGAAACTTTCGAAATGGGTGGTTGGCAAGGACGAGTTACTGCGATAATTCCTGAGTCTGACAATTCAAACAACATAATTACTATAGAATGGGACTCGTTGACTTTGAAGCAAATACCCGCTGAATATATTCATCAATCGGAAGTTGAGGGTCTCGATTGGAAAACCATGAATTTATATGAAACAGATTTAGAAAAATCAATCCCAAGAGACAAGCAGAAAGATGTAAAAATGATTCAGGACTTATTATCGAAAAAATATTACTGGTCTTCACTCGGTGAAGAAGGACTTAGAATTGCGAAAATTTTAGAAGGTGTAAATCCAAAAGATGAAATGAAATGTTTGCAAAACTGGGTAAGCCATCTCGACAAAACATTGACTTTTCCAATTCAAGCCATAGTAACAGAATCGGAAGATAACTGGTTGATAAAGGATGGCGACAAAGTTCGGATAGAATCGCTTACAGAGATTGTTGACTTATACGGAATAATAGCAGGGATAAATCTAAAAGGGAAAGAACTTCAATTCCCTCTTTGTGACTTAGAAGTTATAGATAAAAAATCATCAAATTTTCAACTAATTGAAGATTATAGGACTTGGTTCGCAAACAGGTAAAATATATTAGAGGAACCGATTAACACCTTTTAGTCTCCCCAACCCCCAAAACCTACCCCCCAACCCCTTCTTTTTTCCATGACCCTGCTAACCCTGATTCTACGCAACCTGAAGTATTACCGGAAATCGTACCTTTCGATCCTGGCCGGTACGCTTGTCAGTACGGCTGTGCTCACGGGGGCTTTGGTGGTTGGCGATTCAGTGAAGTTCAGCCTGGAGAATCTTACAGATATCCGCCTCGGGAAAACGCGATTTGCCATACAGTCTGGTGATCGCTTTTTCAGGCAGGATCTGTCCATAAAAATGGGGAAACTAACCAAAAGCCCTGTAGTACCAGTATTGCAACTCGAAGGCATCGCTATAAATACGGATAAAGATACAAAGATCAACCAGGTTGAAGTGCTTGGAGTGGATGAGAGTTTTTTTAAATTGCGGGATATTCCCGGAACGAAAATTAACCCCGACGAGGCCATACTGAGCAGAAATACCGCCGAAAAACTGAACCTGAAACCCGGTGATGAATTCCTGCTGAAAATCCGGAAACAAAGCAAAGCCTCCGAAAACGCACCTTTTGTTTCGGGAAAAGAGCCGTTAGTAGCTTTTCGGCTGAAAGTAGCGGCTATCGCTGATGATGCTAAGTCTGGCCGTTTTAGCCTGAAAATCAATCAGTCGGCACCATTCAACATTTTTGTTTCCCTGCCGACCCTGGCTCAAAAAACAGGCCTGAGCGGAAATGCTAATATGCTGCTTGTTGCCGGAAATGAAAGCGGGAATCCGGATTCGCGAGATTTGGATTCACTTCTTCGTCTTTCGTGGCAGCCCGAAGATGCCGGACTCGAAATCAGAAAACTGCCAACAAATAATACATACGAAATCCGCTCTGGCCGGATATTCATTGATGATAATTCTGCTAAAGCAATTCAGAAAAGCATTCCGGGGGCTCAGCCTGTTTTTACTTACATGGTGAATGGTATTTCCACACATGGAAGATCCACTCCTTATTCGTTTGTAAGCGCGGTGGATGAAAGATATCTCCTTCAAACTTTATCGGAGCGTGAAATTGGGATCAGTAGCTGGCTTGCTTCCGATCTGGCAGCTATACCGGGAGATTCGCTTACTTTACGCTATTTCAAAATGGGCGCTATGCGGAAACTGACCGAAGACAGCGCCCGCTTCTGTATTAAATCAATTTTACCGATCGCCGACCCTTTATTCGACCGGACTTTGATGCCCGATTTCCCCGGCATGTCGGATGCCGGCAACTGCCGCGACTGGGAAACAGGTGCACCGGTGAACCTGGATAGAATCCGGGATAAAGACGAACAATACTGGAACGATTATCGGGGAACACCCAAAGCTTTTATTTCCCTGGCTGCAGGGCAAAAATTATGGGATAATGCCTTTGGACATGCCACTGCATTTCGATTTAAAGCCGATAGTTCGCAAATTGAAGCCATTCAATCTGGCCTGATGCAACACCTAAATCCTGCTGAAAACGGGATGTCTGTTCGGGATGTATACACCGAAGGGAAAACCGCGGCCGCCAATTCCACCGATTTTGGTCAACTGTTCCTGAGTCTCAGTTTCTTTATCACAGTGGCCTCGCTCATCCTGATTTCGCTGCTTTTTTCGCTGCATGCACAGAAACGGATGGAAGAAACGTCAGTATTAGCAACACTGGGTTTCCGGAAAAGGGATATTATCCGTATCCTCTTTTTTGAGGTCTTTTTCGTTGTAATAGCGGGCAGTAGTTTGGGCTCGGTTTGTGGGATTTTTTATAACAAACTACTGTTGTTCGGGCTTAATACACTCTGGCAGGATGCAGTTCAAACCTCCATGTTGCAGATGCACATTGAACCGGCCACAATATGGACGGGTTTCGCCACGGGTTCCATAACTGCCTTAATTTCCCTGTCCCTGGTATTGATCCGGAACCTGAGTAAGCCAATATCCTCGTCGGTGAAAGGAATTAAAATTCCTTTGCCTGGAAAAATACAGCGAAGAAAGAAATTCAGCCTCGTACTAAGTGTTGTGTCAGTCAGCCTGGCAGTTATGCTTATCAGTTTTACTTTTATTTCGCATCAGGACGATCCTTCAGAAGTTTTTCTTTCGGCAGGCGGATTGATGTTAGTGGCCGGAATCGCCTTTCTGAATTTTATCCTTTTGAGTAGAAGTCTCAGGAAATCGGAATCATTGCCAGAATTTTTCACCATGGTACTCATGAATATAGGCATGAGCCGGGGCCGGTCACTCACGGCTGTTTCTCTGCTTGCAATCGGGACATTTTCGGTTATTATTACAGGAGCTAACCGCAAAACGTTTTATGGTACCGAAAATACACGCAATTCGGGCACCGGTGGGTTTCTTTTCTGGGCCGAATCAACGGTTCCCTTGCTGGAAGATCTTAATTCACCGGAAGGAAAAGCGAAATATGGTCTTGCCGATGAGGAAGTTTTACATAATGTCCGGTTTTCACAAATACTTCGCCTCGATGGCAATGATGCCAGTTGCCTGAATCTGAACCAGGTTTCGCAGCCTCAAATATTGGGCGTTAATACCGGCTATTTCGATCAGCAGCAAGCTTTCAGTTTTTTAAAGCTGGATATTTCAATAGATATCAGGCACCCATGGCTTGCGTTGAATGTGCCTTTAGCGCCCGCAATTATTCCTGCATACGCCGATCAGACAGTGATTCTATGGGGCTTACGCAAAAATATCGGTGATACTTTATTGTACCTGGATGAAAAAGGGGAAACGCTGAAACTGAAAATTATGGGAGGATTGGACAATTCTGTTTTCCAGGGAAATATCCTGATTTCGGATGAACTTTTCAGGCATTATTTCCCTTCGGTCGCAGGATCAAAAGTGATGCTGGTCGATGGTTCATTTGCCGAAAGAATGGAGGTGTCCGAAAGGATGGAGTCTCTTTTCGAGGATTACGGAATGCTTGTAACTCCGGCTTCAGAGCGGCTTGCGCAGTTTAATGCAGTCGAAAATACTTACCTTTCGGTATTTATGCTGCTGGGCGGACTTGGAATAGTGATTGGGACGCTTGGTATGGGAATTGTATTGCTCCGTAACCTTTCGGAACGAAAACAGGAAATAGCTCTTTACCAGGCACTTGGATTCAGGCATCATTTTATTCTGAAACTCATTTTTGCCGAAAATTTCTTTATTCTGCTTGCCGGAATCGGCTTAGGTACTATTGCAGCCTTCACAGGAATTTTACCTTCGTTTTTCTCCCCGGCTTTTCGAATGCCTACTATCTTTTTGCTGGTACTAATCCTGGTAATTCTGTTTAATGGAGTTGTCTGGATTTATTTTCCAATAAAATCAGCCCTCAGGAAAAATCTTATACAGGCTCTCAGAAAAGAATAAAATTCGCGTGAAAAAGGACACATATCAAGTTGGGTAAACCCTCAAAAGGAGGACTGACCGGGATAGGCAACAGTGAATTTCAAGAACTGGTTTACTTAAGTTGCTTTACAACCGCTTCTTTTTCAATGAATCCGGTATTGGACCAGGTGAGTTTTCCGTTTTTGTAGAGCTGTAAAACAGGTATGGCATCAATTTTTTGTTCTTTGCAGAGGTTTCGGTTTTCGTCAGCATTAATGCGGATAACCACCACTTTATCAGCCATATCTTTTGATATTTCGTCCAAATAAGGTTTCATCTTTTTGCAGGGAGCGCACCAGTCGGCGTAATAATCAACCAGCACTAATTTGTCGGTAATGAGTAGGTCTTCAAATTGTTGTTTACTCATACCCGTAGATGCCGTTGCAAGGTCGGTAGTTTCGGGAAGATTGGCACTTCGCCATTTCATCATACCGCCATCTAACTCATACACAGTTTTAAACCCTTTTGAGCGCATGTCCTGAACTGCATAGGCGCTTCTGTTACCACTCAGGCAATACACTAATACCGGTTTCGATTTGTCGAGCGATGCAATCTGATTTTCAAAGCCGGCTGTGGATATATCGTAATTTAAAGCATTTTTCAAATGTCCCTGCGAAAATTCACCGGGTGTTCTCACATCAATAATCGGGGCTGTAGGAAGTTCCGTTATCTTCTCCGAAAACTCAATCGCCGAAAGGCTTGTATTGGAAGATTTTGATTGCCCATTGGAGCAACCACCAAATACTATTGTGACAATTGCCAAACTGACGGCAAGATACTTTTTCATATTATTTTGTTTTATCATCTTCAAAACTTACATCTGCTAGGGTATTTTGTTTGGGCTCTGTCGAACAATTTCCGCCGGCACAATTTCCTGAAGCGCAGCCAAAAGCAAACAGACCCATAGCGGCAAAATAGGCACCAAAGGCAATACCAAACCATTCGTGGCCCATATAGGACTGAATCAGTACAAACAATCCGATGATGAGATAGAATGCCCTCGTAAAAGTCCAGTTGGTCAATATTCTTTCTTTCATTATAATTTGTGGTTCTGAGTTAATTTAGTGGGGTTGTTTATGTTGACGGAAGTCAGAAGACGGAAGCCAGAAGTTCCGCAGCCAACTTCATTTATCTACGAAAATAGGGCATTGATGGCCAATTTCCCTTATTCAGATATTTTCCATTAACAGAACCAAGCCTCAAATTAGCACTTTCTTCGGTCTTCCGGCTTCGGTCTTCCGTCCTTTACAAAACCAGTTCCATTCAATTCGTAGTAGATTATAGTTTATTTTGTAAACGGTTCACTGAGCCCCCGTTGTAAACTTCCGTATAGCCGTTTGATTTTAAGATATTTTTTGCCGCTGCACTTCTCATTCCTGATTCACAGCAGGTTATAATAGGTTTTGATTTGCTTTTTAATTTGTGAAGATTGCTGCCAAGCTGTTCAACGTTAATGTTGACTGAGCCCCTTATGTGTCCGCCTGCATATTCGCCTTTACTGCGGACATCTAAAATAATTGCACCATTTTTTACCAATTGTGCGTAGTCGGTTTGTTCTTTGCGGAATAATTTTATAATTGATTCAAACATTTTCTTTCTGATTTTTAGCTATTTTAGATTTTTTATGTGGGTAGTTCGTTTTACAGGCCGGCAAAAAATGCCAGGTAAATATGACATTCTTCCCCCTGGCAGACTGTGTGGAGCCTGTTAAATGGCAAATATGCAGCCTTTTCGACAGGGTTTTCGAACGAATTTCCGTGTTCTGCCTTCTGTCTTCCGACTTCTGTCAAATTAACAACCAAATTCTCCCTGGAATTCCAGCCCTACTTTTCTTTTTTTCGTGTCGAAATACCGAAAGGCAGATACAGCGGGCAAAAACTTAACAGACTTGTAAGAATAAAAACACCGGCAAGAACTAAAAGCACGATGGCCACGGTTCCTGAAATCTGATTTGTGAAATATAACACTGCAATGGCAATGGCTACAAGAATCCGTACCACTTTATCTGTGGTTCCCATGTTTTGTTTCATTTTGCTGGAATTTAAGTGTGTAAAATTGTTCACTGCAAAAGTCATACATTTAAAATTGCTGCACGGTAACGTTTGTTACATAAGAGAAATCTTATTCCGGCCCAATTTTACCAGGCCTACATCTTCCATTTGTTTGAGTAGGCGCGAAACCACAACACGGGCTGTTCCCAACTCATTAGCCAGTTGTTCATGGGTTACATTCAGGGTATTGTTGTTCATCAGTTCGCATTTCTTTTTAATAAAGCTGAATAAGCGTTCATCTAATTTTTTAAATGCGATAGCATTTACAGCATCCAATAACTCTTCGAAGCGCTCATGGTATAAGCGGAAAATATAGTCTAACCATTCGGGAAACTCTTTAATGAGTAAACCCACCTTGTCAACCGGGATAAACAGTATTTGTGTTTCTTCCTCGGCAATGGCTTTTACTTTGCTCGTATCGTGGTGCAATCCACCCAAAAACGACATGACACAACTTTCACCTGCTTTGATATAATACAGCAGGATTTCCCGGCCTTCTTCGTCGGTCCGCATAACCCTGACACTTCCGCTTGTTACAATTGGTATGGATTTAATATATACGTTTTCATTCAGAATAACATCCCCCTCCGCAAATATTTTGGTAAACCCGAAGTCATTCAGCTTTTCTATTATCAGCGGTGAGGATTTGAATTCGATGATGTCGTTTAGTCGCATAGTACAAAGGTAGTATATAAAGCACGCTGATTCCGATTTGGGTTTTACACGATCTGAAATGAAGACACTTTTACATACAAAGGGCCTTCGCGGCGCAGTACGCTTTCATAAAGAATTATTTCCGATACATTTTCTTCCTGTATATCAATGGTGTTGTATCTGCTGATAATTTGCTGAAAAAGGGGTTTATCCTTTAATTCTCTAATCCTTCCGATAGTGAGGTGGGGTATAAAATTCTGCCGGTCCTGCTCCCAACCGTATTTTTCGAGTTCACCGAAGATATTTTTAGCCAGCACATCAAGATCAGGCTGTTTTTCAATGCCGAACCAGATCACTTTGGGGTCGTACCTGCTGCCGAAAATGCCGGTGTTTGCAATTTTCAGGACAAACGGGTTGGATTTTGCGACAGCTTCTGCAAGAGCTTGCCGTATAGATGGAATTTGTTTTTCATCCGTTTCGCCGAAAAATTTCAGGGTAAGATGCATGTTTTCAGGCTCTACCCACTTTATCCGTTCGTGTTGCAACGACGATGAAATTTCATTAAACAAGCTGATATACCGGGCTGAAGGATGAATTTTAATAGCTGCAAACAGGCGTTTCATAAAAATAATCTTATTTTGTGTAAAATTAGGAAAGTTTCTTAAATTTGCGCCTCTGTTACGGGGTGTTAGCTCAGTTGGCTAGAGCGCTTGCCTGGCAGGCAAGAGGTCAGGGGTTCGACTCCCCTACACTCCAC
>JBAXBJ010000074.1:0-24031 GCA_037142075.1 Bacteroidota bacterium
TTGGTGAAGTAAATATTTTAGTAAATTCAGGAATAACAGCCCCGCCAATAGTTCCACAACTGATGATAACCGATAATACAATCCAGATGTTTGCATCCAAATCACCTATCATGGTAGAAGGTCCAACCATGAAATAACTTGCTATAAAAGTTACCAGGATCGACATGATCGAAGTAATCCAGACAAGATTAGTAAGTGGTCTTTCAAAATCAAGATCATCTTTTTTGCTATACAACGACTTACTGATAAAATCGTTAATATAAAATGATCCAATTGATGTAATGATCATTAAAATGCGCATGGCAAAAATCCAGGTAAGGAAAGCTGCCTGCCATTCGGGATTTGCAATAAAAGTACCATCAGCAACCGTACCTACTGCCAAAACAATAAAAGAGATGAGAGCGACACCTGTTACGCCATAAGTTTCAAAACCATCAGCAGTCGGGCCAACACTGTCACCGGCATTGTCACCGGTACAGTCAGCAATTACGCCTGGGTTACGTGGGTCGTCCTCACCAATTTTGAAAACTACTTTCATCAGGTCAGAACCTATATCGGCAATTTTTGTAAAAATCCCCCCGGCAATACGCAAAGCGGAAGCTCCAAGTGATTCACCAATCGCGAATCCTATGAAACAAGCACCGGCTAAATGACGAGGTATATAAAGCAGGATAATCAACATCATAATCAGCTCAACACAAACAAGAACTACACCGATGCTCATACCTGAATCAAGAGGTATTTTGAGTAATTTGAGTGGTTTGCGTTCGAGCGATGCAAAAGCCATACGACTGTTTGCAAATGTGTTCATTCGAATGCCAAACCAGGCTACTCCATAAGAACCAAGAATACCGATAACAGCCCATAGCAGAATAAGAGCAACACCACCGACTCCGGCATCCTGTAAAACTCCATAATAAAAAGCAACACAAGCGGCAATAAATGCAAAAAGGATCAGCAGGAATTTGCCCTGTTGAATCAGGTACGTTTTACAGGTTTCGAAGATGACTGCCGAAACATCCAGCATACTCTTATGAGCGCGTAAATTCTTCACTTTAAAAAACTGGTACATTCCGAAACCTAATCCGGCGAAGCAAACCAGGAAACCTAACAAAAGCAGGTTGTTTTGTGCAGAACTGAGTTCGGGAATTTTAAGGTCGGCCTCGCTGGCAAACAAAGGAAATGCTGCCAACATCAAGGCAATCAGTGAGATAAGTCTCTTCATAAACATTTAAAATAAATTGGTTTGAAGTTTCAATTGAGTTGCATCAAATATATGCAAGTTTCCATATAGTACAATAGATAAAATGAAAATGACTGAAAAAAATGGTTTCTTTAACGTAAAACGGCTAAATATCCGCCTTTTTCTTCTCAATTGGCATCAAAATGAAATTGAATTACCGAAAAACTACTTTGTTTTCTGGATATAATTCTGACCTCCACTAAAGAAATATTGTATTCAAAACTGTCTTTATCTCTTCCACCGAAGGATTGATTTCGAAAATATGAGATGGAGCCAGTGAATAGAGTTTTTTGTTGTTTTTAAATTTATCCTCACCACCACCGGTAATATTCAACATAATAATGGCTTCCGGGTCAATTTTTTTATCAGCAACAGCTTGTATTAGCGTAGCTACAGCAACTGCGGCAGCGGGATGGATGTCGTTCCCTTCGTATTTCAGGAATAATTCAGCGGCCTGCCTTGCTTCCTCGTTGGTGGCTGCCAGCACTTCTCCATTTGTATCAGTCAGAGCATCAAAAAGTCCGCCAATAGGAGGGTAGGGCGGTTTCCGGTTCGAGAGCACCTTGGCATCAATTATTTCCACTTCCCTGCGTGCAGTGTCATCATCGAAAGGAAGCATATCACGCGAATTGGCTTTCCATGCATTCATTATGGGGACAAACGGGCTGTTCTGCGAAACCATGAGTTTCATTTTTTTATCACCGAAACGGCCGTCAGCAATCAAGCGAAGGTTGGCTTCCCAGGCAGCGATTGCCCCGGTTCCGCTTCCGATAGCCTGGAAATAATAGTCAGGAATTTCGCCTATATATGTTGTTGCCGATAACATAGTTGTGCCCATGCCATCGCGGCGGGCTACGTTTTTGGCACCTCCTTCGGCTACAAAACCTTCACACTGGCAAGCCAGGTTCGAAAGATGAATAGCATCAAAATAGTCGCTTCCGCTGCTTGACGCTATCAGTTTTACGCAGTCGTTTAATGGCTTTTCGAACCATAAAGCATTCAGGTTATCTTCGGGAACACACAGTAATAAAGGAATATTGTTATCAGAACATACTTTGGCGAAGGCCCTTGCAGTGTTTCCGGCCGAAGCTACTACCAGCACCTTGGTTTGCCCGGGCTCCATGCGGGCACAGACCGAATAGGCTTCAGTTTCCTTAAAGGAACATGTCGTCATATTTACACCTTTTTCGGGCCAATATCCGCTGAAGGTTATAAATAGGTTTTTTAAACCAAGTTTGGAGGCAAGGCCTGAACTTTTATAAGTTATACTTGCCGATGACCCTTGTAACATTCGGTTTACCGGCAGCCAGTCGGCAAAGCGGTAAATTCCGTAGGAAGAATTTTTAGGGTTAATTTGCTTTAACTTATATATTGCTCTGATCAATCCGGGTTTTGACTGGTTTGGTGCATCCAGCAGCCAACCTGTATCTTCAAAAAGTTCGCCTGTGACCAGTGATTGCAGTGTATATTCGGTAGCTTCGAAATCCATGAGTAAACGTATAATTCCGGTTAAAAAAGTGCAAAGATAAAGAAAGGAGTTCAATAGCCAGAATCCTTGTTTGCTAAAAGTCACATTTACAGCTTAGTTTAATTTGAATGGCTCTACTGCTAATGTAGTGGGAAAATTGATTATGTCGGAAGTCAGAAGACCGAAGTCGGAAGTTTCCCTGACGACCTCTCATATCCTTTGAAAGCGGAACTTAACTGGTCAATTATTTTTCTCCAAATCGCTTCTTATTTGTAGCATAAAATTTCAAATTATTGCTTTTTCCGTCTTCTGACTTCGGTCTTCTGACCATTTAAAACCAATTCCATTCAATTCGTGGTGGAACCATTTGAATAAAAACAATTATATTTGTCCTGCAAACTAGAACGATTTTCTGCGTAATTAACCATTTCAAACCTCTCTCCAATGAAGAATAAGGTCAAACCGGAAGGATATCTTTTCTCGAAAGGCTACACAAACTACATTTTTATACTGCTGTTTTTACTTTACATGTTCGATTATATCGACAGGATGATCATCACTTCGTTATTTCCATTCCTTAAAGCCGATTGGAATCTTACGGATACACAATGTGGAATGCTTGTTTCGTCAGTTTACTGGTCGATTGTGCTGTTTACCTTTCCTATTTCGATATTGGTCGATCGCTGGAGCCGCCGTAAGACCATCGGAATCATGGCCGTGGTTTGGAGCATCGCCACTGCTTTAGGCGCTTTTTCAAAAACGTTCCGGCAACTTTTTGCGACCCGGACGATCGTCGGAGTGGGTGAAGCCGGTTATGCCCCGGGTGGTTCAGCCATGATGTCGGCTATTTATCCCCAGGAAAAAAGAGCTTTAATGATAGGTTTATGGAATGCCTCCATCCCGCTGGGAAGTGCTATTGGAATTGGCGCCGGGGGATTAATAGCTGCACACTGGGGATGGCGGCATGCACTTGGCATTGTTGCAATTCCCGGCATGATCATAGCCATTTTATTTTTCTTTGTAAAGGATTACAAAACAGTTGGATTGGAGAAAACTTTGTCAAAAGAGGACAAAAAAGCAGAACGCAAAAAGGTTAGAATGTCAATCAAAGACATGTTGACCGAATTTCTCTCAAAACCATCATTGATATTTACTTATTTCGGAATGGCTGGTGTAGTTTTCACTACAACATCACTTCTTACCTGGTTACCTACTTATTTTCACCGGGTGCAGGGAGTGCTCGAAAAAGATGCCGGAATGAAAGCGGGGGCTGTTATGCTGTTTGCCATAATCGGTGCGCCACTCGGAGGTTATATTACCGACCGGTGGAGAAAAAAACAGATCAATGCCCGCTTGCTGGTGCCCACATTTACTTCGCTTCTTTCGGCAATTCTTATGTTCCTGGCATTCAGCGTTTTTAACGGTTCTACCCAATACCTGATTTTATTGTCGATGGGCATATCGATTACGGCTTTTATTGCTGCTTCGACTGCTGTAACACAGGATGTTGTGCATGCAGGTTTGAGGGCTATTTCGTATGCAATTGCGGTTGTGATACAAAATTTGCTTGGAGCATCGCTTGGTCCTATAGTAATGGGTTCAATTTCCGATGCTACCAACATACAGACTGCCTTTTCATACCTTCCCTTAGCCCTGTTGTTTGCCGCAGCCATGTTTTTCGCCGGTTCTTTCTATTACGAAAGGGATCTTAAGAAAGTTGATAAAGTTGCCGTGGAGGTTGATTAATATACTCTTCGGTAAAAGGATAAATTTCGATTTTCCGGATTATCCCGGAACAAAATACTTTACCCAATTTCGCTCTCTACATCATTTAAAATACTACCTTTGCGCACTTAATTGTTGCGCATATAAAATGATACTATGTGCTTGGCAATCAAATAAATACAGAATATTTTAACTCATTTTTGAAAAAACATGGAAATTACGAGGGAGAATACCGGCGAATTAACCGCTACTATCAAAATGGTGATCAGCCCGGCTGACCACAATGAAAGCATCACAAAAATTTTAAAAGACTATCAAAGGAAAGCCAATGTGCCTGGTTTTCGTCCGGGGCACGTACCTTTCGGAATGATTAAGAAACTGTATGGTCCGGCTGTGTTTGCTGACGAAGTGAACAAACTGGTTTCCGATAAATTGCACCTATACATCACCGACGAAAAACTTGATATTTTAGGCCAACCCTTGCCTAATACCACTCTGACGCCCGAATTCGACTGGAAAGAAGGCCAGGATATCGAATTCTTCTTTGACCTTGGTTTTGCTCCATCATTTGATGTTGTGCTCGACTCAAACCTGGCTATTGATTACCACGTGATTAAAGTAGATCCCACCATGGTCGACAAATATGTTGACGATATGAGGCAGCGTTTCGGAACTTTGACCAATACTGAAACTGCCGGCGCTAAAGATGTTCTTCTCGGCGAATTTGCAGAACTCGATGCTGATGGCAATGTGCTCGAAAATGGCATCATGCATTCCAGCAGGATTACGATTGATCTGATTACCGATGCCGAAATAAAGAATATGTTGATCGGTGCTCAGAAAGACGAAGTTAAAGTTTTTAATCCTTTAAAGGCAACAGGCAATGTGACGGAAACTGCCGCTATGCTGGGAATTACAAAAGAAGAGGCTGAGGACCTGGAGTCTGATTTCAGTTTTACTATCGATGAAATAAGCACGATGAGTCCCGCTGAAATGGATGAGGAGTTTTTCGAAAAAGTGTTCCCCGGCACCGGCATACTGACAGAAGAAGAATTCAGAAATAAAATCAGGAATGAAGCGGAGAAGGCTTTTGTCGGCGACAGCGATCACCTGTTTTCACACCATATGCAGGAACGCCTGGTTGAAACCAATAATTTCTCAATTCCTGACGAATTTATGAAACGCTGGCTGCTCGAAAGCAACGAAGGTAAACTTACTGCCGAAGACATCGAACGCGACTATGATAAATATGCCGAAAGCATGAAATGGCAACTTATTGAAAACAAGATTATTCTTGAATCGGGAATACAGGTAGGCGATGAAGAAATTAAGGATTATGTGAAAGATTATTACATACAGGGATGGAGAACCATGCAGTTGAACGAGGATTTACTCGAAAGGCTCGAATCGCTGGCTGTTTCATTTTTGAAAGATAAACCAACAGAAGTGCGTCGTATAATTGAATCATTATATAGTCAGCGCGTTGCTTCTTACGTTAAATCAAAAGTTACACTGGTCGAAAAAGAGATCAGCTACGAAGAATTTACTAAAATTGATGCCGAAAAACACTAAAATATGAACATGCAAAACGAATTCCGCAAATATGCCGTTCAACATCGCGGTATCAGCAGTACCACGCTTAACAGGTACTCTTCCGTTTACGGCAATTATATTTCGCCAACCATTATCGAAGAGCGCCAGATGAACATTGCCACCATGGATGTTTTCTCGCGATTAATGATGGATCGCATTATTTTTCTTGGCGTTCCTATCGACGATTATGTTGCCAACATTATACAGGCCCAACTGCTTTTTCTCGAATCGGTTGATTCGAAACGTGATATTCAGATATACCTTAATACTCCAGGAGGCTCGGTATATGCCGGCTTAGGGATTTATGATACCATGCAGTACATCGCGCCCGATGTAGCTACCATTTGTACGGGTATGGCAGCATCGATGGGGGCTGTATTGCTTTGTGCAGGACAAAAGGGAAAACGCACCGCCTTGAGGCATTCGCGCATCCTTATCCACCAACCTATGGGGGGTGCTGAGGGACAGGCGTCTGATATTGAGATTACTACCCGTGAAATTCTCAAGCTGAAAAAGGAATTATACGAAATAATTGCCAATCACAGCGGGCAGACTTTCAAGAAAATTGAGAAAGATTCGGATCGTGATTACTGGATGACAGCTGAAGAAGCCAAAACTTATGGAATGATCGATGAACTGCTGGTAAGAGACGTAAAAACTCTGAAATAGCAAACTTAGACACTCAACTTCCGGCAAGGGTAGAACAATTCGCCACTCTTGCCGGATTTTTTTATAATTTTGCAATTACCGGCTGATACATTAATCAGCTAATAATACTGGATGTATTTCGTTAAATATATAACATCCAGGTAGAAAATAACATTAATTATGGCAAAGAAAGAAGATCGCTGCTCATTTTGCGGACGCCCTAAGCGCGAAACCAACATGCTTATTGCAGGCCTCGAAGCACACATATGCGATTACTGCATCGACCAGGCAAGGGATATACTCAGGGAAGAAACAAAGCATACCAAGAAAACCAACGAAAAACCTTTGGAAACACCTAAACCACAGGAAATTAAGGATTATCTTGATAAGTTTGTCATCGGGCAGGACGACTCGAAACGCGTGTTGGCAGTGGCCGTTTACAATCATTTTAAACGCATCAACCAACCTGTCTCGAAGAACAAGGATGAGGTGGAAATTGATAAGTCGAACATTATACTGGTTGGAGAAACAGGCACAGGAAAAACATTGCTGGCCCGAACTATCGCAAAATTGTTGCAGGTTCCTTTCTGTATTGCTGATGCTACCGTTTTAACCGAAGCCGGCTATGTGGGCGAAGATGTTGAAAGTATTTTGAGCCGTCTTCTTCAGGCAGCGGATTATAACGTTGCCTTAGCTGAAAAAGGAATTGTTTTTATCGACGAAATCGATAAAATTGCGCGCAAAAGCGATAACCCTTCTATTACCCGCGATGTGTCGGGCGAAGGTGTGCAGCAGGCTTTGCTCAAATTGCTCGAAGGTGCCGACGTGAATGTTCCGCCGCAAGGCGGGCGCAAGCATCCGGAGCAGAAAATGATAACGGTAAACACCCGTAATATCCTGTTTATTTCGGGTGGTGCTTTCGATGGCATCGATAAAAAAATTGCTGCACGCATGCAAACCAATACCATAGGGTATTCAAACGATCGCGAAAAAGATGTGATTGATCGTCATAACCTCTTGCAATACGTGGCACCCCAGGATTTGAAGCGCTATGGGCTGATACCCGAACTGGTTGGCCGTTTCCCGGTCGTAACTTATCTGAATCCTTTAAGCCGCGAAGTACTCATCCGTATCCTTACCGAACCACAAAATGCACTTATCAAACAGTTTGTCCGTTTGTTCGAAATGGATAACGTGAATTTAATATTTACGGATGATGTATATGAGTTTATAGTTGACAAAGCATTGGAATTCCGCACAGGTGCGCGTGGTCTACGATCCATCCTTGAGGCCATTCTTACGGATGCCATGTTCGAAATTCCTTCGCAGGGCATACATTCGGAACTTATCATCGACCGCGATTATGCAGCAGAAAAGCTGGGTAAAACTAATATTGCCAGGCTTAAAGTTGCATAGCCTTTCTTTTTGTGATGCCAGAATAATTTACAGTTCCCCCTCGTAATATGTGCTTGCTGGTGATGTAAAAATGGCATAATTATTGAATCCTTTCAATAAAAACCTGTGTTATGAGGTTCATCCTGTTAGGCTTGCTGGCATTTGTACCTTTCCTGGTTTCTGCGCAGGTCATTCTTAATCCACACGATACACTTGGTTATCAATGCCCGGCCTATGTAATTAAAAAGGATACTATTCCTGTTATTTTCTTTAGCGGAGTTGAGGTAACAGGGAATAAATCGTTCAGGAATTCAGCCGATGCCAGGCAATGGGAACGCCTGGTACGGAATGTTAAAAAAGCGTATCCTTATGCCAGGCTTGCCGGAATTAAATTTAATGAATACAACCTCAAAATGGCCGGTATCACCAGCGAGAGAGAAAAAAAAGAGATGATGAAAAAAGCGGAGGAGGAACTCCAGGCACAATTTGGCAATGAATTGAAAGACCTGACCATTTCGCAAGGGAAAATTTTATTGAAATTAATTGACAGGCAGACAAGTAACTGTTCTTACGATATTGTTAAAGATTTCAGGGGAAAGTTCAGGGCTTTTTTCTATCAGTCGTTTGCTCGTTTATTCGGTTACGACCTGAAAGTGAAATACGATCCACAGGGTACCGATGCTGATATTGAGCGCATTGTGCAACTGATCGAAATAGGCGCTATCTGATCAAAAGGTATCAAAAAGGAGGTTTTAAATAAAAATCAAGGTTTATAAAACTTAAATCCTTCATTCTATAGGATAATGCATCCCATTTCAAAAATTCATTGTTTCTTTTGCAGATTACCAGTTCATCTTTGGTAACTTTGTGCACGAAAAATTTACCAATTAATCTATAAACTCATTGATTATGAATACGGAAGATCAAATTCTGGAGACCCTGAAGCAGAGTGAAAAACCATTAAGTGCCGGTCAGATTGTTGATAAAACAGGCCTCGACAGGAAAGTGGTTGATAAAGCCATGACAAAACTGAAAACCGAAGAAAAAATAGTTTCTCCCCTACGCTGTTTCTGGACGGCCAAATAGGAGATATTTCGGGAAACTGGAAACTGGAAACTTGAATCTGGAAACTTGAAACTGGAGACTGGAACCCGGCACCCAGCATTTGGAGACTGGAACTTGGAACCAGCAACAAGTAACCAGCAACAAGTAACCAGGAACCTGCAATCAGGAACAATATACCCTATTTACTCAGCACCTTGAACTCAGTTCTGCGGTTTTTGGCGCGGCCTTCGGGTGTTTCGTTGCTGGCAACGGGCATAGTTTTACCGTAACCTTTATACATCAGCCTTTTTGATTCTATTCCATTGATAATCAGGTAGTCGTACACAGATTTTGCCCTGTTCTGAGAGAGAATGAGGTTATGTGCATCACTTCCTTCATTATCCGTATGTCCGCCAATTTCGATCTGCATAGCTGTGTTTTTGGTAAGGAATGAAATTAATTTGTCGAGTTCCGACTTCGAATCCGGGAGTAATTCACTTTTATCAGTGTCGAAGAAAATATTGTTTAATACAACCTTTTCGCCTACCGCAACGGCCTGCATGGGAATATCGAGTTTTACAGAACTATCCGTTTTAGTCAGACTTTTCAGACTGAAATTCGTAGAATAAAACAGGTAGCCATTCCGTGATACATTCAACGCGTACTCTTTGTCCACAGGCAAAGTCATGACAAATTCTCCCGAAACCGGATCGGATGAAGAATTTACTACAACTGCATTGCTTTGCATATCAATGAGTTCAAAAGTGGCAGACAAAGGAATTAATGTATTTTTATCGTAAACTCTGCCTTGCACATACGATACAGAAGAAGGCCGGGATTGTTTTGCCAATTCAAAGCGGTAAATATCAATTTTGCCATAACCATCTTCCCTTTCAGCCGAAATAAATGCCTCGGTACCTTTCGCATTGATTATCATATTAATTTCATCCTTGCTGGTATTTACAGGATAGCCTATGTTTTCCGGTTTCGACCAATTGCCTTTGGTGTCCAGTCGCGAAACAAAGAGATCGGCACCACCCATGCCCGGGTGTCCTTTGGAAGAAAAATAGAGAGTCCGGCCATCCGGATGAATAAAGGGAGCCATTTCGTCGGAACCTGTATTGATCAGATCACCCAGATTAACAGGTGCGCTCCAACTCCCATCTTCCTGCATTGTGCTTTTGTAGATATCAGATCCGCCAAAACCCTTACGACGCGCAGAAACAAAATACAAAGTACGCCCGTCGGCGGCAAGAGAAGGTTGTGATTCCCAGGATTCCGAGTTTACAAGTTCACCCAGGTTTTGAGGTTCTGACCAATTATTTCCGATTTTGTGAGCACCGTACAAATCGCAACTTCCATATGAATCGCGGCGACTGCAGCATGTGATAATAATAGTCATACCATCGGGCGACACACAGAGGGCTCCTTCATTTCCAGGTGTATTTATGGGTGCGCCTATTTCAATTGCCGGACTCCAGTTTAGCTGCCCGTTAGACGAACGTGCCGATACGGAGCGGAAAAAGCTCTCATCGCTCTTCGGATCGGCACCTTTGCGCGTAAAAAAGAGCTGATTTTCGTCGAGGCTCACGGCATTAATATAATCGTAACCTGGGGAATTTACGTTGGGTCCTATATTCACCGGGTTGAAAGGAACAGGGTTTTTTATCAGCGAAAGCCTGAAGTCGCACAGGGACAAATTATCGCTGGTACGCTTTAGTTCAGCTTGTATTTTTGGATTAAAAGTGAGGTATTTCAGGTAGTTGGTTTTTGCTTCCTCATATTTTTCCATATCAAAATATAAATTAGCCATGATATAGTATGCCGGGGGAAAAACAGCTGAATCGATCTTAACAGCTTTTTCATAACAGCTAATTGCGGTCGAAAATTCCTCCTTGTCATAATAAATATCAGCCTTTAGCAGCCAGGCTTTTGCATAGCCAGGATCATCAGCAAGTAATTCGTCGAAAGTGCGAAGAGCGCTGACAAATTCGTGCCGGTTATACAACTGCACACCCCTGTCGAATTGCTTGTCGGAGCGCGATTTTGTAGTTTGCTGCGCAAAAAGCGAAATATGTATTGCGAAGAAAAGTATAAACGAAAGTGTTAACCTTTTTGGTTTCATAATTCAATTTATTGAACCGCTAATTTAGGCAAGTTCCATGAATAGATGAAATTGCAGATAGCATTAAAATTAAACTATCGAACTAAGGAATATGCATAAACTTATGTGCCTGTAATGAAATATGCCAGCGAGGGTTTTTCAAAACATAGTCGATTATACCGGGTAAAACGGTTTCCATCCGGCTCCATTCGGGCTGCAGGCAGAGGTAACACTCAGGGTTGACTTTTAATGCGTTTTCTTCGGCCCAATCGAAATCGGTATCATCGAAAACTATCACTTTTAACTCGTTTGCTTTTTTGAAAATCTCTGGTTTTGGAGGACTTTTTCTTTTAGGCGAAAGACAAATCCAGTCGAAAGAGCCACTGAAAGGGTGCGATCCCGAGGTTTCGAGATGAACCTGCAGCCCGTTTTTTTTAAGACTTTCGCACAAATAATCAAGGTTGTACATCAAAGGCTCTCCACCGGTCACAACCACAGTTGCCGCAGGATTTCCTAAAACCCGCTCAACTATTTCACCGGTATCGGTGAGCGGGTGAAGTTTCGGATTCCATGATTCTTTAACATCACACCAGTAACAGCCCACGTCGCAACCACCAACCCGCAGGAAATAGGCAGCTTTCCCGGTATGAAAGCCTTCACCCTGTATGGTGTAGAAGTCTTCCATTAAAGGAAGTAACTTGCCTTGTTGTGTCGGATCTGTTTTCAATTGGGTGTTTTATGAGTTAATGGAAAATAGTTAATGGTTAATGGAAAATGGTTAATGGAAAATGGTTAATGAAAAATGGTTAATGGAAAATGGTCGGCACTATTTGCCTATTTTCTATTTTTCTATTTCCCTATTTCCCCATTATACGCCTTAAATGTATTCATCAGCAGGGAAACGATGGTCATTGGGCCAACTCCTCCCGGCACAGGAGTGATAAAGGAACATTTTGGCGCAACTTCATCAAACTTTACATCGCCAATAATATGGTATCCCTTTTCGCTGTTATCTTCCATGCGGTGAATACCCACATCGATTATAACTGCACCTTCTTTCACCATGTCGGCAGTCACAAAATGCGGTTGTCCCATAGCTGCGATCAGAATATCAGCAGTCATAACAATTTCTTTCAGGTTTTTAGTCCCTGTATGACAGAGTGTTACCGTACAATTTCCCGGGTAGGCTTTTCGCGAAAGCATTACACTTAAAGGTGTACCGACAATATTGCTTCTTCCCAAAACTACGCAATGCTTACCGCTTGTCTCGATATGGCTGCGTTCGAGTAACTGCATGATTCCATATGGGGTTGCGGGTAAGAATGTAGGCTCGCCAAGCATGGTGAGTCCGAGGCTGACGGGGTGAAAGCCATCCACGTCTTTCGAAGGATTAATACTCCGGATCACTTTTTGTACATTAATTTGCTCAGGCAAAGGCAGTTGAACAATAAAACCATCAACCTCATCATCCTTGTTCAGAAAATCGATGATTTCGAGCAATTTTTTCTCAGAAATATCAGCTTCCAGTCTGTAAATAGTCGATGTAAATCCAACTTCCTTGCAGGCACGTTCTTTACTGGCCACATATGTCTGGCTGGCAGCGTCTTCGCCTACCAAAACAGCAACCAGGTGAGGAGGGCGATCGCCTTTATCGATGATAGCTGCACTTTTAGCTGCAATTTCCTTTTTAATTTCGGATGCTATCTGTTTGCCGTCGATGATTTGCATTGTAATTAATTTATTAATGTGGTAATGTTTTAATGTGCTAATGCGGTAATTTGAGAATCTGCTAATGTGCTAATGCGATAATGTGCTGATGCGGTAATTTGAAAATGTGGTAATGCTATAATGTGCTAATGTGTTAATTTATTGATGATTACAGTTAAAAAATGATTTAATGTTTTAGTTATCTGTTTCAGAAAATCGCTTCAAAACACTCACAACTCATATTTCATAACTCCTATCTCCTCTTCGCATTCTTCATCTGCTGTGCCATTTTCTGGGCACCGCCGGTGGTTAGCATTTTCATCATTTTACGTGTATCGTCGAATTGCTTTATCAGGCGGTTAACTTCCTGTATATCGCTGCCACTTCCCTGCGCAATGCGTTTACGCCGGCTCCCGTTCAGAACAGATGGGTTTTCTCTTTCGAGGGGCGTCATCGACTGAATAATAGCTTCAATACCTTTGAATGCATTTTCATCAATGTCAATGTCTTTCATTGCTTTGCCCATTCCCGGAATCATGCTCATCAGGTCCTTGACGTTCCCCATTTTCTTGATCTGCCTGATCTGATCAACAAAATCATTGAAGTTGAACTGGTCATTTGCAAGTTTTTTCTGCAGTTTCCGGGCCGACTCCTCATCATATTGTTCCTGTGCCCGCTCAACAAGTGATACAACATCACCCATACCCAGAATACGATCAGCCATACGCTCAGGATAGAACATGTCAATCGCATCCATCTTTTCGCCAATACCGACGAACTTGATAGGCTTATTGACAACAGAACGAATGGTCAGGGCTGCACCTCCCCGTGTATCGCCATCGAGTTTGGTAAGGATAACACCATCAAAGTTGAGCCTGTCGTTGAAGGCTTTAGCCGTATTTACTGCATCCTGACCCGTCATTGAATCAACCACGAAAAGTGTTTCGTGGGGGTTTACCGCCGATTTGAGTGATGAAATTTCGTTCATCATCATTTCGTCAATCGCCAGGCGTCCGGCTGTATCAATAATAACTACATTGAATCCCCGATCCTTCGCGAAATTTAGAGCGTTGCGGGCAATTTTTACGGCATCCTTGTTCTCCGGTTCGGCATACACCTGGATACCAATTTGTTCACCAAGCACTTTCAACTGATCGATGGCCGCCGGGCGATAAATATCGCAAGCAACCAACAGGGGATTTTTACCTTTTTTTGTATGCAGGTAGTTAGCCAGTTTAGCGGCGAAAGTGGTTTTACCGCTTCCCTGCAAACCTGACATCAGGATTATGGCTGGACTGCCTTTAAGGTTAATTTCCACCTTTTCGCCGCCCATAAGTTCGGCTAGTTCATCGTGAACAATTTTAACCATTAATTGTCCCGGCGAAACCGAGGTCAATACATTCTGCCCCAAGGCTTTGGCTTTTACTGTGTCAGTAAATTCCTTGGCTACTTTATAACTAACATCGGCATCGAGTAAGGCTTTCCGGACATCTTTGAGCGTTTCGGCTACATTGATTTCAGTGATATAACCGTGACCTTTCAGCAGTTTAAACGCTCTGTCGAGCCTGTCGCTTAGACTTTCAAACATTTTATTCCAGTATTATGGGAAATTGATATTACAACCTGCTTGAAGCAGGGGTGCAAAGGTAGTAATTTTTGTGAAATCAGGACTCAGGTGTGAAGGTAGAAAACAGCTATTTTTGATAGCATCCAGGCAAAATAAAAGGGAAAATAGGGGCAGGGCTTTTGCTTGGTTGGGACGCTTCTTCGATTTATCCAACAACTACTTTGCCTCAATCCGTACCGAAAGATCATCCAGCAGTAACGGTTGTTTGCCTGTATTCCAGGCATAAACCTTCAGGATTAAACCTTTTTGCTGAAGTAATTCTTTGTCAAGGATTGAATAGTTGGTAACGTAATTCATCACATTTTTATCGTGAAGAAACTCATTCATATCTACCCCCTTCCAAAGAAGTGATTTCCCGTTTTTTTCAATGGAAATAACCAAAACGGATTGTATGTCGGTTCGTGCTTTGGCCCATACACCAGCCCTTACCACGAGTTCATGCATGCCATCGGGAGGATGGAGCGAATCGAGCGAATACCCGAAAGAAACAGAATAATCGTTTGGATTTAATTGTGACATCCGGTTGCTTCCAGTCGAAATAATCTTTGTTTCATCCGGTTGCGCCCAGTTCGGAATTACAGATTCAAGACTATCAGTACTACAGAACAGGTACTCTTTGGTTGACAAATCAGTAATACCGAAAAAGGAGTACACCGGATTGATAAGCTCCTTTTGCCCAATGTAAATTGGATGAGGTTGGATAAAAGAAACCTGGTTCCACTCAATATCAATTTCCGGTTTCATCATAGCCGTATTGGAACAACGGAACATGATTTTCTGCACTGAAGGTTCTGCTCGTTTGTACTCGGGGTTTATGATTAGGGGATTGATCCACAGTCCATACGCAGCATTTTTTGGCACAATCCGGTACATACGGATATCCCCCTTTTCGAGCAGGTAGTATACATAAATTGCCTCATCTTTGTAAAGAAAACTCTTTATTTTTCCTGCCATACTGCGTGCCATAGCAACCGAAGCCTGAATCACGGAACTGTTATTTTGGGGAACATCTATCCATTCATTCCACTTTGTTCGTGCATGTGCCATTTGGCTCTTTGCTGGTGTCAGTGAGGTTGATCTTTTTTTGAAAATCAGTGCCGGAAATATTCCTTTTTGAGAAGCGACCAATTCGTAATTGCACAACAAGGCAAGCAAAGTTTCGGGTTCATCGTTCAGCAAATATCGGCCATCAATGCTTTCGAGGGTTCCACCGTGTATGTCGTGGGTGATTTTCCGCAATTCCCAGATGATAAATCCTGGTGCTTTTTCACTATTGAAGTGCCCTGCATTCAGTGCATCAAGTTTATAGGAATAGGAAGCATAACTTTGAATTACAGGCCGGGGTTGCCATTTCAGGTTGTTTGCTGCTAAATACGAATAATCCCAGGGATAAACATCTACAGTCTGATTCCCAATCAGTTTCAGAATATTGTTATCCAGTTTGTTACGGGCTATTGATTTTTCGGATGAATACTGGCATGTATCGGCAAAATACGAGTTATGAATAATTTTCGAAACCAGATTTTGTAAGCCGTTAGCCTTAACCTGGTAAGGTTCAAAATAATATGAATTTTGAAGAGTAAAATAGAAAAGCAGTACTATTATTACTGAAAAGAAACAGTTGAAAAGCTTGAAACTCTTGGTTAATATATTGTATGTCAATATTATAAATAAAATAAAAATAAACATCATAGAAGTATGCAGGTAATCTTCGCGAGCCATTCCATATTTCCAGAGGGCAAAAAGAGCCGGACTCACCAGTATCGAATATGTAAGGAGAGTCGTGTTTTTCAGATTCAGAAGCAGCAAAAGCAGACCTGTACCAAGTGCGATTCCGATAAGCCACCAATTATTGGAAGGATACACCGCGACGGCAGCCGAGTTATCTGCAGCCAGTTCATACATGCCTTTAAAAAAGGTTACCATCCCTTCAAAATCACCGTATAGCCCAAGCCAAACCAGGAACAGTACAAAAGGAATGATAAGGAAAAGTAATAAACGAAACCTGCTTTCGAGTCCGATGACCGACCTGAAAATCATAATTCCGAGAAATGATAAGGTTACTAAAAGACTTACAATTCCAACAAATGCTTTTATGTAAAGTGCTATTGGTGTGATAATTAGGGCGGGAATCAGCCATGTTACATTCCTTCGCTCGAAAAAATTGAGGTAACAGAGTATTATAATTTGAACAATAGTTAACAAGATATCATTCAGCGCAAGCAATACAAAAGTTGTAACCAATGCAAAAATCATGATACTGAAATGCTTGTGCGTGGCAAGTTTCAACAAACAGTATGCTAAAAAAATACGTAGAACAAGATGAACCATAACCGCTATCCAAAAAGTTGGGCTGCCCGGCAATGGATACATCAGAAATGCCAGTGGGCCATGAGGGAAAATGATGTGTTTTCCAATGGCTGAATTGCCCTGAATCAGAAAATTAAAAACCCAGGTTAAAGGAGGATCAATTCCATTGGAAAATACGGAATCCGGAAAAGGGAAAAATACAAATGCCGGAATCAAAGCGATTGTTATCAGCAAAATAGTATTGGTTTTTCCTGAAACCGGGTGATACAATATATTTTGTATAAACATGGGCTGAGTTTAGCGCGACGAAATTACTGAAGTATTGGATAAATGCAAGCCATTCTGAAGTTTGAGTTTTTTTTTTATATCTTTCCTTCATGTTTATATAAATATTATATTTGCATGCTGATGGTCGGTTTGCCTGTAGTGTTCCTTTTACCCATTTCATTGCTGCTTGCTGTTACCAAATGTGTCATTGGTTGATTCTACCAATCGAAAAACGACTGATAATCAATTAGTAAGAAAAACACATTTGTCCGGCAAGTATTTTTTTTTGTTTCCCGTTTCTGAATTTAATACTAAATAAATAACAAACACTTAAACTTTATGAGAAAACTAACTACACTTTTGTTCACTCTGCTGTTTGTAACTTTTGCGTTTGGTAAGTCGGTTACCATCGAAAAAGCCAGCCAGGTGGCCAACAATTATTTTGGTGCTTATTCCGGTAAGGCTAATTACAGCGTTGCTAACAGTTTCAGCAAATCGTATAACGGAATCACAACCTACTATGTGTTTAATTTCACAGGTGGAGGTTTTGTGGTTGTTTCGGCTGACGATGCAGCTGTACCGGTGCTTGCACAGTCGAAAGAAGGATTTATTGAGTTCGAAATTTCAAACCCAAATGCAAAATTCTGGTTCGACAATTACAGTGAGGAGATAGCGCAACTTGTTGAAAGTAATATGGATAACAGTTCAACTATTTCGGAGTGGAACAGTATTCTGAACAATTTAATTGATGCCCCGACTGCCGATGTTGCACCTCTATGCTCTTCTACATGGGATCAGGGACAATGGTATAATTATTATTGCCCTGTGGCTTCAGGCGGTCCTGGTGGAAAAGCATGGGCTGGTTGCGTTGCTACAGCAATGGGCCAGATCATGAAATTCTATAATTTCCCTGCAACAGGAGTAGGATCGCATACGTATGTTGACCCGGGAACAGGATCGCATACTGTCAATTTTGGAGCAACCAACTATAACTTTGCATCCATGGGCAATAGCGCAACCAGCGGTAGTTATACTGATATAGCCACACTTTTATATCATCTGGGTGTTTCGGTTGATATGGGTTATGCCGCAACCGGTTCAGGTGCATATTCAACCGATGTTCCCTGGGCTATGAGCAATTATTTTAATTATAACGGTTCAACCATTAAATATGCAGCAAAAACCGATTATACCAATACTAACTGGGTAGCCTTACTAAAAGCGGAGTTAGATGCAAACCGACCGGTATATTATTCTGGTTCAACAGCAGCTAACGAGGGTCATGCGTGGGTTTGCGACGGATACCGTACAAGCGACACTAAATACCACATGAACTGGGGGTGGTCAGGTTCTTCGAACGGATATTATTCCCTGACTGCAAATATGGTTGCCGGCGGATCTGTTTTTAGTAAAAATTTCGGTATCGTTTATGGTATTAAACCAGCTAACGCTAACATGATCGTCAGGTTTCCTAATTTGCAGGCAAATAATTCTTTTGCCTACGGACCTATGTATAACATCAATTGTTCAGTCGTTAAAGGTACGCCAACCGCTGTTAACCTTTACATTGATGGAACCCTTGTATACAACACTACACAAACCACTTTCTCCTATCCGTGGAATACTTCATTAGCTACCCTGGGCACACATGTCTTTCGCGTTGTTGCACTAAATGCTACCGATACAGCTTTTCAGGAAGCTAATATCGGCCTGAGCGAATGGATTTCGCAGGCAAGTGGATTCACGGCAGCATCAAGGGGCGTAAATTATATCGACGCCGTTGATTCATTGGTTGCCTGGGCAACAGCTTACGATGGAAGCGGTGCTGCTGCCACAATTAACGAATTTACAAAAACTGTAAACGGTGGTACTACCTGGGTTCCTGGTCAGGTGCTGGGTGGTGCAGTTTACGGGCTTGGCAATATATGCGGAATAGATGCTAATACTGCATTTGTTTCACTTTATGGCAAGACCACTCAGGATAATAATTGCGGTGTTTACAAAACAACCAACGGCGGAACCACATGGGTTCACATGGTAGGTGCCTTGCAGGGAGCTGCATCCTTCGCAGATAACGTTTGGTTCTGGGATGCTAATATAGGTATGTGCCATGGTGATGTAACCGGAACCGGTACTGCTGCATATTTCGAGATTTATACCACAACCAATGGAGGAACAACCTGGACACGCGTTCCAAAAGCTGATATTAACGGCGGAACTGCTGCTTTATCAGGCGAAGGCGGATGGACATCTGTAATTCAGGCGTTTGGTGACAACACAATCATTTTCGGCACAAACAAGGCTAACCTTTACATTTCACACGACAGGGGATTACATTGGACAGTTTCAGCTACAGGAATTACCCCGGTTACGGATGGAATTAATAAAATCAGTTTTAAAGATGATATGAATGGTTTAGTGGCTCAAACCACTACCACAGTTGTTTTAAGAGAAACTCATGATGGTGGTGCAACATGGCAAACGGTTACTCCAACCGGCCCATTCCTAACTAACGATATGGTTTATGTACCTGGTACTGAGAATACATTTGTTTCGACTGGTGCTGCAACTGGTTTTACGGGAGCATCCTACAGTTTTGACGGGGGACATTCCTGGGCTCAATTCATGGGAACTGAAACTGAACAATTCCTTGCCTGTGATTTTGTAAGCAATCGCTGTGGCTGGGCTGGTGGATTCAGTACCACTGCAACCGACAAAGGAATGAACAAATACGTGGGTGTTTTAGCTCCTGTTGTTGTGCTGAATCCTGTAACCAACCTGATTGCACAACCACTTGATAACAGCGTTCATCTGGAATGGACTGAGCCGGTAACACCTCCACTCAGTTATAATGTTTATCGTAACGATACTTTGATCTCAAATACTACTGCTTTATTTTACCACGACTATCCGGTAGCTAATGGCCAGCAGAATTACTGCGTGGCGGCTGTTTATGCTCTTGGCGAGTCGCCTAAAGCATGTGCAATAGCATGGATCACTGTAGGTGTTCCCAATACGGACGAAGTTGCATACCGTGTATATCCTAATCCATCCACCGAAATTATCAATGTGGTTACCCCGGTGAAATTCAACGAGGTACGCATGGTGAATAACTTAGGCCAGGTTGTATACCGCAACAATTTCAGGGGTACTAACCTGCAGATACTTACCGAAGGTTTTAAACCCGGAATGTATATTCTGCAGATTTATACAGGAACCCAGATGATTTCGAAGAAAATTTCGATCATCAGGTAGTCTTTGGATCATTACTATTTATCACAGAAAGCCGGGTTTCCCCGGCTTTCTGATTTAATTGACTCCTGGTTTTCTTTCCCGGATATACTTGAGATTTATATCAAAAAAAGTGGAGGATGCTAAATGAAGTTTTGTAATTTTAACCATTACAAAAAGGGGTTCAACAGCTAATTTAATGGGTGAATTGAAAATGCCGGAAGACGGAAGACCTCTTGACAACTTCTTTCACCCTATAAAGTGAAGCTTTTTGGTCAATTACTTTTCTTCAATTAGCTTCTTAATGGTAGGTTTAAATATCAATTTAGCACTTTCTTCCGTCTTCTGACTTCGGTCTTCTGGCCTTCCAAAACCAATTCCACTCAATTCATGGAAGAATCCGAATAGGTAAATAATTTCTGCAATAGTCAGCATAATTCATATAAAGAAACCATTGAATAAATTTTTCTTAACAATCTCAGCAGTACTATTCACTTTAGTTTCTTTTGCCCAAAAACCGGGTGTGGTGATTTCTGCTCCGGCCGGCAACAGATACACTCATATAAACCAAAGAGGGGAAACGATAATACCTAATGGCCGTATTCTCACTCCTGCCGGAAAATGCTATACTGTTGCCCCGCATCCTTATGGGTTGGCAATTAGCAGCGATGGGAATATTGCCATAACCGCCAATTCAGGAACACAACCCCTTTCAATCACCATTATAAGGAATCTGACTTCGGAGAATCCTGTCATACAGCAAGTGCCTCCCGGTTCGGCGACAGACAAAGGTGTACTTGCATCAGTTTTTATAGGCCTGGCTATTTCGCCCGATAACAAAGTGGTTTATGTAGCAGGAGGCCAGGAAAACAAGATTTTTATTTTCGACATCCAGACCGGAAATAAGCTGGGAGCCATTGACTGCAGCGCCAGGGATTGTAAATCGGATTATACGAATGGATATATAGGGGATTTGGTGCTAAATCGCGATGGCAGCAGGCTGTATGCAGTTGACCAGGTGGGTTTCCGGATGCTTGTTATAGACGCAGTAAATAAAAAAATCCTTTATAATGTACCGGTCGGAAGGTATCCCTTCGGTATCGCGCTCTCGCCCGATGAGAAAACAGTTTTTGTCGCTAATGTGGGAATGTATCAATACGGCCTCGTAAAACGTAAAAAGAACGGAGAGTGGAAAAACAGCACCCTCGATTTCCCTGCATATGCATACGGTTCGAAAGAAGCAGAAGAAGGAATTTACAACGATACGATTCAGATTCCGGCACTTGGGCCGGTCAATTCCGACGAATCTTTTTCAGTATGGGCTATTTCACTGTATAAAAATGCGGAGCCGCAGGTAAGCGCGAAGATTAAAACCGGGGCGCTGGTCGGGCAGATGGTCGAAGATTTTCCCGCCGTCGGGGGATCAAGCCCTAATTCTATTGTAGCAACTAATCATTATATTTTTATAAGTAATGGGTCAAACGACAATATTACAGTACTTGATGCCAGGAAGAAAACAATTGTTAAACATATTAAATTGTGCCCCGATGAACGAATTGCGAAACTTCGTGGCATCATCCCGTTTGGGCTGGATATTTCGCATGATGGTAAGAGGATCTATGTGTGTGAGTCAGGAATTAATGCCATAGCTGTTATTGATGTTGATTCGTTAACTGTTATTGGTCATATTCCGACAGCATGGTTTCCGGCAAAAATTAAAGTTTCGCCGGATGATAAAAAACTGATCGTTGCTAATGCCAAAGGATTCGGAAGCGGTCCGAATGGTGGACGGAATTTCAATACCGGTCCCGAAGGAAGTTATATCGGTAGCCTGATGAAAGGAGCACTGGAAGTGTTTGATATTCCTTCGGATGCGGAGTTGCCTAAACTCACCGAAAAGGTGATAAGCAATAACTTCAGCTTCGACAGCATCAACTCCCGGAATTTTAACTGGCGGAAAGATAATCCTATACCGCTGACGCCAGTTCCCGGTGCATCGCCTATAAAGCACATTGTTTTTATATCGAAGGAAAACCGAACCTTCGATGAAGTCCTGGGGCAGGTTGCAGGCGCTGATGGTGATTCGTCTATAGCCCGCTATGGGCGTAATGTGACTTTTACAAATAAAGACAAGAGTAAACGCATCGAAAACGCAACCATCATGCCTAACCATCTGAAACTGGCACAGCAATTCAGCATAAGCGATAATTTTTATGTCGATTCGGATGTGTCGGCCGACGGGCACCGATGGCTGGTGAATACATATCCCAACGAATGGGTGGAAGCAACCACACCTGCAAACTACG
The DNA here is from genome assembly GCA_037142075.1 of Bacteroidota bacterium. GTDB lineage: Bacteria > Bacteroidota > Bacteroidia > Bacteroidales > UBA4417 > UBA4417. Next base: position 22,669 of record JBAXBJ010000074.1, read on the forward strand.
GAGAGAACCGTAACTATAAGCAGGATTCAAAATCACCCGGCAACCTGGGTCTGAACGGTTCAGCAGGGGCCATATATCCTGAAGACTATAATGAGGCAGGTTCCATGTGGGATCACCTGGCAAGGCATAAGGTTGATTATTTCAATTTCGGGTTCAGCGTTATGTTCGAACCGGCTGATTACAAGGATACGTATAAATACGGAGGCATAAAACATGTGGCTAATTTTCCCCTGCCTGCCTCGCTGTATACCCGCACATCCTATACATATCCAACCTACAATATGGCAATCCCTGATCAGTTCAGGATCGATATGTTCGAAAAAGAGTTTGACGAAAAATGGGGAGCCGGCAAAGATACCATGCCACCGTTGGTTACTGTTATTATCCCTAACGATCATGGCGCCAATGAACGCCCCGGAGCAGGGTATCCTTTCCGCGAAAGCTATATGGCTGATAACGACCTGGCCGTTGGCCGCATAGTCGAATTTCTGTCGCATACCGCTTACTGGAAAAATATGGCAATTGTAATTACCGAAGACGATGCACAGAATGGGGTGGATCACATAGATGCGCACCGCAGTCTGCTCATGGTAATTTCGCCCTATGCCAAACGGAATTATATAAGCCACAGCCATTATAGTTTTGGCAGTATTTTTAAAACTTTCTGGAATGTGCTGGGCTTGACTTATCTAAATCAATACGATGCCGGTGCTTCCGATATGGCCGACATGTTTACTCATCATCCTGATTTTACACCTTATTTTGCACTACCCGCTGATACCCGCATTTTCGATCCCCAGAAGGCACTGGATCCATTTGACGAAAGATTCGATTGGAAACAACTAAAAAAAAGCCCTGGCATTGATAACCCTGAGGATATGATCCGTGAAAGCAAGGAACAGGACGAATGGAGGAAGGAAGGACAGGAGAGATGAGTTGTTAATGAGTTTATTGAGTTGACAGGGTGAGGGGTGACCAGGCGAAGGGCGACGGGGTGAGAGGGGCTGGTTGAGGAGTAACAGGTGAGGGGTGAAGGCGATATTACCAGAGGAGCATTTGTGCTGAACGGGATTTGTGCTGAACGGGATTTGCAATCCCGTTCCCAGGAGTTTGGGATTTGTGATTCTGACTTGAACTTGAGTATTTTTTCTGCTTAACAGGAGTTGCCATCCCGTTCCTAAGAGTTTGGAATTTGTAATTCCAGTTGAAATTCAAATTTTAGTCTATCTGGTAATTTCCTCGCCACATATGTCACATAAAAATAAACCTGGCCTTCAAACCTCGACAGTTTGTGGCAGTTTAGTAGTTTTTTTCTTTCTGAGTGTACTTTGCATTTGCAGTTTGAAGCAACTTATAAGTTTTT
>JBAXBJ010000075.1:0-23770 GCA_037142075.1 Bacteroidota bacterium
CAATACCTTCTGAATATGAACAACTCTCCATCGTCCGTTTTCTCGATTACAAGACCAGCCAAGTTGATACCTTTATCTCCAACCGCCAAAAGCAAATTGAGTTATTGCAGGAACAGCTACATTTCAAAATCAATGATGCTATAACAAAGGGTGTTAATCCAAAAATTAAATTTAAATCTACAGATATAAAATATGTTCCCGAAATACCAGAACATTGGGATATAAGAAAATTTAAAAGCCTTACTTCAATCCTCACTTGTGGCGTTGCTGCAACTCCGGAATATGTCGAAGAAAGTGAAGGCGTTGCATTTCTATCCGCTCAAAATTGCAGGCCATTCGCAATGGACTTATCCAAATATAATTATATAAAACCATCTTTACATAAGCAACTCACACGCTATAAGAAACCGCAAAAAGGGGATGTATTAGTCACAAGGGTTGGTGCAGGCATAGGTCAAGCTTGCATTATTGACACAGATTTAGAGTTTTCTGTATATGTTAGTTTAACTCACATCAGACCAAATCAGGAGATTTTAAGTGAATACATTGTTTATTTTTTTAATACTGAGTATTGTTATCAGTTAAACCACGAAGGAACAGTCGTTGGCGGAGGGCAAGGGAACCTAAATGTAAAAAATGTCGAACGATACCGTATCCCTTTACCACCAGTTGAAGAGCAAAAAGAGATTATTACATACCTCGATAAGTACAGATTGGAAATGGACAATCTAATCTCCAAATACCAGAAGCAAATAGATTTAATGCAGGAATACCGTACATCTTTAATTAGCCAGGCAGTTACCGGTAAAATTGATGTAAGGGATTGGCAACCTAAAACAAAGGAATATAAAACAGATCAACAGCCTGTTCAAATGGCAGCTGAAAAATAGGTGCTAAAACTAAAAATATCAACATGAACTACAACCAGGCTGTTAAGGATAAAGTTGATGATAGAAAATATTAATCAGATAAACTAAATAATTATGGGCGAGGATTTTACAAAAATTAAGAAATTTCTTGAGCAATTAGAATTCTTATTAATCCGGATTAATGGAGCAGAACTAATTAGAGAGACTTATGTCGAGTACGCAGGTAAGATTAGAATAATAGATTCATTAATTTTAGTTAATAAAAAGCCACTTGCAGTTTTTGAGTTCAAGGAAGACCTGGCTTCATTAAACAACACGCAGGTTACAGAACTCCTTGAAGCATTAAAAGTTGATTGCAGATATGTAGTTATTTCAAATGGCACTGTTTCAAAAATCATTGATACATATTCCTCAAAAATAACAAGTGTTAATAATCCAAGAGAGCTAGTAGAAGTTATTTTCAAAGAATTCAGCCTTGAACAAGTATGGCAGAAAAAATTGAAGATTATTGATGAGTTAAAGAAAGAATTCTACACATTCAAACGTGAGTTAAATGGTATAAATAATAAATTAAAAAATGAAATTCTTGCTACAAAAATTCAGAATATAACACCAGCTCTTGAATTATTTGAAAGCGATAATTTCCTTGAAAAAATAGAGTATGACCAGGATGGTCAATTTTATTATCTTTCTGGAGATATTCGTGATTTCCATACACTTGAAAATAGCTTTTTTCACAGATTAGTTTTAGATGTTGATCCAGGTACAAAAATTTATCGATATACTACTCTTGATTCGGTTTTTAAGACTATTGACAATACTAAGATTCGGTTAAGTGGAATTGTTGGGATGAATGACATTTCCGAAGTAGGTTATGTGGATTCATATCTGGATAAAAAATATATTCCGATGTCGAATGAAATAATGGTTGATTCCATAAATCGCAAATTTATAATGTGTAGTTCAATTCTAGAAGATGAATTGATGCAATGGCGGTTATATGGTGATGATTGTAAGGGGGCATGCCTGGTCTTTGATGTTATTCCTAACGATGAACTTCCGGGGCTTCTGTTACGTAAAATAAATTATGGCATTCAATTTAACGGGAAAAATTTTCATCCGGAATTGGAATTGATAATGCGAATTAAAAAGAGACTTAGAAAAAATCTTGGTATTGAATTCAAATTTAAAACTCTTGAAATTTGGAAATATTTCTTTAAATCATTTGAATATGAACCGGAAAAGGAAGTTAGATTGCTATTAATAGGAAATAAACAAAATGTCATTAAAGGTGAGAAAAAACTTACGGGAGTTGGTACACCAATCGAAATATCTTGGAATCTGACAAGTACCCATCAAATTCTGGCTCCTTATCTTTATCTTTCGGTAGACGATATAAGGTTGAGATGCAAACTTGAAAAGGTTTTGCTTGGGGCTAAATGCCCTGAATTATTATTAAACCTCAAGCAATTTAAGCTTCTTCTAAATAGAAAGAATTTAAATCATATAAATGTTAATCCATCAAAAATTTCTAACTATAGGTAGTATGAATCAGCAGTTAAAAAATAAAATTGAAGCAAAAGATACAAGTATAAATAAGCTTCTTAAGGATCAGAAATTCACTATCGATTATTTTCAAAGAGAATATCGCTGGGAGGAAAAGCATATTCGTCTTTTGGTCGAAGACCTTACAACAACCTTCTTGAAATCCTACAAAGCTGGCGATAAGAGGTCTGATGTTGCCAATTATAATAGCTATTACCTGGGGCCTGTTGTATTCAGCGTCAATTCCGAAAATGGGAAGAAATCAATTATAGATGGTCAGCAGCGCATCACATCACTCACATTGTTTCTCATTTACCTTAACCACCTTCAGAAAGATAATCAATATAAGGTTAATATCGGGGAATTGATAAAATCTGAAAAGTACGGTGAAAGATCTTTCAACATGTCCGATGATGCTCGCGAAGTATGCTTGGAATCATTATTTCTCACCGGTGATTACGAGGTGAAGGAAAGCGATGATGAAACCGCAATTAATATGGTTGAACGCTACGAAGATATCGTTCAAGCTTTCCCTGATGAAATTAACGATACGGTATTACCCTTTTTTATTGATTGGCTGATTGAAAATGTCGCTATTGTCGAAATTACAGCATATTCTGATGAAAACGCTTATTTGATCTTTGAAACCATGAATGATCGTGGCCTCAATCTTACACCGTCCGAAATGCTCAAAGGATATATCCTTTCTAAAATTAATGACAAAAAACAACGTACTGAAATTAATGAATTATGGAAAAATGAAATTCAGAAACTCCATGAATTTGGCGAAAACACCGACCAGGGTTTCTTTCAGGCATGGTTCAGAAGTAAGTATGCCATTGGTATGCGACCAGGTAAAGCAGGTTCCGAAAATCAGGATTTTGAGCTTATCGGCACACGCTTCCATAATTGGTTCAAGGACAACCATAAAAAGTTGTTTAAGCTATCAACCTCCGATGAATTTTACTCCTTTTTCAAGCTTCAGTTCCCGTTCTTTGTAAAATGGTATATCGCCATTTATAAAAGCCGAAGCAAATATGATCCTGCTATGCCTCACCTCAATTACATCTATCATTGGGGTATTGCCGAATCGCTTCAGGAACCTATGCTTTTAGCCGCCGTAAATTATAGCGACGACGAAGCAATCATCAAAAAGAAACTCGATTTCACTGCCAGGTATATCGAAACCTTTACGGTCAAGCGAGGTGTAAACTATCGGAAATTTGGTCAGGCAGCCATCAAATACACAATGTTTAATATTATTAAACTTATTCGTAATAATGATTTGAATTTGCTTACAACAAATCTTTCAAAGGAAGTGGATCAGATTACTGAAAAATGGGATGGTATTGATAATTTTAGATTACATGGGATGAATAGGCGATTTGTAAAACATTTTCTTTCACGCATTTCATCTTATGTCGATAGTCTGGTTGGGAAAGATACCACATATCTAACTTATTATCAACCCAATGGTCGTCAGTTTGAAATTGAACATATTTGGGCAAACAAATTTGAAGAACATACTGACGAATTTAAACAGAAAGATGAATTTCAGATATGGCGCAATTACGTTGGAGCGCTGATTTTGTTGCCCCAGGGTACAAATCAATCGTTTAGCAGTGATAAATATGAATATAAGATTGAACATTACATTAAAGAGAACACATTTGCTCAAACACTTCATCCTGCATATTACGAAAAGAATCCAAATTTTCTTAAATCCGAAACGGTTCAGAAACTTAGCTTTAAACCACATCATGTTTTTATGTCAGCCGATATTCAGGAAAGGCAGGATTTAGTTCAACGCATTTGCGAAAAACTCTGGGCAACAGATTATTATAATATCAATTAATCTTCCAGTTATCTATCTATCGCTTGCTGGTAAAATTGAATTAGATTGATAACCAGGTTCAAAAAATACAACACACAACAATTACAGTTGCCAATGGCAGCAGAAAAATAACACACCATGAGCAAAGATTTAACCAATTCCGGCATCGCCCGCCAAAATATCCTGAACAATCGGTTTGCTCTTCAGGAGATTCAAACCGCTGTTGGAATAAGTGGTATACTGTTTGAAAGCGAGTTCAGGTTTACCAAAAAACAATTAGCTGAATTTTTCGAAGTAACAGAGCGTACCATCGATAATTTTTTAGAGAAAAACGCATCCGAACTCTCAAAAAACGGTTACGAGGTTCTCAAAGGTAAACGTCTGGTAGACTTCAAATTAGTGGTTCAGCATCAGCATGTTCACGAAATGGATTTCGTGAACAAAGCTCCCCAACTTGGTGTATTTAATTTCAGGGCTCTTCTTAATATTGGTATGTTGCTCACTGACAGCACAAAAGCGCGTGAACTTCGCAGCACGATATTAGACATCGTAATCGACACCATCAACAAACGCACCGGCGGCGGCACCAAATATATAAACCAGCGCGACGAAGATTTTGTAGGTAATCTCCTTCGTGGCGAAGATTACAGGCGTGAGTTTACCGATGCCCTTCGCGATTATGTTGAAATGGGTAACTTTAAATATATTGTGTACACCAATAAGGTTTACGTCAGTATTTTTAAAGAAAACGCAGACGAATACCGCAAAATTTTAAGTTTGGAGAAAGAAGAGAATGTTCGTCATACCATGTATAGCGAAGTTCTCGATTTAATTTCGAGTTACGAAACTGGTTTTGCCGATGTACTCAAAAATAAAAGCAGTGAACTCGGCCGAAAACTAACAAGCGGGGAAGTAGATCGACTTTTCAGTGTATTCGAAAGCCAGCAGTTATGGGAACCCTTGCGCGAAAAAGCCCGTCATAAAATGGCCAGTCGCGATTTGTGTTTTCGCGATGCGCTGCACAACAACCTGTCCGAATATATTGGGGCAGTTTCTACGGAGGACTTTGTCCGGTTTCTGGGCGATAAAAGTATGTCGCTCGACGAACGCCTCGAAGAGTTCAAGGAGGTATTCAAACGCCTTAAAGAACGGGAATAAGCCATGGTGTTATACATCGATATAGAACAAGCGTTAAGCATCCACGAAAAAACCGTTCTGGTAAGTGGAGGCGGCAGTTTGGGTACCATTAATATTGGTTCACTCGAAAGTGTGCTCGAACATATCCAGAATGATGACTACTATCCCACATTTGAAGAAAAATTAACGCATCTGGTTTATGCCGTAAACCGTACTCATTGTTTTTCCGACGGGAATAAAAGAATTTCCATCTCTTTGGGCATTCAGTTTCTAAATCTCAATGGTTATCTTTTCTGTTTGCGGCGGTTTATTCCTGAAATGGAAAATATCAGTTACCACCTCGCTGCCGGACTAATTGAGAAGGATCTTTTGCAACGAATCATCCATTCGATGCTTGAAAACGAAAGAGACTTTGATGAGGAATTAAAACTGGAAATATTTACAATAATCAGTCAGGATTTAACTATAAATGATTAAAAATCATGAGCGAAATCAAAGAAATAAATTTTGAAGACACTGTATATGAATTCCTGCAAGGCAGCACATTATATATTGTCCGTCATAGTACAGACTTCGATTTTGAATATGTGTTAGACAAAGAATTATTGGAAAAATTCATCCGCGTTACCCAACCAGATACCTGGCGTAAACTTGAAAAGCAGTTTCCAATTAACCCTATGGAGGCAGTTGCCGACGAATTTGCCAAACTCCGCGATAAAAGAGGAATCCTTAATTTAATTCGCGAAGGCTTTACCTTGCAGGGTGCCAGTATCAAGCTTATTTCATTCAAACCTTCATCAGGTTTAAATCCTGATCATTTAAGGAAGTACGAAGCAAACCGGTTTTCAGTTACCCGGCAGGTACATTACAGCACTCAATTCCCTGATAAGAGCTTGGATTTGGTTATTGCCATTAATGGCATTCCCATTATAACAATGGAATTAAAAAACGAATTCACAGGCCAGAATGTTACCCATGCTGTAGAGCAATATTGCAAGCGTCGGGATGGCAAAGATCCGTTTTTAAAAAACAACCTGGTACATTTCGCCGTTGATCACAATACGGCTCTAATGACTACTAAATTAGAAAATGGGAATACCCGTTTTCTTCCTTTTAACCGCGATACATTTAATCCGGTTATCAAAAACAAATTTGCCACGAGTTATCTATGGGAAGAAGTACTGCAAGCTGATAGTTTGTTGGAAATTTTAAATAATTATAAATGGGGTATGCACATAAAACACACGGGGAAATGTATTACCTTCGGTGTCTATGAATATCCCGAAGAATCAAGTTGAATTTGAAAACATGTTCACGACAGAGGAACAATGTTTGGAATATTTGAAAGGAATTAGGTTCCCTGATGGATATTTCTGCCGTAAATGCAACCACAAGGAATACTGGATTAACAAAAGAGGTATATTGGTATGCAAGAGTTGCAGAGATGAACTTTCTTTAACGGCAGGAACAATTTTCCATAGGAGTAAGTTGTCACTTGTAATAATATTTAGAGCCTTATGGTGGATGGTAGCACAAAAGAATGGAGTAAGCGCAGTTGGACTTCAAAGAGTGCTGGGTATAGGTAGCTACAGAACAGCATGGACATGGCTACACAAATTCAGGCGGCTCATGGTTTTCCCTGGTAGAAGCAGATTGACTGGGAATGTTGAAGTTGATGAAACTTTTGTTGGAGGTAAAAAATCTGGTAAAAGAGGCAGAGGGGCAGTAGGGAAAGCATTAGTAGTAATCGCTGTTGAGATATTGGAAAAGGGTTCAGGGAGAGTTAGATTGTCTATAGTGCCAGACGCATCCCATGAATCATTAGTAAAATTTATTAGTGACAACATTGAAAAGGGCAGTGTGGTAATAACAGACGGATGGAACGGATATTCAGGATTGTCAGCGAAAGGGTACTCTCATAAAATTGAAGAAATGACAAAACTGCTTGAAGATGAGGAAATTCTGCCCAATGTACACAGAATAGCTTCATTACTAAAGAGATGGCTATTAGGGACTCACCAGAATTATATTGGAGAACCTTATCTGTCATACTACCTGGATGAATATACATTCAGATTTAACAGGCGGAAATCAAAAAGCAGAGGGCTTCTGTTTCAAAGATTAATTGAACAAGGAGTAATGCATGAACCTGTGGATTACAAATTAATTAGAAGTATGTGACATGTGCATACCCCAGTAATTATATCTTCTATGAGATAGATGAAAAAACAAAAGAAGTTACAACCATTTTCCCTCGCTATCACCAGCGCGATTGTGTTCGCGAATTGGTTTCCCATGTAAAACAGAATGGAAGCGGATATAATTATCTTATTCAGCACAGTGCCGGCAGTGGCAAAAGTAAAACAATAGCCTGGCTGGCTCATCAACTATCAAACTTGTTTGCCAACAATCAGGAACCAATTTTCGACAGCATCATTGTAATTACCGACCGTATTATTCTGGACAAGCAATTGCAGAAGCAAATTAAGCAGTTCGAAAAGATTAACGGTACGGTTCGCACCATAACCAAAGGCAGCAAGCAGCTTATAAAGGCTTTGACTGAAGGAGACAAAATCATTATCAGTACGCTTCAAAAGTTTGGTTACATTGGCGAAATTGCAAAACTGAATGGAAAACGCTTTGCTATTATTGTCGACGAAGCCCATAGCAGCCAGAGTGGTGAAAATGTAAAAGATTTAAAGATCAGTTTAACTACGGATGAAGCGCTGAAACACATCATTACCCAGGATGAGGAAAATGACGAACCAAAGGATACGGTCGAAAAAGAACTTGAGAAAATAATGGCCAGTCGCCAGAAATTGCCTCACCTTTCATTTTTCGCATTCACTGCTACACCAAAGCCTAAAACGCTGGAATTATTTGGTGTTCCGGATGATTCTCAGAAATCTGGTTTTCGTGCCTTTCATGAATATACGATGCGCCAGGCAATTGATGAAGGTTTTATTTTAAATGTTTTGGATAATTACATTACAAAGAGTTCATACTTCGAATTGAAAGAAAATGAAAATGCTGAAGATGATAAAAAATTCGAAAAGCTAAAAGCTACGCGGCTGCTCATCAGCGAGGTTAGCAAACATCCCCATGCTATTGCTACAAAAAGCCATATCATGCTAAATCATTTTATGGAAAAAACAATTCATAAAATTGGAGGCAGGGCAAAAGGAATGCTGGTAACAAGTTCCAGGGCGCATGCAGTTCTTTACAAAATTGCTTTCGATAAACTAATCAAAGAGCAAGGCTTTGATATTCAAACCTTAGTCGCCTTTTCCGGAACGGTGATATTGGTCCCCGAGAAATACACGGAGGATTCAATGAATGGACCTAAAATAAAGGATATAGCTGAAGAGTTTAAAAAGCCGGGATACAAAATCTTGATCGTTGCTAATAAATTCCAGACAGGTTTTGACCAACCACTCCTGCACACTATGTATGTTGATAAAGCCCTGGGCGGCGTGGCAACTGTTCAAACACTCAGTAGGTTAAACAGAACCACAAAAGGAAAGCAGGATACATTTATAATTGATTTTGTTAACAACCAGGAAGATATCCAGAGAGATTTCCAGAATTATTACCAAAGCACCATTCTGGATAAAGCTACCGACAAACAGAAGCTGTATAATTTAAAATATGAGATCGAAAAATCAGATGTCTATACAAAAGAAGAGGTTGCCTACTTTATCGAAATGTTTGTCCGTAAGAAAGTAAAATCAGAAGTATTATCTCCATTCTTTAAAAAGATAATTGACGAAAGATATTTACCCCTTTCACCTGATGACAAGGACAAATTCCGAAAAAACCTGAATAAATACGTCCGCCAGTATTCATTTATTTCCCAGATTATCACTTTCATCGATACCGACCTCGAAAAGTTTTATCTGTTTACCAAACTGCTTTTCAAATACCTGCCATACGAAAAAGAGACCTTACCATTAGAAGTCACTCAGATGGTCGATATGGATAAATACAAAATCCAGGAAGAAGCCAATGGTAGCATAATTCTTAATCCGGAAGATGCAATTCTTAAAAACCAGCAAGGCGATGGCCACAAAAGCAAAACGCAGGACGATACCGAAGTGCTGGAAGTCATCGTAAGAGAAATCAATAACAAATATGCCGTCGATTTAGGTGATGACGATAAGGTTGTAAAGGAAATGTATGCCTCGCTAAAAACTGATGATGCTTTAATGGCCAGCCTTCGGGCTAACAACATCGAAGATGTGAAACGTATGAAACTCCGCGAAAGCATTGATAAAGCCCTCCTCAAAAATGCCGAGCCCCCCATTGAGTTCATGAACCGCCTTTCGAAAGACAAAGGCCTGGCAAACTACGTAGTAAGTCAGTTCTTCCATTTATTAATGAAAGATCTGAAGGACAAAAAGGACTACCCAAAAGAAAATGGCCATTTGCCTGTAGCTGCTGAACCATAATGTTGTCAATATCTAAATTCGTAATTCATATGCACACTTTTAATAAGATCATTACCATTTACCAATACGATGATTCTTCAAATCTGTTATCGTTTACTAAGTAAAGTTCAAACACATGAAAGTTATAAATGCCATTTACAAACATCGTCATCTATACAATGTAGATACCCGCAAGCGAATCATTCTTGATGAAAACTCGGAGATCTCAATTACTGTTAATGAGAACTCAATTCTTAAAGAGGATCCTTACAATCCACCTCATACTACATTGCTTACTCGCAAGCAATTGATTGATAAAATTGAAAAAGAAAATCTCTTTTTCAGGCTTTTCCTCGAAAAAGGCTCAAAACTTTGGTTCACAGTTAATGCCGGAGAGAAAGTAAAAAAAGATAAAACTCCCAGGTATCCATCTGATGAAATTCCCGAAAATTTTGTTAACAACAAGGATTCATATTTATTCGAAATCGAATTACAGGAAGATCTGTTCTGGGTAAGCAATGAACAGTATCCTAAAAAGGCTGATGTCTATAGTTGCGCTTGCACTGTTATTAGAGAATGTCATAATCAGTTGCACTTTTTTGAGCCAATTTATTCACCTTCTTTGAATCAGGCATATACCCGTACTTTTGAATTTTATTTTCCACTTTACGCAAGCGCAAACGCAAGCATTTACAATAAAATTTTAGTACATCCTCATAATCTTGTTTATCTCAAAAGTAGGAGAGAAGGCCTTTCCTTTTTAAATCAGAAAGATGAAGAGTAAATCACTTTTATTGTCTTAAAACCTACAAAATGTCGATTTCCTTAAAATGTAAATAGTATAATCGCTAATTAATTTTAATCTCATTCTCACCAACCATGGAAGCAAAAGCTCCAACCAATAAAATCGAAATAAGCCTGGTAACTAAAGAAAACTGGGAAAAAGCACAAGAAGTACGATGCTTTTGGTGGGATGACAATTGCAAATGTGACATCTGCAAAAAGCAATTGTCCGGTCGCCATATGATTGATGGTAAACTTCGCAACTCTTTTGAGTTCGGCCTTATGTGTGCATCTTGTCATAATACCGTTGGCGATGGATTTGGCGAAGGAAAAGGACAGCTATACACACATTTAATCGATGGTCAATGGATTATGACTTTCGGATTCTCAGAAAATGAATTTTAATTCCTTCATTTAACATTTTAAACCACATATTCATAAATACCCATTAAAAACATTTCCGATGGTGCGCGTTTGTATCGCGCGTCGGTAAGTAAATCTTTAATCAATATAAAAATACATCTCAACTCATTCGATCAGGTTTTGTAGTTGAATATTCAATTAATATCTGATCAGTTTATCAACTCTCTGCTGCCAAAACCGGAGAATCGGAAATTTGCAGAAAAGCCGGCCTGGAAAAGTTCCGGACCGGCTTTAAAAGCACGTTTTTCGTATTGGTAAATTACATTTAGTTATATATCTGCAATGTTCGAAGCCGGTATTACACGATGTATATAGACCGTTTTATTTGATACGGTATAGAGTATTGACATTTTTTTATACTGGGGTATGCACATAAAACACACAAATCCTTGCAACGAACTGGAATGCAGAAACTTAATCCATTTTAAGTCCAAATGCTTTTAATTAGCTGTATGTCAGCGCCATACCTAATATTAGCGTGTAACATGTGCATACCCCAGTTTTTATAATTAACTCTTCGCACATTATAACCGTATTTTGTAAATGATTTTCTGGTTTGTATAATGTACGATTCGGCACTTACACTTAATTTCTCGATTTCATCAACCAATCCTTGTACGTACTTGAATGCTGTTAAGGGTGATTTGTATTCATACTTAATAACATCCGTTAATTGTTTAATGTCTTCCTTAGCTTCTTCGGTAAAAAGTATTTGATACAGGTTCATAATTTTAATTTGCAGTTTGAACCGTAATGGGTATTTAACTCTTTTTCCACCTCCGTAAATATTTCCTTTAACGTATATAGTTTTTCCCCTGAAACACTTTCGGGTAAAGGATATTCAACTATCGCTGTTTTTGGATGTTTTGCCACTTCCCGAAGCAAACGCCTGCCGGTTGGCGTGCTCACATCTATCTGTACTCTATCTTTATCCATGGCTGCAGGGTATTATTTTTTATGCAAAGTTAACTATTTTATATCTAATATTGTACTTCATACACCCGTTCGCACTCGTCTTATTTTCTGTTTGGTGCGGGTAAGCGAAAGGAAATCATCTTCCTATTTAAGAATTATAATCAAGATTCAAAATGAACACAGGCGAAATACTTATCTATCAGAATACAGATGGTAACATTAAAATAGATGTTCGTCTCGAAGATGAAACCGTTTGGCTTACACAGGAACAAATGGTTCTCTTTTTGGAAAAGCCAGGAATACCATCACCGAACATATTCAAAACGTTTTTAAGGAAGGCGAGTTGGTCGAAAAAGTGGTATGTCGGGATTTCCGACACACCACTCAACATGGCGCTATACAAGGGAAAACGCAGGAAATAACTGTTAAATATTACAATCTCGATGTTATTATTTCGGTAGGTTATCGTGTAAAATCCCCTCTGCCGCTCGAATCCTTTCACGCGGTATAATCCTTCCACGTTGCTACATAAAAAAACTTTATAACGAACGACTAAATAGTTTTACTAAAGATGAAATCACGATAGATATCTTTAATCAAAAAGGCCGTTCCACAATGTGAAACGGCCTTAATTAACCAATCAAAAATATTATTATTTATTTACAATGATCTTCTTGACAATCTGCTGCTTGTCCGAACGTAGAACAATTGTGTACATACCTGCCGATAGATCCCGTAGATCGAAGTATTGTTTGAAGTTGCCATTCACCTCAATGTTGTTTTCATGGTGTACAACAGCACCAAGGCTGTTCAGTACCTGCATATTGTAAACAGCAGCTGTCTTCGAATCGATCGAAAGCCAGAAAGCGCCTTTGTTCGGATTTGGATACACATTTACATCTTGTGTCTCAAAATTACCTAACCCGGTGTGTATAATTACGATCAGGTTCGACACATCCGAACTGCATCCGTTCAACGTAACAATCACCGAGTAAGTGCCATCCTGTGTAATAGTGTAGGTCGTGGCAACAGCACCGGCAATAAGGATGCCATCACGATACCACTGATTTCCTGTTGGTGCACTGCTTGTTAAAATATTGACATTTTGTGTAATGACCGGGGTTGCAGGTTTGGTATTCACTGCAATTGCCTTGGTCGCAGCAGTTCCTGTTCCGCAGGTATTTACACCACTTACAGTAATGTTTCCTGAAATGGCGGTGAGGCTGAAGTTAACAATGATACTATTAGTGGTTGCTCCGCTTACAATGGTAACACCCGTTGGTACTGTCCATGCATAACTGGTTGCACCGGCAACGGCAGCAACGCTGTACGCAATTCCGGCTGAACCCTGGCAAACCGTAGCTGCTCCGGTAATAGTGCCAGGAGCAACCGGTACTGTATTTACAACCACGGGGAAAACTGCGGATGATTGTCCGTCACCACAGTTGTTATGAGCCAATACCGTGATATTACCTGAAGTTGCCGTCGCATTGAAATTTACGGTTATGGAATTGGTTCCTGCACCGGTAGCAATGCTTGCACCAGCCGGTAGTGCCCAAACATAGGAAGTTGCATTAGTAACTGCTGCTACTGTATAAGCCACACCGTTAGCGCCTGCGCAAACAGCCGATTGGCCGCTGATAGCTCCAGGAGTGCCTGGCAGTGGGTTAACAGTTACATTGTAAATGCTTGGGGTTGAAGATGTACAGCCGTTAATTCCAGTGTACGAAACACTTACCCATTTTGCGCCTGGCGAAGTCCAGAAAATTGTAGTCACATTGGTTGCACTCTGGGTAATAGTTCCGCTGTTTGGAGTCATATTCCAGACATAATTTGTCATTCCGGGCTCGGTAGTATAATCGAGGTAGGCAGAAGTTTCGCAAGCAACGTTAGCACCGCTGATAATCGGGACAGGCAAAGGAAGTACATTTACAGGGTACGAAACCGGGGAAACTGCAGAACATCCGTTGCTGTTTGAATAATTTACGTTAACTGATTGTGCACCCACTGTATTCCATGTAACTGTAATTGCGGCAGTTCCTGCACCGGCAGTGATGGTGCCACCAGTTACACTCCATAAGTAGTTTGTCATTCCTGCATCAGTCGAATAGGAGCCTACTGTACCGGAGCACTTCGAAACGGGGCCTGTAATAACCGGCACCGGTAAAATATTAACTGTTACAGCTAATGATGAATTGCTACCTGTTCCGCAGGAATTAACCCCGGCAACGGTGACATTTCCTGAAGTAGCTGAAGTTGAGTAGCTAACTGTTATAGCATTCGTATTTGCACCGGCTGTTATTGTTGCTCCAGCAGGAACAGTCCAGATGTACCCTGTTACTCCTGCGATGGCACCAACTGAATACGTTATTCCGGAAGTATTTCTGCAAACTGATTGAGAACCGGTTATAGCTCCTGGTAATACAGGAGTAGGACAGTCGGATACAAACACTTGGTCATTGCCATAAACGATACCGCCGGGGCCGGTTCCAACGCAACGGAAATGGTAGGTTGTTGCCGTAGCAAGTCCGCTGATACCAGCAGATACAGGAGTTACCGAACTGCCGGTTGCCTGTGATGGGGTAGCTGTAGCTGTATTACCGTAGGAAGTTGTAAGTCCCCAGTTGAAAGTAACATTCGTTGGTGCATAGTTTGCATTTACACTACCGTTAAGAGTTGCATTTGTTCCGACAATATTCGATGCCACTAAAGTAACAACGGTGGAAGGTACTGCCAGGGTTGTAAAAGTCATATCGTTGCCATTAATAGTGCCACTTACATTTGCCGCTACTACCCTGTAATGATAGGTTGTATAAGGAAGTAGACCGGTGACCGGGACTGATACGTTTACAGCAACAAGACCGGATACGGATGCGGGCGAAGCAGCTAAAGTGCTGCCATAAGAGGCTGTAAGCCCATATTGTATGGTAACAGTTGCGATTCCACCATTTGGATTTACTGATCCGTTAAGTGTGGCACCTGCGGATGTAACTGAGGTTGCGGCTGTTGTGATTACAGTCGGAGGAGCAGGTAAAGTTGTAAATGTTGAATCAAAGCCGTATGAAATCAATCCGTTGCCGGCAACACTGCGTGCCCGGTAATGATAGGTTGTTACAAAACCCAGTCCTGAAAGTGAAAGTTGTATTGGGGTGGTTGCTAAACCTGATACTGAAGCAGGAGTTGCAGCAATTGAGGATCCATAGCTTGTAGTTGTTCCGTAATCGAAGTAAGTCGAAACAGTTGAACCAGCAGCATTTGCATCACCATGAACAGTTGCACTGTTGTATGTGATTGAATTATTAGTTAAAGTATGTACAAACGGATCAGTTCCGAATTCGTAAGCGCCTACATCTGAAGGATTAGTTCGGAGTGCTCCTGTATAATCCAAAGGATTTGATGCAATATAAATGCCTTTGTTATTTAACGGTAATGAGGTTGGCATCAGGTTAGTCGGTGCTGCAAAAACAGGATCCAGATTTTGCGAATTTACTTCCATTCCGGTAGCTGTTTGCCAGCTAACCATTGTTATCTGGTTAGTACCACCAATATATCCAATATTAGGGCCTATTCCGTCAACAAAATAATCGTTATAATCAAGTGAAGTAAATGAGCAACCTGTACCTACTGCCATTGCAAATGAATATGCCGTTGGTGAACCCGAGACAGGTTGGCTGGAATTCTTCAGGAGGTTATTCCTGAAATCGATCTGTGTGTTATTGTTCCCAATGTACATGCAAGCTGATGAAGTTGAACCTGTAGATGCCAGATATGCACCCGAGAGAAATACTGTATTATTGTAAACTTTAAGTACTCCAATGTTTGAGCTGATAGATATCCCGTTTGCTATACCTCCGGCTATCGGGTTTGATGAGCTACCCGGATAAGTAATATTATAGACCAGGTTATTAGATACTTCGCCTTGCGTAGGAACATCTGAAGAATAAAAGATTCCTACTCCAGATGCTCCAAGAGCTGCATTTAGAGGTTTCCAGTCATGTACTTTGTTCCCGATTATTTTTGCATTGGTAGCGGAAAAAACAAGCACCCCGCCTATCAACTGGTTAGAACTTGTTCCACCTGCAAAACCCATTATTTCATTACCCTGAATCAGGATATTATCAACATTTTGTATTTCCAGACCATGCCTGTCTGTACCGTTAGCATCCACCGGGGATCCTATCGTGTTGTTGGTAAATTTAATGTTTGAAGCCTGATTATTAACCGGGGCTCCAAGGTAAGCACCAAACCTGCAGGTATTTATGATATTGTTGTCAATGGTAAGATTGGTATATCCACCTGTACCGACTCCATTATCCATTAATATGCCGTAGGTAGCCAGAATACCGCTAAGCGAGGACTGGAGGATGCAGTTTTTAAGAACAATATTGGAAGCCCCGGAGATTCCATCATGCGAAAACCTGGTTACACAGGATAAGCCACCCGGACTATTATTCTGAATCGTCCAGTTCCGGTTGTTAGCAACGCTGTTTGATCCATCAATGATTATATGTTGAGCCCCTTTAAATTTAAGAATACAATCGGTTGAAATGCCTGCCATCAGCGGTGTATTTCCTGACGATGGTTTTATTGTAAGTGTGTTGGTTGCACTGCTACCCGGATTGTTTAGAATAGTAATCGGGTATGTTTCAGAAGTATAAGTTGCGTCTGTAAGTTGTAATACTACAGGGCAGGTTATTTCCTTTATGTTGAAGTCATTTATGGCTGCAGTTAGAGTTGGGTAATCTTTCCCTACTCCCACCGTAAAAGTTCCGCATATACCTGAAGAAATATAATAACTGGATGGATTGGCCGGTTTTATTGAACATGCAGGTGGGTTGGCAGAAAATCCACCGGCTCCGGCAAATGGATATACTCCGACTGCAGGGGTTGAGAATGCATCCTGTGCAACAATAAAGTAGTAAACCGTATCCCCTGTGGAAACTCCTGACCCAAAAGTAAATGTATATTGACCAGACCCGATAGAGGTTCCCGCTGTATAACTCCAGGATCCGTTTAATGATTTTTTCCATGCAAGTTGAGGCAAGCCGTTTCCGCTGGTCGGCACACCATGCGGGTCAGTAATAGTAGCTGTAAGCGTGCGGGCAGATGTTGATGCTGTGAAACCAAGTGGTAAATAGGTTATGAAAGGCCCTGTAATATCATTTGGAATTCCACCGAATTCGTCAGCACCCATATCTGGCGCCACAGCAGGAAAACTTACATTAACAGGAAATCCTGAATTTGGGTACCTTGCATCACCATCAAAATCGGTATTAACTGCTAAAGGAGTCGAAACTACGGTACCACCACTCTCAACCTGTGAAGGAACAGTACCATTGACATGCAGGTTATAAGGAGTAGTTGCCGTATTGACAAATGTTGTATTTTCAGTAATCGACAGTATATCACGTGGATAGACTCTCAACTTGAAAGCCGTCAAGGTCTGATCGCTGTTTGCTCCATCATAGTATATTAACCTGTTGGCTGAAGGTGTTCCTGCATAATAATTGTTATTGTTCGAACTTATAGAGTAATTTGTTTGTCCGCTGGCACTATAGCGTAAGGCAGAAGTAATTCCGGTTCCGTTTGGAGTCGATTTGTTGATAACAATGTTATTCCGGAAATCATTGTAAATGGGAGTGGTAGTAGCTAAAAACCCGCTTGTACTGAAATTTGCCCCGGTCGAAACAGCATCCAGGTATATGGTATTGTTATATACCCCCATTGTACTGACTGATTGTCCGTTCAGATTCATTCCAATAACAGCAGAAGCCGAATTTGTTGCATTTGGAGCATAGAGTTCCGAAACAAAGTTGTTATAAATAATCATGTTCCCGGTAACCCCGAGACTATTAAAAACCATACCGCTTACAACACTGGTTGCCGCATTCGATGTCAGGTTTTTAATAGTGTTGTTATAAGCAAACAGGTTAGTTCCGCTTCCCATATAAAATCCCATGAGGGTAAAGTTGGCATTTATAATACCATCAACTGTATTATTATAAAAGTTCTTGGTTATAGATCCGTTGCCCAGGTAGAAAACATAAGCTCCACCGCTGGTTGCAGTTGTATTATTGATGGCAACATTATCATGCGTGTTATGGGTGTTACCGCTTACTCCCAAATAGTAAAAATAGGTACTGCCTGCTGCTAACGAAGATTGAGCCCTTACATTATTGTTGATTGCATTGGCGTACACATCCACTGTTCCTTTGGTTGTTGGGTTCCCAAACTGATACATGTAGTAAACTGAGCCGGTTCCACTGGCAGTTGCGGATCCATAGGTATTGTTATTAATTGTATTATGGTGAAAAGTGAAGTTTGGACCTGAATGAGTTATATAAACGTAATTACAGGAACCGGTTGTTGCCGAAGGCATTGTACAGCCTGTAACTGAATTGTTATAAATATTTATGACATTGGTATTCGTGGCAGTTGATCCCATGTTATCATAAATGCCGTAAAAAGTTGAGGTTGTTCCGGTATACTGGAGGCTTACCGTGTTTCCATAAAGGTCAAGACTACCATTGGTTGATGATCCAAGCTGGATGCCAGCGCACTGAGCCGTGCCGGAAACAGCACCTGTGATGCTGTTGTTTGCAATTTTAAGGTTATTCTGATAAATGGTGTAAATGCCATTCATAGCAACTGACGAACCTCCGAAATTAGTAATCGTATTTCCTCCATCTTTACCTACTTCATTATTTTGATCAAATAAATCGTAAGGAGCAAAGGTGTGGTTATAGCCGGATAAAGAAATACCGTTATAACAATTACTGATTATGTTGCTGTAGATTTTCAGATTGGAATTTGTTCCCGCTGGTGCTTCAATAGGAGTAAGCTGGGTAGTGGCAGTTACCAGGTGGTTGTTTGAATAAATTCCGATGGTTGCCGTATTGGTTTTATTAAGAGTGATTGTGCAGTTCTTAACCGTGATATTCTGTGATCCATCCAAAGTGCTGGCTTTCAATATCGCAAAACCCCATTCCATCTGGGTAGTTGTTGTTACATTGGCCGCATTCTCCTGGATACTCATTCCATCGAAAGTAACATAGTCGCAACCCGCAATGCTAAAAATAGCATCAAGTGCTCCTGTGCCGGTTGCAGCAGTAATTAAGGGATTTGCTCCGCTTCCGGATTTTTGAAAAATAACCGGACTTGATACAGATCCGGTGACTGTTGTTATGCGTCCTGCTGTTGCAGTAGTAAATGTTTCGGTATAAGAAGCTGCAATATTGAATGTTACACCACCCGCACCAACGCCCTGCGCGTTCAGATCGGCAATAGCAAGGGCCAAAGTGGCATAATTACCGGGAATTGTTTTAGTCCCGCTTAGTTGGGCAAAACCCATGCTGCTAAGTAGTGCTGTTAAAACTAAAAAGAGTAGAAACTTTTTCATGTGCTTGTTTTTGGATTATGTTACTATTTGGATTGATTTTTAAGCTTAATTTTTCCAGATATATCATCGAGATTTTTCGATATTTTTTTAAGGACCAGGCTTTGTAATTCTATTTTACGGATAAACTTGTTGATTTTATCCTTTTCATTTCCATCCACTTCTTCTTCCGGGTCTGGTTTTGGGACGTCACTCGATTTTTTCTTTGAATCATTCATAATTTAGGTCACAGGGGTGAATACATTTGAGTACTTGATCGGATCAATTTTATTCAATTAAAATGAATGCATGAATGTCTTGAACTGAATCGGTTAGCAAATATCAGGTAAGAAATTAATTTTAGGATGATAAGATACCCCTATAAAACCTGTGCATGCTTTAAAATGCACCTCTATTTTACCTGAGCATGGATTATTTGAGAAATATTATTCTGTGTATATACTTGATAATGAAACTAATAGAATTATAATACATTTAATATAAAATTGCGTCTTCATTCCACAATCCGCTGAGGGAAAAAAGGAAAAAGTGCAGTTTGTCGAAAAATAAGCAGAAATTGATTATACCTGTGATAGAAATGTAACCAGGTTTACTTCAGAATTTGTTATGCCGAGCTTCAATCGAAGCCTGTACCGGGCATTTTCGAGGGTATTTAACCGTTGCCCTGTGAGTTCCGAGATTTCCTTTGTTGATAAATTTAGCTTCAGGAAAGCACAAAGCTTTAGTTCACTTGGGGTAAGTTCAGGGAATTTTTTTAGCAGGGCATCATAGAAGTCTTTATGAACTTCCTTGAAGCGCAACGAAAACTCTTTCAGGGTTTCTTCTTCGGCGGTTTTCTGTAATTCTTTTCCTACCCTTTTTAAAGCAAATTTTGTCTCATCATGCGTTGCTTCTGTTTCGAACTGGATTATTTTTTTTGAAAAATCGGAAAGCATTTCGCTTTTCTTCATCAACGACATAACATTAATGGTCAGTTCCTTCTTTTTAAATTCCAGCTCTTTTTCGAGGCCCTCTTTTTCGAGTTTTTCCTTTTTTGACCTGAGTCTTAACTGGTTTAGTACCAGCAGAATGATAATGATAACGAGAATAAGTAAAAGGATAATTGTTGTATTGATGATGGTTCTCCTCGATTTTGCGGCTTCATCTTGTTGTTCCTTTTTCTCAAAATGATATTGCAGTTCCATCCTGGCAAGATTCTGTTTGTTTTCCCCAAGTGCCAGGCTATCCTTCCACTGATTTTCGAGTATCGTAAATTTATAGGCTAATACCGTATCCTTTTTTGCCAGAGAAAGCTCATGAAACGATTTATAAGATTGGTAAATCAGTTCTTTAAGACCTTGCTTTTTCGAAATAAGTAGGGCTTCGTTGATATTTTCACTTGCATGGGTATAATCTTTAGCTGCCAGTTCCACCTCTGCAATATTCAGGCGACAACTTGCTATTCTCGACATATTCCCGAGACTGCTAAAAATTTCTAGCGCCCTCTTATAATACTGCATTGCAGCCGGGAAATTCTTTGTCCTGAAATATACTTTTCCAATGTTAAGGTAATGACTTGCTTCCAGTAAGGGATTGTTAATTTTTGTGGTGATACCGAGGGCTTCTTTGAGGTAATTAAGCGATGCCGGATAATCCGCTTTATTCATCGCAACATTTGCTAAATTATTGAGGTTGGTGGCTATACCTTCCTTATTGTTTAATTTCCGCGTAATATCAAGTGACCTCTTCAGATATTCTTCTGCTTTAACGTAATCTTTCTGATCATTATACAGTAAGCCGATACGTGACAGGGTTAGACATATCATGTTCTTATAATCCAGGTGTTCGGAAATTTTAAGGCTGGAAAAATAATATTCAGCGCATTTCTTTTTATCCCCCAGGTTGTAATACAACATGCCTAATCCATCCAGTACAATTGCCAATTCGGTTTGTTTATCAAGTTTTGTAGCCAGGTTCTTTGCTTCAATGGCTGCTTCAATGGCACTTTTAACATCCGAAAGCATAAAATTAAGCTGCGATATTCTGATTAGTGCATCAAGTTTGCCCTTGTCGCTATCTACTTTAATTGCCAGTTCGTAAGCCTTTTTTGCATAATCCAGTGCTGATTTTTTATCAGTAAATTCCTGATCTGATAGTACTAATAATGCATTAATCTGTTTCTCAGGGCTTTTTTCACTTTTCACTACCTGTATTAGGCTATCAGTTTGTTGAGCCTTACCGCTTGAGTATAAAATTGCAAAACAACAAAGAGTTGCAATTACAAATTTTCGCATAATGCAACAATTTGTGAAACTGGAATCTGGCTTGCTCATATTGCACAAAAATAGCTAAATTCCCAACAAAATTCCTTATTAAGGTATTCTAAATCCATTTTCTTTGTGTGGTTTGGGAAAATCAGATCTGATTCCGAAAATGGCAACGAATGCTGGAGATGGTCTATGAGGTAAGGAAAGACTATCCGCGAATCAGTGCAAGGAAAATTCATTATATGATTGGTATCAATGAGGTAGGAATTAACCGGTTCGAGCAGTTTGTCTCCAAACAAGGATTGACCCTACAAAAGCAACGATCCGTTATACGTACGACCCATAGAGGGGTGGTCAGTTTTCCCAATATGATACAGGGTTTACAAATCAATGGATTAAATCAGTTATGGGTAAGTGATTAACGGATTACCAATAACGATTAACCAAAATCGAATAACCATTTTCCATTAACTATTTTCCATTTTCCCCTTCCCTCCCTTTAGCTCGCGCTCGTCTTATTTTCTGACGAGTGCGGGTAAAATCCCCACTAATTGCCAGTTTTTTTCATATTTATTGGTTGGGTAATTGCGCTCTTGGTATTTCTTCTTACCATTATCGCGCACCGGGCATCCGCTTCATAAGTTTTATCTGTTTCAAAGGTATTCTTCATTGCCTATCGGAAAAAACGTTATTCCCGCTAAAGCCCTATTACAGGCACCTCTATCAAATAACGATTAACGTATAAGTGCTTCATCCTGGGCGCTCCGCGCCGCTCATATTCCTATTTATTGTGGGCAGTGCTTCATTATTTCTTGTCAATTACTCCTGCTTTCAGTAATGGATTAAACATGTTTACAGCGCCTCCATGTTCAATTATTTTTCCATCCTTGATCTTATCAACATTAACTCCAGTAAAGGTTATAGGTTTTCCGGTTGGTTTCATACCAAACCATTCATCTTTAAATGTGCCCGTAACAGAATAGGTAGTCACTACCCACTCACCTTCGGATATTTGATTTTCTATTGTTATTTTTAAATCGGGGAAAACCCTCAGTACACCGAGCACATGATCTATTGCTCCCTGGATTCCAATCGGGTAGCGTTCACCTTCATATACTTCCGTATAATCTTCTGATATGAATTCACGGATATTAGATACATCACCAGTATTTTCAATTCGCTCTACATATTGGCGAATAATAGTTTTGTTATCAGGCTTTTCCATATTTACACTGTATTATTTTAGCATTCAGACTAACGTAAATTTAAATTACAGAGAATCATTGATTTGCAAATTGTAAATCTTCATCAGTTAAAGCAAATTTATCAATTTGTTTTTGAATTCTCTTCACTATTCCGAGTTTTCTTTTCTGATCCAAAAACAGATAGCCTTTAGGATTTTGATAAGGGATTCCTTTTACAACTACATTCCAGATAATTATTGCAAGCTTTCGGGCTGTTGCGCTTATTGCCGATACACGCCCCTTTCGGAAATTGATTCGCCGCTACCGCACGAATCCTTTCGTGTGGTTATAAAAAACCTTATTCCCGCTAAAGCCCTATTACATCCACCCATAACAAACAACGATTAACCAATAACAAATAACCGTTGTCAATTGTCCATTATCCATTGTCCATTGCCTTCCCCACGCTCAGCCAGTGCCGGATGGCTCCATGTGCTATTTCCTGTCACGGTAATTGCAGAAAAAAGCAATTACACCGAGGCGCGCCAGGAAAAAAGCACACTTCGCCACCACGAGCTACTTTACATAATAGGCTCTTATGGTCTTGGTAGAAAGCCCATAAGCCCATTATGTACTATCGGGCTAAAGCCAAGTAGCCACTGTCTGCACCAACCCTTCCTGCCCACTCCACCCACTTTCCCTGCAGCTGCAAGCCATTCATTACTCATCCCTCGTAATTTCATGCCTTTCGCTGCACCCACAGCAGCAAATGGTTAATGCCTGTGGTAGCATTAGTTTACAGGCAAAATTACGTTTAGTGCGTTACGCTTAACCATCAGCTGATAAAACCCACCCACTTTCCAGATTCACGGGCATCACAAGCCGTTCAACAAGGTAAACAAGCAGTTCGACGAGTTTTGAGTACAGTTGACGAGCAATGAGTCTTTAGTCCTGTCGACAAGCAATCTTCGAATCCTCCCCACTTCCCAGGTTGCTGCAAGCAATTTCGTT
>JBAXBJ010000076.1:0-23562 GCA_037142075.1 Bacteroidota bacterium
GGTCCGTTCGTCTAGGGGTTAGGACGTCAGGTTTTCATCCTGGTAACAGGGGTTCGATTCCCCTACGGACTACAAACAATATTATAAAGTTTAGCAATGGCAAACCACAAGTCATCCTTAAAAAGGATCAGAGCAAACGAAAAGAAAAGGCTTCGTAACCGTTATTATGCAAAAACCATGCGTAATGCAATTAAAAGCTTTCGCGAATTGGAAGACAAAACTGTTGCCTCCGAAAAACTGCCTTCGTTAGTTTCTCTTATAGATAAACTTGCTAAGAAAAGCATTATTCACAAAAACAAAGCAGCGAATTTAAAATCGAAGCTTACCAAAAAGGTGAATGCTTTGTAAATTGAAATTTTTTTTCGGAAAAAGCCTCTGTTGACAGAGGCTTTTTCGTTTTATATGCTTTTGTAATTCAGAATTTTATATTTATTTTGTACTCATAACATTTTTCTGATGGATAAAATTGTTAAAATCTCGATTAAAGATTGGGCTGAAGACGACCAACCAAGGGAGAAACTGATGAATAAAGGCTCTTCGGCCCTGAGTAACGCCGAATTGATTGCAATCCTGATCGGATCGGGTAATGCCCAGGAGTCAGCCGTTGCCCTTTCGAAGCGGATCCTGAATGAAGTGAATGATAATTTTGCAGAATTAGCGCGATTAACAATTTCGGATCTGCAAAAATACAAGGGAATAGGCGAAGCCAAGGCAATTACGATTGCAGCGGCTCTCGAAATCGGGCGAAGGCGCAGCACCGCAGTACTTAATGAAAAGCCCCAGATAAAAGACAGCAAAACTGCATTTCTGCTACTTCAGAAAGAACTCGGCGACCTGAATTACGAAAGTTTCTGCGTTCTGCTTCTTAACAGGGCTAACAAAGTGCTTAAGACGGTGAGAATCAGTGACGGGGGTATAACAGGAACCGTGGTCGATCAACGCAAAGTATTCAAAATTGCACTCGACAATAACGCAACTTCCATTATATTAGGGCATAACCATCCCTCAGGCCAGGTTACACCCAGCGATGCCGACCTGGACCTGACAAAAAAAATGAAAGCGGCAGGGATTACACTTGATTTGCCTGTTTTGGATCATATTATTATCGGTGACGGTAATTATTATAGTTTTGCCGATGAGGGAATCATGTAAATTAGGGGTTAGGGGTTAGGGATTTGGATTTAGGGAGGTCAAAATAAAAATGCGACAGCAATATAAATTCTTTATAATTGATAAACAGCACCTTATAAGTAAGCTTAAAAAAATTGATGATAAAAATAGTTACCATAGTTGGAGCGCGACCGCAAATTATAAAAGCAGCGGCTTTAAGTCGTACTATCCGGAATTCCTTTGCTGATGAAATTCATGAAATAATCATTCATACCGGGCAACATTACGATGCCAACATGTCGCAGGTATTTTTTGTCGAACTGGGCATTCCCGAACCTTACCTAAATCTGAATATTGGCCAGGGCTCACACGGCAAACAAACCGCACTTATGATTCAAGGAATTGAAGATGTGTTACTTACCGAAAAACCCGATTATATAGTACTTTACGGCGACACGAATTCAACATTGGCCGGAGCACTTGCCGCAAGTAAAATTCAGATTCCTGTGGTTCATATCGAAGCCGGGTTACGCTCGTTTAACAAGAGCATGCCTGAAGAAATTAACCGCATTGTGTGCGATCATGCCTCTACCCTATTGTTCGCTCCTACTAAAACTGCCATTAAAAACCTTGAACGCGAAGGCTTTGCCGCCGAAACTTCCGCTCCATATACTATTGACCATCCTGGAGTTTTTCACTGTGGCGATATCATGTACGATAACCTGGTGCATTTTGCAGAAATAGCTGAACAAAAATCCGGCATTATTCAAAATCTGAGTTTGCAACCAAATGAGTACCTGCTGTGCACCATTCACCGCGATAACAATACCGACTCGCCGCAGCGCCTGGGTCAGATTATGAGCGCTCTTTGCCATATTGCTGAGAAATTACATTTGAAAATTATTCTTCCGCTGCATCCCCGCACGGCAAAAAATATAGCAACCAACTTGTCCCCGGATTTATATAACAAGTTGACCGGGAACGAAAATGTCCTGATCATTCCCCCGGTTTCATACCTCGAAATGATTCTGCTCGAGAAACATGCCAGGCTCATTCTGACGGATTCAGGAGGTGTGCAAAAAGAAGCGTATTTCTTCAGAAAGCCTTTGGTTATAGTACGCCCCGAAACTGAATGGGTCGAAATTATTGAAAACGGAGCCGGTCTTCTGGCAGATGCCGACGAAGAGACGATTATCAAATCTGTCGAATATTTTATTCAAAAACCTCCTTCCGATTTCCCTGGTGTGTTTGGTGATGGACATGCGACCTGGTTTATTTGCAAAACGATTCTTGGTCAAAAGCGAAGAGGCATTAAAAACTAAGATAGTATCTGTTAACTCTAATAATTTTTCATCTATTGCCGGGCAAAGCATTGTGTACCTGAATCAGCAAAGTTGGGCAGGCAATGGTTCCTGAGAAAAATTATCAGATTCTGAACATTTTCACAAAATGATGACTTTCACCTGTGAATTTAACTCATAAATGCCTGCTGTATTCTCATTACTCTTAGCATATATTTTCGCAACCTACGAATCTGCCACCAGCCAGAATCCATTTGAAACAATTCAAACTATCAATATAGGATAGTGGAATCCATAAACCGGAACTATAATTGTTTTTTCAGTACTTTTGCCGTATATATCAGTATATCGCCAACCTAATTTGTCAATGAATCTGCGTCGAATTCTCCTTCCCTTTCTGTTCATCCTGATACAATGTACCGTTTCCTATGCCCAGCAATCGGATGATGGCGAAAATCAAGGTGGCGAAGGCGGGGAAAAAGCAAAAAAGGATGAGATGAGTCCTGATTCGGCGGTAGTAAGCTTTTTCTCCCTGAACGAACAAGGAGCTTATACAAGATCTCTTGTTTCGAAACCGTTGAACCAGTTCCAGGATTACGATGTCGCAAAGCAAAATAACCAGCTTTATGCTAACCTGGGTAATCCCGGATCAGCATCATCTGCGCTTCTTTATTCCCTGAAAACAGGTCCGGGTTTCAGGTTCCGGTCAGATGTATTCGAGCCGTATAGGTTGAAAGACGATAGCATTAAAATTTATATCAGCCAAAGCCCGTTTTCGCATGTCCGGTATTACATGGGACCGGCTAAAGAACAAAAACTTGATTTGAATTTTGGACAGTGCATAGGTTCCGGATTATACCTGGGACTAAATGCGCGCTTCTCCAATGCACCCGGATTATATCTCCGCCAGCGGGCATACAATGCCGGAGGTACTTTTTATGCTGCCTTTTTGTATCCTACACAGCGGTATGGTGCTATTGTGACATACAGGGTTGACCGTTCCCAGAATTATGAAAGCGGTGGTTTGACAGATATGACCTATTTTACTGAAAACCGTGAAACAAACAGGAAAGTAATTCCGGTAAACTTAGAGGAAGCCATGAACCGTTCCAGAAATAACGGCCTGGTTTTTCAACAATATTTTAACATCCTGAAATCGACGGTCGCAAAAAAAATGGACACTACAACAATACTGGTTCCACGTAAATTTGATGCCGGCAGGATCGTTTATACCATGCGATATTCGCGCACAAGCACGGCTTATGAGGATTTGTCGCCGTTGGCTGCTAATTATCCGTCGTATTTTTATGATACGGTGCCGATTTTCGATTCAATTCAGATCAGGCATTTCGAAAACTGCCTGGTATACTCAAACGAAATTCCTGATACCTTAGGCAAAAGTTTTCCGCTCCAATATTCATTTGGTGTTCGTTTTCAAACAGACAGGCTTTACAGGGATACTACAATGAAAGATGTATTCCGGCAGACGGTTCCTTTCGGAATGTTAAAAGGAATCATAAAAAAGAAAACCTTTTTTAAAGTTTCGGCTTACATGGTACTCGGCGGATATAACGGGGGCGACCGTTCCATTGACGGCAGTTTTTACCAGTTTTTCGGGAAACAAAACCACAAGGCTTACCTCAATATCTGGAAAGGGTCCATGCATCCCGATTATTATTTCACCAATTACTACACTGATTATTTTAAGTGGGATTATTCTTTTGGTGCGCAAAATTATATTAAGGGTGAATTCGGAGTTATCTTAAAAGGCTTCGATCTGAATGCTTCTTATACCCGCTTGTCGAATTATGTTTTCCTTAACCAGCATGTAATCCCGCAGCAATATTCTGATTTTTTGACTGTCCTTTCGGGCCATGTAAGCAAAGAATTTAAGATAAAACATTGGATTACAACTATCTATGGTGCGGCACAACAGGTGACGCCTGATAGTATTCTGCAGCTTCCGGCATTCTTAGGAAAACTTTCAATATGCTATGATGTTGTGTTATTTCAAAAAGCACTTCATGCCCAGGTTGGGATCAGCGGCACATATCATTCGGAATGGTACCAGGATGCATATATGCCGGCATTAAGGGCATTTTACAGGCAAAACACGTATATATCAGGCAATTATCCCTATTTGGATGCATTTATCAACCTGAATATCAAACGGGCACGCATATTTCTTAAATACGAACATTTGAATGCCGGGCTTATGAACTATAATTATATTCTGGTACCTGATTATCCCCAGGCTGATGCCGCATTTAAGTTCGGAATTTCCTGGTTATTTTTTGATTAATTACTGATTATCAATAATTTATCAATATTGCTTTGAGCTAAACAGAACATAAAAAAAAAATCAACCCCGCTTCTGCCGTTGGCGTACAGCTTCAAAAATTAAAATAGCCGCCGATGTTGATACATTTAATGAATCCGCTATCCCTTTCATTGGGATAATAACCTGTTTATCAGACTTTTCCAGCCAATCCAGGCTCAGACCGGTAGCTTCGGTGCCCATGACTATGGCTGATGGCCCGCAAAAATCAACATCATGATAAATTAAGGCTTCTTCGGTGAGTGCTGCCGCAAATACACGGATCTTTTTTTTGCCTAACCATTCAATTGCCTCGGCAGAAGAACAAATAACTACCTGGCGTGTAAAAATACATCCCACACCCGAACGAATTGCATTCGGATTGTAAATATCCGTTTTGGCATCACAAACAATTACAGCATCAATTCCTGCAGCATCTGCAGTGCGCATGATGGCACCTAAATTTCCCGGTTTTTCAACGGATTCAAGGACAAGAAGAAGAGGTATATCACACAATTTCAAATCGTTAAGTCCAATATTCCTGGGTACCGCCAGGGCAATTAATCCATCCGAACCTTCCCTGTATGCTATCCGTGTGAATGCATTTGTGCTGACTTCGAAAAGCTGTATTTTTTTATCCTGCCCAAGCAGTTCCCCGCTCCTACCCTGCCGATCCAAATCAACGCAAGTGTATAATTCCTTTATTTCAATGCCTGATTTCATTGCCCGGCTGATCTCCCGGTATCCTTCGATCACAAAAAGGTCCTGCTCATTCCTGTCGCGGCTGTTGGCCTGCAGTTTTAATATATTGCGGATACGGAGATTGGAAGTTGAACTGATAAATTCGGG
Source organism: Bacteroidota bacterium (assembly GCA_037142075.1). Classification (GTDB taxonomy): domain Bacteria; phylum Bacteroidota; class Bacteroidia; order Bacteroidales; family UBA4417; genus UBA4417. The sequence continues at coordinate 5,578 of JBAXBJ010000076.1, forward strand.
CATAAAAAATGGTTTAAAGTTTACAAAGGTAAAGAATTGAAGGCAGTTCCAAGCGTCGCTTCCTGAGTCTGAACCCGTTTTTAAATTAAAAAAGTATAACTTTGCAGGCTATTAGAAGCTAAACCTGTTACATTTTTATTTCAAATTATGACAGATCATCCTTTAAATTTCGGGCTTATCGGCGCCGGTGGATATGTCGCACCAAGGCACATGAAAGCGATCAGGGAAACAGGTAATAACCTTGTTGCAGCTTTAGATCGTTACGACGGAGTAGGAATCATGGACAGTTATTTCCCGCAAGCTGATTTTTTCACCGAGCCCGAACGGTTCGACAGGCATCTTGATAAATTGCGCCGCAAAGGAACCGGCTATAAAATAGATTATGTCAGTATCTGCTCACCAAATTACCTTCACGATGCGCATATACGACTTGCATTACGTAACGACGCCTTTGCAATCTGCGAAAAGCCGCTTGTACTCAACCCATGGAATCTCGATGCACTTTCGGAACTCGAACAGGAAACAGGCAAACGCATTTTCACTATTCTGCAATTGCGGCTGCATCCGGTAATTATAGCTTTACGCGAAAAAATCATGAATAGTCCAGCAGGCAAGGTATATGACGTAAAACTCAACTACATCACCAGCCGTGGAAAATGGTATCATATTTCGTGGAAAGGCGACCTGGCACATTCAGGCGGAATTGCTACAAATATCGGCATACATTTCTTTGATATGTTGACCTGGATTTTTGGAGATGTGAAAGAAAATACGGTTAAAATTCATGAGCAGGACCAGGCTGCAGGATTTCTCAAACTTGAAAAAGCCAATGTTGACTGGCATCTAAGCATCAATTCCGATCACCTGCCTTCGATAGCGAAAGAAAAAGGAAAACCGACTTTCCGGTCCATTACCGTTGATGGCGAAGAACTTGAATTCAGCGAAGGTTTCACCGATTTGCATACCCGGAGTTATGAAGAAATTCTGGCAGGAAAAGGATTCGGACTCGAAGATGCACGAAAAAGCATTATGATTACTCACGAAATCAGGAAACAGATATAAACATATATTATTCAACTGATTATCAAGAACGAACGCTTAAAAGGTGCTGTTCAATCCCGGGACATCTCATGTTCACCATAGATTTCGTACTTCAGCAAAGCATTATTATACGTTTAAGAATTTTTGTTTAAAAATAGCCAACTTGGATTTATTTCAGACTGTTTTATATGCAAAGTTAGAGGCAAATCTTTCTTTTAGTATCAGAGTGTTCCGATTAATTTTCCGGATAGTTGCCTAAGAAGTCTTCCTTATTGATTGCGTAAATCTCTATTATATTGAAACTTAAAGTTATTTGTTGTTTTTATATTAACAAACAATTTCTCAAAACACAATTTCAGGTAATAATTTTTCTACTTTTGCCACTATTGATTATAAAACCTTAACCAATGAACTACTTGTCAGACAGGATTAACCTGCTTGCCGAATCGGAAACGCTGGCGATGACCCGACGCAGTCGTGAGCTGCGAGCACAGGGTTTTGATGTTATCAACCTGAGTATCGGCGAGCCCGATTTCGATACACCATTTCATGTAAAAGAAGCCGCAAAGGAAGCTATAGACCAAAACTTTTCGCATTATACACCTGTTCCTGGATACCCTGAATTAAGGCAGGCAATTGCCAATAAACTTAAGCGCGACAATGGTTTGGACTATACTGCTGAACAGATAGTGGTTTCAACCGGCGCCAAACAGTCACTCGCCAATGCCATTTTATGCCTGGTAAATCCCGGTGATGAAGTTCTGATTCCGGCACCCTACTGGGTTTCCTACAAGGAAATCATCAAACTGGCCGGTGCCAAAGGTGTTTTTATCGAAGGAGGCATTCATGCAGATTTTAAAGTAACGCCCGAACAGATAGAAGCAGCTATTACACCTGAAACTAAATTGTTTATTTTCAGCAGCCCTTGCAACCCATCGGGAACAGTATATACTTTTGAAGAATTAAAAGCTTTTTCCGAAGTTTTCGCACGTCATCCTCATGTTTTTGTTATTTCCGACGAGATTTACGAAAATATTAACTTTATTGGAGTACACCACAGCATTGCCAGTTTCGGGAATATTAAAGAAAGGGTTATTATCATCAACGGTCTTTCGAAAGGTTTTGCCATGACCGGCTGGCGCCTGGGGTATATGGCTGCCAGCAAGGAAATTGCCGCAGCCTGCGATAAACTTCAGGGGCAGATTACTTCCGGGGCATGTTCAATTACGCAGCGTGCTGCTATTGTAGCCATGAATACCGATCCGGCTGAAAGCGATGACATTAAACGCATGGTTGATGCCTTCAGATATCGCCGCGACCTTGCTATCAGTCTGCTGCGCGAAATTCCCGGTGTGAAGATTAATGTGCCCGATGGTGCTTTTTACCTTTTCCCCGACGTAACTGCCTACTTTGGAAAATCATTTGGCGATCGAGTCATTTTTTCCGGTTCCGACCTTTGCGACTATATTCTGGATACTGTTTACGTGGCCATAGTGCCTGGCGCTGCATTCGGGTCACCCGATTGCATAAGGATTTCGTATGCTACTTCCGAGGATAACCTCCGCGAAGCAATCAGACGAATCAGTGAAGCCTTTTCAAAATTGAAATAATCAAATTCTGTTATACGGATAAAACTCACCAAACCCATTTTTAAAATATGATCATTACACAGGAAGAAATCTCCCGGCTTTTCAGCAAATTCAATTCATGTAAAGTGCTGGTGATAGGAGATGTGATGGTCGATTCGTACCTTATTGGTAAGGTGGAACGCATTTCACCGGAAGCGCCTGTACCGGTGGTTGCCCTCAAGCAAAGGGAAAATTGGCTGGGTGGTGCTGCCAATGTCGCACTTAATATTAAATCGCTTGGTGCTGAAGCCTTCCTTTGTTCGGTGATTGGAAATGACAAACAGGGAGATGAACTTCTGAGCCTGATGGAAAAATCGGGTTTGAATACAGCCGGGATTATCCGGAGCAACGAAAGAATTACAACAACTAAATTCAGGATAATCAGCAACCGCACCCAAATGCTTCGCGTTGACGAAGAGATGGACAGCGACCTGAATGAAAAAGAATCCATTGACCTGATAAATTCAATTTCCAGCCTCATTACGTTACAAAAACCGGATGTTATTATTTTACAGGACTATAACAAGGGTGTTTTATCCTCTCCTGTAATCGGGCAAATAGTTGAAATAGCTGGTAAAGCAGGGATACCCGTCGCAGTTGATCCGAAGAAGAAAAATTTTACAACCTATAAAAACATCTCCTTATTTAAACCCAACCTGAAAGAAATTACAGAGGGTTTAAAAACTGAGGTTGATCCGCTTTCTAACGAAAGTCTGCAAAAAGTGGCGGAAATCATACATTCAGAACAGCAAATAAAAATGGTAATGATCACATTATCAGAACATGGTGTATTTATTAGTTGTAAAAATAAAACAGGTTATACTGCGAAGATTATTCCGGCTGTTTTGCGAAGCATTGCAGATGTATCAGGTGCAGGCGACACGGTAATAAGTGTGGTGGCACTTTGCCTGGCCACCGAAACCGATCCGATGCTGATGGCTGCATTATCGAACCTTGCCGGCGGATTGGTTTGCGAAAAACCGGGGGTAGTAGCCATTGACAAGGCCGGACTTTTAAAAGAAGCATTGGCACTGCTCACTTAGATAATTTGAAAATGCGATAATGCGATAGTGTGACAATTTGCTAATTTGAACATTTGAACATTTCCCAATTTGCCTTTCGACTTTCGACCTTTGACTTTCGACCTTTGACTTTCGACCTTTGACTTTCGACCTTTGACTTTTAACCTTCGACTTTTAATTTAAAGAATTCTTCGATAAACATAGCATGTCCAAACCTCCTACAACTCAGATACCAGGCCGGAAACAAGAAGTTCAGGTAATGTTTAACCATATTGCCGGCAGGTACGATTTGCTGAACCACCTGCTTTCGATGGGTATTGACCGTGGCTGGAGGAAAAAGCTTGTCAAACTCATGGCCCAGGACAATCCCCGTCGTATTCTCGATATGGCTACGGGAACAGCCGATCTGGCCATTGCTGCAGCAAAAATAAATCCTGAAAATATTACAGGCACTGATATAGCTGAAGAAATGCTGGCTATTGGCCAATCGAAAGTAAATAAACTTGGCTTGAGCCGGATAATAACGTTACTGAAAGCCGATTCCGAAAACCTGCCTTTTAAAGATGCTGAATTTGATGCCGCCATGGTAGCTTTCGGGGTGCGCAACTACGAAAACCTCCCAAAAGGATTAAGTGAAATGTGCAGGGTGTTGAAGCCCGGTTCCAGCGCATTTATTCTTGAGTTTTCGAAACCTCAGAACTTCCCGGTCAAGCAGTTGTTCGGATTTTATTCGAAGTTTGTTTTACCCGTTATAGGCCGGCTGGTTTCAAAACATAGCTCTGCGTATTCCTACCTGCCCGAATCGGTCGCGGCCTTCCCACAGGACAAAGAATTTATTAAAATCATGCTGGATGCAGGTTTTAAAGAGGCAAAATTTATCAGTCTAAGTTTTGGTATTACGAATTTATATATCGGAAAAAAATAAATATGCACCGGCTTATACTACAATTTTAGCCGGATAACCATGTTTCACATACTAAACAAGAACTTGCACCGTTTTTGTTTCATTACTTGATACTATTCATGGTTCATATTCAAAAAACTCTGATCATTCTTATTCTACTTTGCTTTTCGGGCAATGCATTTTCGCAATCAAAGAAAGTACCTAACAAACCTGAATACGATCTTTCGCCTTACCATTTTGGTTTCCTTCTGGGTATTAACAAGATGTTGTTTACTCTGGATACTAAACCAGGGTATCAGAATACGGTCTATTATAACAATGATACAATACAGCAACTTTCTGACCAGAATTGCGATTCAGCCTATCTCTTTAATATGGAAGCAACGCCAACATTTGGTTTTGTGATCGGGATAGTGGGAAACCTGCGTTTGGGAAACTATTTCGATTTGCGTTTTACCCCTTCGCTCACATTTGGCGAGCGCAACCTGGATTATTCGATACAAAGTTTTTACGATTCGCCCACACCTGAAATGCTGTATGTAACTAAAAATATTCAGTCAGCATTTGTTGAGTTCCCTTTGACAGTGCGCTTTAAAGGCAAAAGGATTCAGAATATGAGACCCTATGTGATTTCCGGTGGCAAACTGGCACTCGACCTTGCATCGAATGCGAAGAAAAAAGCCGATAACACTGCAGCCCTGGTGTTTGCCGAAAGAAAAGATGTATATATTCTTGGCGGAGTCGGTTTTGATTTTTATACGGCCTATTTTAAATTCGGAACAGAATTTACCATGTCGTACGGCCTTAATGATATATTGAAGCACGATAACTCCATTTATACCGGGGCTGTAAATAAGATGAGCTCCAAAATATTCCAGATTTCACTTACGTTTGAATAGCCTTTTTGCCGTAAGTTGACTAAACATTCATTCCTCATAGCTGTTTGATACAAGTATGCCCGTTGTCAACAAACCCGGGTTTTACTTCAAAAAGCATTATCAACTTTCAACCAATAACCATGCGCAAAGAAATTGAAATCGCCATGACCCCGAAACAGGCTACCGAACCATCGGGATGGAAGACCGCCTTTGCACATATTCTTCACATTCAACCAGGACGGATAAAACATTTGAATCCGCTGCAGAAATCTGTGGATGCCCGTTCAAACAAAGTAAAAATCAGGCTGAAAGCCGAACTTTTTATTGATGAACAGCCAACTGAAACGCTGAAAAACCATCGTAAAAATTATCCAGATGTGAGTCGCAAAATACCGGTGATTGTTGTTGGAGCCGGTCCTGCCGGGCTTTTTGCCGCGCTTACCCTGATCGAAAACGGGATGAAGCCCATCCTGATCGAGCGTGGCAAAGATGTGAAAGCCCGCAAATTCGACATAGCCCAGATAAACCGCGATCACAGTGTAAACCCCGATTCAAATTATTGTTTTGGCGAAGGCGGTGCAGGCACGTACAGCGACGGCAAACTTTATACTCGATCAACCAAACGTGGAAACGTAAATGAGATATTATCCCTACTTGTTTCGCATGGCGCAAACGATGATATCCTTATCGACAGCCATCCACACATAGGTACGGATAAATTGCCGGCTATTGTAGGGGCAATGCGGCAAACTATCCTGGATGCCGGTGGTGAGATTTATTTTAACAGGAGAATCACCGATATCATCATTCAGAATGGTAAAATAAAAGCCGTCGAAGATAAAAGCGGGAACCGATACGAAGCTCAGGCAGTGATACTTGCAACGGGTCATTCAGCGCGGGATATATACGAATTATTGCATAGCAAAGGAATTGCGCTTGAGGCGAAAAGCTTTGCGCTTGGCGTGCGGGCCGAACATCCGCAGGCTCTAATCGACAGCATTCAATACCATCATTCACCGCGAGACCCTTACCTTCCGGCGGCACCCTACAGCCTGGTGAAACAAATCGAAGGGCGGGGGGTATTTTCTTTCTGTATGTGTCCAGGGGGAATTATAGTCCCGGCAGCAACCGAATCAGGGCAGGTGGTTGTAAACGGCATGTCGAACAGCCGGCGTAACTCACCCTTTGCCAACTCAGGTATCGTGGTGCAGATTGACCCATCAGATATTGCTTACCTTTCTGAATTCGGGCCTTTTGCCGGGCTTGAGTTTCAACGCAGGGTCGAAGAAGCCTGCTGGCTTGCCGCAGGTTCAAGGCAGTCGGCTCCGGCACAGCGTATCAGCGATTTCACAAAAGGAGTTACCTCTTCCACCTTGCCTGAATGCTCTTACCATCCGGGCATTGTTGCAGCACCTTTACACGAAATTTTACCACCGTTTATTTCAGGGAGGCTGCAGGAAGCTTTTCTGCAATTCGATAAAAATATGAAAGGCTTTCATACGGCTGAGGCTGTGATACTGGGAACCGAATCACGCACTTCGTCGCCTATCCGAATTCCGCGAAATGCGGAAACCCTTGAACATATAGGGTTGCAGGGCTTATATCCTTGCGGTGAAGGCGCCGGTTACTCAGGAGGTATAGTATCTTCTGCTCTGGATGGTGTAAATTGTGCGCAGGCAGTTGTAAAAAAATACAGGCAATAAACGGTAAGAGCATATGAATATTAGTTTACTTTTATATCCCAAAAAGTAATTCAAATTATGAATATTTTACCGAATGATGAGCTTTTTTTCGGACTTAGAAGAAAAGCAGCTTTCAAACAGGAAGTTTACGGCAAAACCCTCGAAACTTTCAGGCTTTTCAAATCACAGTTAAGCGAAATGGCTGAAGAATACCGTCAGAAATTCAGAAATGACCCTGTTCATGTCACTTTTGAATACCATGACAAAGGTGAATTTGAAGCCGAACTCAGGTTTGGTGGTGATGTTTTGATTTTTACGATGCATACCAACGTGTTTGAGTTTTCGCGCGATCACGAAGTGATGAAGACAAGCTATATATACGAAAAGCCTGACCGATCCTATTGTGGTACTATTATGATATTCAATTTCCTGGCGGATTCGTTCCGATACAACAGGATCAATGACCTTGGGTATATGATTGGCCGCATATTTGTAAATAATGAAAGGCATTATTTTGTGGAAGGCAAGCGCGAAGTGGGTCAGTTGTATAATAATTTCCAATCATCAGTCATTACAAGCGAAACGGTGAGACTTATCCTGGAGTCAGCCATCAGGTACACCTGTAATTTCGATCTGCTCACACCGCCATACGATTCCATGAAAGTAATCACCGTTGCCGATATACAAAGCACTCTCGACAACATGAATATTTCTACAGGCAAACGACTGGGATTCCGTTTTCAGGGCGATCAGGAGGAAATCAGCTGAGGTTAACAAAAGCTAGTCTGACAACAGAGAAGAACCTAAGAGGGAAAATAATTCAAAAAGCAAAGGTCAAAAAGCAAAAAAAAGAACTTATCGGGAAAAATTTCCTAAAAAAATAACCACTGGATGTTCTCGGAAGAATTCTTCTTCCAAATTTCCATAATAGTTGATTGCCCTGAACTTTGAATTTTGCTTTTTTCTTTTTAAACTATCAATTGAGTAAATTTCTATTCTTATAATGGAAAATTATCGATTCAATTCTACCCAGTCTGGCTGATTTTGACTAAATGGTCTGCATTTAATATCTCAAAATCATTTCCATTCACCTGAATAATCTTCTCATCTTTAAATTCACGGAGGATACGGATAGCACTTTCCTTCGACATCCCTGACATATCGGCCAGGTCCTGCCTCGAAAGCGTAGTGTGGAACGGATTGGTTTCGTATACTTTATCTTTCAAATACAATAAAACATCGGCAATACGGCCAGGCATCTGCTTCTGGGTAAGGCTTATAAAAAGCTCGTAATTATCGATTGATTGAAGGCTCACCTTCCTGAGAAAATCCTCTGCGAAATCAGCATTATCTCGGATCAGTTTTTTAAAAGTAACCAAATCGACAAGGCAGGCTACCGAATCCTCAATTGCCATGGCCGAAAAATGGTGCATCTGGTCAGCATAAATACCCGGTCCAAGAATGTACTCCACGGGTTTTACAACACCGAGTATCAAATTTTTATTGTTGTATCCTTCAATGTAGGTTTTCACTTTCCCTTGCGTTAAACAAAGAAAATGCATATTAGGAGTTCCTTGTTTAAAAATCAGTTCTCCTGCTTTAAAATGCACTTCGATACGTTTATCATCAATCTGATTCAGTTCCGACTGACAAAGACCACCGAAAATATCAGCACGATCCTGGCAGGCTACGCATCCTTTTGAGTATTGAGTATGTTGGTTCACCTATTTTTTTTTAAATGATACTGAATGATTTAAAACCTAAAGAACGGACTTTCGTCTTTTCAAAATGTATTTCAAACGGCTACAAAGATAATGACATATATCAATATATCTAGTGATAAGTATCAAAATATTATTGTCAAACAATCATATTTTATATACTAACTATTTCATTCAAAAAGTATTCCTTTGTACTGTTATTTAAAAAACAGTAGTTGAGTTAAAACCAAAACAGCTAACCGAAAATAAAACCTAAAAAAAAGCACAAATGAAAAAGAGATTTCTCCGATTATTATTCCTTTCAGGCACACTGCTTGCACTGCTAACTGCCTGTGAATATGATTATAATGTTCCTGCACCGCCAAAACCAGCACCACCGGTTAACGATACGATCAGTTATTCGCAGGACGTGCAGCCTTTTTTTACTCTGAAATGTGCTACTTGTCATGCCGGAAGCCAGGCACCAAACCTTGTTGCGGGACAATCGTATGCCGCCGTTGTGCCTGCTTATGTTGTTGCCGGTAAACCTGATGAAAGCGAACTCTATACTGTATGCAAACCTGCCGGAAGTATGGCTGGTTATGGCAGCGTTACGAGTGCCGAACTCGATCTGTTGTACCGTTGGATTTATGCAGGTGCAAAAAACGATTAAGTTGAGTTTTAATCATATAAAAATAAAAAACAGACAATGAAACAGATATATAAAACAATAAAGCTCAGCGCTTTGACACTTTTTGCAATCATTTCGATACAAACAAGAATAGTTGCACAGGAAGAAGTTACACAGGATTCGACAATGGTTGAGGAAACCCCTAAAGCAGAACCTGTGCGCCCGGCCTTTGAGAGCGGGTTGCTATTTGATAATGCCACCACTACTTTACAGCCATCCAGGACATTAGAATTTCAACTCCAGCATCGTTTTGGAATCATCGAAAACGGCATTCACGATATTTATGGTATCTATGGAGCAGCAAATATCCGTTTTGGCCTTAATTACAGTATATTAGATAACTTTACTGTTGGATTGGGAACCACAAAAACCAACAAATTACAGGATCTTCAATTGAAATACAGAATAATTGAACAAACCCGCACGAATAGTATCCCTGTAACCGTAATGTTGTACGAAGTTGTTGCTGTTGATGGCAATCCAAGTACCAAATGGGATCTCACGCCCGATACCATCAATCCTAAAAGCTATACGTTCAGCAACAGGATGTCGTATTTTACACAATTGGTAGTTTCACGCAGGTTCGATGATCACCTTTCATTACAGGTTGCAGGTGCATTCACTCATTACAACTGTGTAGATTCTGTTTATAACCACGACAGGATTTCATTATCCTTCGCCGGAAGATATAAATTCACACCACAGACTTCATTGATTGTAGCCGGCGATTTCCCTTTAGACATAACCGGAATTAAAGACTACAAGAAGGTAAGCGAAAATACAGTTATTTACGACAAGCCAAACCTTACTGTTGGTGTTGAAATATCGACCAGTACCCACGCATTCCAGATTTACCTCGCATCTGCTAAGGGAATTTTACCTCAGGAAGATATTATGTGGAATAAAAATGACTTTTTCCAGGGAGGCATCCTTATAGGATTCAACCTTACCCGCCTCTGGAATTTTTAATCTATTAAACTACCGTTTGGACTATTTTTTGCAATCAAACAAGTATAACCAATTAAACAAAAACAAAATGAAAAACACAGTTAAATTTTTCGCAATCATTTGCACTGCAATTCTATTTGTAACTGCAAATATGGCTATGGCTCAAAAAGCCGGAGGACCATGGACTGTACCTGCAAAGTACAAAGCAATGAAAAGCACCGTTAAAGCCGGTGATCCTTCCATTGCCGGTGTTGGCAAGGAAACTTTCAACAAACATTGCAAATCGTGCCATGGAGCCAAAGGATTAGGCGATGGACCAAAAGCTGCCAACCTGAAAACAAGCACGGGTAATTTTTCCGATGCTAAATTCCAGGCAAACACGGATGGTGATCTTTATTACATGTCGTTTATAGGACGTGACGAAATGCCAAATTTCGAGAAAAAAATCCTCAACGAAAACGACAGATGGGCTGTTATTGGCTTCATCCGTACTTTGAAAAAATAATTTAAAACGTAGAAAAGGGTGTTTCTGTCAGATTTCAGAACACCCTTTTCTTTTTTTTTGCGTAAAAGGCAAGCTGTTCTACTAATTTTACTAAGATGATATCCCTTTTTTCCCGCATTTTCATAAAAGTCCCTGTTTCTGTTTGTCTGGCAGTTTTCATGATAGTGATGCTGTCGTTAACTACAGAGGCACAAAACAAGCCCAAAAAAGAAACGATTGCCTTCAACGAGAATTGTCTTAAATGCCATGGGCAATCGAAATATAAATACTTAAATCCTGAATCAGGTACTGAAGTTACCAAACGGATGTACATCGAGACTATTATTAACCGGACTGAATTTTACGATTCAAACCATAAGACATTTAAATGTACTGATTGCCATTCCGAAGAATACGGCACTTTCCCGCACGCCGGTAACTTACGGATGGAATCAAAATATGTTTGTATTGATTGCCATGGCGGAGACGAAACCTACGCCAAATTCCAATTCGAAAAAATAGAAGCTGAATTTCACGAAAGTGTACATTCAACCAAGCATAGCGAAGATTTTAACTGCTGGATGTGCCACAACCCACATTCCTACAAAATAAGTGTCCGCTCCAACGATAAAATCAAAGATATTGTGGCATACGACAATGCAATCTGCCTGAATTGTCATGCCGATATCAGCAATTACCAGATGCTTACCGACAAGGTAAATCCAAACATCTTAAAAAAACACGAGTGGTTGCCTAACCAGGCCTTGCATTTCAAAAATGTCCGCTGTATCGAATGCCATGCCCGCACCAACGACTCCATCCTGGTTGCCCACAACATACAGCCAAAAGCAAAGGCTGTGAGGCGGTGTGTTGAATGTCATTCGACCAATTCCATTCTTATGGCATCCCTGTATAAATACAAAGTGCAGGAAGGCCGCAGCAAAGCCGGCTTTTATAACGGGGTTATTATGAACGAAGGGTATGTAATCGGTGCAAACCGGAATTACTATCTTGGCATACTAAGCCTGATCATGTTTGGTTGTGTTGCCGCCGGCATCCTAATTCATGCTTCACTCAGAATACTAAAACGTAAGAAATAATGTCAGGAAAAATATATCTTTATCCCGTATGGCTAAGGTTGTGGCACGGCCTTAATGCTATTTTAATCATACTGCTCATCATCAGCGGTGTAAGCATGCAATACACCGATCCTGCCAATCCTTTTATACGGTTCGATATTGCCGTTACCATGCACAACTTCAGCGGAATACTGCTCACCATCAATTATAGCTGGTTTCTGTTCGGCACTATTACAACTCCCAATGGAAAGTATTACAAACTTTCATTCAAAGGACTCATGGATAGGCTTATAAAACAATTCACCTATTATACTTTCGGGATTTTTAAACACGAAAAACCACCATTCCCGGTAACCAAGGAAAGCAAGTTCAATCCGTTGCAACAGTTTACGTATGTTGCAGCCATGTTTATTCTTGTTCCGATTGTAATAGTTACCGGCTGGGCTTTATTGTATCCTGAATTTGTTTTAACCAAAATAATGGGAGGCAGCGGACTGAAAATCAACGACTTCTTCCATGTAATTCTTGGTTTCTTCGTTTCCTTTTTTATGCTTATTCATATCTATTTCTGCACCATCGGAGCCACTTTTGTCAGCAATTTTAAAAGCATGATAACCGGTTTTCACGAATCGCATTAAGTTGAAATTATTCATTCAAAGACTTACATCTGGAATTGACCACAACTACCTCATCACTTAACATTTAAATGGCGTACCATGGAAAATAAAAAGAAAGACGACAACAATTCGCGGCGAAATTTCCTCAAATTGGGAATCTTAGCAGGTGCAGGTACAGTTGCCACCGGGGCTTTGTTAGTAACGGGCAAAAGTGCATCGGGAGAATCCGGGGAAAAAATAAAGGTACTTACTACAACGGGAGAAGTTATGGAGGTTGATAAAAACTTCCTTACCCAGGCCCCTGTTGGCCGCAAAGAATCGCACCAGGGTATTCCCGGACGTAAGTTTGTAATGGTAATTGACCTTGCCAGGTGTAAAAATGCCCGTAAATGCGTCGAAGAATGCCAGAAAGGCCATAACCTGCCCAAAGAGACGGAATTCATGAAGGTTTACCTGATGCAGGACTCCGAAAAAACTGCGCCTTACTGGTTCCCGAAACCTTGCTACCATTGCGACAATCCACAGTGTGTAAGTGTTTGCCCGGTAGGTGCAACTTACAAACGCAGCGACGGAATTGTACTTATCGATAACGAACGTTGCATAGGGTGTAAATTCTGCATGACAGGCTGCCCGTACTCAACCCGCGTTTTTGCCTGGAAACCCAGTGAAGCATATGATATCGACCAACCCTATTCACCCGAAAAAAGTGTCCCGGGTGTCGAAGGAACCGTTTCCAAATGCGATTTCTGCCCCGACCTCGCCCGCGAAGGGAAATTACCTTATTGCGCACAGGCTTGCCCGATGGGAGTAATTTATTTTGGTGATATCGACGAAGACGTTGTTACCAATGGCACCGAAACTTTTAAATTCAGCGAACTGATCCGCGACCGCTCGGGATACAGGTACCTCGATAACCTTGGAACCCGTCCGAATGTATATTATCTGCCGCCGGTTGACAGGCAGTTCCCGGTTGAACGCGGTTTGGACGGATTAGATGAGGAAACCCTGAAAAAGTATGATAATACGCCTTTTGTGAAAAATTCTAAAATTAATAAGGAGGCCAAATAATGAGCGATACAGTAAATTCAGATAAACTATTAAGAGAATTCGCGCCACAGATTGAGAGCACCAGCAGATTTGGCAAGCTTTGGATTGCTTTTTTAGCTTTAGTGATTTGTTATGGGTGGTTCGCACTTTACTGGCAAGTATCGCGTGGACATATCGTTACGGGTATGCGCGATAACGTGGTTTGGGGAGTATATATCGTGAATTTCATTTTTTTCATGGGTATCAGTTATGCAGGAGCGCTTATTTCGGGCACCTTGCACCTATTCCATTCCGAATGGCGCAAACCTATCATACGCATGGCTGAGTTCATTACTATCATCTCACTTTTGATAGGGCCTTGTTTTATCATGTTGTGTGTTGGCCGCCTCGACCGTCTGCCCAACCTGGTTCTTTTCGGCCGCATTCAGTCGCCAATTACCTGGGACGTAATTGCTATCTCGACCGATATATTCGGGTGTCTTTTATTCCTTTACCTGGCATTGTTGCGCGATTTAGGAAAGATGCGCGATTTTACCGAACTTAAAGTTCCGCAATGGCAGAAAAAAATGTACAAAATACTGGCACTTGGTTATACCGGAACAGCGGATCAGCAACTCAGGCTTAAGAGAGCCACCGATGTTATGGCGGGTATGGTTATCGCAATTGCCATTATAGTGTACTCCGTATTGGCATGGATTTTCAGTGTTACACTTCAGCCAGGCTGGCATAGTACCATTTTTGGACCTTATTTTGTAATCGCGGCCGTTTATTCAGGAACAGGAGTGCTTATAGTAGCTATGTTCGTTTTCCGGAAAGCATACCACCTGGAGGAGCATATCACCCTGCAGCACTTTGTGAACGTAGGAGTTATCATGCTGGTTCTCGGCGCTTTTTTCGGGTACTTTACTTTCAGCGAATACCTGACAAAATGGTATGGTTCAGAAAAAAATGATGAGCAACTCATTCAGGTATTATTAAAAAACTACTTCAACCTGTTTATCTTATCCAACTATGTCGGGGTACTTGTTCCCTTGATTGTGGTTGGTTTCAGGAAACTCCGCACAATCAACAACATAACCATAGCAGCAGTTGTTGTGGTTATTGCTTTGTGGATTAACCGCTACCTGATTGTAGTTCCCACACTCGAAACGCCATACCTTCCTATTCAGGATGCACGCGCTGCCTGGCAATTATATCATGCCACCTGGGTTGAATGGGCCCTGACGGCTGCCGGTGCTGCCATGTTTTGTCTGCTTTTCACCATTGGGTCAAAACTTATTCCTATCGTTCAAGTCTCCGATCTGAAAGAAGAACCAGAACAACCCGGTGATCTTCATTTGATGTAAGAGTATTGTATAAAGCTCATTGATAATCAGACTTAAAGATTTTTTTATGAAAAGGATAAAATCAGGAATTTTACTTGTTGTCATATTGGTAACGGGATGGATGCAGTCATCTGTCCAGGCTGCTGCCGACACTACCGCACCGGCAAGCACCGCTATCCGGTTTGCCTGCATAAGCACATCGGATGATAGCATTCAGTTAAAATGCATCGTCAGCGTGAAACACGAAAGTGGAAGTACAAACCTGGCTAATGCACCCATAATATTTTACTCGGTCGAAAAAGACGGCGATTTAAAGATAGGCGTGGCTAAAACCGATTTTCACGGAACTGCGGTTCTGAAAATTCCTGCACGTAACTCATACCTGCGCAACGAACAGCAGATGCTTTCGTTAAAAGCCGTGTACGAAGGCAACAGTAAATTCGAAGCATCCGAAGGTGAGTTCAGCCTGAAACCGGCCAAACTGGTAGTTTCATTTTACGAGGAGGATTCCATCCGATACGTGAAAGTGGAAGCCACACAGTTAAGCGGAGATGGAAAGGTAAGCCCGATAAGCGAAGGGACGGTATTTGTATCGGTCCCAAAAATGTTCAGTATGCTCAAAATCGCTGAAATCACCTTAGATTCAACGGGTACAGGAACTGCCGAATTTCCTAATAACATTATCGGCGATTCATTGGGAAACCTCACCGTGGTAGCTTCGATAGAGGAAAATGATATTTTTGGCACCGTACAGGGATCGGCAGCCAACAACTGGGGACTGCACAAATACCTGATCAGCCCCGATCGTCCTACGCGTGAGTTGTGGACTCCTATTGCACCGCTATGGATGGTGGTTACACTTATCATTATGCTTTTGGGCGTTTGGGGGCATTATGTATATGCTGTCGTTCAACTTGTGATGATCAGCAAATCATCGAAGGCACCCGAGCGGGAATAAGCTTTTATAGTAAGTTCGTTTCAAATTCCGAAAGAATTTATTCTGTTCACATCGAACATCAGTAAAAAACCATTTTCGAAAAACCACCCTGGAAACGAGGTGGTTTTTTTGTTTATAACAAATGAGTCCCTAGCCAGACGACAATGATTTATAAGAAATAAACATCTTACAACAGGTATCGAATTGGCGAAAAATTATATATTTGTTAAGGTTTAAGAGATATTTACCTGCCAGAATCAGCAGAAGTGTGAAATTGTTTAAAAAATTGTATGACTATAAAACAACATACAAATACACCCTTATTACCAGCCACTTACCCTTTTTACGCACCTAAAACTAAAAGTGATTTATACAAAAGAGGGTGTATACTCAATTACCAGAGGCAAGTTTTTGAAAAACAACAATATACAACTTGACATAGAATGGACATAGAAAACAAAAAAGAAGCAGCAAGAAAAAAGTCTCTTGGAGAATTAGGAGAACTGTTTGCAATAAAAGCTTTGGTAGACAAAAAATTCGACAGGATTAGAAATTTAAATGACAATTTAATGAACGAAACATTTGCTGATATCGAATGTGAAAAAGATGGACTTAAATATATAATTAGCGTGAAAGCTAGAAACAAATACCAAAAAGATGGCAAATTAAACGCTCGATACAATCTTGGAGCAAATGTTCATAAAAAAGCACTATCAGCCGAGAAAAAATATAATGCTTCTGCTTATTGGTTGGCAATACAATTTGACCAAAAGTCGTTTTCAATATATTTTGGCTCTTTAAAAGAATTAAATGAGAGTAAAGGAATTCCAGTTGATAAATGTGAAAAAGGAATAATCGGGGAGATTTGGGAACATAATAAACGGCATTATTTTGATTTTGAATACTATACAAACAGTAAAAAAAACAAAAACCTGCCCATAATTGGGGTAGACGACCTCCCCAGCAAATTCTGACAGGGTACGGACGGGGAAAAATATTCTATAACGAATTTCAACCTTATGACAAGTAAGATACCAAAAATATAAACGCCCCGCTTTCGTGAGTGCTTGCACTGTTTGCACCTGTTATGCTGTTATTTACCCGGCTTAAAAAATCAGAAATGAGAATTATCCTATTACTAAGTTTAATTTTGTCCTTTATATTCTCAAATGCCCAGGACCGTAAAGATACGATCAGGATGAAAGATGGCACTGAAATCCTGTGCCAGATAGTAAGAATATCGGAACCTGATTCTGTTATCCAATTCTGTACCAGGGAAAACGGGGAATTGAAAGTAATGAAAATTCAAACTGCATTTGTTGATTCCTACTCGTGGCCAGGAAAGGAACAGGCAGATAAATATGCAAAAATGCTGGGAGCAAAAACCATACACGACGGTGAAATATACAAAGAATACTGGCGCATAAAGCCTCCTTCGCCTATACGCGAACGGACAAGCACCGAACTGGCAACCAAGAAATTAAATAAGGGCAGCGCATTGGTAAAGGCAAGCTTTGCCGTAATCAGCGCAGGTATGGTTACGGCAATTTTCGTCCCGAAACTGATCAGTGAACCATCCATCCAGGGCAGTAATATGTACAGCTACCCCGAAGACTTCAAAGCTTATGAGAATACGGTTAGAGCCCTGCAGATTGCAGGTATAGGAGTCATGGTAATTGGAGCAGCTATCGGGCTTTCGTCCGTGCCGCATTTTAAAAAAGCGAAACTACTACGGCAGGAACCAGGAAAAGGGTTAAGCATATCCACTGGCAGAGATGGTTTGTGCCTGGCTTTTAAGCTCTGAGCATTCAATTAAACTCCCGTGAGAATCCTTTTGCGTGGTTCTAATAACCTCTTCGTTCATACAGGAGACTTTATGACTTATGATTCAACCTCGGCTGGCGTTCGGTGTCGATCATGCACTGGGCTTTGTTGAATTCTCCAGTTTCTTCTTCCTGAAATACTCAACAATCTCTTCTTTTGTCATTTTGGAGAGCTTTTC
>JBAXBJ010000077.1:0-23467 GCA_037142075.1 Bacteroidota bacterium
GTGCCTCGGTGTATTTGCTTTTTTCTGCAAATACCATGACAGGAAAAAGCGCATGTAGCCATCCGGCACAGCCTGCGTGTGGAGGAGAAAGAATATGAATCATGTAGTTTGAAGAAATCTGTGTTTAGAAATTATAACTCCAGCTAAACGATGGTAAGAACGGGAAAAGTGTAAGTGAGTAAAGTTTGATTTCTCCTGTTTTTCGGTCTTTTTCATAAAACAGGGCAAAAGTATTCATCCGGTCATATACGTTATAAAGCTCAATACTAAATACTTCCGTACCTTTTTTTCGTGGACGGGTAAAATTAAAACTGAGATCAAGGCGATGATAATCCCTTAACCGGTAATTATTGCGCTTGCCATACACATATATATGCTGTAAACGGGGCGATCCTGTAAAAATATCGCATTCGCCCATATTGTTAAGCTCATATTGTGTAGTTGCCAGAGTAACCGGATTCCCAGTTGAGTATACCCAGGTAGCTGACATGGTAAATTTTTCATCAAAACGATGCGTTGCAACAATTGAAAAGTCGTGTGTGCGGTCATATTTATAAGCATATGGATTGCCGGAATTAATATTTTCAAATTGTCGCGTATTTCGCGAAAGCGTATAGCTAATCCAGCCGGATGTGTTGCCTTCAGTCTTCTGCACCATCAATTCCAATCCATAAGCCTTTCCAGTTCCATTGGTTTCGATTACGCTTTCCCAGTTTAACGAGCCTCCACCAATTATTGATCCTCCATCAGAGTAATCAATTAAATTCGTCATGGTTTTATAAAAGCCTTCGGCTGTTACTTCTATCATATTAGATTTCAAAGGATACCAAGCCATTCCCAATACATATTGCGACGCATTTTCAGGTATGGCTTTCCGGGTGGCCGGAACCCAAATATCTGTTGGCAAACCTCCATCCGAATTAGAAAGCATATGCATAAATTGCGTCATACGAGAATAAGAAGATTTCAGAGAAAAATACTCAGCAACTTTATAATTTACTGATAGACGTGGTTGTATGGAAGGGAATACTTTTTTATCGGTTAGCAAGGTTGCCAGGGTAACACCCATGTTGATCATTAACTTTTTGGTGATCGTAAATTCATCTTCCACATAAAAGTTTGCTTCTAACCCATTAATGCGTTGCGAATAATAAGCTGTATCATAATTTTCCGACGCATCTGTTTTAAAATTGATTGTTCGTGATGCCGGTCTGAAGAAATGTTGTGTCATATTCCCGCCAAATTTTATCCTGTGCGATGAAGACAAAAAATAATCGAAATCAGCTTTCATAATTATATCATTCACATTGGATTTGAATTTGTCCTTAAAAGTACCTGAGGTATGATCGGTTGCTTTAACAATTAATTCAGCCTGACTTTTTAGAACTAAATAAAATGTAGTATATCCTAAAGTATAATTCGATATAAGCCGGTCATTTATAATATGATTCCACCGGATTGCGGCACAAGTATTACCCCATTGGGTATAATATCTGCTTTTCACCTTGTTCAAACTGCTGGCATCGTAATTTTCATCAATGTTGCTCCGCGAAAAAATCCGGTCATGACCTGAATACAAACTAAAATTGATGCGGTTTTTCGTATCCACCTGACGTGAAATCTTACCGTTGAAATCATAAATTGTGTACCCATAGCTTTCTTTAAACCCACTCGAAAGGAGTGAAAATCCTCTGGTCAGCAAATCGAACATACTACGGCGAGCCGAAAAAAGATAAGTAGTTTTCTTGTCTTTAAAAGGCCCTTCAAGAGTAAGCTTGCTTGAAAGTAATCCAAACGTAAAATTTCCATGCCTGGCACTCATATTGCCATCTTTCATGCAAGCATCAACAATGGCTGACAAGCGGCCCTGATACCGTGCAGGAAATCCACCTTTATAAAGTTTGACAGAATTAATGGCTTCGGGAATAAACACCGAAATAAAACCGCCTACATGATTCACGTAATACAGGGGTATATCATCGAGCAGTACCAGGTTTTGGTCCGGACTACCGCCACGTACAAACAATCCGCTGGTTCCTTCTTTACCGGCTTGTACGCCCGGCATTAATTGAAAAATACGGAATAAATCGGTTTCACTCATTAAGGAAGGCAGTAGCTTGATGTTACTCAACGGTATTTCCAATGTGCTAATTTCGGGAGTATTCGACTTAAATGAACGTTGAGCTTTTATTACTACTCCCGATAGATTGGCTTGTCGGTCTAACGAAATATCAATCCTTTGACTTGCAGATGATGAAACTTTAATGATTTTGGGTTTGTAACCAACAAAACTGACAGTTAGTTTCACTGAATCCCCGGATTTGGGTAATGTTAAACTATAAAAACCATATATATTGGCTGAAATGCCATGTTCGCCTGAAACATCAAATATATTGGCACCGATTAATTTTTCCCCACTAATGCTGTCGGCTATATAACCAGAAATAATTACCTGGGCGGAGCAGATTGTTGTATATGTGATTAGTATAAAAAACAGAATAGCTGGCTTCATTTTATTTTCCTTAAAATTTAATTAAATAGAGGAATAGGAAAGTTAGTTCCTGGAACTTTATTTTAAAAGTGTTGTTTTGACATACGAATGCTGGTAGGCTGCAACAATGCCATAACCGTTTTTCACATTTGTAAAAACATCGGAAGGATTTGTATTAATCAGTACACTGAATGGATCCGATGGATCCCATTTCTGAAATAATTCCTGATTTGAAATATAAAGGTAATACGATTTACGAAAGAGATAGTAAGCTCTGGAAACCGACCGAAGTACGGTGTATTCTGTTTCCGGCCCTGTTATATCCCAAGGGTTTCCCAACGGTGAAACATAGAAATTTGAACTCATGGATTCACACATCATTTTAACATGTACAGTTTTCTTCTCCCCGTCGAAGGTTTCATCCGAAAAAACAAAAGTTGAAAAGTAACTATTAAGGTATTTTTCATTTGTAATACAGGGATCGGCATCAATAACACTGCCTGTGATAAAACTGATATAATAACTAGCATTTGAACTACCTTGAATTTCGTGCCTTGTCTGGGTAAAAAACATTAATTCATAATAATTTCCATGACCAGATGTTGGAGTAAAATAGGTTGTATAATCTACAAGCTCCTGCTGTACATCATGTACATTTATTAGCCATGATTTCTTCTGCGATTCCATAAGAGTTACTTTTCGTGGAATACTATCTGTTCCTTCTACATTTTCAAACCCCGGAGCCGAAGCTTTAATTGTATAGCTATATGATTCGCGAGGGTATGTTTTTGTGGAATAAAACAATCCATTTCCTTTATAAGCCAGTAATTCGAGGAATTTATCATTCTCATACAACTCAACTTTTACCCCGGCAACGCTATCCAGGTCATCTATCAGTAATGAATTTGTTTTGCTGAGCCGAACACTAACAAGGCTGTCGGAAGTAAGCATGCAATAAATGACCAGTTTGTTCTCGAATGGAAGGTTTCCGGTATCAACCTCTTTAACACATGATTGAAAAGAAATACTTACAAATAAAATAATTGCTGTGAGAAGAATATTCTTTCGCATACTATAAAAGTAAAAGACATTTTGAAGAACTACGGCCTTTGCTGAAATAGTAAACGTTGAATCAAATTGCTTATATTGGTGGGATAGAGTGATAACGAAGAAATTAGAGAAATAGTATGACAAAAGGCAATTTATCTATGTGATTATCCTTTAAAACACTACACTTTCGGGTATTTGTTTGAGTTTTGAAATTAATATACATTTACATTCGCTAACAAAAGCCAAAATACATTAATGATGACATCAAAATTGTATTATTTTCT
Organism: Bacteroidota bacterium; assembly: GCA_037142075.1. Taxonomy (GTDB): domain Bacteria; phylum Bacteroidota; class Bacteroidia; order Bacteroidales; family UBA4417; genus UBA4417. The sequence goes on from JBAXBJ010000077.1 coordinate 3,826, forward strand.
TATTGTCGTTCTATTTATGGGATGCACAAGCTATAAATTAAAAAAAACATCTTTGACTCCCCGCAAAGAAATAGCTGATACTTATTTTGGAGTTAGACTTTCAGATCCCTACCGCTATATGGAAAATATAGAGGACACTAATGTTATTAACTGGATGAAAGAACAATCAGATTATAGTCAAAAAGTGATTAAAAGTATATCTGGCAGACAGCAACTTCTTGAAAAAATGGAAGAATTTGATAAGCGGAGGACAGAGAGGGTGTATAATTTAAAAGTTACAGAAAACGATTATTATTTTTATCTAAAGATAACACCCGACAATGAAACAGCGAAGTTATTCTATCGAATCGGATATGAAGGTACAGAAACTCTTTTACTTGATCCGGAAAATTTCAAAAGTGACAGCCTGAATTATACCATAAATTATATATATCCAACTGATGATGGGACTAAAATAGCTTTTGAAATTTCACCTAGTGGCTCTGAAAATGCCGAACTCTTAATAATTGATGTTGCTACTAAGAAATTCTATCCGGAAAAAATGGACAGAGTATGGTTTGCCGAGGTCTCCTGGCTTGCTGGGAATAAGAAATTTCTTTATCTTCCAATGCATTCAAAAGATGTACATGACCCTAATCGCTTTTTAAACTTAACCGCATTTGTTCACAATATGGGAGAGGATTTTGGCAATGATAAGCCCATATTTTCCGCAGCAATGTATCCAAACCTGAAAGTTGATCCTGCGGAAATTCCTGTGGTGATTTATGATAAAAACAGCGATAAGATTTTCTTAAAGTTAGAAACTGTACAACGGAATAAGAAAGTATTTATGGCAAATGGAAGTGAAACAAACAACAAGGCCATAAACTGGATTAAACTATTTGAAAGAGAGGATGAAGTTCAGAATTTTATCACAACCAAGGACGAGATTTTTGCCTATACTTCTAAAGATACACCTGGTTTTAAGATCATCAAAACTTCATTAGACAAACCTGATATAAAACATGCCTCGGTGGTTGTTGAGGAAGTACCTGGCGGAACAATTGAAGCATTTGCAATAACAAGCGAAGGTTTATTTTATAATGTGTCAAGAAATGGGGTTTCACAGGAATTGTATTTTCTATCATTAAGCAAAAATGGAAAGGCATCAAGAATTGATCTCCCGATTATGGCCGGTAATATGGAAATGAGTGCCAAAGGGATAGCACACTCTGATTTTTGGGTTGTTGTAAATGGCTGGACGTCCGACAAAATACGGTATCGGTACAGAGTCGACAAAAATCAATTCAGAAACGAAGTACTGGGCACACAGGCCGAATATCCTGAATATAAGAATCTTATTGTGGAGGAACTGATGATTGCTTCGCACGATGGTGTTAAGGTGCCACTGTCACTCATCTATGATAAAAACCTGAAAAGGGATGGAAATAATAGTGTGCTTTTTTATGGTTACGGGGCGTATGGTACTTCTGTAAATCCATTCTTTAATCCTATCTACCTGCTTCCAACTACTAAAGGTGCAATATTAGCCGTTTCTCATGTAAGGGGTGGAGGAGAATTAGGAGATAACTGGCATAAAGCGGGTTATAAATCAACAAAACCCAATACATGGAAAGATTTGATAGCATGTGCAGAATACCTTATATCAGAGAAGTACACAGTTGCAGATAAAATTGCAATAAATGGAAAAAGTGCCGGAGGAATACTAGTTGGTAGAGCCATGACTGAAAGACCGGATCTTTTTGCAGTAGTGATACCTGAAGTTGGTATGATGAATCCTATTCGTTCTGAAAACACACCAACCGGACCGGGTAATACTGCTGAATTTGGAACTGTAAAAGATTCTGTAGAGTGCATGGCACTAATTAATATGGATTCATATCATAACATACATGATGGCGTTAAATATCCGGCAACATACATAACAGCCGGTTTTAATGATTCAAGGGTCGTAGTATGGTCTCCTGCTAAATTTGCAGCACGATTAATGGCCGCCAACACATCTGATAAGCCAATATTACTTGGAGTTGATTTTAAGTCGGGTCATGGCCTTAGTAATTCTAAAACAAAATACTTTGAGTCCACAGCCGATATAATTAGTTTTGTATTATGGCAGACCGGGCATCCTGAATTTCATACAAATTTTAAATTCCGTTAGTCAGAATTTTACACCCAGTCAAAAATCAGTAACTTGATAATCGAATGAATAGAGCCTTTTTCAAATTTTATTTTGATTCAACACGTTACAATTTTGCATTTTCAATATTGGTGTTTTTGATAGTAAACCCATTGGCTGGAATCGTATCATTACCAACATTCGGGCTAGGAATTGGCCTGCTTTGCTATAAGCAAATTCATGGGCACCAATACTACTTTTATTATAATCTTGGGTTTTCAAAGCAAAAGCTGATACTTAATTCAATGATTTCAACTTAATTATTGCATCTCTTTTACTGGTAATGATTTTTTAAATGAGTGAACTTATAATAAATAAAATATCCAAGAAGTTCAACGAGAGAATAGTGTTGTCAAATATTTCGCTCCGGATAAAAACCGGAGATATTTTAGGAATATTTGGACGTAACGGATGTGGGAAATCGACCTTGTTAAAAATTCTGTTTGGTGTTTTGACTGCTGATGATCAGGAAATACTACTGAATAATGAATGTTTTAATCCAGCAAGCAATATTCAACTGATGAACATTTCTTATTTGCCGCAAGACAGTTTCTTGCCTGATAACTTAACAGTGAGGGAAGTGATTCCCCTGTATTACCAGGATGGCGAAGCTCAGAACAAAATATTTTATGACCCAAGGATAGCTAAAATTGAGCGGCAAAGAATAGGGTCATTGTCATTGGGAGAAAGAAGGTACTTTGAAATACTTTTGATTTCGAGATTGCCACACAAATTTTTAATGCTCGATGAACCCTTTTCTATGGTAGAACCCTTATTTCAGGATTCAATAAAGGAACTTTTAACTGAGTTGAAAAAGGAAAAGGGCATCATAATCACAGACCATTATTATCGTAATGTTCTCGACGTTTCAGATCGAAAAATGATTATAAAGGATGGCAAAGCGATTGAAATTGAGAATGAAAGTGACTTAATTGAGAATGGATATTTACGGGAAGCAGGAATGAGAAAAAACTCTGCTTAACTAGGGAGGCAATGACAAATGGCGGATGAGGTACTAAAATTTGTTAATTTATAAAACAGAGGTAATGGTATCGATAATTTTATCTGATATTTGATGCAGTTTAGTCACATATTTAAATGCGCACTTGTACTAATTTATATGCTATGAAATCTAAATTGCTACTAATTTGTTTGTTATGCTCAATTTGTGGAATAAGTGCTTCGGCTCAAAACTCCTTTATCAAAGGCCGTTGGAATGGTAAACTGGGATATTACAATTATCCCAAACGAACTAATAATGGTAGTTCATCTGTCACGCCTACATTACGCCTAGAAGCAAATTATGGTTTTACAAAGTATATAGAAGCCGGTGCCTATTTTGGTTTTTCACGAATGGAAGGTATGACATTTGTTTATACTGATTCGACTACCTCAGGCTATGGGAATTTTATTTTTATGCCTTTTTATGGCATTGATGTTAATTTTCATATTCTACCTTTGTTTATAGATAAGAACGATTTTCGATTTGACCTATATGTTGCAGCTAAATTTGGCGGACATTATTGTTCGTTACCTGAAGGAAATTTCCCGTCACATGGGAATATGGCTGAATATGGTATAGGCCTTGGTTTTTCGTTTTATATTTTCAAACACCTTGGCATTTTTGCAGAATACAGTTATGGGCAGTATGATTATTTTGATGAGACAGCATTTAGCCGATATAATAAAGTTCCGCCGACTGCTCTGCGGTATGGACTAACAATGAAATTCAAATAGGACTAGTTAAGAATCATTGTTTGTAACATCGCTTTTATGCAAAAGTTCATAGTATATTTTTATACATTAATTCTAGTTGTTTCTATAACATTATTATTCTCCTGCCGTAAACTCGTCCAAAGCGAATTTGCCGACTTTAAACAAGTTCCAACAGTTAACAGTTTCCTAAAAGCCGACAGCCTGCTTAAAGTCCATATTTCGCTTGCTTCAAAACTCGATACCAACGAGCTTAAAGGCCTGAATAATGCACAGGTACAACTGTATGTGGATAATGTATTTAAAGAGTTTTTAACTTCAATCGGGAATGGATTTTTTATTTCTACAACTATTGTTGAACCTTCAAAAAAATACGAATGTAAAGTTAATATTCCCGGTTTTGAAACGGTGGATTGCAGCAATACTATTCCTAAACCCAGTCATCTACGGGATATTATACATATATCGGTTGCCGGAAAAGACCAGGAAGGGATGACGTATCCGGCAGTTAAATTCACATTCAGTAACAACCCTGCTGAAAAGAAGTATTACGAAGCCCGAATACGCTTAATTGAATATGGTTCGGAACAACTTGCTGATATGTATAATATCATTGATCCGGTTTTATTAAACGAAGGTTTGCCACTCTCAATTTTCAGTAACGAACTTATCACCGATACAGCTTATACAATGACAATAAACTATATTACAGGTTCGGCCGGCTCTTCCAATGGAGGAACTGTTCATACTATTTTATATCCGTTTATTCTTGAAGTCCGTTCGGTAAGTTACGACTATTACCAGTTTGCGCGGCAGAAATACCTGTATGATACCGGACGTTTTCCGGAGTTTGGTTTAAGCTCCAACCAGGCATTCCAGCTTTTCTCGAATGTGAAAAACGGTTACGGTATTTTCGCAGGGTATTCTTCAGTTATTTCCGATACAATTACTCCTCAATACAACTAATATGAGAGAGTTCAGAAATGTAATTTTAATCACTGGATTCTTTTTGATTTCTGCTACATTAGTTGCTCAGACCCGTATTTCAGGATTTGTAAATGATGCCACTTCGGGCGAAAGACTTATCGGAGCTAATATTACCGAAACCGGAACCACAAAAGGAACCGTTACCGACAACAACGGATATTTTACACTTTTAATAAAAACACCGGTTTCCATACAGGCTTCCTATATTGGATATGCTTCATTCAGCATGGCAATAGCATCCGCAAAAGATACATTAATCGAAATCAGCCTTATACCCGGAAAAGAACTCACTGCTGTTGTAATCCGGGCTGATAAAATAATGAGACCCAATGTAGCCAAACTTACTACGCTGGAATTGCAATCTATTCCTTCGCTCGGGGGCAAGCCTGATGTAATGAAGGCACTACAACTGATGCCTGGCATAAAATCGCAAAGCGAAGGATCAAGCCTTTTGCTGGTGCGTGGTGGTAGCCCCGGCGAAAACATGTACCTGTTCGATAATGTGCCTGTTATTTACGTGAACCATCTGGGGGGATTTATGTCGGTATTTAATCCGGATATTATCAACAGTATAGATGTTTATAAAGGTGGTTTCCCGGCACGTTATGGTGGTAAACTTTCATCCATTGTTGACATCACCCAGAAGGAAGGAAACACTTCTGGTTTCAAAGGTTCAATGTCTATTGGCCTAACTGATTTATCGCTTACGCTCTTAGGTCCGATAAAAAAGAAAGCAAGTTATATTTTTACAGGTCGTAAAACGCTGTTTGGGCTTTTAATGATGGCAGGCACAGGAATAGGAGATGGAAATTCCTTTATTATGTCGTATGGTTTTCACGATCTGAATGGTAAAATATCGTGGAGGCCCAATGCAAAAAACAGCCTGCATTTCAATATTTACCAAGGTGATGATAATTTAAATTACTGGGCAAAGAAGAGCAAGGAAAATCCTGCAAACAAAAATCACCTTACCTATACCTGGGGCAACTGGTTAGCATCTGCAAACTGGAAACATGTGGTGTCGTCGAAATTGTTTTCGGATAACATTGTCTCATATACCCGTTACAGGCTTCGTGAAAAACAAAAATATTCGTATCAAGGCGATTACGGATTAGAGAACGTAGAATATAAATACCTTTCAACCGTTCAGGTTATCGCTTTGCAATCGGCATGGAAATACCAGGCAAGGCAGAAATGGGCAATTGATTTTGGTTTTAAATCATCGCTGGCTTTTAATCTTCCCAATTACACCTATCAGTCGAACATTCCTTCTTCCACTGAAAAAGACCAGATACCAACCCTTGAAACAGCTTTGTATGGCGATAATAAACTCAATTTACCGTATGGGTTTCAACTTAACATGGGTTTGAGGCTTGTGAATTTCAATACCAAAGGATTCACTGATTTTGCATTTGAACCACGTCTTTCGCTGAATAAGGAACTATATACAAACCACCAGTTGAACCTGAGTTATATGCGGGTTAACCAGTTTTCGCACCTGCTGTTTACTCCCGGCTCACTTATGAGTAACGAAGTTTGGATACCTGCGGATAAAACCATTAAACCAGCAGCTTCAGATCAATATACCATTGGATGGACAGGTAGTTACGGAGATGGAGCGTATCAATCGGAAGTAAGTTTGTACTATAAAACATTGAAGGATCTGGCCACTTACAAGGAAGGTTTTATCAACCTGAAAGGTGATAATAACTGGTGGTCGAAAGTAGAAACCGGGGGCAAAGGTGAAGCATATGGTCTTGAAGTTTTATTCCGTAAGAATACCGGAAACTGGACAGGTTTTGCCAGTTATTCGTGGAGCAAGGCCACGCGGCAATTTCCGGGAATAAACAACGGGTTTGAATTTTTATACGATTATGACAGGCCAAATACAGCTTCCTTATCTGTAAATCACAAGTTTTCGGAGCGGGTTTCGCTTAACATGGCATGGATGTACCAAACCGGCTTGCCATATACGCCGGTAATAGGCAGGCAACTCACGCCATCGCTCGAACCTGATGAAAATGGCGAGTATATAAATTACGAAACTTTTATTTATGGTGAGCGCAACAGTGCCCGGATGAAAGATTACCACCGACTGGATATTGGTCTTACCTTGAATAACCTAACCGCTGAAAACAAGGTGAAATCGAGCTGGACTTTCTCAGTTTACAATGCTTACAACCGGAAAAACCCTGTTTATTACTATTATAATACTACATCCAGTGGCGAAATAATTAACCCTGAAACAAGCGGTACGGCTTATCAACCTTTTAATATGTACCAAATGAGCCTGTTCCCGATCATTCCTACGGTTTCATATAAATTCTATTTCGAAAAGAGTAATTCCAGTAAGAAATCATTTAAACAACGGATGTCGAACTGGCTTTATCAGGAAAATAAATAATATTAGGAGCAAAATTTGATGCAGCTGCGGGGGAAAACCAGCAATTTAATGAGCGTTCTTTAAAACCATAATACTGGATAAAGACATTGAATAACATCTCTAAAACTATCATCCTGAACAACTGGATTTTGCTGAAATTTTTGAAGTTTGTTCCGGAAAGAATGTTTTATGTCAAGCTTTATTAATTCTTCAAAAAGACCTGATTTCCTGAAAGCTGATTCAATGTACTGCCAATAAGCGGAATGATGGAAAATTGAATTATTAGCGAACGCGATCCAACCACTTATACGGTATCCAATTATTCGATTTGCGAAAGCACTCTCAATTATTAAGAGTATTTGTTTAATCTGATCTGCCTGGTGAATGAGATGCCTTGGATTAAGGTATTGGTACATTTGAAATAAGGTTGTCGTTTTTTCCAACTCAACCGGATCAGTATATAGGGTAGAAAGTAAATCAATATCAGATTTCCTGAGTTCGTAGCCTCTATAAAAAAGGTTCAAAACAAGGAAGTACTTAGTGTCAAGGTCGAACGATTGACTAACATAGATTTGCTGAAAAAGAGTAAGTCCACTATCGTCAAGAGCATCAATGTTTATTTCAATTTTATAGCATTCAAGTAAAAAGCGAATAAATAGAATATCTTTTTTTAATGCCGAACTGATATACTTATGGAGAGCATACTTTTTTGTTGTTGAGAACTGAAGGGTTTCATTCAATATTTGAAGTTCACTTTCATCAAGTTCATCAATTAGCTTTGACGGAGTATAAAAAGGTAAGTCTTTTGATTTCCAATCCGATATGATAGCGATTATGTCTTTTGCTTTTCCCAATGCTCTTTCTCTCTTCTTTTCTTTTTCTTTTTCAATGAGTTGGTTGGAAATTCGTTCCTGCTCGATGATTACCTGTTCGAAGCAATACAAATAGTTGAAAAAATAAACCTGATAAGATTCAGAATCGAATTTTATATCTTCAAATTTTACAGACCGCTCAATCCATTTTGAAAGGACCTTATTGTCATCAGTAAGGAAAGGGAATTTGTAATTGCAGATGAGTCGGAGATCTTTACACGGTTCATCAAGTTTAAAGAAGTTCTGAAAGGGTGTAAGGTATTTTATGTCTCGTTCAAAAGTTGATTGATTGTAAACGCTGTAATCATCAAGTATCCAAATAAGATAGATATTGCTCTTAAAATAAAAATCACGACGATCAAGAATGTATCGTTGAGATAACTTTGAGAGTTGGATTTCAAATGCAACTTTCTTCCCTTGGTATTCACAATACACGTCAGGTCGTCTCTTTTCTTTACTATAAAAGATAAATTTATTATCTATGGCAAGCGTTTCAAGATCAAATCCCTTGGTGACTTTTATCAGAGATCCTATTTTGTTTTTAAGCTCAATATGACGTGGGCTTTCCTTTGCTGTAATTGCATTGTTATATTCTTCGATCTCGGCATTTGATAACCCATCATCCTTTAGAACACAAAAACCCGAATTAGGCTCATGTTTGAAATGAATCCTATCATTTTTACTACTTGAAACATTAAGTTTCTGAAAGCACTGACAGCATTCCAGAATAATTTCGTTATGATTGGATTGGCGACGTATTTCAAAGCCTTGTTTAGCGGTTTTAAATATCAGATTTGCATCCAACATCGTGTCTGAAACCTTATCATATGCTAAACGAATTGACCTATCAGAACTCATGAAAAGATATTTCACTGGCGCATTAAAATGCTACCGGATAACATGAAGATGATTTAAATTTATAAAAACCAAAGATTTTTCTGCCCAAATTCCGTGAGGGAGTGATTCTCAAAATGAGGATAGATTTTTGCGACCATTTCAGGATAGGCTGTAGTAACAGGTATGTTTTGCTGGCTGATGCTTTTCCAATACATACGGCTGAACTGATAAACCTGGTTAACGAGTTGTTTTACTAATTCCAGATCTTCGACCATTTCTTTCTTTGATGAACGGATGGTTAATTTGATCGGGAAATGGTACTCGCGTGGGTGTAAATCACCCTCAGTGCCAAAGTAGCGGGTATTGTTGAAAAGCAGGTATTTGTTGTAACCAACTTTAATGTGTGATCCACTGATAGGCATTAAGCCGGGACTTTTTAAGTCGAATCCCATTAACTCCTTACTTTCAGTTTTATTCACTGTTACAACAATAACCGGTGTATCACCTTCGCCAAGATCATCCAACATATTTAGGATGGGCTTTAATTCCATCTCATCGGATATTTCCTTGTAGAAGTGAATAATGATACGTTTGAGGTTTTGCTTTTTTTCTTTAAACCCTATAACGGCATTTCGGATGGAACCGGCAAGCATGGTGGTTTCTTTCTCGCGGAAGCAATTGAAGGCTTCGAATATGCCTTTGTTGCTGAAACAAAATGCACTACCGACATACCGATGAGGGGAATCATGTGGTTTAAAAGCGCCTATACCAATAATAATATCATCTTCGGGGTCTTCGGCCAACCGCCAGGGAATACCGCCTAATTTGGCAAGCATTGCCACGTAAATATTGGGCAGGAAATAATAAAAATCATCTTTGGCAAGGTTTTCTTTGTATAACACCTGTGAGGTTATTCCTTTGTAAAGTAATTGTTCTTTTAACAGGTAATATGCTTTATGCTGGGGGTGGTCTTTATCAAGTTTTGATACAGGGCTTACAAAAATGGCAATGTAGGTTGTATAAGGAGCCTTCGTAAAGCTTTTGATCTTTTCAGATACCTCTTTATATAAATTATTGGTATCAGAGAAAACAATTTTCTTAGTATCATCAATGAATATATTGTGATCGATGAAGCTATGAAGGCTTTTTGAATGCTTTTGTACACCATTTACCGGTTGATGCCAACCATATTTAATATACTTGATAATAGTGCGATCGATCAGATCAGCGTCATCAGCATGATGAATAAAGAATATTTTATAATGACCTGAATTAATAGTTACGGCAGGTTTATGAGTACTGATGCCATAGCCAGGATTAACATTTTCACCCTCTTTAAATTTTAATTTGTTGGATTCGGGATTTACATAGTAAACCGAATTGTAAGCAACATTATGAAAACCCTTATCAGAAATATCTAAAATTTCTTTAAAGGCCGGTATATTAATATATAAGGTAAAAAATCTCTTAATGAGGCTTTGATAGATCGGATATTGATTTTCAAATTTTCTTGTTTCTTTTTCGCCGAGCAAATCTTTAGCCAGACCGTAATTCAAAATGGGAAACTGGGTTTCGAGACTGCCAGGGATATTATTATCTTCTTTTTGATACCTGTAAATAATGCCGTTACAAATGATGTTTTTAAACAGATCGGGATCAGTATCCGGTAAATCGTCGAGGCTTTTTCGGGCGACACGGGATTTCCCATCGTAGGCTATCTGCAGTTCATAGCCTTCGGTAACACTTTTATACTGAATTTTTAGAGAAAATTTGAAGTATCTGCGATAGTCTTCATGGGTGATAGAATGATCCTCGATCCATACCTCCACATCATCAATGAAATTTGGAAATACAATAGCTCCTTCTTTTTTCTTGAAATATTGTAGAATTTGATAGCGGTAGTATTTCTGAGTGAAATTAATAGCATCGAAAACATCAATTTCTTTTACAAAAGAGCCATCCCCGGATGACTGAAAATCGCTGTAATAGGATTTTTGTGCCGGGTCCCTATCCTCGGGAAATTCATCGAAGAGTTTGTCCCACTTGATGGAGGCATTAATAGTGTCGGGCCTCTTTTCACCATAAAAAGCAAAGGTTAACTTTTCAGAAACCGGTTTAAATGGAATAATGTTAAGTTGGATTTGCTGTTGCATCTTTAGTCATTTTAAGTATCAAAAATAACAGGTACTATATACTCCCGACCTTCGGTGTAGGACATTTTATGTAAGTGCTGTAAGCGACCAATGATAATTGCAGGATGAGTATTGAATTTAGTTGCGAAGTTCCGGATCTCACGGTCACTCAAAGGGGCATTATAAAGCACCTCCGCTTCCTGTTCAGGAGATAATGTCCATTTTGCTGCAAATTCATCAGCCTCGTTTTCCTTCTGAATATCCTTATCGGTATAATCGTCCAGTTCCAGGAATATGTCTTTTTTACCGTGTAAAAGGATGTGACCAGATTCGTGAAAGAAAGTAAACCAAAAGCTGTCGTTACGTTTGTACCTGCCTGTTAACTGAATGAAGGGTGTATCGTTTAACCATCGAGTACTTCCGCTAATAGGCGCTTTGGGTAATTGAGGAGTATAAGCAATTTTTACACCGGCTTCGAGGCATATATTTTGCAACCGGCTGAAGAAATTATCAGGATGCTCCGCCATAAGGGTCTTGATTGCGGGTAGTGCCTCCCTAAAGCTTTTCTCGGAATAGGGTTTTGATTTGAGTTCTGAAGCCTGGAGTTCGCCTTTACGCAACCAAGCTGAAATGGCAAAAGGTTCTTTGGTATGTATTAATGAAATGCGAAACGAGAGCTTTAATAGTTGTTTATAATAGTAATCTTCCCAAGCGAAGTGATTGGTGAAACCAAAAAAAGCAAGCATTGCAGCAGCTCTCTCCTGAATTGAAGTTAATTGCGGCAACCAATCTTTCTTTATCATATCAGCGACTGGAAATTGCTTAGCCCATTCAACAGCCTCCAGCAAAACTTTTTGATGGCGCAGGCGAGCCTGGTACTCATCGTAACTGCGTTGATTATTCATCCAGAAATGAGCGGGTATGCGGGTAACATTTTCGAACTGTACGGCCATATCTGCTGTAATGGAGCTATCGCCATTGAGGATGGCAATTATGGTTTTCTCGGGTTTGCCTGTTCGTAAAGCAAATTCTTTGGGACCCATGCCCATTTCTTCCAGCTTTTCAGCCAGGGTTTCGCCCGGATGCGAAACTGATTGAGGAAAATATTGATTTTGTTTTTCCATGGTAGGGCGTTTAATGGTAGTCTTTAATTTCAATAATTTCGACACCGTGTATTTCGAGCCAGATATATTTGCCATCAGGATCAGTAGGAATGGGATCTTCGTGAGGAGTAAAAATCAGTCTGTATGGCTGGTCCAAGTCGCAAGCCCATTTTCCTTTCAGGTTACCTACCAAATCATGATAATTCCCTGGCATATCTTTTACATCCTGGAGAGAGTCGGCGGAGTATAATTGAGTGAGCCTTAGTTTATATTTGGTAGCTCTTATTTTCCCCATCTTTTTAAGCCGCAACTTATCGTTGTTGGCTAGTTCCTCCAATTCCTTATCCTTAAAAGTTATTTTCACTGCAAAGATAGTTATATTTTAGTTTACAGAAAGTGTTAGTTAAAAAAATATTTATTTTGGAATTCGTTTATTTGATAATTCTCACGTAAAGTTTATAATTGGCATATTCTCATGATTGAGATGAGTCTTAAAAAATGGACTAATTTGTATTTTAAGGTAGGATGTTATGTATTTGAAATTCAGTAATAATCTGTAGTAAAACTTTTGAATATGAAACATCCGATCACATAACAGATTATATGATGATATTATATTTCGAAAGTAAAAATTCATTCACTTCTTTCTTTGTAACTCCATTTGAAAGAAAATATCGTTCTTCATTGTTCAATTCACAAATGCCAAAATTCTTCACATAATTTTTTGCATAAGAGAAATACCCAGCGGAGTATGGCTTACTCGTATTAGACATATAGTACTCAAATACTGAGGATTCCAAAATTCTTTTCAGGATCTTCAATTCTTCTTCAGACTCATTGAAAACAGCATACCCGCAATAAATTAGCATTTCCTTATTATCAGTGAATACAAAGTATGGTGTTTTTGCCATGTAAGGAAACATTAGCTTAAAGCCCTTATCAGTAAGTGCCTGGGTTCTTCCAAATGCATACCACCCTCCATAATCCCCATTTCCTTTATCTCTTTTTTGAAGTTCGTCCTTATGGGCAATAAGATACTCGTATGTTTTAGGGAAATCAGTTTTCAGCCGAATCTCTCTCATCAATGTTAACGGACTAATTCCATTTGTATAAGGATATATCAGCTTCTCTTTTAGAGACTCAATCTCATGTTCAAATTTTAAAATATTGGGCTTAATTATATCTCTGCAAATTGCTTTCTCAATTTCATATTTTTTGCCATTACGGAGTAAAACAAAATATTTCTCTGTTTCTGCAATAGGTTTGAAGATGTATATGTCATTACTAAGGGTTGCTATACCGTTCCGGATTTTGTATTTCTTACCTAAAGGAGTTCCGACAGCTTCAATCCGCTTTATAATTTCAATCGTCAGCTTATCATGCATCAACCAACCTCGCTGATAATTAAGATCTTTATATGGTATCTCATTGAAATCTGTCAGACCGTTTTTAATAAGGGATTTGCTTGATTCCTTTTTAAAGGCTACAGTATCAGAATGTTTTTTTGAGATTAAACAAATGCAAGTATATGCGGATTTTCCCCCGAATATTTTCTCATGGCCAAAGTCAATTATGCTGACATCATATTTCTTAACCTGCAGATATTTCCTTAGCCCTCTTGCATTAACACTTTTGTAAAAAGAGTTTACTGTAATATATCCTAATACTCCGTTTTCGTTGATGTTCCGTAATCCAATTTCAAAGAAAGGGATATACAAATCAGGGTTACCCGTTTTTGTTACAATCCAATTCGGGAGCATGGATTTAGTATGTTTATCAATATTTTTAGCTCTTACATAAGGTGGGTTTCCTACGATCAAATCAAAGCCTTTGTTTTCTCTCACATTGTTGTCAATACTCAACCAATCAAACGAAAGGGCATTGGCAGTATGCAAATTAAACGGAAAAGCAGTAATATCTTCTCCATTAGAAATTGCCAATAACGATAGTAGTATTTCGGTCCTATTAATGCTGCTCGAACTGATGTCCAAACCAAAAATATTATCCTGGAATATCTGAGTAAACGTTTTGCCGGTTTCAGCATTTATTTTGTTTGTAAGTGTAAAAAGGAATGCACCACAACCGCAAGATATGTCGGCAGCTAATAGACTATGTAAAGGCTTTTGAATTTTCTTTAGGGAATGTTCAACTATAAAACCTTTTATGTAGTTAGGTGTATAAACTGCACCATTAATTACTTTCTCACCTGTTGGAATTGCCAATTCAAACGCTTCTATAACATCATCAAAAGTGAAGGGTATGCTTAATCCTGCAATTACACTATACAGTGGCGATTGCGCTTCGATCAGTAATGATTGTATTAAAGTATTATTCCTAACCTGTATTGAGTTTGCATTAATGAATACAGAAACAATAATTTTATTTAAAGAAGTATCATCTTCTTTAAACTGATTGATTATTTGTTTTAAAGCTTTCTGCATTGGGTTGTTTAGTTAAGGATGTCAATTCTGTTTACATTTCTTCCTCTACCATTGAAAAAGGCTATTTCCTCAGCTGATAAATTGTAAAGCTGATAACACAATTCATCAATGATTTGCCATTTGGATATTAGCAATCGGGCATAAGTTCTTTTTTGAGTCGGAGAAGCTGAAATGAATTTATTCTGAAGGTCTTTAATTTTCTTTGCTGCCTTTGCCAACTGGGTTTTGATTGCGTCGTTATCTATGAAATTCTGGTGCGGAAATGGCACGGGTTCAAGAAACTGTTTATTCAACTTGAAATATCCATTAGATTGAGGGTTAGCCATGGACCTTGCCAATACAGAAAATACAGTTGAGTTAATGATTGCTGACAAGGCATACAAAGTATTTGCATCTTTGTGAGGCACTTCGATAAAAAACATATTAGCATTATCGCAATAGGTAAGATCCGAAAAAGTAACTGTAGCGAATGCATCCATTGCAGTCATTGGCACTAAAATCTTTGGATATGTATCCCGGAGTTTGTTTTCCCTTGTAAATAAATGCCAATGATCATCGGACTTTCCGGGATGCCTTTTGGGTACTGTTTGAACTGCTGCCTCAATCCTTGCCTTGTTTCTCCGCAAATAATTTCCTGCAAGTGGAAACCTTCTTTCAAAATCCGGGAATAGTATTTTAGAGACAACCCCATTCACAACATCATATGGAAAGATTACGAACACATCTGCAGTGTCGTTTCTATAAGCATAAAATTTTTCATTACAAATTAAAGGCCTGCAAGCCGCTAATTCTATTTCAATATCTTCTACTTCAAGGTGGGTTTTACCTTTTATAATTCCATTGGTGACAGAAGAAGGTCTAATGTGATATGCTTTATTCCAAAGAGCTTGAATTCCACCCCTAGCTTTTGCATAATCGACTAAGCGACCCACTTCTAAAAGCCTGGTCCTGATTTCAATAAGCTGGTTGTCTTCAAAGTTCCAAGGTGCTTCACTAACAGTAGTTGAAGGGAGAATTGTGTATTGTCCAGGAGCAATTTCCGGAATGGGTGTATCCCGTAAATCTGATGGCAGTAATTCAATGTTATTTCGAAAGTATTTGTATGAAAAGCTCGAAGGAGAGGTTTTATCTAACATCAACAATGCAACATAAGTCATCCGGTCTTTAAAGATTGTTGTTGCCTCAAAGTCAATTATTGAATTGAGATAGTTAGCCTGAGTAATAATTCCCCTGATTTTTTTACCGTACTCAGTTTTGAAAAATCTTTTTTGAACGATGAAGCCAAGCCTGCCAGCAGTATTCAAAAGACTGATTGCTCTTTCTATAAAAGGAATTGCCAAATCAACTTTGCCATTTTTTGAAGATGGGAATTTAGCCTTGATATACAGGTGCATGTATGGTAGATCCACATTGTAGTTTTTTACTTCTACGTAAGGAGGATTGCCAATAATGTAATCAAAGCCGCCCTTTAATTCAAAAATTTCCTGGAAACCCTGATCACTATTCCAATCGAAGGTGTTAGTTTTGAGTAGTTCTTCTTCATTATCGATTATGGATGGAAATAATTCGGAAATATCAGATTCAACTAAAGAATTGCCGCACTTAATATTGTTTCCTATACCATTCAGAATTCTACTCCCAAATATTCCTATTTCTCTGTATGATTCTAAATATTCAGAAGTGTCAATTACTTTTAACGACAAAGACATTTTTGCCACCTCAACTGCTTCGGGGTCTATATCCACGCCAAAAATGCAATTGTCCATGATTGCTTTTTTACCTAAGAGGTTTACGATTACATCAGTCTCAGAAGTAAAAAAGTATTGTTCAAAATCAGGGTGATGAGTTGCCAGATAGAGTTCTTTAAAAACATCTTCAATAAAATCATACGCTTCAAGTACAAAAACCCCACTACCACAAGCAATGTCAAGAACTTTGGTTGACAGCAAATTTTCTATTCCATTGTCAAGTAATTTTTCTCTTTGAATTGTTCTTTTAATAATTTCCTGAACAATATAATGTGGTGTACTAACAGCACCTTTTGTTTTTAAATATTCACTTTTGATCTCATCCTTTACTATGCCTGCATCAATGATTAATTTTTTTGAGAGAAATATCTCATAAATATCACTTAAAAGTTTGGTGGGGATTACATCAAACTTATAAGGGGAAGGGTAATAAAGATATTGGAGAAGTGAATCAAATACTTCATTAGAGACTACTATATCATGTATTGCATTTACCCGTTCAAATAAGGGTCCGTCATAATGATTATAAAACTCAAAATAAGAAGATTTTTTAAAAGTATCCCAAAATCCCTGAGCTTTGTAAGACAGCAATAATCCATTATCTTCAATTTTTCTAGCTTCGCATACCCGGATAAATAAGATTCTGTTGATAATAACCTGAACAATATAACTAAGATTTGCCGAGTTCTCTCCAATATATGCTGGATTGTTGTGTAAAATATCCGATGCTAAGGCTAAGCGGAATTCCGAAAGTTGTGCTGCAAAACTTAAATCGGGAGTAACCTTTTGAACATATTTGTTGTCCTGCAACGTTGCAGAATACAATTCATTCAACTTCCCTTTGTAAATGTTTTCTTTTAGTAAATGCTCCTCTAATATTTCAAAATTTGATAAATACTCATCCATTCTAAAATATAGTCTTCCCAAATTAGATGGTTGGGTTCGGTCAGGAGTATAAGTACAGTCGTAGATGGCAAATTCTTCAAAGTTTGAAATAAAAGCACAGGGTGCTAAAATTGACCAGCCATAAGATTTGATTTGGAATGCAGCCTCTGAATCTTCCAGGATATTTATGGTAATATCTTTTGCATCAAGAAAGGTTAGGTTATGTTTTGCAACTCTGAAAGTGTAGTCAGGCTTTGTATTCTGCGAATCAATTTCTCTTAACCTTTCTTTTGCAGCTTTCGATAAAACCTTTTCCTGTAATACTTGTGAAGTGTCTCTTACATCCCATCCGAATATCGCCAATAAATCATTAAGCCATGTTCTGATAGTTTCCTCTGATGTTAAATCAAGTCTCCCATCCTGTTTGAACCTATTGAACTTTACAATAAGTTCAGCCAAATTTTCTTTACGTTGTTCTGAACTCATTGTGGAGTCGTTTTAGATATTTAACTTCATTTTCCGCTACCTGCATTGCCTTTAATGCAAAGTCTTCGTTTTGCACCACCTCCACCACCTGGTCAGCTAACCATAATGTGAGCAGCTCTTCTTTATTCACTTTATATAGCTTCGCAAATACAAGAACCTGCTCTTTTTTTGCTTTGCGTTCACCCCGCTCTATTTTACTTAACATAGGAGTATCAATTTCCAAAGCCGAGGCAACTTGTCGTTGTAACAAGTTTTTCTCTAATCGCAATTGTTTTAATCTTACTCCAAACTGATTTGCCATAGATTAAAATTTGACTTGTCAAATATTGGCAAATATAGCTTAAAAAAGGATAAAATATCCCAGAAACTTTACAAGTTTACTAACATCAGAATGTGCAAAGAATACGTTCTCCCTAAATATGCAATTGATAAGGAAATTGAGTTCATTTTTTAGGGCAAGCTTCATTTTTTATATAAAACCCAGCTTTTGGTTGTTTAAAATAATAAGGAACCAATTTTGGCAATAAATGGGTGACAGTGCTATATGAAAGGTGAAATTGTTTCCCAATTTCAGTAGCCAGTTGGGTTGTAAATTCCAGGGGCAATGCTTCCATAAATAACCGCTTGTTATCACCTTTTTTAAATTGTGTTGAGTCATCCTGCTTCGGTAAATTGTGAAACATAAGCAGGCTGTGTTGCAAGTAGAGGTCGGCCAACAAAAGAGCGGAATCAAAGTCGGAATCGGTGCATTCGACACATTGGGAAGTGTCGCCGTTTTCAATTTTTCGCAGGGCAGTAAAAATCATGGCAATCCTATAAAGGATCAATCCAAGACGTTTTACGATGCTTCCGGCATCATCACTGGTAAAAGTAACTACCTCGTACAACCAATGGCTGCATGTAGCATTCAGCCGGTCCCACTGGCTGCGCGAAAGTTCCACAATGGTTGGATATTGTTCGAGGAAACAAATCATATCATAGGTTTCCTGCGATAACTGTGTAAAATGGTCGGTGAGGTTTATGCTATTCGCATAAGGCGACACATCGAGCCATTGCTGCTCAACCTTGAAGGCGTAAAAGATAAACCTGCTGAAAAGTCCGTCTTCGGCGGAAGCAATAAGCCCTGTTACCTGGTTAGGTGTGCCGGAGATGGCAACTGATAAACGAGGCTCGTTCACCTCAATATACTCGTTGTTGGTTTTCTTGGAGCTGGAAATTCGCTCATGCTGGAAGGCTTTTCGGAGCATGTCAGAATACCCACCCCATTCCTGTTTCAATACATTACCCATCGTGTCGGCTTCAGTTTCGCAAATGATGCCTTCGCCTTCGTTCTGCTGGAGGTGTGTCAGGATCTTTGCATAACTTGAATTGGCTGGGATAAAGACCACTTTGAAAGGTGGTTGTTCGGGCGGTTCCTCGGAAGGTTCGTTTTTCTTTTTCGAGCGTTCGCGGGTTTTGTATTGATTCATTTCAGCTTCAAAGTGCAGCTGTTGTTCACGGCTTGCGCGAATAAGTAAGTCGTGCCTTTTGTCGGCCAGCATCTTTGAAAATTTCAAAGCGCCTTTGCCACTGGCAGCGGGCGCAATAATAAAGGCAAAGAGGTTGGGATAGACCTTTTGCTGTTTGTAGATGCCTCTTACATTCGGCATACATCCGCTAAGGATGGCGAGTGCGCCGGTGAAGAATACATCCCTTTCGCGCCGGTCGGAGAAAGCTCCGGCACCCGATTGCAACAATAAGGGTAGATTGGTAAAAAACTCATCCGGCAACATAGGCGTGTTTTTCAGATAATCTTCAGAGATTTCATCTGTTGCGCCGGGTGTGGAGGTTTGCAACTTTGCAGGGTTTGCAGAGTTTGCAAATTTCGCAAATTCGCCTG
>JBAXBJ010000078.1:0-23210 GCA_037142075.1 Bacteroidota bacterium
CAGGAAGAGTGGTTTCAATTGGCTGCAAAGCTGCCATTCCATCACCAACACCTTCGACAAAAGCCTGGATATTCCAGTTGTAGTCGAGTCCGTATGCAACGGAGATTGAAGTCCAGGTTGAACCGTTATCTTCGGTCAAAAGGTCACCAAAGTTTGCAATTGCCGGCCCGGCATCACAACCTGCAGGGTAACCTGTGGTAGCGTTGCAACGGTATCCGATATACAAGTCTTTAGTGATATCGATCAAAGCAGGTGTGGTTAAATCAATTTCATTCCATGCTGCTATAGCCGGAGCCGGAACAGCCTGGTCAACCATCATATTGCTTCCCTGCCATACCCTGATTGCATATGTACAAGCGGCTTCGTTCGGGTAGAATTTAACCTTCTTGATAGCCATACCTTCGTAAGGAATTAACTGAGCTGCCGGGAAAAGCATAGCAACACTGAAGTCGAAAGCGCCACCGGTTCCTATAGCATCGGCATTCACACCGTTGTCATAGTGGATCCAGGTGCCAGGGGCAATTACGCCACCGCCTGCTGGTGCTTCCCATGTCAACTTGATGTCGTTCTTAGGTGTGCCTTCGGAAGTAGCTACCAGGTTTTGTGGTACGCCCCATTCTACATAGATCTTGATATTATCAACTGACCAGTAGTAGATATCGCCGCTCAGATCGCCATTGGCCCTGAAACGAACTTTGAAAACTTTATGTTTGGCTTTTGCTGAGATGTCGATATGCTGGGCTGTCCAGTTAATGTCGCCATTGTTGGCATATTCCTTCATGTTAGTCCAAACGGTACCATTCCATACTTCCACGGTAAGTTTTTCCTTGGTCGAAGCGGTACGGTCATCCAGTTTCAGGTCGAAATCCAACCAGATCTTGTGAGCCGTGCTGGCATCAATTGGTTTTGCGTTGATGTAGAAACTGGTCAGGGAGCTTGAATAAGCCGTCAACAAAGGATCCCATTTGAATTTAGCGGATGGCTGTGCATTACCTGCCTGCCCGTCCATGATCCAGTTCGGGCCTACACCCCATTGATTAATATCAAATTGACCGGAGGTGAAGGTTTCCATGAATGGAAGGTCATAGCCATAAGAAACTTCAGCACAGGCTGTACCTTCTTTCACTGATTGTCCGAATAAACCTGCATAAGCCGGTCCGTAAACACTCAGGTCATAAACGGCTGTGATGTCGTAGCAATAGGTAGCAGGTAAAAGGTTCAGATCCCAGTATGTTAAAGGAGTCTTAGGCACCTGTAACAATAAAGCGTCATCGCGATAGATTTTGTATCCTACCAGGTTGGCACCAGGCTGAGGACCAGCATCATTAATGATACAAGTGATTTCCCAGTTGTAGTTCAGGCCGAAACCGGCAAGTTCCGACCAGGCGCCTGAATAGTAAAGCCAATCGCCTTTTGCTGCAACTGCAGGACCTGCATCGCAAGCCATAGGAAAGCCTACTGAGGCGGTTACTGAATAACCAACCCAATATTCGTTACCGGCAACTAAAGGAACAGGGGTAGTAAGAGTAACGGTTGTAAAAGCGTCGGGAACGATCTGTGAAGTAACATCTTGTGAATATACTTCCGTTCCTGGATTTCCAACTGATCCACCTTTCCAAACTTTCAGAGTGACATTCGACCAGGATGTGCCTGCAGAATATAACCAGATTTTTGCTTTGGTGATTTGTTTTGCTCCGTAGTATGAATATAGTTCGGTTGATGTGAAACGTATAGCAGGTATAAACGTGCCAGCTCCGGCTCCGATAGCATCAAATTGAGCTCCGCAATATTTCAGTTCAGTTTCTGCTGCAGGTGCATCTATCACTGCGGTGAAACCATTGCCTGGAGATACATTGTTCGTATTTCCTGAAGCGCTCAGTGTACCTGAACTCTGCATCCAGCTGTAATCGGGTGTTCCGGCAACCATTGCATCGCCGGCTACTGGAGCCTGCCAGGTAAGGATTACCGCACCTGAAGTGTTGGATGTATTGGCGGTAGCTACGAGGTTAACAGGAGGATAGAGGAAATGACTTGTAAACGTGTAAGTATTCTTTGCTGAATAACCTGAACAGAACAATGCGGCTACACCGGCTACATAGGTTTGTCCGTAGTTAATGTTACTTGGGTTGAATGTCCAGGTACGCAGTGGAGTTTGTCCAACTTCTGTGGCATCGAGGAATACACCGTAACCTAATACTGGAATTCCGCCTGAGGCGATTGTTACATCGTCAATAGCCCAGCCTGAAGCCCATCCTCCGTTATCGTTTGCATGAAATGCAAATTTAACTGCGGCAAGACCGGCAGGTCCTGAATATGCGGAAAGATCGATATCGATTTGTTTCCAGGCGGCTGTTCCTGCAAGGGTATTAATTGTTGTCCAGGTTGTGCCTCCGTTGGTGCTCATTTCTACTGTTGCACTCTGTCCATATGCAGCACTAAAATAGCTCTGGAAACTCAGTATATAAGAAGGAGCATTTGTCAGGTTAAGGGAAGGCGTGATCAGGTAATCGCAACATCCAACATTGGTTGAACTTGCATCATCATTCGAAACTGCATATTTGGTATGTGCAGGAATAGCGAATGCTGCACTGCCGCCGTTGGTTGAAGCAAACCAACCCGCACCGCTGGATGTTTTGAGCCAGCCAGCAGGAGGGAATGTAGCACCTTCGAAATTTTCGTTTACTGCAATTGCCATTGGCGCATCCCAGTTAGCCACAAGGGTCATGTCGTCAACAAACAGGTTACGTGGCGCATAGCGGAGGTCTTCCAATACGGCATCGATGGTTTTATTGCCGGTAATTACTACGCTCATGACGTAATCAACATAACCTGATTTCGTGATCTTAAGCTGATAATTTCCTTTGAGTACGTTATCGAAGAAGACTGTACCCGAAGCAGGAGCAGTCAAGGTAAGTACATCGTTAGGATAATCAGCGCCGGTAAGAGTTACAACGGCACCAACAGCAGGAACAAATCCGCAAACCAGTTTAACGTTAACCGTTACATCGGCAAACATTTTGTGAGGAACAGCATTGGTATATTTAAATGCTGATTCCTGAGCGTTAGGATAAACAGCTTTTACTCCGTATGCATACCAGCCCTGGGCTAAACTGCTCCAGGTTGTTCCGCTTTCGGTATAGGTAAGTGCTGTAATTGAATTGTTTAACAGAGTGAACACACCCGATGCCGGTGGAACCGGGGTAACAGCACCTAAGGAAATACGCGACAGGGAGTATTTACTTACCATGTCGTAATTATCGTATCCTTCAGGAGCAGTGACGGTAGCATCCATTTCAATACCTGCATCAGCCATTGGGCTGCTTTGCGAAATCATACCTTCAACCCTTGATGGGGATACGAAGTTTCCTGCAACGGCATTGTCATCATCAGCCATAGGGCTGCTGACCACAGCGTGCATCATGAAATCCTGGTATGGGCTAAGTGCCCATGGAGTGCCGGCGCTTACGTTGCGGGAATAGCTCTTGTATGCTTTTGGTAATGATTCGTCAACACCAATAGGAACACAATTAGGTTCGGCTGAAAGCTGAACCATTACCAGGTAGAAACTGCCTGAAGCGATTTCATGTGCATTAGGAATAGCTGCATTGATCCAGCCATAACTGTTAACAGTTACACTAGCGGAGTCAACAAAAGTACCCGGCATGCCATTGGTACCATCGGCTTTATAAACGTCAACACGGAATTTCTTACCCATGAAGTTTCCACCAACAGGGAAAGAACCGTCGCCAACAAAGAATTTGCCACCAACCACTTTAGCAGGATAGCCTTTAGGTGTAAATTTAACTGCATTCATGTTGCCCGGGAGCTGCCATGCTGCATAGTTTTCGGCTGAACCGTCATCGTACAGTAATTCGTATGGACCGTTAGGCACACACCAGGTTACGGTCGATTGTGTATCGTCAGCATTAACAGCTGCAGTAGCACAGGATGGGGCATAAACCTCTTCGAACATTTGTGCATTCAGGGCGGTTGTACCACCCACTGTAACAACCACACCGGTAACGGTTACCGTTTGGTAGCCTGTTTTGCTGAAAACAACGGTGTTCGGACCTGCCAGACCGTAAACGGAGTAGGCGCCATCATCGTTTGTCATCGAACTGTATGCGCCGCATGTAACCATAGCACCGGGTATTCCGGTAAGGGTAACGCCATCGGTAACTATACCGGCTATGCTGCCAGGGGCAACTGTAGTGAATCCCCAAACCGGGGCGCCGGTTGCATCACCACCCAGGTTAGTAGGAACAACTTTCCAGTTATAATGTGTAAGATATGCAAAAACAGGGGAGTAAGTAAGCACATTGCCCACATTGGTTCCGTTGATAAGGTTTGTAGGAGGATTATCGGTACCTACAAAGAGTTTGTATCCTGTAGGAGCGCCACCGGTTGTCGGAGCAGTCCAGACTAGGGGTGTAGTTATAGGAACACCGGTAGCATTGTTGGCAGGGGAACCTATACCGGCAACACCCGGAGGAGGAGGAGCAACAAAGGTAACGTTGAAATCTCCTGCGTTACCGTACGAATACGTGGCACAAGGGTCGGTAGCAGCACTAAGCCAGTTCGTTCTGAAACGGAGTTTGTGAAGACCTGTGGTTGTTCCAGCCGGGTAAACGATTGGAGTAGTATAAGTAGTCCCTGATGCGGCACATGCAAAGCCGTTAACAATTATTTCGTTTGCTTCGAAACCGTTGTTATTATTGAAATCGACCCATACTGTTACATAGGTGGAACTGTACCCGGCAACAACACCGATGGAACCTGTTCCAATAGTTACATTCGTGGTAGCTGCAAACGAATGGTACCAGGTGTTTGGGGAGCCATCGCAGGCAACTGTCTGACTGATCGATCCTAACTGAAACGAAGTCAAACCATCACCGTAAATGCAACCACTTGAATACGTTGGCGTACAATACGGAGCCTGGGCCATTGCCCCAGACCATATAAATACCAACATCAACATGCACATTAATCTGAAAATTTTTCTCATGATCTTGTTTGTTTTTGTGAATACTAATTTGATTGTAACTGATTTGATTCCTGCGCGAAGGCTTTCGTGCTTTTTCGAAGGTTCTTTTCTCCCTGTTTCTTTTTTTAGGTTTTAGTAAATATTAAATTGGTTTTTGTTGAAAATGGCAATATTGCAAACCTGGGTTTGTTAAAATTATGTGTGCTGAGTGGATGCTGAGTAGATGCTGAGTAGTTGCGCTAATCTATTTAACACTCGAAACTGTTATAATATTTCAGTTTAGAGTTTGATCTGTTTTCTTATCTGACAGGTAGTCAGTCAGTTGTCAATATGCGAATATAGTATTACTAAAGAAATGCGGCTTTTACGTTGCCAGTTATAAAGTATAGACACTTGAAAACGGTTTTACCCCTACAAAGATAAAAAATAAATATCTTAATTTTATTTGTTTGTTATGGTTTTTTACAGGTTGGGAGGAGGTTGCTAAGCATCTATATTTTTTTTTGGTCTTCATTGTGGGAAGAACCCGGTTCATTATGCAATTTTGTACTTAGGGTGGGATAAAATCACGTGTAAAGATGTTCCAGGTTCCAAGACCCAAGTTCAACGTTCCAGGTTCCACGTTCCAGGGACCAGGTTCCAGGTTCCAAGCCCCAGGTTCCAAGTTCCAGGGACCAGGTTCCACAGCCCAAATCTCAAGTCCTACTCTGCAACTACGCTTGGAATTTGGACTTGAAATTTTGAATTAGTGTGTTATCTCGTAATTTGATGTTTTTTCGGGGATAATATTCGTTAAGTGAAACTGTCTAAAAAACTTCCCCGAAACAAAAATCGGAATCTCCCTATTAATATGTATAAAACTCAACTTATGGATGTGTCGTTTATCAAACATAACGTCCCTGACGGGACTTCATTATGAATGCATATTGCTTGCTACCAATATATTGTCCCTACGGGACAGTCCCGTTAGGGATGATATATTGGTAGAATATGAGTAACCCTCCTGACTTCGACAGTTGCAAAATCAACATTTTGTATAATGCTGTAATACAGTCATTAATAAATTTTGCGCCACCCATTTGGGTGGCGCAAGCACAAATAAGGTGTATTTATTTGACTTGATATTCAAGTAGATATAAAATATTTAGTCAATTTAAGTGACGCATTGTCGAAGTCAGGAATATATTGTCCCTACGGGACAGTCCCGTTAGGGATGATATATTGGTAGAATATGAGTAACCCTTATTGCCAGAGTCCCGTCAGGGACGAGATAGTGAATTATCATGTAATGAGTTAGTTGCGTTAGCATTTGTAATTTGAATTGAGGAAGTTATTTTAACATCTTTACTAAGGAATGAATAACAGTAAACACAGAACAAAATGTAAAAGTATTGTAAGCCCCTGACTTTTTCATTTTTAATTTAATGTTATGTGTTTTGCGTTCCTTTTTGGCTTCGGCGTGAGCTCAGACGAAAGGTTCTGGCTTGTTCAGGTTAGGGATTTAATGAACGCGGAAATTTTTCCCATGTGCTGTATAATTTCTTTTAAATCACCAGTTCTGACCAGGTATGGCCATATGAAGTTCATTGACAGGCAAAAAAAAAGGCTCCCCGAGGGGAGCCTTTTCTGTATGTTCCAATAAAGGATTATTTGGTTACAACAAACTTACGGCTGAAGGTTTCGCCACTTTCGGTAACGAATTTCACGCTGTAAGCACCGGCTGCGTAGTTAGCAGTGTTAACGGTAATGGAGGTTTCTCCCTTAACGTTCTGCGACATAACTACTGCACCAACTGTATTGTAAACACTAATAGCGGTAACAGCCTGGGTAAGATCAATTCTTACATAGGAAGTTGCAGGGTTAGGATAAACTTTTACTTCGTTGGTTACATTCGGGTTCAGACCTACAAAAATACATTCCCAATCCACATTGGTTGGAGCTGATTCCTGTCCGCCATATTCGCTGTAAAGAGCTGTTACCTGGTATTCGTAACAGTTAGTTACTAAGTTCGAAAGGTTCATATCGAAGTATTCGGTAGGAACAACGATAGCTGCATTGATTTTGGTCCATGCACCAGCTGCAGCGGTATTCTGACCTGCAGGGAATTTAGCATAAGCACGGCGATACACGTTGTAACCGGTTAAGGCTTCGGTGTTATCAGCGGTTGGGTCATCATACGTAACCGTGCGCTGAGCCAGGTTGGCTGCAGTTGCATTGTTATCAGGATTCACTGTCAGTGTGCCTGTGTTTGCTACTGGAAGAGTGGTTTCAATTGGCTGCAAAGCTGCCATTCCGTCACCAACACCTTCTACGAAAGCTTGTATGTTCCAGTTGTAGTCGAGTCCATATGCAACGGAGATTGATACCCAAGTGGAACCGTTATCTTCGCTTAAAAGGTCACCAAAGTTTGCAACTGCCGGTCCGGCATCACAACCTGCAGGGTAACCTGTGGTAGCGTTGCAACGGTATCCGATATACAGATCCTTTGTGATGTCAATCAAAGCAGGTGCAGTTAAAGTAACTTCGTTCCAAGCTGCAATTGTTGGTGCAGCTACTGCCTGGTCAACAACCAGACTGGCGCCCTGCCATACCCTGAGTGCATATGTACAACCAGCTTCGTTAGGATAGAATTTAATTTTCTTGATAGCCATACCATCATAAGCAGCTAACTGAGCTGAAGGATAATACATTGCAACGCTGAAGTCGAATGCGCCACCGGTTCCGATAGCATCGGCATTTACACCGTCGTCATAGTGAATCCAGGTACCAGGGGCAATTATGCCACCGCCTGCTGGTGCTTCCCATACTAATTTGATGTCGTTCTTAGGTGTGCCTTCTGAAGTAGCTACCAGGTTTTGTGGTACGCCCCATTCTACATAGACCTTGATATTATCAACTGACCAGTAGAAGATGTCGCCGCTCAGATCGCCATTGGCCCTGAAACGTACTTTGAAGACTTTATACTTGGCTTTTGCTGAAATGTCGATATGCTGGCCTGTCCAGTTAACATCGCCATTGTTGGCATATTCCTTCATATTTGCCCAGGTTGAACCATTCCATACTTCTACTGTAAGTTTTTCTTTGGTCGAAGCGGTACGGTCATCCAGTTTCAGGTCGAAATCCAACCAGATCTTATGAGGTGTGCCAAGATCAACTTTTTTTGCATTAATATAGAAACTTGTCAAAGAACTTGAATAAGCGCTCAACAAAGGATCCCATTTGAATTTAGCTGAAGGCTGTGCATTACCTGCCTGGCCGTCCATGATCCAGTTAGGACCAACAGCCCACTGGTTGATGTCGAATTGTCCGGAGGTGAATGTTTCCATGAAAGGAAGGTCATAACCATAGGATACGTCAGCACAAGCTGTACCTTCTTTCACTGATTGTCCGAATAAACCTGCATAAGCCGGTCCGTAAACACTCAGGTCATAAACGGCTGTGATGTCGTAGCAATAGGTAGCAGGTAAAAGGTTCAGATCCCAGTATGTTAAAGGAGTTTTTGGCACCTGTAACAATAAAGCATCATCGCGGTAGATTTTGTATCCTACCAGGTTTGCACCAGGCTGAGGAGCAGCATCATTAATGATACAAGTTACATTCCAGTTGTAATTCAATGTTGGAGCTAAAGCATAAAGTGTAGTCCAAACACCACCGAAGTACATCATATTTCCTTTACCTTCAACACGTGGTCCGGCATCGCATCCTGCAGGCCATCCTGAAGTTGCATTTACGCGGTATCCAACCCAGTATTCCTTGCTTGCAACAAGTAAAACAGGAGTAGTAAGAGTAATTGTTGTATAAGCATCAGGGGCAATCACAGAAGTTACATCCTGTGAGTATACTTCAGTTCCAGGATTGGTAGCTGTTCCGCCTTCCCATACTTTCAGCGTAACATTACTCCATGTACCCGAAGAGGCCAACCATATTTTTGCCTTGGTGATTTGTTTTGCACCATAGTAAGAATATAATTCTGTTGAGGTGAAACGGGCAGCAACCATAAAGTCAGCAGCAGCACCAGTTCCAATAGCATCAGCGTTTACTCCGCAATATTTCAGTTCAGTTTCTGCTGCAGGAGCATCTATCACTGCTGTGAAACCATTGCTTGGAGATACATTGTTCGAATTTCCTGAAGCGCTCAGTGTACCTGAACTCTGCATCCAGCTATAATCAGTAGCACCGGCAACCATTGCGTCGCCAGCTACCGGAGCCTGCCATGCAAGGATTACTGCACCCGAAGTGTTGGAGGTATTCGCAGTTGCTGTGAGGTTAACAGGAGGATAGAGGAAATGACTTGTAAACGTGTAGGTATTCTTAGCTGAATAACCTGAGCAGAACAATGCGGCCACACCGGCTACATAGGTTTGTCCGTAATGAATGTTACTTGGGTTGAATGTCCAGGTACGAAGCGGAGTTTGTCCAACTTCTGTGGCATCGAGGAATACACCGTAACCTAATACTGGAATTCCGCCTGATGCTATTGAAACATCGTCAACAGCCCAGC
Source organism: Bacteroidota bacterium (assembly GCA_037142075.1). Lineage (GTDB taxonomy): Bacteria > Bacteroidota > Bacteroidia > Bacteroidales > UBA4417 > UBA4417. The sequence goes on from JBAXBJ010000078.1 coordinate 9,486, forward strand.
CTGCAGCCCAACCTGCGTTGTCGTTTGCATGGAATGCAAATTTAACTGCGGCAAGACCGGCAGGTCCTGAGTAAGCGGAAAGATCGATATCAATCTGTTTCCATGAGGCTGCGCCTGAAGCTGTATAAATTGTTGTCCAGCTTGTGCCACCGTTGGTGCTCATTTCTACAGTTGCACTCTGACCCCATGCGCCATCGAAATAGCTCTGGAAACTCAGTACATAAGCAGGTGCGTTGGTCAGGTTAAGGGAAGGTGTGATCAGGTAATCGCAACATCCATTATTTGCTGAACCTCCAGCATCATCGTTAGCTACTGCATATTTGGTATGTGCAGGAATCGGGAAGAATGCACTTCCACCGTTGGTTGAAGCAAACCAACCAATACCGCTGCTTGTTTTGAGCCAGCCTGCTGGAGGGAATGTAGCACCTTCGAAATTTTCGGTCACTGCAACTGCCATTGGCGCATCCCATGTAGCAACAAGGGTCATGTCGTCAACAAACAGGTTACGTGGTGCATAGCGGAGGTCTTCCAATACGGCATCGATGGTTTTGTTGCCGGTAAGTACTACACTCATGACGTAATCAGTATAACCTGATTTACGGATCTTAAGCTGGTAGTTTCCTTTGAGTACGTTATCGAAGAAGACAGTACCCGAAGCAGGAGCAGTCAAGGTAAGTACATCATTAGGATAATCAGCACCGGTAAGAGTTACAACGGCACCTACTGCAGGAACAAATCCGCAAACCAGTTTAACGTTAACCGTAACATCGGCAAACATTTTGTGAGGAATCACATTGGTATATTTGAATGCTGATTCCTGAGCGTTAGGATAAACAGCTTTTACGCCATAAGCATACCAGCCCTGAGCTAAACTGCTCCAGGTTGTTCCGCTTTCGGTATAGGTAAGTGCTGTAATTGAATTGTTCAGAAGTGTGACCACACCTGTTGCCGGTGGAACCGGGGTAACAGCGCCAACAAAAATACGCGACAGGGAGTATTTGCTTACCATGTCATAATTATCGTATCCTTCAGGAGCAGTAACGGTGGCATCCATTTCAATACCTGCATCAGCCATAGGCCTGCTTTGTGAAATCATACCCTGAACTCTGGATGGGGATACTAAATTTCCTGCAACTGCATTGTCATCATCAGCCATTGGGCTGCTGACCACTGCATGCATCATGAAATCCTGGTATGGGCTTAATACCCAAGGAGTGCCGGCAACTACGTTACGTGAATAGCTCTTGTATGCTTTTGGAAGTGATTCGTCAACTCCAATAGGAACACAATTAGGCTCGGCTGAAAGCTGAACCATTACCAGGTAAAAACTACCTGAAGCGATTTCATGTGCATTTGCAATAGCTGCATTGATCCAGCCATAGCTGTTTACAGTTACACTTGCAGAGTCAACAAAAGTACCTGGCATGCCATTGGTACCGTCGGCTTTATAAACGTCAACACGGAATTTTTTACCCATGAAGTTTCCACCAACAGGGAATGTTCCGTCGCCAACATAGAATTTGCCACCAACCACTTTAGCCGGATAGCCTTTAGGTGTAAATTTAACTGCATTCATGTTGCCCGGGAGCTGCCATGCTGCATAATTTTCGGCTGTACCATCGTCGTAAAGTAATTCGTATGGGCCGTTAGGCACACACCAGGTTACGGTTGATTGTGTATCGTCAACATTTACTGCAGCAGTAGCACATGAAGGAGCATAAACTTCTTCGAACATTTGTGCATTTAAAGCTGTAGTGTTAGCAATAGTAACAACAACACCTGTAACGGTTACCGTTTGGTAGCCGGTTTTGCTGAAAACAACGGTGTTTGGACCTGCCAGACCGTAAACGGAATAGGCACCATCATCGTTGGTCATTACGCTATATACGCCACATGTAACAGTAACGCCGGGAAGACCTGTAAGGGCAATACCATCGGTTACAATACCTGCTATGCTGCCAGGGGCAACTGTGGTGAATCCCCAGACAGGAGCGCCTGTAGCATCACCTGCTGCATTGGTAGGAACAACTTTCCAGTTGTAATGTGTAAGGTAAGCAAAAGCGGGTGAATATGTGAGTACGTTGCCAACGTTAGTTCCGTTAACAAGGTTTGTAGGAGGATTATCGGTACCTACATAGAGTTTGTATCCTGAAGGAGCGCCACCGGTTGCAGGAGCAGTCCAAACGAGAGGAGTAGCTACAGGAATGCCGGTAGCATTGTTGGCAGGTGAACCTAAACCGGCAACACCAGGGGCAACAAGATTAACAATTTTTGCAAAATCCAAATAGCAGTCGTTGCCATAAGCGGATGTAAATTTAAAGGCAATGTACAAAGCAGCCTGGTTTGCAGCGCCGGCAGGTAATGCCACGCTTTTCAGTTTCCAGCCTTGTACGGCATTGTAACGGTTAATCGTAGCTGCTGTAGTCCAGGTGGTTCCATTAGTTGACCATTCAACATCAACCCGGTCGAGCACACCTGCATACCCGGAACTTTCGAGCCATGCAAAGTCAACTGACAGAATGTTGGAACCAACAGTCGAAATAGGAGTTGTTCGTTTCAACCTGTTAACAGCAGTGCTGTAGCTAAACGAAGCAAATTGCACTAGATAGGTGCCGTTGTAAGCTGCGTACCCTGAAGGCCAGCTTGTTGCAGTTACGAATGAAAGCGCGCTGCTGCCCGAAACAACTTCTGTTGCCCAGCCTGCAGGTACACTGCCACCGTTTTCAAAACTCTCGGTCAACAGCGTTTGAGCCATTCCCTGAGTTGCAAATGCAAAGGTTGCCAAGAGGACAACAAATAACATCCGCAGAGATTTGGTAACTTTTCTCATGATTTTTTTTACTTGTTTTTGTGAATAATAATTGATTTGTACTTGATTTGATTTCTGCGCTAAAACTTTAGTGCATTTTCTTAATTTTTTTCTCTGACTGTTTCTTTTTTTTCTTTTCAGGGTTAGTGAATAATGAATTGGTTTTTTGATATTTAATGCTATTTTTTACGCTTGATTTTGTTCGGATTCGTGACTTGTGGGGGTAAAAATAAATTAATACCTGAAATAATCAAAATTATTTCAGGTAAAATCGTATTGTGTTCTATACATATGACTGCACATCAATCATATATAGATATATTCATGCGCCAACTCCATAAATATTCGTCAATATTAATGTTCTTGTTATTATATAGACACTTGAAACTGGTTTTACCCCTACAAGAAATAAAAATATTTATTTTTATTGGAAGAAAGATGACAATTTATATAAAATAAATTTGGGAATAATTTCTCCAAAAAGCAATTCTTTGAACTTTTAGATAGTATAATCAGTAAAGTATAACTGCTGGGATAATCATATATAATATTCCCGGAATCATATCCCAGGCAATTTACCCGGAAGGCATACCTATTTAACCTTTTGCCGGAAATTGCAAAAGCTGATATAATTTGAAAGCAGCAGATTATTGTTTCACCAGTTTTTGTCTTGACAAAATCTCATTATCCCTGTAAATTTCAAGGATGTAGAAACCTGGAGGTAAGGCACCTATATAATAGGAATGATTTTCGCTTCCTGTTTGCGCCGGGTATAAGAACCTGGCATTTCCCTGGGTATTTACCAAGCGTACCGAATACGTGCCATTTTCGGTTAATCCGCTGATATATAGATACTCGAGGAGGGGATTCGGGAATACGTTAATTTTCTCCTGCTCTTTCTCCGGATTCAGGTAGCCCGGTAACGAAAATTTATGTGCGGCCGGAGAGCAGACCAATTCAATATTTTTAGCATCCGGTTGGGTGGGTGATACCAGAATTACATCCGATTGAAAGACCTGTATTCCGACTTTTTCCCCGGCAAGGATATATTCTCCGTAAGGCAAATTGTTGAAAATGAAATTACCTCCATTTGTAACCCTTACCCAATCCAATATATTCTTCATCTGCTTGTCGTAAAGCATAACGGTTACATCGCCGCAGTTTTCGGAACCGGGAACGGATGTGCTATATCCATGGATCGAGGCTTTCCCGTCGGGAAGTTGTACCGAAGATTTAGCCAAATCAATATCAACATCATAGGTATTAGCTTTCAGTTCCAATTTATATGCATTTCCCCAGTGTATGTCATTGAAATAGTAAGTAGGGAGGAAACCTGGATTGCTTAATTTATCAGGCAAAACATATAAATAGTAGGTTCCGGCAAACAATGCTTTCATTTCGAAATTGCCATCAATAGAGCGGTAAACGGATCTGACAGGCTCAATGCTGCCTTTATTATCGAGGAACAAACTGATATTGCTGTTAACAGCCGGTGAAGTTCCTGCATGAATTCTTCCTTTGATTGAATAACCCGGGGCAATATTCAGTTTTACCTGATCCACCGACGATCCACAGGATGAAAATCCCATAAAAGTGAGAATAACGGAGCCTGCATTAATATCGCCTGAACCCGGGTTATATGTGGGGTTACTGAGAGTATCAACGCTGAAATTTCCATCCCCGGAGGTGACCCATCTTAAAAAAGCGTAATTCGAAGCATAAGCGCTGCCAAGCCACAGTGCCGAATCGGAAACTATAGAGGTGTCGCGGCCTGCAAACACCTGGGGAGCATCCTGAAAGGTAATTGTGGCTGCATCTGTATAGCTGAATCCGGCTGATTGTGGTTCGTCACTTTCAGCGTGCAGGTACAATTTGGCATATCCGTTTAGGTAGTCATTTGTGCCGGGCGAATAAACCGGATGCAGGAAACTGTCGTTGTCGAATTTGCCGTCGCCGGAAGTGGACCATTTATAATTCTTATAATATGGTGCAGTCGCCTTACTTATCGTATAGTTTGAGTTTTTGCAAATGGCCGTATCGGGCCCGGCATAAGGCACAAGAACGGCATATGAAAAATCACTTTCGTGGCCTTCCGTCTGGTCGTGAAAGCCATCCGACAAAAAATCAAGCGCAGTTACAGCAATGGTATCTTTTATAGGGAAATGACCCATGTTGATTGTCGTATTCTCGCCGTTGCGGATGGTGTTTGCGTAATTGATTCCATTGGTGGAACCGTAATTGACATTATATCCTTCCAAATCAGCCAGGCCGGGGTCATCCCAACGTACAATCACATTGTTTCCGATAAGTTGTTTAATAACATTGCCGGGTGGCGGCACAGGAGCTTCGGTGGATAAGGCTTCGAGGACGGGTTTATAAAAAACTTCTCCCGAAAGTGGCTCATCAAACAAATCAAAGATTATGCTATCGACACGGCTGAAAACGGAGGTGCCCCAAAAATTATTTTCGGCATGTAACAGGCTGTCATTCAAATTTATAAAAGATTGTAAATTGCCATTGCTTCCAATGTTATTATTCCGCATTAATCCCTGATACGGATTTTCGATCTGAAATGAGAAATCAGAGTTATTATAAACGGTATTAAACGAAAAATTATTCAGGAGCGAACTGCGCGCACTGTCAGCTTTAATCAAAACGCCACCTGAATTAAAATTTATACTGTTACTGGTAAAGTTGTTGTACGACGATCCTGCATCAAGGGTAATGGCATACATCAGGTTCCGTGAGAAAAGATTCTGTGAAATTATATTTTTATCCGATTGCCAGCATTCAAGCCCGTTTCTGTTCAGGATAAAATAATTGTTGCTGATAGTATTTGCCTGCTGAAAAAGTTTTACTGCCTCTTTGTTATCAATAAAAATATTCCCTGATATCATGTTATAGCCAGCCCCGATATTGGTATAATTGCCTATGTGTAAGCCGATTCCCGAAGACCTGATGTCGTTATTCTGAATAAAGTTATGATTCGAATACATTGCGTCGCTATTTATGAAAATACCCACGTCCGCACTGTTATAGAAATAGTTTGAATAAATTTTTTGACCTGGATTTTTGAACCCGTTCGCGATATAAATGCCGAAATCGCATTCGTCAAAATAGCATTGCCTGATCGTATTATATCCTGAACCCGTGATATAGATGCCAAACGCACTGGAAACGAATGTTGATTTTTCAATCAGCATGGAAGTGGAATTAGCAAGGCTCACCGAGTAGGAAGCTTTGCTTATAAGCACTTCCGAGAGTATCGATCCTGAAACATAACTGCTATCGCTGCTGAGTACAGTTTGAGCATTATTAAATACGATACCGCTCCATTGCCCGGGCAACGAAAGCGGGTTTTTGGGAAGAAAATTGATTTTTTGACCGGGTAAGCCTTTGGCTATCAAAGTGCCATTGCTGATAATACTCGTGCCATATTCAAAAAGCATCACGACCCCGGGTTGCAGTGTAAGCGTAACATTTTTTCTGACTATCAGGTCCTGGGTAACTATATATGGGTTGTTTTCAGGCGTATAGTTTGCATCCATCATCAGTTCACCACCCACATACACCTGGCCCTGTGCCGGACTGAAAAAGATAAACACTGCCGCGCAAATAGCGACACTGTAATAAACGGCTGTACGGATCAACTTCTTATTCTCACCCACTGCGTTATACCTTTCATCTATAGTGTTAAGCAATGTAAAAAAGCAAAAATGCATTTGAGATGTATTTGTACCTTCCTTAAAATGCATCAGATCAACAAAAGTAGTGCTTTTTGAGCTATCGCTTACTTGTTGCCTGCCTAAATTTATAAGCCTGTGGATTGGATCAGAATCACAGATCCGAAAGTTTTTGTTGTAAGGGAAAGGAAAAAGTCGTCAAAACCGGAAAACAATTCGGCTATGAATTTGAAGATAAAAATTTAAAAACATATCAGAATTTGAAATAAGAAGCTATTTTCACACCAATCAAATCGTACCGTTTATCAACAGGTAAGTCTTTGTATTGCCCGTTTGTTTGCCTGCGATATACTACTTCGGCTGCCATTACCATATGTTTGCTGATTTTTATTGCGCTGCCCACACCGGCATGCCACGAAAATAATACCGGGTTTAAATCCTCTTTTTGTGTCTGAATTACGACATAATCATTTGGATCGATGTGCAAGGCGTTAACCGAAACGAGGAAAGAAACATTCACACCGCCGAGGGCATAAATGGAAGTTGATTTATTCTGCCAGAATTGCAGTTTTACGGAAAACGGAACATCAATATAGGTGTACGAATTGGTGTACTGATAGGCATATTTTTTTGAATCTTTCGGAATCCACGCAGAATCTGTAATATATGTCCATGAAGTGTCAATACCGGTTAGAGTATAGTATTTTTCGATAGTATCCGTTTCGAAAAAACCACCTGTTTCGAGGGTGTACGAATAAGCGAATTTTTCACCCAAACGGGTAGACCCAATTCCGGTCCGGATACCCATTTTCCAAAAATCGTAGCCGGCAACCAGGCCGTAGGAGTTATTTGTGACATTCCCGTTGCAGGCCTGTTCCATCGCCGAAAGGTAGTCGCCCGCATCAACTGATGTGCTTTTGATGGTAGTCGAACCGGGAAGTATTTCGAAGTACAGGCCTGTATAGAACCCTTTGTTTTTTTTATATTTATTATTACCGTTTAGGGTATCATCTATTTGAGGTTCCTGAATTTTTCCAGTCTCCTTTCCAGCCGTTTTATCAATAAAAACGGTATCTGCAATCCTGACAGTGTCGTATTGCGTGACGATAATGTTGCGCAGAATGGTATCCGTCTGGCTGATTAATAGCGTATCAACCTGGAAAACATAGACAGTGTCAGGGTTTTTCCGGGTGGCAGGTATAATTTTAGGTTTTCCGGGAATTAATACCTGGTTTGGGTCGGGCACTTTCTGCGGAGAATCGCCGCGGTAGAGTACGATCTGGTTTCCCATTTCATGAAAAGAAATCGTTGGGTCATTCAGCAGTTGTTTCAGCACATCGCGAAGGGGAAGATTCGTAAATCCCAGGCTGATAATCCTCCCGGGTTGAATGAGTTCGGGATTGTAGGAAAATTTAACACCGGTCTTGCCGCTGATGGTGCGAAGTACGGCAGCCAAAGGCGTAGAGGTAAAGGTAAGGGATATTTTTTTGTCGAGAAGAGAGGGCTGCTGGGCAGAAACAATCCTGCCTTGAAAAAGGATAAGGATGAACAATAAAAAAACCGGAAATGTATTTTTGCCGGACATAAATCGGATGTTGACTAACCTGTTAATTTTTAACCAGGTAATCTTTTCCGTTATGTGTAAATTGAAGTTTGTGAACCAGGCTGAGCACTTCTAACACTGAGTCAAGCGATTCGTTGTCAAAAGTAGCAGTCAGTTTAAGATGTGAGAGTTCGGAATCTTCGATGTGGAAAGTAACTCCATATTTTTCACCTACAACTTCCATAACTTTATCGAGAGAGGTTTGGTCGAAAACCAGGACACCGGTTTTCCAACTGATAAAATTAGGATTGTTGTTACGCATTTTATCCAGTTTGCGGGAGAGCCGGTCGTAAATTCCTTTGTCGCCTTTTTGCAGCACTACCTGGCCTAAAATATTGTTGTTATTATCCACATGATAGAAAAGAACTGTCCCCGTGTTCACCACAACTTCAGTTATACCGGTATTGGGATACGCTTTCACATTGAAAGAAGTTCCCAAGACTTTGATGCGGGCGTCGCCGGTTTCAATAACAAAAGGCCTGGTCGGATCTGAAGCAATCTCAAAAAAAGCTTCACCCCAAAAGTAAACCTCTCGGCCGTCACTACCAAATTTTTCGCGATATTTTACTTCGGAACCTGCATTTAAAACAATATGTGAACCATCGGACAAGGCTACAGGTGACGAAACTGCGCTACCTGATGCAAAACTCTTCATTACTGCTTTGTTTTCGTGCGATAACTGAAAAACAGTAAAGGCAACCATCAGAACAGCAGCAATACTGGCGGCATATTTCAGCAAACGAATAACCCCGGATTTCCTGAACCGGCCGTGAGGTACAACACTCAACGGGTTGTCACTGATATGCTTACTTACGTTTAACCAGGCATTATCAACATTATAATTTTCGGAAACAGGCTGAAATACAGGGTTGTCCCATATTTGTTTCAGTGCGGCATAAACTTCACTGTAATCTGAATCGGTATGTATCAAACCGGCAATGACCTGCTGCTCTGCCGGGCTACATTCGCCTGCCAGATAGCTGGTAATTTGCATTTCTATTTTACGGTTTTTCAACATTTTAACGTTAATTTTGATACTATATAGACACCTCAGATAGGTTTTACCCCTACAAGCCCTGAAAATAAACTTTTAGTGAATGGTTATATTGCTAAATATCAGCGCTATAACCGTAATGAAATCTTTCAGGTACCGCCGCATAAATTCCAGCGAACGGGTCATTTGGGTTTCGACTGTTTTGATGTTTATATGTAGTTTTTCAGCTATTTCGTGGTATTTAAGTCCCTCAAAACGACTTAATTCGAATATCTCGCGTCTTTTATCGGGCAACTGAAGCAAGGCTCTGCTTATGTAATCACTGAGTTCATTGTTCGATTCGTGATCGGTGGTGCCATGAATTGCTTCCATGTTTTCGCCGTACTGGATGATCTTTCTTTCGGTTTCCAGCTTGCGGCTGCTATTCAGGCAATGATTGATAACGGACTTCCGAAGATAGCTGGTTAATCCTGCATTGATCTGTATTTCAAGATGTTTGTCCCAAAGCTTGCAAAAAAAATCCTGTACAATTTCTTCGGCATCCGCTTTGTTGTGGGTATAATGACGGGCGTAGTTGCACAAGGCAGGATAATAATTCCTGAAGATCTGTTCAAAAACAAAGCGGTCGCCTTCCTTCAGTCCTTTTATATACAGCGCATCTTTGTCGGCCATTCGGTATGATATACAAGCTTTTATTTCCCCAATGTGGGTATATTAGACTTCTGAGGGTGTAAAATTAAAAAAAAACAGTGACTTTTTGAGTTTTGTTTTTGAAAAAGGAAATTACGAAAATGCCAGATTCAACCGGAGATATATAACAAATTTGGTTAAAATTATGGAAAATCAAAACAGGCCTCGCGGAGGACACGAAAAAAAATACTGCAACAAAAAGCGAATAAATTGTGCATAAAAAAGCCCGTCCGGTCCGGACGGGCTTTAAATTCTGCTTGTATCTGGTGAAATTATGCTGGTGAAATTGCTTCAACCGGACAAACATCAGCGCAGGAGCCGCAATCGGTACAAATATCAGCGTCGATTTTGTAAATATCGCCTTCGGCGATAGCTTCAACAGGACACTCATCAATGCATGTTCCGCAAGCGGTGCAGTCGTCAGAAATAACGTAAGCCATTTGTTTTGGGAGTTTAAAGTTAACGCTGCAAATATAAGTAGTATTCTTGTTACCATGTGCGTAAAAAAAATATTCGTTGACTGTTCTGCCCGATTTTAGAGCGCAAATGGTCATTTTAAAATAAAATAAGCAAGCAGGAAATTGGTTAAAACATTGTTTATCAAATGAGTATATATGCAGCAAATAAGTTTTTTAGAATATGTATAAATAAGATATTAAATCCGGGGTCTGTTAAAAACATATACCTTTGCAGTGTTATTCATTCAAAAAAAAATAAGCATGAGCGACCAGACAAACTTCATCGAGAAAGAAGATGTTGTTGTAAAATTTTGTGGCGATTCAGGCGACGGTATGCAGCTTGCAGGTACACTATTCAGTGATGCGGCAGCTCTTCTGGGCCTCGACCTTGCTACTTTTCCCGACTATCCGGCAGAAATCCGCGCGCCGCAAAACACCGTAGCAGGCGTTTCAGGTTTCCAGGTACATGTAGGCCGGAAAAAAATTGAGACTTCGGGCGATTTCGTTGATATTCTTGTAGCCATGAACCCGGCTTCACTCAAATCGAACCTGAAATGGACACGACCCGGTGCAACTATTATTGTGGATGCAGATTTATTTGATGAAGTTACCTGCAAAAAAGCCGGATACCTGACCAATCCGCTCGAAGATGACAGCCTGAACGGGTATAACCTTGTTAAAGCTCCTGTTACTATGTTAACGCGCAACGCTTTAAAGGAGTTGGGCATTGATAATAAAACAGCCGACCGTACCCGTAACGTGTTCACATTAGGTATTATATACCATATTTTCAGTTGGAAATTAGATTCGACGGTAAGCTATTTCCAAACTAAATTCAAAAAGAAACCACAGATGATCGAGGCCAATAAACTGGTTCTCGAAACTGGATACAGCTATGCTGATACAGTTGAAACTCTGGGCTCCTCCTACCATATTGCAAAAGCTAAAATGCCTGCAGGTCGCTACCGGAATATTACCGGCAACGTGGCCACAGCCTGGGGTTTCCTTGCAGCATCCGAACGCTCGGGCCGGCCACTTTTCCTTGGCTCGTATCCTATTACACCTGCCACCGAAATTCTGATTGAACTGGTTAAGCACAAATCCTTAGGAGCTAAAGTATTCCAGGCCGAAGACGAAATTGCAGGTATTTGTTCCGCAATTGGCGCCAGTTATACCGGTTCATTGGCTCTTACCACAACTTCAGGTCCTGGGCTTTCGCTGAAAAGCGAAGCCATGGGGCTTGCGGTAATGACTGAATTGCCTTTGGTTATCGTAAATGTACAGCGTGGCGGACCATCTACAGGTTTGCCAACCAAGAGTGAGCAGAGCGATTTGATGCAGGCATTGTTCGGGCGTAATGGCGAAGCACCTCTTGTTGTGATTGCGGCTTCCTCACCGGCTGATTGTTTCAACTATGCTTACGAGTCGGCTAAAATTGCATTGGAACACATGACCCCGGTAATCTTGCTTACAGATGGTTCGCTTGGTAACGGATCGCAGCTTTTCCGTATTCCAAAAGTAGCTGAACTGCCTTCCATTACGCCTCCGCTTGCTGAGCCGAATGACAAGGACTATAAACCCTACAAGCGCGATCCTGAAACCCTGGTTCGCAAATGGGCCATTCCGGGAACGGAAGGACTTCGTCATCGCATAGGCGGACTGGAGAAAGATAATGGTTCGGGAAATGTAAGTACCGACCCGATGAATCACCAGATAATGACCGATCTGCGCGAAGCTAAAGTGCAGAAAGTTGCTGATTTTATTGCTGAACAAGGAATTGTGGGCGCTAAAAAAGGAGATTTACTTGTTGTAAGCTGGGGCGGAACCCGCGGTACTACCGAGGCCGCCGTTGAAGAATTACAAAAGCAAGGCAAGAAAATCAGCCTCGCACATTTTTACCACATCATGCCATTGCCAAAGAATACTCATGAGGTGCTGGCAGGTTTCAAAAAAATAATTGTCTGTGAACTTAACAGCGGGCAATTTGTTAACTACCTGAGAATGAAAGAACCCGACTTTAAATACTCTCAGTATAATAAAGTAATGGGCCTTCCTTTTACTGTAACAGAGTTGGTGGCCAAGTTTAACGAAATGCTTTAGGAGGTAAAAATTATGTTCGAATTTCCAAATAAAACCATAGAAAGATCGGTTGTTGAACTGAACAAAGCCGATTTTGTAAGCGACCAAATGGTAAAATGGTGCCCCGGTTGCGGTGCTCATGCCATACTTGCTTCCATCGCCAACGTGTTTCCTAAAATAGGGTACCGTAAGGAAAATTTTATGATGGTTTCCGGTATCGGATGCTCTTCACGTTTTCCTTATTATGTAAATACCTACGGATTTCATGGAATCCATGGACGTGCCAATGCCATTGCATCGGGTGTTAAAATTGCCAATCCTAACCTCAGCGTTTGGATTGCCACCGGAGACGGGGACTCCATGGCTATCGGCGGAAACCACTTTATCCATATCATCCGGCGTAATATCGACGTGAATATCGTGTTGTTTAACAACCAGATATATGGCCTTACCAAGGGACAGTATTCGCCAACCACTCCCATGGGAAGTGTGACCAAGACTTCGCCTCAGGGCACTATAGAGCATCCGTTTAATCCGGGTGAACTGGTACTTGGAGCACAGGGAACTTTCTTTGCCCGTGCCGTGGATACCAATGTGAAACTGATGACCGAGGTTATGTTCGAAGCAGCCCGTCACGATGGAACATCGGTGATTGAAATCCTGCAGAATTGTATCATTTTTGCTGATAAAACCCACGGTGCCGTTACCGATAAAGAAGTTCGCGACGATTCGCAGATACACATCAAAAACGGCGAACCCCTGATTTTTGGTAAAAATAAGGATAAAGGCATCCGCCTGAACGGCACACAACTCGAAGTGGTTGTTCTGGGCGAAAACGGAATTACCGAAGACGACCTGATTGTTCACGATCAGTACCAGCAGGATCCGGGTCTGCACCTGATGCTGGCCAAAATGTACCCGCCACATTTCCCGGTGGCTTTGGGAGTTATCCGTTCGGCCATGTACCCGACTTATGACGATTTGGTAGAAGACCAGATCACCCGCGCAAAATCCGGCAGTAAAATTCTTTGTGTCGACGATTTGCTCAACAGCGGCGATACCTGGGAAATCAAATAGTTTTTTTTGATAGTTATGAAGAGCCTCCGTATTTCGGGGGCTTTTTTTTAAACAGCTTATAAACCTTAACAGCCTTCTTAACATAAATAGGCTACATTATATTTTGATGTGCTGATGAAATTCGTATCTCTATTATAGTTTAATAAATATGGAATGTTTTAAACGTAAAACTGTAAACAAATATCCTGCTTTTTTCAGAGTAGTCCTCCAACCCATCGCTACTATTAGTGATTGACATTCTGTTGTTTAAATATTTATTTCTTACTTTTTGCTTGATCAAAACATCGATAATAATAGAATTTATACACCCACAGGATAAAAATCGGAGACCA
>JBAXBJ010000079.1:0-23007 GCA_037142075.1 Bacteroidota bacterium
CCAAAATATTGAATTCTCAGTCAATTGAAAAATGGGGTTATCGGAGAGGACTCAATGTTTTAAAATGCAGACATTCAGTTGGTTAAAATTTTGCGTTCCTGCACTTAAGGAACAACTACAGTACTATTGTGATGGTAAACTGCTTTAAATTTCTCATTCCACTGTCTGAACTCATAAAAAAACGACCGGACAGGACGTACCCGGTTTATTCACCAGATCGCGACTGATAATCACCTGAGTCAACATGCAAAACCCGGAGATATTAAATATTATCTCTATGGTCCATCGAGGATGAACCTGGTAGTTTTTAAAATGCCCGAGAACCATTGAGCACCAAACGAAAACAGAGTTCCCGACTATTTCGGAGGATAAAAGGATTAATCAGGTCCGCAAGCCGGGTTTTTTACTATTTTCGCTTTTCAAACCAACATGTGGTTTACACCGCATGCAATCTGTTCCACCATGAATTTCGCCTTTTTCAAAGTACCTTTTTATGCATTTCTGACTTTACTTCTTTTAGCTGCATGCAAGCATCCGAGAGAATCTATTCTTGTTAAATTAAACGGTGAAACGCAAGGAACATATTATGCAATTACCTATTATTCAGCCGATAGCATCAGTTTTCAGCCTTCGATCGATTCGTTATTGCATAGGTTCGATTCTACCGCCTCCACGTATAAACCAAATTCGATCATTTCGCGAATGAACGAAAACGATACGTCTGTCAGAGCCGATGAAATGTTCAAAGTTATTTTTCAAAAGGCAATGGAAGTTTCCGAAAAGACCTTGGGTGCTTTTGATATCACTGTCGGACCATTTGTTTCTGCCTGGGGATTTGGTTTGTCGAATCGGTTAAAAATGGATCAACATGTTGTTGACAGCCTGTTGCCTTTGGTAGGGTATCAAAAAGTGAAACTTGAAAATGGAAAACTGGTCAAAAAGTATCCCGGAATTCGTATCGATTTTAATGCTATCGCCCAGGGATATGCTGTTGATGTAGTTGCTGCTTTCCTTGACTCAAAAGGAATCCAGTCGTATCTGATCGATATTGGTGGAGAAGTCCTCGCACGGCGCACCAAACCCGGTGGTGAAAAGTGGAGCGTTGCCATCGAAACTCCGACCAAAAATGCTGATGACGAACGAAGCGTTCAGGCTGTCGTTTCGCTCCAGGATATGGCTATTTCTACTTCCGGAAGCTACCGCAGGTTTTATGAGGAAAATGGTATCCGCTATTCGCATACCATTGATCCATCCAACGGGTATCCTGTAAAGCACACTCTATTAAGTGTTTCGGTACTTGCCGGTGATTGCATGACGGCCGATGCTTATGCCACTGCATTTATGGTGATGGGGGTCGAAAAAGGAAAGGCGTTTCTGCTAAATCATCCTTCACTCGAAGTGTACTTTATTTATACTGCACCCGACGGAAGTATGAAAACCTATTTTACAAAAGGTTTTGAAAAACGACTCAAGAAAGATGGATAGAAAATGTGTAACTAACTCAAAAATATATTTATAACAAAAAAAATTTCAGAAATTCCGTAATAAAAATTTTAATCGACCAACAATTTATGAAACACGTTCTTTATCTTTTACTCCTTATGATCTCAACTTCGATACAGGCGCAGAAAACCGCACTCAACCTAATTCCTCAACCTGCAGAAATACAGCAGAATAATGGTTTTTTTACGTTGACCAAATCAGCTATCGTTGGCTTTAATAAGCCCGAAATCGAAACTATTGCCGAAATGCTGGTGAGTAAGATAAAATTTTCAACCGGATTCCAGATTAAAGCAATCGCGGGTAAAAAAGCTTCGATTCTGCTAAATCTGAATCAAAACGCGGATCCAAAACTGGGGAAAGAAGGGTATACACTCGTTTCAACCTCCAAAAATATTGTAATCACAGCCAACCAACCCGCAGGGTTATTTTATGGCATGCAGACTTTGCTCCAGCTTCTCCCTAAGGAAATTGAAAGTAAAGAAGTGGTCAAAATGAAATGGGTAATTCCAGCTGTTAAGATTACTGATTTCCCGCGTTTTGCATGGCGTGGATTAATGCTTGATGTAAGCAGGCATTTCTTCACAAAAGAAGATGTGATGAAGTTTATCGATGAAATGGCTCGTCTGAAATTCAATACTTTTCATTGGCATTTAACAGATGATGAAGGCTGGAGAATCCAGATCAAGTCGTTGCCCAAACTAACGGAAACCGGAGCCTGGCGCGTGCAGCGATACGGCCACTTTGGCGATCGCGATTTTCCGAAACCAGGGGAAGATGCTACCGAAGGTGGCTTTTATTCACAGGAGGATATTCGCGAGGTGGTCAGGTTCGCCGCAGAACGAAATATAACTATCGTGCCTGAGATAGATATTCCCGGGCACAGCATGGCAGCAATAGCAGCATATCCTGAACTGAGTTGTAAAAAAGATACTTCTACCATGGTTAGTCCCGGGTGTAAATTTTCGGAATGGTATGGTAACGGTACCTTTAAAATGAATGTTGAAAATGCCTTGAACCCATCAGATGAAAATGTGTATGTATTTCTGGATAAGGTTTTTACCGAAGTTGCAGCTTTATTCCCGGGGCAATATATTCATGTTGGCGGTGATGAATGCTATAAAGGGTATTGGGCGGAAAATGAAGACTGCCAGGCGTTGATGAAAAAACTGGGAATCAGGCATGTAGAAGACTTACAAGGATATTTTATGAATAGGGTAGAAGCTATTCTCAAGAAAAATGGTAAAAAACTCATAGGCTGGGACGAGATTCTGGATGGAGGGATTTCACCTGAGGCTACCGTAATGAGCTGGCGTGGTGTAAAAGGTGGAATTGAGGCAGCAAAAATGGGTCATGATGTAGTCATGTCGCCTACCACATTTGCTTACCTCGATTATGTGCAGGGCGAACGAACTGTTGATCCTCCGATATATGCCAGTTTACGGTTAAGTAAATGCTATAGTTTCGAACCGGTTCCCGAAGGAGTGGATGCAAAATATATTTTGGGCGGTCAGGGCAATCTCTGGACTGAACAGGTACCGACGCTTCGTCATGCACAATATATGACTTTCCCACGCGCCTGGGCATTATCCGAAGTTTACTGGTCGCCGAAAGAGAGCAAAAACTGGGACAATTTTATACGAAGGGTCGAATCTAATTTTGAACGCTCGGACTTGGCCGAAATCAACTACTCGAAAGCTATTTACGATCCTATTATCAAAACAAGTCTGAAAGATGGCAAACTTTTACTGACCATGGAATCCGAAGCCCCCGATCTCGACCTGTATTATACCATTGATGATGCGATGCCCGATTCTTTCACCTCAAAATATACACAACCGGTTCAACTTCCGGCCGGTCCCATTACCTTACGGGTTATCAGCTATCGGAATGGCAAACCAATAGGCCATCTTATTACTTTAAAAAGAGAGGAACTGGAGAAAAGGGCAGCGAAGTAAATTACATTGCGATACTGCCCAATCCTTGATATAAAGCAACAAAAACTTACGAATGATTTTACTTGATAAACCTTACATCTCTGAATTTCTGCTAAATACACTCGAGCGAAACAGAATTCCTGTTATCAATAATGTGGCTGTTTCTGAATTTGCTCCCGACCGGAACCTGTTGCTGCTTTCTGCCGATGAAGCAATCAACAATTTCAATGGAAATGATAACTGCCTGCTTTACACCAATTCCGAAAATTCGATCAGTTGGATTGAACATAATCTGAAGCATACTGATCTGCCGGCGAAAATCAAATTGTTTAAAAATAAAGTCCTCTTTCGCGATTTGCTAAGTGACCTGTTCCCTGATTACTTTTACCGGTCAGTCGCTGTAAATGATCTGGAAAGTCTTGATATTGAGGCGTTCCCGCTTCCTTTTATCGTAAAACCTGCCATTGGATTTTTCAGCCTGGGGGTGTATAAAGTCGAATCTGCTGATGAATGGGAGATGACTGTAAATGCCATCAAAGCCGAAATAAACCTGATAAAAGATCTTTATCCCCCCGAAGTTTTGCATACCGGTGAATTTATCATCGAAGAATGCATTTATGGTGATGAGTTCGCTATAGATTGCTATTTTAACAAAGAGGGAAAGCCGGTTGTACTGAATATTATGAAGCATATTTTTTCGTCGGGTACCGATGTGAACGACAGGGTTTACACCACTTCGAAAGAAATTATTGAAAATTATATTGATCCGGTAACTGAATTTCTTTTTGAGATCGGGAATAGAGCCGGTCTCCGGAATTTCCCGGCACATGTAGAGGTTAGGATCAATGATAATGGCATTATAGCACCTATTGAGGTAAATCCACTGCGCTTTGGAGGCTGGTGCTCTACGCCCGACCTGGCGTGGCATGCGTTCGGAATAAACCTTTACGAATATTTGTTTCAGCAAAACGAACCGGATTGGATCGAAATATTAAAAGACAAGGATGGAGCCGTATTCAGCAATATTGTGTTAAACAACAGTACCGGAATTGAAGGAAAGGATGTGCTATCGTTTGATTACGAAAAACTGCTTTCTGATTTCGAAAAACCACTCGAACTGCGTAAAGCTGATTATAGGAAATTCCCGCTCTTCGGCTTTCTGTTCTGCGAAACCAGGAAACAGAATTTGCAGGAACTTGACAAGATACTTATGTCGGATTTGAACGAGTATGTTAATTGAAGTAGTATGCTGATTATCAATCACATTCCTCAATTACTGTTTTTTTGTTTTTAATTTTCTCATCACGCACTGTCCTGAGTAATTCCCTGATCCTGCTGCGTTTTACAGCCACGTACGAAAAAAAATCTTTCACTTCAATCAAGCCGATCTCTTCTTTTTCCAGGTTTCCTTTTTGCATCAGGAAGCCAACAATATCTACTTTATTCAGTTTGTCTTTTTTGCCTTTGCCGATATAAATGGTTCCCCAAAGCGGTTTCGGAGGTAGAATCCGGGTATCGGGCAATTCGATAAAATTCAGTTCTTCTTTAATATAAGCCGGGACTGTTTCATCCGCACTGAGAATCAGGTACGAATCACCTTCGGCATTCATGCGGGCTGTACGTCCGTTGCGGTGAATATAAGCCTGCTCGTTAGCCGGCAGGTGATAATGGACCACATGTTTTACCTCGGGAATATCCAGTCCACGCGAAGCCAGGTCGGTACAAACCAGGATATTACAACTTCCATTCCTGAATTTACCAAGTACACGTTCGCGTTTGTCCTGCTCCAGACCGCCATGGAAATACTCATTCACTACCGAACTGTCAGTCAACGAATCGCTTACGCGCTGTGCAGCCTCCCTGTGATTGCAAAATACCAGCGTTTGCTCACCTCCAAGATGACATAATAACGGGAATAAAGTTGAAAGTTTGTCTTTATGATCCGATCGGACAAGGTTGCCCCTAAGGCCTTCGATTTGCTTGTTTTCGTTCAGATAATCAAGAATATACGGATCCTCTATGCCTGTAAATTCAGGAATTTCGAGTGCTTTTGTTGCCGAAGTAAGGATGCGTTTTTTAACAACTTTCAGGTTTTTGATAATAGCCGACATTTCCTCCTGGAAACCCATTTCAAGGGATTTGTCAAACTCATCGAGAACAAGGGTATGTATGCCTTCGGTCGAAAAATTTCCCCTGGATATATGATCCAGGATCCGGCCAGGAGTTCCTACAAGCAGGGCAGGGGGTTCCATTAAATTATTCTTCTCAACACTTGTTTTGTGCCCGCCATAACAACAACTAACCTTCATTCCTGTGGCCATTGATTTAAAAACATCCTCAATCTGTAAGGCTAATTCGCGCGATGGCGTTAAAACCAAAACCTGCACTTTGTTATTGTCTTTTTCCAGGCTTTTTAAAACGGGCAAAAGAAACGCGAGTGTTTTTCCTGAACCTGTCGGTGAAAGCAGGATAATATCTTTGTGCTTTCCAATAGCTTCAACGGATGCAAGTTGCATGGCGTTAAGAGCTTCGATATTGAGGCTTTTGAGTATTTTTTTAATCAATTTGATTGATTTTTGGTATTTCGCGAAGGTACGATAAAACCCTCATTGATTTTGTATTGGCGGCGGCTGACAAAAAAAAGCTGCCATTCAGGACAGCTTAGCTCTTGACTTAATTACCAATTATCGATAGTTCAACTTTACTAAAATAAACCTGGCAAATATTTTGGACTACATAGGCACAATAGACTACATAGAACATGACGCATAGAGGTTCTGGATAATTTTAAATTCTCGAAAAACGGAAACTGCCAGTGTAACAAACTATCTATGTGCTTTTCTATTGTGTCCTAATGTGACTATTGTGGTTTCAATTTTAATCTGGTAAAGCAGAATTAGAGAAAAATTCAGAGAAACCAGAAATATGTGTTCAAAATAAATGTGCTTTTGAATGCAGAAGTTGTTCTATTGGTAATTTTTGAGGTAGCTTCTGACTTCCGTTTTCCCGCATTTTTCATTTTGCCCGCTAAACTAGCAGTAGGAGCAGAATATTAAACAAAGAATGCAGAATGTGAAAGTATTGAAAACACCTTATTTTCTTATTCTTCATTTATCATTATGCGATTCCCATAAATTTTAATTATTGCTTGTCCTGCTGAGGTTTTGTAGCAATCATAAGGAAGACAGGATATTCTTTCTGCTTGCCGCCTGGCTCAATTTTTTTCTGAACAAAGCATGTTTTATAGCTGGCATTTCCGAACCCGGATTGGGTCAATAGTTGGGACAGCCATTCCGGGTCGAAACCCTTATATCCTGTAAACCCGGCGTCGTGAAATGTTCCATCTTCGGTATAAAGGTCGGCTATTGCAAGTATTCCGCCATCGTTCAACAAATCGTGAAGAGTACGAATCATTTTGCCGACATCCGAAAGATGATGGAAAGCCATTTGGCTGAATATCATATCAAACTTGCCGTCAAAAGGCTCCGTTTCGAGGTCTGTTTTTAGTGCCCGGATATGATTTAATTTGGATTCTGCAATTTTTTCGTTGCAAATCCGTATCATTTCCAAGGAGTTATCAATCAGGGTTATGGATGTAAATAAATCCTGAAGCATAAAACTCAACAGGGCAGTTCCTGCCCCAAATTCCATCGCTTTTATCCCCGGCCTGAAAGGGATTGTTTCCAATAATTGGTTTGCAATCTCGCGGGCACGTTCGAGATGAATATTGTTTTTGTCCCAATCACTTGCTTTACTGTCAAATTCGCTCATATCAATATGGTTATGTAGTTCTTAGATTTAAAATTCAGAAATTCGTTTTTTTTGTACATTTTATGTTCCACTTTGTCCTTCCGACTGCTCCTTTTGCAAGGGGAGATTCTTCTGAACGTGGATTTCTATTCTGTTGATTTTTATTTTTTATTTAATTATTTCTGGAGAAATGGTATCAGGCTAAATATTCTGCATCATCATTTTGAGCAAATCTGCCTTACTCACCACTCCTGAATGTCTCCAGACCGGTTTGCCGTTCTTGAATACTATTAGCGTAGGAACACTTTGTATCTGGTATTGGCTGGCGATGTTACTGTTTTGATCCACATCAATCTTTATCACTTTCACCCGGTCGCCAAGTTCAGCTGCAAGTTCTTTTAAAATGGGTGATTGTGTTTTGCATGGACCGCACCACAATGCGTGGAAATCAACAACCACTGGCCGTGAATCGTTAATAATGGTTTCGAAGTTTCCTTTCATGATTTTGTAGGTATGATATTTTATATTTTTTTGTCGAATGTCGAATGTCGGATGTCAAATGTCAAATGTCAAATGTCGGATGTCGGATGTCGGGATTCGGGCGAATACAGGATACCTTTTAAAATCCTGGCTTCAGACTTTATAGGTTAAACTTCCATTAGGGCATGTTGCAACACATTTCAGGCATTTGGAACAGGTGAAACTGACGCCGGGCCTGTCTAATTTTGGTTTATATAAGCTGTATTTCGTTGGTTCCATTACCACAATGTAGCATTCCTTGTCGCAGATGCCGCAGTTTTTACAACTATCATTGTTTACTTTAATCCGAAAAAACGAATACTTATTCAGCCAACCCGAAATCCAGGCAATTGGGCAACCTATTTTATGATACTGATACATTCCCTTGGTCTTTCCATCCGGGCTCATGCCCATCAGAAATTCCATCATTAATCCCAGGGGGCAAACCCAACGGCAGAAAACTTTTCCGAAAACTACTCCAAGTATTACGCCGACCAGCAATACATACCAAAGGGAGATATGATATACCGAAATGCCATAGTATAACCCGGCTGCCATAAAGGCAAGTATGACAATTCGTTTATCTACGAGTAATTTCAGCATATTTACTATTAAAGTCGTTTTCTATCTATCTGGATATCCAATCACAATTTTCAAATTCAGAAATTGTCACATTAATTGTCCCATTATCACATCCCCGGCAATCGTGGAAATCTGCCCAGTTTTGTCATCCTGGCATACCAACCCCAACCTTTTTTCATCCAGTGTCCGACAACGGGCATAGGAATTACAAATGCTTTGGTACCATCACGGAAGACAAAAGCAGCGCCGCTGCCTGTATCCATCACACACAAAATATTCAGATGCTCCTGGTATCCTTTGCGTTTGAGGCTTCCTTTTTCAATTTCGGCAATATTATACGCTGCGTTGCGGCCCATGAGTTCGGCTATATGTCCCTGTTTTGCTATCCATTCAGGACCTTCGAGTGATGCAACGTCGCCTATGGCAAAAATATCTGAGAATCCTTGTACCTGTCCGTAATTATCAATTTTAATGAATCCGGCTTCGGAAAGCGGGAGGTCAGAATTTTGCAGGAGTGCCGGACCTGTCCCGGCAGCTATAAACATGGTAAAGTCGGAATCCAATTTTGAATCATCTTCGAAGATTACTCCATCGCTGACAAATTCTTTGATCTTTTTGCCAAATCGTCTGCCAATATTGTAACTCGTAAACATTTTATCCATCATAACCAAAGCCCCTTTACCCATGCGGGCTCCGGGTTCGTCCATGGGTGCAAAAAATGTCATCTCAAAATTATCTCTTATTTTTTTGCTTTTCAGATAGTTGTGAATATTAAATGCCAGTTCAAACGCAGGTCCGCCACGAACAGCAGATTTGTCCTTTGGGTTTCCGCCAAAGCCGATTGCAATTTTACCGCTGCCTTTTTGAACCAATTCATCGATCTTATTCCTGATTTCCAAAGCCATTTCGGGCTTGGCACAAATAGATAAAGTGTGGTTGATGCCTTTATGCTGCATTTTTTCTGCCCCAAAGGCAATAACAAGGAAATCGTAGGATAAAATGTGATTCCCGCAAACTACTTTTTTCGCACCGGCATTTATTTCAGTTACTTTCTCTATGATCAGGTTAAAAGAATATTTCTTTTGGATTTTCTCTAAAGGGATTTTTACATCTTCGAATTCCTTTTTATGGACAGGAATCCAGATCGATATAGGGTAGAGGTATAAATAATCCCGATCGGAGACCAATGTAATTTCAAAAATGCCTTTTTTCTGTAATTCAATTGCTGTTTGCACACCTGCAAATCCACCGCCAAGAATCAGAACTTTCTTCATATGTATTAGGCTTTTAAATTTTCAGATTAATTGAAATCAATTTAAAATCAAATGGTTATCAGATATTTAGTTAACAGAACCATTAACTTAATGATCAGTAAACATGCACCGGTCAGGTATTAAAATACCAGTAGCAATTTACTGACTCTGAATTAAAGGGCCAGATCGTTGCCTATTCCTGTTGAAGATGTAAAACTCTTGTATTAATTCTTCCTTTAGGAAAAATCACCAGGAAAGCACTGAAAGGCAGCTTTTAGAAAGGCCCAATGACCGACTTAACGATTTCGAATGATTCGTCGGATGCACCTTTTATGGCGTCAATTGCGGTCGGTGGCAATCCACCCGTCATTGCCGACATGTCCAATAAGGCGACATAGGTTTTACCGTCCTCTTTTTCGTAAACCGAAATCCGGCAAGGCATCATTATAGAAGCAATTCTTTCGTCGCTTTGCTCGAGCATACGGCCTGAATAGTCCGATTTGCAAATTTCCACTACCTGCACGGGTAGCACTTCTTTGCCTGATTTAGCCAGCGATTGCTGAAGATTGTGAACGGCAGGATTTTGCCATTCCCGCTGACTTGCAGCTTCAATAAGCTTTTCGACTGTAGTAGGCACGTTGAACGGGCTTACATGTTCAATGATCAATTGGTTTGTGCTCATGGTATTTATCGTTTTTTCCGGTTAATTCAATTCTTTTGCAATGGCAATTGCGGCTATCGTTCCGTCGGCCACTGCCGTGGTAATCTGCCTGTATTTTTTACTTATCACGTCGCCAACAGCGTATACTCCGGGCATACTGGTGCGCATGTCTTCGTCTGTTTTTATGTAGCCCCAGGTATCCAGTTCCAGTTTATCCCTGAACAAATCAATATTAGGTTTCATTCCAATAAAAACGAAGACGCCATCGCTGACAAGTTTAGTTATAGTTTTACTCTTCAGGTCCTCTACTTCGGTTATCATTTTGTCACCTTCGCGGGAGAAGGATCGTGGTTCATGCTCAAAAAGTACGCTGATTTTAGGATTTGCAAATAATTTCTCCTGCGCTTGTTTGTTGGCTGTGAAGGCGTCAAACTGGTGAACCATAGTGATTTTGCTTGCAAACTTGCTGATGAAATCTGCTTCTTCCACGGCTGAATTTCCTCCTCCTATAACAACTACTTCCTTGTCGCCATAATATTTTGCGTCGCAGGTTGCACAGTACGAAATGCCTTTACCTTTCAGTTCACGCTCGCCTCTAACTCCCATCAGGTTTGGCGAAGTGCCGGTTGCAATGATGATTTTCCTGGCTTTAATTGTTTCAAATTCATCGACAACAACTTCCATCTTCTCAAGGTCAATTTTTGAAACATCAACAGCGACTTTATATATGGTGCCGCATAGTTTGGTTTGCTCCGACATATTATGCGAAAGCAAATAACCGGGTTGAGGATCAATAAACCCGGGATAGTTGGATACTTCGTGCGTTGTAGAAACATGGCCACCAGGCAGTGCAATGTCGATTAACACCGTGTTTACTTTCGACTGGCACAGGTACAAACCTGCTGTAAGGCCACCAGGTCCTGCACCAAGTATCAGCACATCGAATTCGGAAACAGTCGGTTTGATGTCTTTCTTTATCTCTTTCACTCTTTCGGGCGACAACATGCTGTCGAGCTGATGAATGATGTCACTTCGTTTGATTCCACCGGTAAGTGTTTCGGCAACCTGTACTCCATTATCGAAGAAAAGCAGAGTCGGCGATGATTTAACGCCTAATTGCTCAGCCAAAGGCTTGTTTTGCTGACGAAACATTTTAAAAAACTTGATATCGTTGCCATAAAGTTTGGCCAATCCTTCAAATTTGGGAGCAACTGCCTCGCAGGGAGGGCATTCGGTTGAATAGAAATCGAGGACAACTTTGCCGCCGGCAAGAACCTCGGTTTCGAATTCAGAAGATGTTATTTCTTTCATTGTTATTGGGTTGGTCGGTTGTTGTTGAGTGAGTTTATAAGAGTTGTTGAGATGAAATTAGCTGTCATTCGATGGTCATTCAATAGTTGAGGGTTGAGATCATCGAGTTTTTCAGAGGGATTAGTTGTCATCCGGTTGCAATACTCTGGTATTAAATAACTTTTCAGTGCAATTCACTTTGCTTTTTGATTTTTGCATTTTGCACTTTGCTTTTTGAATTAATTCTTTTCGAAGTAAGCAGAGAATCCCAGTTCGAGTAATTCCTTCACCGGGCGGCAATCAGTTGAGCATACAGTTCCGGTCCTGTTTTTGGCCACCGAGCCACAACCTCCGCCGCATGCCAGCTGCATATTGCAGGTACTGCATTCAGGAATGGAAGTTACATCGCGGTTTTCCCAGGCGTTTATCATTTCCTCTTTCAAGGAAACTTCGGGATAAAAGGTGCCAAGCGATTCATCTTCTTTGCCGACAGTGGCGGTACAGGAAAATATATGACCGGTATAGTCGAAGGCCCATTCAGTTTTACAGGCAGGGCAGGCATCGAACAAGGGATCAGGAAGTTCACCGCTCTCGGCCAGGAATTTTGAAATGGAATATGCCGGCTTGTAAAATTCGAGAATATACGGATGCTGCTTCACTTGCTTGTAAATAATCTCGTAAAGCGATATCCGGCTGAAAAGCTTTTCGGAAGTGGCCTGGCAATGGTGTAATTCGTAATTCCGGCCGAGTTGTGTTTTGAAAAATTCACTTTTAGTCCAACCTTTATCGATGGCAAACTGGGCCATTTCGGGCAGGCCATCTATGTTTTCCTTGTCGACCACCATCCGGAGGTTAACAGGAAGCTCATTTGCCAGGCAGGCATCTATTCCATCCACAATCTTATCAAATGTAGCTCCGCCACCTTTCAGGAAACGGCGCTTATCGTGTACACTGCCTTTGCCATCAAGGGTAACCTGGATTTCGCGGATGTTTGCATTCTTCAGTATATCAATGTAATCGACCAACGAATATCCGTTGGTCACAACACAGACTTCCAGGTTTGAATCATTTGCCAGTTTCAAAAGGTAGGTGATCATTTCCTTTTGCTTTGGCGAATTGAGTAATGGCTCGCCGCCAAATACCGTCAGGTACTTTTTGCGGGCGGCAAACTCATTGTTTACATAGTTGAAGAATGCGTCGATTACTTCAGTAGTAAGCCCTTGTTTAGCCGTTGTGTATTCGTCCTGGTAACAATAGGTACAGGCAAAATTGCAACTGTAATTTGGCACAAAGAACAACTGAACTTCATCATCATCGCGTGTATCGATAAAATCGAGGTATTTGCTGCGATAAAGCCGCTCTTCCTCTTTCTCATCCACAAGGTATCCCTGTTCCGATAGATTAGCATGAAACTCAGAGGTGATCTCTTTTCCTGCAAGAAAATCATTCACCATTTCACCTTCGGCAGGATTTAATATATCCGCGCTGCCGCTAAGCAGATTAACGATAAAAAAGTTATCTGAACCGGAAATCCTGGAGAAAATATTATGCTTCGAATAATTCATTAATGCATTTCTGTTTGAAAGTTATGAGCAGTGAACCCATGAAGTTTTCAAGAGTCCTTTTTTGCAAATCGTAGTGTGTTAATCGTGGCAGCCGACAACCGTTTTCGATGTTTTAGCGCAGCATTGAGCTACTTTTTTCGTGTTTACTTTTTGTGTTTCAATCTTTTTTTTCACAAGGGTTTTCATGGTAAGATGTTTTTATTGGTTATTGAACTAATAGAATTTCGTGGATCATTTTCTCGAGTGTTTCGTTGGGTACAAGCCCGATCGATTGCTGGGGCTGACCGGTTATCGGTATAAAAAGCAGTGTAGGCATGCTCGAAACTCCCATGCTTTGAGCCAACTGTGGTTCGGCATCAACATCTACCTTGTATACAATAATTTTTCCCTTGTATTTTACGGCAAGGTCTTCGAGGAGAGGTGATAATTTTTTGCAGGGGCCGCACCATGTTGCGTAAAAATCGATTATGGCAGGTAATTTACCTTCGTATTTCCATGCCTGGTTAACCTGGTAATTGAAAACATTTGCTTTAAATGTTTCGTTTGTAAGGGCTGTAACAGAAGCGTTAGTGATATTGGTTTTGCCCTGGGTGCTGCTGTTGCAGTTTGTCAGAATTAGGGCGAAAGGGAGCGATAAAAGTATCAGTATTTTTTTCATTAGTCAGATTTTATTTAAGAGGAACAACTGCATTTTCCGGAAGCTTTTTTACCGGCAATGGTAAAACTGCACACTTCGGCATTTCCTTTAGCATAAGGTGCTGATTCTTCGAGGATTTCGACAAATGCAAAACCTGCTTTTTCGAGGTGCTGCATATATTCGGAACGGGTAACAGAACCTGCCCAGCATTCGGCAACGGCTGCAGGGTCATTGCGATATTCATCAGCAATAGTAGCGGTGGCATAAATGTCGCTGATCACAAATCGTCCGCCATTCTTGAGAATACGGTATATTTCGTTCCAAACGGCTTGTTTGTCAGTTGCATGGTTGAGCGTGCAATTTGAGATTACAAGGTCAGCAACTTTATCAGGAAGTTCGAGTTTTTCGAGCTCGCTGCGAACAAAGCTAACATTGGTTACACCAAATTTTTCTGCATTTCGGCGGGCTTTTTCGAGCATTCCATCCGAAATATCGATACCGTAAACGAAACCGATTTTACCAACCGATTCTGCCATTCGGAGTACATCCGTCCCGCGACCGCTGCCCAGATCGACGCAAACTTCACCTACCTGAGGCTCGGCATAATTGATTGCACCACCGCATGAAAGACAGCACTCTGATTCAGCAAGTTGGCTATATCTGTTATTTATTTCTTTGATTTCCATAAAGTTGTGATTCTTGTAAAGGTATGCAAAAAATCAGCATATTTTGTCAGGACTATTTTACTATGAAAAACCCCAATGCAGCCCCGAAAAGCACACTCGAAAACGGGTTGCTTGTGATAGCGCAGGTTCCGGACGCACAACCAACAAAGTGGTAGTACAAAAAACCAATTATACCCCCAATAATAGCAGCAGATGCAGGCTTCCAGAAATTTACAGAA
This sequence comes from Bacteroidota bacterium, assembly GCA_037142075.1. Taxonomy (GTDB): domain Bacteria; phylum Bacteroidota; class Bacteroidia; order Bacteroidales; family UBA4417; genus UBA4417. Next base: position 14,599 of record JBAXBJ010000079.1, read on the forward strand.
CGTATTAATTCACTGAAAGTCATTGGTTTATTCTCTGTTTCGCTCGATTCTTTCATTTCTGTCTTTTTACTGATTACACTTTTATACACACATCCCGAATTGCCTATAGCGGCAAATTAAACCACTTTCCGGATTTCCTTCAGAAGAAAATCTTTCGTTTTAACACCTACAAAGCGATTGATCTCTCTACCGTTTTTGAATAAAATTAAAGTCGGAATACTTCGCACACTATATTTGGCCGAAGATTCACGATTCGCATCTACATCGAGTTTACCAATCCGGGCAGTATCTCCAAGTTCTTGGGCAGTTTCATTAAGCACCGGAGCCATCATTTTGCACGGCATGCACCACCCGGCCCAGAAATCGACCAGGGTAACGCCGGTTTTCACCTGAGCCTGAAAATTTTGATCGGTGAGTTCCTTTATGGCCGAATTGGTTTCAGTTTCAGGAGTATTTTTAATCTTTTTGTAGGCAAAGTACATGTATGTGATAAATCCGGCAAAAAGCAGGAACGTAATAATTACGGTTATTGTCATTATAGGGTGTGTTGAAGTTGTTTACTTTGATGAAGTTCGTGAATATATTTTGAAGCAGCCAGGGCCGCGATGGTTCCGTCGGCTACAGCTGTAGTTACCTGCCTGTAGCGTTTTGCGATGGAGTCGCCGGCGGCATAAACGCCTTTCATGCTTGTCTGCATATCGGCATCTACCACAATCTCCTGCCATTTGTTAAGTTCGAGTTTGCCTTCCAGAAATTCAGTATTTGGAACATATCCTATAAAGATAAAAACACCATTAATAGGATGATTTTGAGTTTTGCCCGTCTTCAGATCGGTGATTTCGACACCCTCCAGTTTTTCATCTCCATGAAAAGCCGAAATTGTCGATTCCATCATGAAATTAATTTTCGGGTGGTTTCGTGCTTCTTCAATAGCAAATTCAAATGCCTGGAAATGATCGAATTGATGAACTATGGTAACTTTGCTGGCATATTTTGTAAGCGAAACGGCCTCTTCAAGTGCTGAATTGCCTCCACCTACAACAATAATTTCCTTGCCGGTAAAAAAATCACCGTCGCAGGTTGCACAATATGAAATTCCTTTGCCCTTTAACTTGTCTTCGCTTGCTACCCCGAGGGTACGCGAGCGTCCGCCAGGGCTCAGAATAACAGCATCAGCTGTATACCTTTTACCATCAGCAAGAATAACTTCTTTAACATCGCCACGCAAATTCAGCGTTTCAACCAATATATTGGATTTGATATCACAGCCGAATTTCTTAGCCTGGTTTCGCATGATAACCGATAAGTGGTAGCCGCTGATGCTGTCAACGCCTGGGTAATTAGCAATCTCGTGTGTAAGAATCATTTGTCCGCCCACGGTGCCTTCGCTAAGTATCAATGTCCTTACCCTGGCCCGCGACAGGTAGATACCAGCCGTTAGCCCGGCCGGACCTGCACCTATCACTATCGCGTCATAATGGTTGTTCGTATCCATGGTATTATTCAGCTGAGCTAAATTCGGCATCAAGGATTGCGCGTACCTGCGTTACCGACTGAATACTGGATGTGGCTTTTACGAGTTTACCGTTTTTATAATACATGGTAAAAGGAATGCCCATAAAACCGCGAACTTCAGGAGTATTACGGATTACATGCGATTCGGGGCTGTCGAATTCCATATCGGCAAATTTTACATTGGCATATTGATCTTCAAGATCTTCCATGATTCCATATACCGGAATGCACATCGGGCCCATACGGCCACAGCAGATCATTACGTTTTCGTTTTCGCTGATAAATTTCTGGTGAGCTTCAGCAGTTTCTATGTGTTTTAAATTGGTGTAAAGCATTTGTTTAGGATTTAGGGGTTGGGGGTTAGGATTTTGGGATGCTGGATGTTTGATGTCGGATGTTGGATGTCAGATGTCAGAAGTCGGATTCATATTAAAATCGCACATCCAACATCCCACATTCGACATTTAACATCGAACATCCAGCATTATTAAAGTATTACTATCTCATGGGTAATTTCCATGGCTTTGCGATAGGCAGCCGAAACACCGCAATATTGTTCCTGTGAAAGGTTAACTGCTTTCTGAAGTTTTTCCAGTTCGAGACCTTCGCCTTTGAACTCATAAATGATGTGCATGGAGGTGTAGTGTTTAGGATGTTCCTCAGTCATTTCGGATTCAACCCTGATATTGAAATACTGAAGTTCAACCCGCATCTTCTTAAGAATTGAGACTACATCCATTCCTGTGCAACCTGCCAAAGAAGCAAGCATTAGTTCTTTTGGGCGGGCACCTTCATCGTTTCCACCAACTAAGGGTAAAGCATCCATTATAACGTGATGGCCGCTGACTATTGCCTCGAATTTCATATTGCCCTGCCAGGCTGTATCAACTGTATGTTTCATGATTATTTTTTCGTTTTGATTATACTGCAAAATTAAGCGGACTTTTCATCCAAAAACGAAACAGTAGCTAAACTTCAACAGGCTGTTTCATGAGATAGCACAAGTTTTATATTGAGGTAGATACCGATTGGGTGAAAGTAGTATGAAATTTTTTATAGGTCTGCATTGCTAAAAACAGAAAAAGCCACCTCCCGATCCCGGAAAGTGGCTTCTTGGAAATTGGATATGAGATCTACAGGCTCATCCTGAGTAAGTTAAGTGCACCACCGGTTTTAAACCATTCAATCTGCATTTGGTTATACGAATGATTAACGTCAAAACTATCCTGGGTTCCATCCGAATGATGCAAAACCAGGGTAAGTGGTTTGCCTGGGGCAAATTTGGTTAGTCCGGTAATATCGATACGGTCATCCTCGCGAATCAGTTCATAATCAGATTTATTGGCAAAAGTAAGGCCAAGCATGCCTTGTTTTTTCAGATTGGTTTCGTGAATCCGGGCAAATGATTTTACCAAAATTGCTCTTACTCCTAAGTGGCGGGGTTCCATGGCGGCATGTTCGCGCGAGGATCCTTCGCCGTAATTTTCATCACCAACCACTATCGAACCTAAGCCGGCAGCTTTGTAAGTCCGCGCCACATTTGGCACTGTATCATACTTCTGGCTTAACTGATTTTTGATCAGGTTCGTTTTTTCGTTAAAGAAATTTAAAGCCCCAATTAGCATATTGTTCGAGATGTTGTCGAGATGACCACGGAAACGTAACCAGGGACCGGCCATCGAAATATGATCGGTAGTACACTTGCCTTTGGCTTTGATCAGCAAGGGAAGTCCCTGCAAATCAGTACCTGTCCACGCTGCAAACGGTTCAAGCAATTGAAGCCTTTCCGAATCCGGTTTTACAACAATATTTATTGCCGACCCATCAGCAGGTGGCGCCAGGAAGCCGGCATCTTTTACGTCGAAACCAGCCAAAGGAAGTTCAATGCCCTGAGGTTCATCAAGTTTTACTTTTTCGCCGGATTCGTTTACAAGGAAATCCGTAAGAGGATTAAAGCATAAATCGCCGGAAATAGCAAAAGCAGTTACAATTTCGGGCGAAGCCACAAAACTGTGCGTGTTCGGGTTACCATCGTTGCGCTTGGCGAAATTACGGTTGAAAGAGGTTATGATAGAATTTCGTCTTTCAGGATCGTCGGTATGCCGTTTCCATTGCCCGATACAGGGACCGCAGGCATTTGCCATTACTACGCCGCCCATTTTCTCGAAATCGCCTAACAAACCATCGCGTTCCGTGGTAAAACGTATGAGTTCCGAGCCGGGGGTAATAACAAATTCAGCCTGGACTTTCAGATTATTAGCTGTGGCTTGGCGGGCAACAGATGCAGCGCGGGTAATATCTTCGTATGACGAATTTGTACATGATCCTATCAGGCCAACCTCCAGTTTTTGAGGATAGTTCTTTTCTTTTACCACTTTAACAAATTCCGAAATAGGATAAGCAGCATCGGGAGTGAAAGGCCCGTTAACATAAGGTTCCAGAGAATTCAGATCAATTTCAATCAACTCATCAAAATAGGCTGAAGGTGAATTGTAAACGTCTTCGTCGGCACGTAAATCAGCCATAATGCCATCGGCGAGTTTTGCAATTTCTTCGCGCCCGGTCGATTTCAGGTACTCGCTCATTTTGGCATCGTAGCCAAAAATCGAAGTGGTAGCCCCGATTTCGGCTCCCATATTGCAAATTGTTCCTTTACCAGTGGCCGATATTGAGTCGGCCCCTTCGCCGAAATATTCAACAATGCAACCTGTACCGCCTTTAACGGTAAGTATTCCGGCAACTTTAAGAATTACATCTTTGGCTGAAGTCCAACCGTTTAACCGCCCTGTAAGTTTTACTCCTATCAATTTGGGCATTTTTAGCTCCCAGGCCATGCCGGCCATCACATCCATGGCATCAGCCCCTCCAACTCCTATGGCTATCATTCCCAATCCGCCGGCATTCACGGTATGCGAATCGGTGCCAATCATCATTCCACCCGGAAAAGCATAATTTTCGAGGATCACCTGGTGAATGATTCCCGCTCCCGGCTTCCAGAAACCTATACCGTATTTGGCCGAAACCGATTCGAGAAAGTCGTACACCTCTTTGTTTTGTGTCAGGGCATTTTCCAAATCCGCACTGGCTCCTGCCGAAGCAAGTATAAGGTGGTCGCAATGAACCGTGCTTGGAACAGCCGTATGGTTTCTGCCGGCTGTCATAAACTGTAACAAAGCCATTTGTGCCGTCGCATCCTGCATGGCAACCCGGTCGGGACCGAAATTAACGTAGTCCTCTCCCTTTTTATATGGATCGACAGGTAACTCATCCCAAAGATGGCTATAGAGTATTTTTTCGGTCAGCGTAAGCGGACGACCAACAAATAAGCGTGCTTTTTCAATCCTGGAAGGTAATTTTGAATACACTTTCCTGATCAGTTCAATGTCAAATAACATATTGATTTTGTTTAAATAGTTTGCAGTTTTGCAACGTCTAAATTACAATGAAGTTTTGAGTTGGACAAAATCAATTTCACTAATTTGATGAAAACTGATTACTTTTGTCGGATGCAAAGGGCATCGTACAAAATTTCGGCAATATTGCTTTGTGGATTATTGATTTATAATTCATTAGGCTATTTCCTGGTTTTATCGGTGGTGCGCATGGCAGTGCGACAGCAAAAATGGGCACAGCTTTCTTCGATCCCGGATCAGCAACTAACTATTTTCGTATTTAATAAAGAGGGCGCAAACCCGCGGCTAAAAGCAGTAAATAAACATGAAATTCTCGTTGATGGCAAATTATACGATGTGGCGAGGAAAATTGAAAAAGGAACTTCTGTTACCTATTATTGCCTGCGCGATTCAAAAGAGGAATCACTGATTGCCAGGACCCGGATATTTAACTCTCAGCAACATCAGCTACCTGCAAATAATACTGCCCGGTTAATTGCAGAGAAAATTATTAAAACAGCCGTAGTAAAAGATAAAACTGTTTATATTTCAGGTAGTTATTCGAATCATTTCTTCAGTTTCAAGTTATCGCCCTACATCGGGCCTTATTCTGTTATTCTGGTTCCTCCTCCAAGACCATCCTGCTGATTTTCATGGACTCTCCTTTTTTACATTGCCGAATATTAGCCGGCGGTTCCTGGAGTGGTCGTATATTCAACTGGGCACATTAGTGTTTCCAGTGCTATTTAACATGGTTTTCACCCAAATTTATTTAATCAGTAAACAGAGATGAGAAAAACAATAATACTTATTTTAATAGTAATTGCGGGCAGTTCCTTTGCCCAACAGGTTAGGGTTATAAGCAAAACTGACCTTCAGCCCATCAGCAACTGCTCCATTTACGATGCCGACAAATCGGTTTCGGTCACAACGGATAACAAAGGCCAGGCCGATCTGTCTGCATTCAGAAGCACGGACAAACTGACTTTTTCGCATATATCTTTTTATCCTGTTGAATATGAGAAGTCGTTTTTTACAGCTAAAACTACCGATATAGAGCTTACTGTCGCTGTGATTAATCTTCAGGAAGTTGTACTTTCGGCTAATAAAGTGGAAGAAAAATACAGGGATCTGCCTGTCAGGATTGATATTATACCTGCCCGAACCATACAATTTGGAAATCCACAAACCTCAGCTGAACTTTTGCAGCAAAACGGGACTGTATTTGTGCAGCAAAGCCAGCTTGGCGGCGGAAGTGCAGTTTTGAGAGGCATGGAAACCAATCGCATTCTTACGGTTATTGATGGTGTTCGCATGAACAATGCCATTTATCGGGCAGGTCATATACAGAACATTATTACCCTCGATCCGAATATGTTGAGTAGGGTCGAAGTGGTGCATGGTCCGGGTTCGGTAATATACGGAAGCGATGCCATGGGCGGCGTTATGCACTTTTATACCCGCAACCCGGTGCTTTCGAGCAACGATAAAGTATTCACTTCGGGAAATGCCATGCTCCGCTATTCTTCGTCGGCAAACGAGTATTCACAAAGTTTTAATTTAAATGTAGGCGGAAAGAAAATAGCTGCCCTGTTTGGCGCGAGTACAAAGGACATAGGCGATCTTCGCGAAGGCAGCAAGCGCGACGAAAAATACGGCGATTGGGGGAAATGCCTGTACTACGCCGAACGGATAAATAGCAAAGATGTCATGACTACCAACAGCGACCCATTAATTCAGAAAAGTTCAGGGTACACACAGTACGACCTTTTCGGGAAAGTGTTATTTAAACCGTCGAAAAATTATTCTTTGACCCTGAACATGCAATATTCAAATTCAAGCAATATCCCCCGCTACGATCGCCTTACCGAAATGACAGGTGATAAACTCACATACGCCGAATGGTACTACGGGCCGCAAACACGAGGGCTTGTATCGTTGAAAAGCGAATGGCTGAATCCTGTAAAACTGTACGATCATTTTCAGGTGACCGCAGCCTATCAGTACATAAGCGAAGACCGGATAAGCCGTAAATTTGACAAATCGAAGGCAAAACACCAGGAAGAAACAGTAAATGTAATTTCGCTGAATGCCGATTTTATGAAAAAAATCTTCATTAAGAGTGAGTTGCGTTACGGATTGGAAGGAGTTTTTAACCAGGTTGATTCGAAAGCCTACAACAAGAACATCAACGATGGAACAGTTACCCTGGATGCAGCCAGCCGCTATCCGGATGGAGGTGATAACATGAAAAATCTTTCCGCTTATGCTTCGAATAACTGGGAGATCAGCAAGAAACTGATTTTTTCGCAGGGAATCAGGTTTAACTACATTTCGTTGGATGCCGAATATACCCAGGCTATGATGGATTTAATCAAATTTCCGTTTGATGCAAAAATAAGCCAGGATAACACAGCCGTAAACGGAAGCCTCGGCCTGGTTTATATGCCGGGAGATGGCTGGCGGATTGCTACAAATCTTTCCACTGGTTTCAGGGCACCTAATATAGATGATCTTACCAAACTGAACGATTTCAGCTCGACAATAATCATAGTGCCTAACCCGGATCTGAAACCGGAAAATGCGTACAATGCCGAACTTACTATTGGAAAGACCTTTAACAAGATTTTTCAAATTGAACTGACCGGATTTTACACCATTTTGAAGGATGCTTTTGTGGTACAACCTTATACTTATAATGGTCAGGATTCTATTATGTTCGACGGTAACCTGGCAGCAGTGCAGGCCATGCAAAACGTGGACAAGGCAAGTATTTACGGATTCGAAGGCAATGTGCTCGCGCAGTTTACCAAATCACTGTCGTTTCGCAGCACTTTGACTTACACCCACGGTCAGGTGAAAGAAGATGGCGCTCCTCTTGATCATATTCCACCCATGTTCGGATTAACATCTGTAAAACTGGATCTGAGCAAATTTACCGGTGAATTTTATGCCCGCTACAATGCCTGGAAACACATTGAAGATTACAGCCCAAGTGGCGAAGACAACGAACAATATGCAACAACTGACGGTATGCCGGCTTGGTTTACTTTGAACCTCCGTGCCGGTTACCAGTTTACCCGGAATGTCAGCGTTCAGGCCGGTGTCGAAAACATGCTCGATAAGCATTACCGTAATTTCGCCAGCGGTATCAGTGCTCCCGGAAGGAATGTGTTTGTAGCGTTGAGAGGGACTTTGTAGATATTGCTTACTCATATCCCGAATCTGCAGAGCCGCAATTGATCTATCAGTTGAGGCTTTACTATTGAATGAAATAAATCAGATCAGCTAAATCAGCCTGATTTGCAAAGGCTGTGGACTCCGATAGGCTGACTGATAAATCATTCGACCTTTCAGAGTACTCCGCATGGCTGCCCCACACCTTGTTTGCCCTTTCAGAGTAATCTGCTTGTCTGCCCGACACCTCGTTTGCCCTTTCAGAGCACTCTGCTTGGCTGCCCAACACCTCGTTTGACCTTTCAGAGTAATCTGCTTGGCTGCC
>JBAXBJ010000080.1:0-22871 GCA_037142075.1 Bacteroidota bacterium
TTTTATATTTTGCGTTCTGTGTTTAATGTTTTTAATTCCTTAACGAATATTATGCAAGAAAAAACTTCAAATTTAAAGATAAGACAATCAAATAAACCTGGCAAATATTTTGAACCACATAGGCACAATAGGTCACATAGCATTTGACACGACGAGGTTTCGGATAATTTAAATTCCCGGGAAATGGTAAATGCCTCTATAAATATTTAACTATGAGGTTTCTATGTGGCCTATTGTGCCTATTGTGGTTTCAATTTAATCCGGTAAAGTTGAGGTAAACGAAACAAATTTCTGAACGTATAAAAGACAAAATCCAGGATTAAAAAGGGGCGAAAAAGCGCCTTTTTGCAACAAAATAAATGGCAATCTGCTATCGACGTAAAGTGATTTACCCAACATGGTTTAAAAACTGCAATCAGATCTGCGCTTAGTGTCGTTTTAACAATAAGCCTGTTGATAGTCAGTATCTTGCGGAATTTACCCCGGAATATAATAAAGGCCATCAAAAATTCGTTTTATAAAGTTTCCGCAAACGTTTGCGGAAACGATTTCAGAAAATAATTCACCGAAATGCCTAAAAAAGAGCAAAATAAGTATTCGAACTACGCATTCTTTTCATAGCTTTGCGCGGTTGTTTCGAACATGCAGACAGGAAGTTGAATAAATAATGCAGTTTGCCCCGAAAACCAGTTTTAAAAACTTGATTTTTTTATTTTAAAATAAAAATATTGGCCCGAATAATTCATAAACTTCAATAAAAACAAAAGACAAAAAGCTAAAGATAAAAGGATCAAAACTTTATGAAAAGCAATCGTAAAAAACTTCTTACAAATAAACCTTAAAGTTAGCTCGCAACTGCCTGGCATTTACCTTTTTGCATTTATCTTATGCCTGGATAAAGCGGGCCGGATGGGAAAAGAAAATACAAAATCTACAGACATAATATACCAATCACAAACCAACCAACAATTAACCCTTTTTTAATCACATGAAAGTCGGATCTATGAAGAAAAATTTAATCTCTTTCAGGATTCTGTTGCTGATTATCGCATGGGCATTTGCTGCAACGGCATTTGCGCAGGAAATACAGCTAACGGGAAAAATTACTGACGCCAAGGACGGCAGCACATTACCTGGCGCAACCGTGCTGGTTAAAGGCACTACCACAGGCACCCTTACCGATATTGACGGAAATTATTCGTTAAAAGTAAAAACAGGTGCTACCCTGGTATTTTCATTTATCGGCTACACTCCGCAGGAAGTTGTTATCACAACTCAAAAAATGCTTAATATCGCCCTTGCATCGGAAGCCCACACCTTGGACGAAGTGCTTGTAATCGGTTATGGTACACAAAAGAAAAGCGACCGTACCGGTGCTATTGCCCATGTTACCGCAGCCGAATTAAACCAGGGTTCGCTCACCGATCCTATTCAGGGACTTCAGGGTAAAGCATCAGGTGTGGTTGTTACCAAAAAAGGGGGTGACCCTAACTCTGGATTTGCAGTACGAATCCGGGGTTCTGCCGGTTTCGACTCGAACACTCAACCTCTTTTTGTTATTGACGGTATACCCAACGCTGATCCAACGGCCATTGCTCCCGAAGATATCGAAAGTTATAATATCCTCAAAGATGCTGCCTCGACTGCTATTTACGGATCGCAGGGAGCCAATGGTGTAATTATTATTACGACCAAAAAAGGCAGCTCCAAAGGGAAAAACGGCGGTTCACTGATTACCATCAATTCGAAAACATCATTCGACAAAGTGGCCAATACGCTGAACGTGCTGAATGCAGACGAACTCCGCGGATTTGCCGACACCAAACTTCAAGCCGCTTTGCCTGTACATCCTACCTGGACTGTTGACAGTATCTTCAAAGATGGCGGTGCTAATACCGACTGGCAAAATGAAATTTATCGACTGGGCATGACCACCGACAATAACCTAAGTTTTAGCGGGGGAAGTGAAAAAAGCACGTATTATGCTTCAGTTACTCATGCTAAGTGGGAGGGTGTAATGAAAGGCACCGAAAAGAAAAGAACGAGTGCCAAACTTAACCTGTCACACAAGGCCTTCAACGATAAACTTACACTTTCCGGAAATTTAACATCCTCTTTCGAGAACAACGATTACGAAAATTACGGCGGATGGGGCAAGGATGATATTATCTACCAGGCCATTTCGCATAACCCTACCGATCCTGTTTACAATGCCGACGGAAGCTATAATAAAACACAGCGTGAGTTCAATTATGAAAACCCGATAGCGACTATAAATGAAGTTACCAACATTCGTGATGCAAAAAGTTTTACCGGCAACCTGAAAGCTGACTGGATTATCATAAACGGTCTTACTGCAAGTGTAAACGGGGGCTATCTTCGTAATGATAACGAAGCCAATTACTTCCGGCCATCAGGCTTGTATGCATCAGCCGATAATGGTTATGCCCGTCGAAGTTACAGCAACAACTATCAGTCACTTTTTGATGCCACCTTAAATTATGTGAAGAAAATCGATAAAAACAATTTTGATGCTGTCCTTGGTTATTCCTGGCAGGAATCGGGTTACGATGGATTTTCAGCGCAGGCTACCAATGCACAGTCTCCTTATTCAGGACCGAATAACCTGGGCACCATGGTTGACGTAAAATACGGAGATATAGCTTCTTATAAAGGAATGTCGCGCCTGATCGGTATGTTTGGCCGTGTACAATACAATTACAATTCTAAGTACTATTTATCCGGGTCCATCCGCCGCGATGGTTCAACCAAGTTCGGAGAAAATAACAAATGGGGTTGGTTCCCTACTGCCGCAATTGGCTGGAACATGCAAAATGAAGATTTCCTATCAAGTGTAAGCTGGATCGATCAGTTGAAATTAAGGGGAAGCTACGGAGTATCCGGTAACCAGAATATAGGTGAATACCGCAGCCAGGTTGCCTGGCAGCCCGGCGGACTCGCCACCAACCCTGAAACAGGACAGCAGGTGGTATCCTTTCAGCCAGCCTGGAATGCCAATCCTGACCTGAAATGGGAAAGAACGGCAGAAGTCAACATTGGAGTTGATTTTGCTTTCCTCAACAACCGCTTCAGCGGTAGTTTGGAAGTTTACCAGAAAAACACTTCAGATCTTCTGGGAGCGTATAAAGTTCCTGTTCCACCAAACCTTTCCCAGACCACTTTTGCTAATTCAGGATCTATCCAGAATAAAGGTATTGAACTTTTCTTCCAGGCTTTTGTGGTTGATCATCCTGACTTCACATGGAAAACCAGTCTTACCGCTTCACACAATAAATCGGAATTTACCGATCTGGGGCAATTTTCTACCGATGAAAACGGCGTGCGCCACGAAGGTTACATTTCCGGCCGCGGAATGGTTGGTGACGAATATTGGGTAACCGGTGTGGCCGTGGGTCATGAAGTGGGTGCTTTTTACCTTCCTGTGTACGTTGCACTTCTTGACGGAGAATTTATTTATGAATCTAAATCAGGGGGTTATACATCAGTGCTGGGTGAAGCCAAACGCGATTGGGTTGGTTCGGCCAATGCCAAAGTGGAATTAGGATGGACAAATAACTTTACCTTCCTGAAAAACTGGTCAGCCGATTTTTCATTCCGCTCTATGATCGGAAACAAGGTATATAACGCTACCAAGAGTTTCTTCGATGTACCGCAAAACATGCCTTCGCTCAACGGGCTGCCTGACGCCATCGATTGGTACAACCAGGGCCGTTCCAAAACCGGTGCTACCATTGCTGATTTTTACATGGAAGACGCTTCCTTTGTACGGCTCGATTATATTTCGCTCGGCTACCAGTTCGACACTAAAAAACTGGATTGGATCACCAACCTGAAATTATTTGTTGTTGCCAACAACCTGTTCATCGTTACCGGTTATTCAGGTATCGATCCGGAAACCTCCATGAATGGTCTTTCTTACGGAATTGACCAGTACAATGTGTATCCAAAAACAAGAACATTCACTTTCGGTATTAACGCAAGTTTCTAAAAATTAACGACATGAAAAAAATAGTATATTTAAGTGCAGTTTTATTTTTCATTTTTTCTTCGGGATGTACCAAACTCGATGAAACGATGTATGATAAAATCCCGGGCGACATGTATCCCGAAAATGCCGAACAGGTTGCAAACCTGAGCGTTGATGCATACAAAAGAATGCAGAACCTCTGCGACGATCAGGGTTGGTGGTTTTTGGCCCAGGAGGTATCTTCAGATGAGTTTTGTGCTCCCACCCGCGGATCCGACTGGTTCGACGGCGGTAAATGGCTAGACATCCACACTCATTCATGGACCAACGAAAATGAAGGCGTAAACCGTATGTGGTCAACATACTGGGAAGGAATTACTTCCTGCAACCAGATATTGGATATGCTTAGGTCACTTCCACAGAATGAAAGTATCAAAGCAAAAATTGGTGAAGTGGAAGTAATGCGAACTTTCTATTATTATCTTCTTATGGATAATTATGGAGATGCCCCTTATCTTACCACTGCCATACAGCCGGTAGGATTCCTGCCAACCAAAATCACAAGGGCAGCCATGTACGACAGCTTAGTGAATACACTCGAATCGAACCTGAAATACCTGAAACCTATTGATAATAAATACCTGGCAACACGCTACATGGGATTTTCGCTTCTGGCGAAAATATACCTGAATGCCGGAGTGTATAAAGGTACTCCCCAATGGGCAAAAGCAGGCCAATACTGCGACAGCATTATTTCAGGAAACTACAAGCTCGAAGCCAGTGTATCGGCTCCTTTTAAAACCAATAACGAAAAGTGCTCCGAGATAATCTTCTCCATACCTTACGATGAGGATAACATGCAGGGGTTCCGGATTCATATGCGCTCGCTGCATTACCAGAGTAACCTCACGTATGATATGGTTGCCGGTCCATGGAATGGATTATGTGCTGTTCCGACTTTCTTCGAAACATACGAAAATACCGATTTACGGAAGAAAGCATACTTTATGTACGGTACTCAGCTAACCATTACGGGTGCCGAAATTATAGAAAGTATAACAGGTAAACCGCTAAACATCGACCCTAAAATTCCCGCATTAAAAATGGATGAAGGGAAATATACACCTGAACAAATACGTACCACCGGAGCCAGGGCCATCAAATACGAGATAAAAGTGGGTGCAAAGGAAAACTTAAGCAACGACTTCCCGTTATTCCGCTTAACCGATATTTACCTGATGAAAGCTGAAACCGAAATCCGTCAGGGCCGTAATGGAGATCAATGGGTGAATCCTATCCGTCAGCGCGCCGGAGTAAGCACCTGGACCAATACTACCCTCGACCAGTTACTGGCTGAACGCGGACGCGAACTTTGGCTCGAAGGTCATCGCCGCCAGGATCTGATCCGTTATGGGAAATGGGAAAACAGCTGGTGGGAAAAACCGGCAACCAACGGAACAAGAAGAACTTTCCCGATACCAAAATGGGCTGTTGATGCCAATCCTAACCTAGGATTATAATAATTAGTATCTTTGCTTCACCAAATCAGTTAATTATAATTAAACCCAATCCAAAACACCAACAACTATGAAAACAATGAATTTTAGTAAATTAATGAAACTTACCTGGGCTCTATTCCTTGGTTTAGTTTTAGTAGCTTCATCATGTAAAGATGATCCGGCTCCTGTAGAACCACCAGTAATCGTACTCGATGGTATTTATGTTAAAGGCGCCTCAACTGCCCTTGCTGATTTCGATGCAAAAGGTATGATGAAGGTAACCCGCAACGAAGTAACCCAAACTGACCGCGCTCAATTATTGGAACTTTATATTGCAGTGAAAGCCGGCGCACCTGGTTTCAACGTTGTATCAGTAGCAGGTGATGTAAAAACAACCTGGGGACCTGGTACCGATTTCAAAGTAGTTGACTCTGTTGCCCGCACTACGGATGAACCTAAAGTTGATTTCTGGCGTGGCTCATACACGGCAAGCGCAACTGCGTTTACCGTTCCTAAAGATGGTTTATACCATATTGTACTTGACACTGAACTCAAGAAAATTGCTATTCTTCCAGTTGCATGGGGCATTATCGGAGCTGCTTCACCAGCAGGATGGAACTCAAGTACCCCGTTGCCTGTAAAAGGATTCGACCTGAACACTATGACTTTTGAGGCTACTGATATGGTTTTGACCAAAGCAGACTTCAAATTCCGCTATTCACAGGGATGGAAAGTGATCCTCGACGATAACTTCGACTTAGGCGGAGGTATAAAAGGTATCAGGGCAAACACCAATTATGGCGGCACCATTGATGCCCTTGTTCCTGGTGGAGCTAACATCACCAATGCCACACCTGGTAAATACACAGTTAAAATGGTTTGGACACTTGGTGCAGCTACAGTTGCAACTGCAACAAAAACCGGCGATCTTAACCTGATCGATTATACCAATACCGAATTAGGTTTGGTTGGAAACGGATTAATGGTAAATGGCGTTCAGCATAACTGGGACCTGACTGTTTTGTTAAGCAAACCTCTTGTTGAAAACGTTACCACCTATACCTGGAAATACAACCAGGTAGCAGTTACAACCCTGGGTTCATTCAAAATCAGGGAAGGTCAGGATTGGAGCAAAAAGAGCATCGGTTTCAACGATGTTACCATGGCCGGAATTTCAGCTGCCAAATTCACTACAAACACCGACGGAAACTTTGTTCCTACGGTTGATGGTACTTACGATTTTGTTCTTAAAATTGATGCTGTTACCGAGAAATATACCTTAACGGTTAATCCGGCAGGTGCCGCTCCCGAAATGTTTATGTTAGGCGACGGTTGCACAGCTCAATGGGACAATACCAAAGCGCTTCCAATGACAAAAGCAAGTACCGGAATTTATTACATTACCACAACTCTTACTGCTGCAAAAAGCATCAAGTTCATCAAAAATTTAGGCGCATGGGCTCCTATGTACGGAACTAACGGCACCGGAACAAACACAGGCGGTGACCTTGTTTACCGTGCTACCGAAGCCGATCCTGATCCTTCAAACATCCCGACTCCTGCCACTACAGGTGCTTATGTTGTAACTATTAATACCACCACGCTGAAATATACCATTGCTCCTGCACTTTATATGTTAGGCGACGGTTGTTCTGCAGGTTGGGACAACACTGCTGCACTTCCTATGATGGGCGGAGCCGGTGGAATCTATACCATTACTACCGATTTGGGCGCAGCCAAAAGCATTAAATTCATTGTTACATTAGGTGCATGGGAACCACTTTACGGTACTGTTGCCGGTGCTGTACCTGCAAGCGGCGTTTTGGCTTACCGTGCCGTTGGTGCTTCTGATAATGCAAATATTCCTACTCCTGCCACTGCAGGAAAATACACAGTAACAGCTAATATTACTGCTCTTACCTACACCATTGCTGCTAAAAAGTAGTTTTGTAGGATAATACTCTTTAAAGAGGCTGTCTCAGAAGTCATTTCGGACTTCGGCTAAAAAAGTTTAACCCGGCTATTATGCCTGTCCAACTTAATATAAGCTGAATAATGAACGAAGTACTGCTATTGAGACAGCCTTTTTTTTCTTCTTGCCCTAACCCGAAGTTCTTGTTTTTTTCAAGCTGACCTACCATTACGTTGTTCGTAAAATGCCGGGCTTTGTTATTACTATGCCCGGTGCTTGCCATCGTGCACAACCAGAATCCATACTTTATCCCTTTCTTAACCTGAATCCGTTATGCAACAACGTGATCTGTTAATTGATATCTGGAAGAATCTCTATCCGGGTACCTCAACCCAAATATTAGAGAATTATTTATTGACTCCCGAAGTCAGCCAAAATGCAAAAAAAACCGGCGACGAGCAGGTTGACTGGTACAAAGACGCCGTTGTATATTCATTATACGCCGATCTGTTTAATACCGA
Organism: Bacteroidota bacterium; assembly: GCA_037142075.1. Classification (GTDB taxonomy): domain Bacteria; phylum Bacteroidota; class Bacteroidia; order Bacteroidales; family UBA4417; genus UBA4417. The sequence continues at coordinate 7,921 of JBAXBJ010000080.1, forward strand.
TTTTGCCGGATTAACCCAAAAACTCGATTATCTGCACGATCTGGGTGTGAACTGCATCTGGCTTTTACCGGTGCTCGATTCGCCGATGCGTGATGCCGGTTTCGATATAAGCGATTATACCAAAATAAGGGCTGAACTGTTGGATAAAACCGGAAATACAAGCGACCAGCAGATTTTCTGGCAATTCCTGTCCGATGCTCATCAGAAAGGAATAAGAGTAATTTTTGATATATCGATGAATCATACCTCCGACGAGCATCCCTGGTTCGTTGAAGCATCCAAATCAAAAGACAACCCGTTCAGGGATTATTATATCTGGTCCGATGATACTACTCTGTACAAGGATGCCCGTATCATTTTTAAAGGAATAGAATCATCCAATTGGGAGAAAAAGGGAGATCAATACTATTTTCATCGTTTTTTCAATTTCCAGCCCGACCTTAATTACCGGAATCCGCAGGTCCTGATCGAAATCTCCAAAGTGCTGCTGTTCTGGCAAAATGCAGGAGTGGATGGATTCAGGGCGGATGCTACTCCCTATATCTGGAAAGAAGAAGGCACCGAATGCGAAAACCTGAACAAAACACACCTGGTGGTGAAGTTTTTCAGGGCCATACTCGATTATGTGGCTCCGGGAAGTTTATTACTGGCCGAAGCCTGCCAGCAGCCGGCGAAAGTAGTGGAATACATGGGTAGCGGCGATGAGTGCCAGGCTGCCTACCATTTTCCGCTTATGCCGCGCATTTTCAAATCTATTGCCATGCATAGCGGCAAACCTATCGAAGAAACCTTATCCGGTGAATTTACACCCGAGCTGCCCGAAAGCGGGCAATGGTTCACCTTCCTTCGCTGCCACGACGAACTGAGCCTCGAATTGGTTTATGTGACCGAAGAAGAAAGAAAATACATTCATCAGCAATACTGCCTCCGGCCCGAATGGAATTTCCGCCTGGGCGAAGGGATTTCGGCCCGTCTTTCGGAACTGATGCAACGCGACGAACGCCGCATCCTGCTTGCTTTTTCTATTATCTTAACTTTGCCCGGAACACCGGTTATATATTACGGCGACGAATTCGGGAAGCTGAATGACGAAGCCTATTACAACGAGATGATTAGCCTTACCGGCAAAGATGACACACGGTTTTTGTGCCGGGGAAAAATAAATTGGGATGAACTGTCTCAGAATCTCGCCAATCCTGAAAGCCTCAGCAGCAAAATTTACGACACGCTTAAACGGATGCTTCACATCCGCAATCAGCATAAAACATTTGGACGCGGTAGCATTGAATTTATTACTCTTCCCGGTGCCGAAAACGGGGAATTGCTGTCATTTATACGACCTTACGAAAAAGAGAAATGGCTGATTATTCATAATATGACCGATCAGTCCAAAGACATAGTTCGACCTGCATTCGCCGGGAATAGTGTGGATGTTTTTACCAGCACATTGCCCTTGGTTATTGAACCTTATGGTTTTAGGTGGATGAAGATCTTTTGAGATATGAGATATGCGTTATGAGTTAGATATGTAGTACTGTTATTAATCAGAAGTTTGTTATCAATCATCCACCAAATGACCACCAAATGACCATTGAATGACTATTGAATGACCACCGAATGACCAATAATTTGTTTTAAATCTCTCCCCAATGCCCTCTAAATACCTTTTTGAAGCCGTAATTTTCGATCTTGACGGTGTGATAACCCAAACAGCATTGGTTCACAGCCATGCCTGGAAAAAAATGTTCGACGATTATCTCCGCCAGCGCGAAACGCAACATGGCGAGCCCTTCATGGAATTTACCCAGAAAGCCGATTACCTTCCCTACGTGGATGGAAAACCACGCTACGAAGGCGTGAAATCCTTCCTCGAATCACGCGGAATTCACATTCCTTTCGGCGATCCATCCGATGATGTGGCATTGGAAACTGTTTGCGGCCTGGGGAATCGTAAAAATATCACTTTCAATGAAGTGCTGAAACGCGACGGGGTCAGCGTTTACGATTCAACGGTTCAGATGATACACGACCTGAAGAAAGCAGGCGTAAAAGTAGGCGTGGCATCTTCCAGCAAAAACTGTGAGGCCGTGCTCGAAGCCGCGGGACTCATGCCGCTCATCGAAACCCGCGTTGATGGCGTGGTATCGGCTGAACTAGGCCTCAAAGGCAAACCTGAGCCTGATATTTTTACCACTGCGGCAGCCAACCTTGGCGTGAAACCGCATAATGCGATTGTGGTCGAAGATGCCACATCGGGTGTTGCAGCGGGCAAAGCCGGTAATTTCGGACTTGTACTGGGTTTGGCCCGCGAAGAAAACAGGCAGGAACTTCTTATAAACGGAGCCGACATAGTGGTAGAAGATATTTCGGAAACATCGCTGGAATCACTTAACGACTGGTTTAAAACAGGAATGGAATCCGATTGTTGGAATATAACCTATCATACTTACGAACCACAAAAAGAACGTACCCGTGAAGCCCTGCTTACCGTCGGAAACGGTTATTCAGGAACACGCGGAGCCATGGACGAATGTGATGCGAACTCAATAAATTACCCTGGAACCTACATTGCCGGGCTTTACAACCGCTTGAGCACGCCGATTGCCAGGAGAGACGTATGGAACGAAGATTTCGTGAATGCGCCCAACTGGCTTCCGCTTACTTTTTGCATCAACGACGGTGAGTGGTTCGATATCAACACCGCCACTATAATCTCCATTAAACGTACCCTTGACTTCAAAACAGGACTTCTTTCCCGGGTATTGAAAGTAAAAGATGAGAAGGGAAACGAAACCTTAATTGAGTCAAAAAGGTTTACTTCCATGGCTGATCCGCATTTATCGGCCATGCAGTATTCGGTAACACCTTTGAACTACAGTGGTAAAATCACCATCAAAACCGGCATAAACGGTGCCATCATCAACGATGGGGTTGAACGGTATAAATCGCTCAACCAGCAACACCTGGAGCCGGTGGATCAGGGAGCTTCGGGCGACAGGCAATACGTGGTTGTTTCAACTACTCAGTCGGGCATTCAGGTAGCCGAGGCGGCCGATCATTTTTTCTTTCAGAATGGACTTTCTTCCGGTGTTGAGTTGTATCACTCCATTTCGCCATCCGTGGTTTATAGTACAGCCTCGTTCGATCTCCTGAAGGATGAAGTGGTAACTGTTGTTAAAAAGGTAGCCGTTTATACCTCGAAAATAGATGATGTTACAGATCCCTTATCTTCGGCTGTAACTAAATTAGATACTGTTTACGGTGAATTCGAGGCCCTTTTAGCGGATAGCGCTACTGCCTGGGATAAAATCTGGGAAAAGGTGGATATGCGGGTAGGAGGGGACCGTTTTTCGCAAAAGCTGCTCAGGCTTCACCTGTACCATCTTATTGTAAGTATGTCGCCACACAACGGTAGCATTGATGCCAGCATTACCGCGCGCGGATTGCACGGTGAAGCCTACCGGGGTCATATTTTCTGGGACGAGCTTTTTATTTTACCACTCTACGACATCAACCTTCCGGAAGTAGCAAAAGCTATGCTGATGTATCGCTACCGCAGGCTGGAAAAATCGAAGGAATACGCCAAAGAATACGGGTATGCTGGTGCTATGTATGCCTGGCAGAGCGGATCCGACGGTCGAGAGGAAACCCAGGTTATCCATCTTAACCCGCTCAACGGGCACTGGGATGTCGATCACAGTTCCTTGCAACGCCATGTTTCGCTGGCGGTGGCATTCGACATTTGGCAGTATTTCCAGATTACGGAGGACCTTGACTTTATGAAGTCGTATGGTACGGAAGTATTTCTGCAGATATGCCGTTTCTGGGCAAGCAAATGCCAGTGGAATGAGGAACGTCAGCGGTATGATCTTACTAAAGTAATGGGTCCGGATGAATTTCATGAACAATATCCTGATTCAAAAGAAGGCGGTTTAAATAACAATGCCTATACCAACCTGATGACCGCATGGGCTTTCAGGAAGGCGGCTCTTATTCTTGAATCATACGGCGAAAACGGATCGGCTGAATTCGGAAAACTTGGCTTCGAAGCCAAAGAACTTGATTTATGGAAAGATATAGCCGGAAAATTATTCCTGGATATCAATCAGGATGGAATCATCGCTCAATACGAAGGCTACTTTGACCTCAAAGAGCTGGACTGGGAATTTTATAAAAAGAAGTACGGCAATATTTACCGCATGGATCGAATTCTGAAGGCTGAAGGTCTCACACCCGACGAATTCAAAGTTTCGAAACAGGCGGATACACTGATGACTTTCTATAACCTCGAAAAAGCGGAAGTTGACAGCCTTCTGCAAGGTCTTGGCTATTCGTTGCCTGCGGATTACCTGCAACGCAACTTAGAATACTATTTTGGACGGACATCTCATGGTTCGACGCTGAGTCGTATTGTTCATGCGCGGCTGGCCTCCATTGCCGGGAACAGGGAAATGAGCTGGCAACTTTATTCGGATGCTTTGGCGAGCGATTTCGTTGATATACAAGGCGGTACGACTGCTGAAGGTATACATGCAGGAGTAATGGCAGGCACGGTTTTGATCGCTCTGTCGACCTTTGCAGGAATTTCGTTCGACCAGGATCATTTATCGGTACAACCTTCATTGCCCGATGCATGGGAATCCTTATGTTTTGGGATCAGCTTTAAGGGAACCCGTTTCCAGATGAATATTACAAAAACTGAAGTGATTTTTACGACCGATAAAAGTACTTTTGTTGTTATCAATAATGTAAAATTGGCTGTATTTGAAGGTGAAAAGTCTGTTTTTAAGCTTGTTTAATCAGAAAATAGGTTTTCAACCCTGCACTTCGAACTGTTTCGGGGGTTCGGCTCCGAACACCCACCTTCAGCAACTTTCGCTCAATGCCTGGTTTCTTTAACTTTGAACGCCGAAGGTATTTGAACCTTGAACAAAAATATTAACCAATTAAAAATAAAAACCATGTTAGGCGACGTATTACTGATTACCGAAAAACACCAGAAAGCCGGTGAAATTATCATTGAGCATATCCTTGCCCACCAGAAGCCGAAGATGATCATCGGGATTTCCGGCGAATCCGGTTCCGGCAAATCGGAACTGGCACATGTGATCGCTAAAGGTTTGCGCAAGCATGGCATTTTTGCCAAACCACTCCATATCGACAACTATTACCGTATTTTACCCTTGCTGCGAACCGAATGGCGCAAAGAGAACGGGATTCAGAATGTGGTTGGCTATGGCGAATACGACTGGGATACCATTTACCGCAATGTTGACGAGTTTAAGGCTGGCAAAGTTTCAACCGGGCCCTGCGTGGACCTGGTTACCGAGCAGGTTGACCAATTAACTACCGACTATTCAACCGTCGATATGCTCATCGTTGATGGTTTGTATGCCATTAAGACTGAAGGTACCGATCTGAGCATTTTTATTGAACTCACTTATCATGAAACAAAAAAAGCGCAGGTAGTCCGTGGCAAAGAGCCTCAGAATGAATACCGTATGGCGGTGCTTGAGAAGGAACACCAGATGGTTCAGGCACTCAAACCAAAAGCAGATATTCTTATTACGATGGAATACGAGGTTGCTTTTGTGAAAAAGTAGGGACAGGCATCTTTTATCGAAATAGTAAGGGGAAAACCTATACTGTTAAATAAATGGGAGTTGCTTATCCACTTTAAACAAGTTGTAGGGGTTTTAGAGATTGGTTTAAACAAAATGATTTAAGAACGAAGAACGAAGATTGACGATTTATGATTAAAAGTCGTTTAGTTAACAAGAAATACAGAAAATTTAACCGCAGAGAGCCGCAAAGTTTTACGCAGAGTTTCGCAAAGAGCGTGGCTAATTAATAACTCTGTGGCTCTCTGCGCCTCCTCCGCGAACTTTGCGGTAAAAGATTTTCAGATTCAAGAACCTTAACTTAACGACATTGAATTAAGAAAATGAAAACGAAACACAAAAGAAGAAACCTGGCTGCATTATTGCTATGGCTGGGGCTTACGGGATTGCAGGCACAGGAGGTAATTATGACCTCTGGCAGCAATGGTACGGGAAACGGAGGTTCGGTAAGCTATTCCGTCGGACAAGTAGTTTATATTACCAACGTCGGGCCAGGTGGCTCGGTAGCGGAGGGAGTACAACAGCCTTTCGAAATTTCAGTCCTTACAGGATTTGAAGAGGCCGCCGGCATTACCTTACAATACTCTGCATTTCCAAACCCGACAACAGGTATGCTGAATTTAACAATCAAGGCACCTGCATTACCTGATATCCAAAAATTATGCTACGAGCTTTTCGACATGAACGGAAACCTTCTGGAAAGGAAAATGCTTATTAGTAGCCAAACCTGCATTGATATGGGCAAGCTGGCATCCGCAACTTATTTTCTGAAAGTAACTGAAGGCCTCAAGGGAATTACAAGTTTCAAAATTATAAAGAACTAACAACGATGAAAAACATTTATTCAATTTTAGCGGCAGTATTATTGACTTTTGGCGCTTACGCCCAGGCACCCCAAAAAATGAGTTATCAGTCGGTCATACGAAACGGGAATAATGCACTCGTTACCTCAACGGCTATAGGGATGAGGATCAGTATTCTGCAAGGTTCGGGAACGGGCACCGAAGTTTATAAGGAAATATACAATCCCAACCCTCAGACTAATGCTAACGGATTGGTTACCTTACAAATAGGAAGCGGAATTCCGGTAACCGGGACGTTTGCATCCATTAACTGGGCCAACGGACCCTATTTTATCAAAACGGAAACCGACCCTACCGGTGGTACCAACTACAGTATTACCGGTACCAGCGAATTATTGAGTGTTCCTTTTGCATTGTATGCAAAAACTGCCGAAACCATTTCGGGAACAATTGTTGAATCCGATCCCGTTTTTGGAGCCTCCCCTGCCAAAGGAATAACTAATTCGCTAATTGGCAACTGGAACACCGCTTTTAGCTGGGGAAACCATGCCAGTGCAGGATATTTAACCGGGAATACTGCGATAACAGGAGCCACAAAAACTAAATTATCTTACGATGCCAAGGGTTTGGTAACTGCCGGAACTGATGCAACAACCGCAGATATTGCAGCATCAGCTAACAGAAATTACGTTACGGATGCACAACTTGTTGTTATAGGTAATACTTCAGGCATCAATACAGGAGATTATACCCACCCTTCCGGGGATGGTAACCTTCATGTTCCGGCAACCGGTACGGGCAACAGCGGTAAGGTTTTAACCGCCGGGGCCACAGCAGGAAGCCTGAGCTGGCAAACGCCTTCCGGCGGCAGCGCATCGCATTATGCCGGTGAACTTTACCAGGGCGGTGTTGTATATTGGGTTGACCCAAGCGGAAACCATGGACTTATTTGCAGTATGATAGATCTGAGCACACTCAAAACCTGGAGCGATCTTCCGACAACACTCGTTGGTGTAGCAGCACAAAGCGATTGGGACGGGCAAACGAACACAAATGCAATAGTGGCTCAGAGTATTTCGACAAGCGCGGCCGACTTTTGCGATCTATACACAAACGTTGATTATGGAACCGGTGTTTATTCTGACTGGTATCTGCCAAGCACCGGAGAACTAAACGATTTATGGAACAATATGAAATCAGTACAAAAAGCTCTTGATAGCGACGGTAACTCAACAACTAAAACTTTGGCAAAAAATGTATACTGGTCATCTACTGAGTCAGCCAGTAACACAGCCTGGTGCTATCATTTCACTGCGGGATATGCTGATGATGTAGGCAAGAATAATACTTTTTATGTACGTGCCGTAAGAGCCTTTTAGAGCGTTTCGGTGAATTTTGACCAAATACTAAATTCCTATCGGACTACTAAAGCAATAGGCTGATACCTTATTTGTTGACAAATACTTAGAATTGGAGTATTCAGAAGTTCTACAGTTACAGACAGCGGAAATCCTGATTTTTGATGGTTGAACAAATTCTGAATATAGTTTGATCTGTCGTATAAATGCAAAAGGCTCCAACAGGAGCCTTTTGCATTTACATTTTTATTTCGTCCTGGTTTTTATTTAAAAACCTGTAATCTGTAAGCTGGTACGAATTAACCGGTGCCAGGTTAATCCATTTTTTATATTTAAAATACCATTTCCATTGTATTGAGCGGAACAATCCTCCTTGTCGCAGGAAAGCGTGAACAAACGGATGAAGATTGATTTTCAGATACTCTTCGTTTTGATCCTGAAGCAGATACTGTATATTGTTTTCAATTTCGTCGGTGAGCAGGATGCTTGGTTTTATTTCGCCGGTCCCGTTGCACGATGGGCATTTTTCCAGGATGGCAACATTGGTTTCGGGGCGTACACGCTGCCGTGTTATCTGCACAAGACCAAATTTGCTTGGAGGCAATATAGTATGCTTGGCATTGTCACGGGCCATCTCGTCTTTCAGTCGCTGGTAAAGCTTCCGGCGGTTCGTGCCTTCGTGCATATCGATAAAATCGATCACAATAATACCGCCCATATCGCGCAAACGAAGCTGACGGGCAATTTCGGTTGCGGCTTCCAGGTTAACCGAAAGGGCGTTTTCTTCCTGGCTGCTGTCGCTGTTTACCTTGTGCCCGCTGTTTACATCAATAACATGGAGCGCTTCGGTGTGTTCGATGATCAGGTATACACCGCTTTTAATGGTGACAATTTTACCGAAAGAATTCTTGATCTGTTTGTCGATCCCGAAATTGTCGAAAATGGGGATTTTGCCCTTGTAAACTTTAACAATATCAACCTTATCGGGAGAAATGGTGCGGATGTAATTTTTTACTTCTTCGGCCACAGCCGGATCGTCAACGTGAATGTTGTTGAACGATTCGTTAAGCATATCGCGGAGAATGGCCGAAGTACGGTCAAGTTCGCTTACAATTTTTTGTGGTGCTTTGGCTCCTGACATTTTCAGTGCTACGGCTTCCCATTTCTGAACCAACGAATTAAGGTCAGCATCCAGGTCTGCTACGCGTTTCCCTTCGGCTACAGTACGTATAATAACGCCGTAGTTTTTGGGCCGTATGCTCGAAATAAGTCTTTTAAGGCGATTCCGCTCTTCCGAGCTTTTGATTTTTTGGGAGATTGAAAGCCTGTTACTGAAGGGAACCAGTACGAGGTACCGGCCGGCAAATGAAATTTCGGACGAAATCCGCGGGCCTTTTGTCGAGATGGGTTCCTTGGCAATCTGAACAAGAATTTGCTGGTTCGGTTGTAACACCTGCGATATTTTACCTGTTTTTTCTATATCAGGCTCAATATCAAATTCCTGCATCTGGCTTTGCGCCGCGTTGCCAGCTAATGTATTCCGGGTATATTTTTGAAACGAATTGATTTGAGGACCCAGGTCAAGATAATGCAAAAAGGCATCTTTCTCATAACCCACATCCACGAATGCTGCATTCAGGCCAGGCATTATTTTCTTAATCCTACCCAGATACACATCACCAACAGCAAAACTATTATTAGTTTTTTCCTTGTTAAGTTCCACCAAAACCTTCTCTTCCAGAAGCGCAATGTTTACTTCGGAAGATTCGGCATTTATTATTAATTCCTTGTTTACCACAGCTGTAGTAGCTTTTCAGATAAGTACACCTAAATGCATCAAAATGCTTGAATGCCGCAAAAAGATGAGAAGGTAAAAGTAAGTAAAAAAAATTTCATCACACGAAATAACACATATTCCATGTGATGAAATCAGAGATTTTGACGTGGTTATTTCTTTTTATGACGATTCTTACGTAAACGTTTTTTGCGTTTATGAGTCGACATTTTATGTCTTTTTCTTTTTTTTCCGCTTGGCATGTTGTAATTGTTAACTTCAGGGTATTCTAAATTTATTTAACTTTATTCTTCACTTCGCCAACGAATACTTTAGCCGGTTTAAATGAAGGGATATTGTGAGCCGGAATAATAATCGTAGTATTCTTCGAAATATTACGACCTGTTTTCTCTGCTCTTTGTTTCACAACGAAACTTCCAAAACCTCTGAGATAAACATTTTCGCCATCGGCCATTGCTTTTTTAATAGCATCCATGAAGGATTCAACGGTCTGCTGTACGGCTACTTTCTCAATGTTTGTTTTACTGGCTATTTCAGCAACGATTTCTGCTTTAGTCATTTTAAAAATGTTTTAATGAATTGATTATAAATTTATTAATGGGCTGCAAATATAGGGAGTTTTTTTAACTTCAAAACGAAAGCGAAGTTTTTTTTTAAATAGTTTTTCACTAAATCAGCATATTTTAGTCTTTTAAACAAAATTCTTTGCCCTGATAGTAGGATTTTAAAAAAATATGTTACTTTTGCAGTCCCTACCAAGCACGGTGTCGTAGCTCAGTTGGTAGAGCAACGGACTGAAAATCCGTGTGTCACTGGTTCAATTCCAGTCGACACCACCTAAAAGGGAAACATAACGCTGTATATCAATGATATGCAGCGTTTTTTTTTGCCATACACTTACTATTACACCCAAATATAACAACACCACTTTATTATATAGTTCATTTACTTCTTTGTCATGGGACTGTCGCGTTCACGCCCCCGAACGCGTGCGTTTGTAATGCCTGTCGGTATAATTATTCCTCCGTTCCCGCTTGTCCTATTTTCTGCAGTTTGCGAGTAATATTATTGCGAATCACTATTCTGCTTATTCCCTAAGACATCCGATAGGTACCACTAAAACACCATCATTACGACGATATGAGTATTGACCTCCGGTTATTACCATTAAAAAAGATGCCTGCCCCATTTTATCTTCATCAATTTTTGCTTTCAACGCCAATAAATTTTCAGCAGCTTCTTCAATCTGTTTGTTCCCTAATTTTATTTCCATTGCAGCCCAACGACCGTCTCTGAGCCGAACAACCAAATCGGATTCTAATCCACTTTTATCGCGGTAATGAAACACATCACCATCTATCACTTGTGCATACACGCGAACATCTCTTGTACATAATGATTCAAACAGGAAACCGAAGGTCTTAAAGTCTTTCAATAAGCCTTCCGGGTTTGTTCGCAATACTGCCGTAGCAATCGACGGATCCACAAAATGCCGTTTTGATGAAGTCCGGATTGCCGTTTTGGAACGCATGGATGGCAGCCAGGCAGGTAAATCTTCCACCACAAAAATTCTTCGCAGCGCATTCAGGTACAAACTGATGGTTTTATCCGAAATTGAAATGTCTGTCGCTTCTATATCATTTTTAATGGTCTGTATAGATGCCAGAGTAGCTACATTTCTCGCCAGGGATCGCAACAATAACCGAACTCTTTCGGGATTCTTTTCCACATCATCAACGCGCGACACATCATGATTTATGACTGCCTCAATATAATCTCTCGACATGCGCAACGCTGATGTTTCATTTTTTCCAACGCTGGCAGGCCATCCACCTCTGCATAAAACAAAAGCTATTTTTTCAATGGTTAAATCCGAAATCGCCTCTATCGCTTGATTTCCATCAAAAAGTTCACCTAAAGATACAGTGCCATTCGATTCATTCGATTCGAACAGACTCATAGTACGCATGAGCAAACGGGAAAAGCGCCCGGTGCCTGTGTGTGCGGTAACATTGTCGGCAGGCACGGCAGAACCTGTTAAAATAAACTGACCTGCATCTGCTCGTTTATCTACTTCAAATCTGACAGCATCCCACAAAACCGGAGCCATTTGCCACTCATCAATTAATCTTGGTATTTCACCTTTGAGTAATAATGAAGGCTTTGTATCGGCCATCGCCTGATAAGATGCAGTATTATCCGGATCTTGCATATACAAAATGCTCTTTGCGGCATTAGATGCAGTACGTGTTTTTCCACACCATTTAGCTCCCTCAATTAAGACCGCCCCCGAAGATTGTAACGCAAGCTGTAATTCCTTATCGCACAAGCGTAATAAATAGGACCTTTCACTCATAGTCTATGTGTTACTATTTCTATGCAAATATACATCAAATTCCTTATATTTCAATTTTCACTTCCTGATTTGGCAACATTTTACTTCCTGATATGGCAACGTTTTACTTCCTGATTTGGCAATATGAATACATAAGGCATTACATGTTACAAACACCTGTTTGTACAACCACTGCCGCACGTTTTCCCCGAAGTCGCGCGTTTTTAAAGAGTGTCGGTATTAATGATATGCAGCGTTTTTTTGCCCTGCCCTCACTATTACACGCAAATATAAAAACCTCCCTTTATTTTATAGTTCATTTACTTCTTTGCTATGGTACTGTCGATTTCGCGGTTCAAGTTTAAGGATCAGGTAAAACCCATCTGGCAAGTAGTTGAACTGTTTATTTTGATTTTTTTTCAATAGGGTGAAGGATAATATGTTACTGTTTTTACAGCCTATTTTGAAAGCGAAACAATCCCATATATATGCTACCGGAACAAAAAAATGAAGCAGGAGGCACCATTTTTATTTACTTTTACATCTTCTCTCCCTACCCGATAATCATGAAATCAAGACTCCCTCAACTTCTTGTAATCCTTTGCATTCTCTGTTCACAGTTGATTTCAGCCAGTGGTATTACACGAACTGACAGTCTGGATTCGGTATTGAGCAATCTTAAGAACCCGAAAGATAAAGTGGATGCCATATTGAAATTCCTTGAAAAACCGGAAAATCAGTATATGGAGGATACTATTGCTATTGAGCTGGCTAATAGGGCTAATGCTATTGCAAAGCAAACCAACTACGCAAAGGGTGAGGTAAATTCAATGATAAAGTTGGGGAACAACTATGTCAGAAGTAATAACTATAAAAAAGCTATGGAGTTTGCCCAAAAGTCGAAGGAAATGGCCGAGGATTTAAATTTTGATCTGGAACTTGGTAATTCTTTAATCCTTATTGGAGTAATATATTCTGAACTTGGAAATTTTGACTACAGCTCGCAATATTATTTCAGAGGTTTGAAAATATTTGAAAAAATAGATGATAATGAAGGGATAGCACGTTCACTGGGCAATATTGGCATGGGATTTTTTGACCAGCAGGATTATAAGAAAGCGTTTGAATATTTTAACAAATCTTTGATTTTAGCACAAGCTATAAATAATGAGATTTTAATCAAAAAACAGTATAATAATATATCCAATATCTATGGAGGCGAAGAGAAATATGATTCAGCAATTCTTTTTTTAAGAAAAGCACAGGCAATTAATATTAAGCTTGGCGATAAACTCGGACAAGGTATTAATATTATGAATATTGGCTATGTGCAGATGAATGAAGGAAAATATAAGGAAGCTTTCCAGAGCTTTCAGCAATCTTTGGATTTTGCAACAGCACTCGATAATCACTTGCATATGGCTGAATGCTATGTGAATTTTGGTTTTTGCAATTATAGTGTAAACAGAATTAGTGAGAGTATTGATTTTTTCAATAAAGCCATAAAGGAAGGGCAGCGTAATGGATATTATCGAATTATAGCATCTGCTGCTAAAATGCTCGACCAGATTTATAAAGAAAAAAAAGATACTCTTAATGCTTATAAATACCTGATGCTTGAAAAACTTGCTGCTGATAGTCTTTTTGCATCTAAAAAGCAGATACTCATTTCGAAGTTTGAACTCCAGTATTTGTATGAGAAAAAAGAATTTGATCGGCAGCAAACCCAGCAAGCCAAAAGCAAAATAATGCTTATTATTATTTTAAGCCTGGTTAGCGGACTTGTTATTCTGGGACTGGTATTTTCGCGGCATCGTTTAAAATCTAAGTTTGTAGTTCTCGAAAAAGAAAAAATAGAACTTGAAAAAAATAAAATAGAGTCGGAATTAGTTATTAAGGACCGCGAACTGACTGTTAACCTGATTTCATTGATCAAAAAAAATGAAATATTTTCGGGCTTTTCCAGTAAACTTTTACAACTTGAACGAAATGCTAAAGGCTTGGAAGCGAAAGAAGTGATAACACTAATGAGTCATGAACTCCGCAACAGTACCGATGACAAAATGCTGAGTGAGTTTTCACTTCGTTTTCAGGAAATTCATGCCGGGTTTTACGAAAAATTATTAAACATTTACCCCGATCTGAGCCAGAATGAACTAAAGCTATGCGCCTTCCTTCGTTTAAATATGTCAACTAAAGATATTTCGGAACTTACAGGCCAGCAACTCGCATCTATTGATCAAGCCCGTTACAGGCTGCGAAAAAAAATAGGACTATCGAATTCAGAAGCCAACCTGGTGACATTCCTGTCGCAGGTATAATCAGCCTGTCATCTCATATGTAACTTTAATATAGGCGAGACAGAGTCTAAGGTTAAGGCTGAGGTTGAGTCAAACTGAGCAGGATTTACATAGTACGTGCTTAACCTTAATCTCGGCCTCAACCTTTGCTGTATCAACGTTATTCTTCATGGATTGTAAAAATTACACATGAAGACTAAAATTAGAACTTTCAGAAACTTCCCCTGAAATAAGTGTGTTTTTCAAATTAGTCAAGCTCGGACTTATTCTTTTGCACTTATCTTAACCTTCAACTTCTTAAATTCTTCATAACCAACCTGTTTTAAAGGCGGTATTACTCGTTTTAGGTGAGCTTTCTTAAAATCCGTTATATCAAAATATATCCTACATATTTTATATCCTACATATTCATATGTTTTTATGAGTTTGAATTAGAATGCACATTAACAGGTATATAGAAGAATTTGTATATAAAAAGTAGAGATTATTTTTACTCCTTGTAGCCAATTTGTCGGGATGGAATATTTTTTAAATGCGAAATGGCCATTGATATTTGCAATCGGAAACTATCAATCACCTATGCCTAAGAAAAATAAACATCCTTCTGATTCCGAAAACGTAAGCTGCCCTTCCGATTCAGAGAATTCCATTGAGAATATCAAGTACATTAAAAAACTGGAACTACAGCATGCCGTATTGAGTAAGCTAATGGAATCCGGAAATACCCGGCCGCTTGCAG
>JBAXBJ010000081.1:0-22633 GCA_037142075.1 Bacteroidota bacterium
GAAGTATATGGGCGGCCGATTCGAGCGTATCGCCAGTGGTAATTACGTCGTCTACCAGGAGTATGTGCCTGTTAGCTAATGCTTCGGGTGCTGTTACCTGAAAAATCTCCTTAACATTTTCCCAGCGTGCAAAACGCGATTTCCGGGTTTGGGTGGAGGTGTCAACTGTTCGGATAAATGAAGTTGCATCCATCTCAATATCCATGGCTTTTGCCAGTCCGATGGCAATTTGCTCGCTTTGGTTGTAACCGCGTTTTCGCTGCTTATCGGGATGCAAGGGCACCGGGATTACTTTTACCACATCTTTAAAAGCCCCGGATTTCATCAGGTCGGCACCCAACAGTTTTCCTAAATATATCCCCACATCCTTGCGATCCTTGTATTTCAGCTGGTGAATCAGGTGCTGTACCTTGCTTTTTTTCTGGAAATTGTAAAGAGCAGCCGTATTTGCCAATTGCGCCCTGCCCCAGAAAACTTTATCCAGCGGGCTGTCTTCCATCAGGTGGAAATCCGTTTTCGGCAAATGGTAAAGGCAATATGTACAAATGACTTCTTCGTGTCTGAACAACGAATTGCCGCAGGCAGCGCAAACCCGGGGATAAAGCAACGATATAAAATCTTCGATAAATGCAGGCCGTTTCATGCACCAGCGAATTGTGATTCAAAGATAGTGAAGTATATCAAATTTTATTTCAATTTTTCCGAAAAGAAGCTGATTGCTTCCGGCAGATATCTTCAGCAAATAAAACACAAATGAGGGCGGCAATATAGAACCCAACTGAGTATCGGAAGCAAGTACTTTTTCCGATGTATTATTCCCGGCACTAGCCAGCATCCAGGTCTCAGAGGGTCATCCCTTTTGCAGCACTTCCGATAAGGGCACTTTTCGCAGCAACGATTCGACCCAGGCCGTAAAATCGAATATCCTAAGTATTTGTATTTCAAATATATCCTGTTTAATTTCGGCTATTTCTATTAATGTTTTTTCGAGTAATTGTTGCCTTTTCAAAGGAATGGCAGGTAATTCTTTCGATAAAAATTTAAACAAAAAGCTTTCAATTTTATAATCTTTGACAGCATCCAGTAAATCGCGTTTCATCGATCGGATTTCATACCTGATAAGTTCAAAATCGCCAAGCTTGTATAAAATCATGAGATTTACCAGGCGGATAGTGCGGTAGACCGGGAGATAATAATAATTTTTTCCCTGAAGTATAATCTGATTGAGAAATTTATGCGCTTTATTGAATTCTGAATTCCCGAAATAAACCAGAGATGTATATAGGCAAAGTTCAGCCTGCCTGGCCCGGTTTAACGAAAATAATTTGTCGAATAGCGTATCTTTATAGCTGTTTATCAACGACATGGACATTTTAAAGTCGCCACTGTCGAGATGCGGGAACAATTCGTACAGAAAAGTGATACAAGTCAGGTTAATCTTGAAACTGGCGGATTGGCTTTTAATGGTTTTTAACTGTTTAATAAAATACACCATTCCGTCATAATTGTGGATACCTCTCAGGCTTTCAAGTACACCCTCAAGTGTGTGCAGGTAATAAATCGGGGGATTGCTCCACAGGTGCTTGTTTGCCTCAAAAAGGTTATTCAATTCGATGTAGGAATTTAGGGCCGACCGGTAATCACCCACACTAATGAGGTAGTTGGATTGAAAGAGCTGATGGAGTTTGCTGATTTCGAAACCATCCTGATTCTGAGAAGCTACGATACTTATCTCGCTGAAAACAAGGTCATTCAGCTCATCTTTTTGTTTCTGCGAGCGGGCGTGACCTTTGTAAATGATCCGGTGTTTCAGATTCTCGTAAAGCGAGGACTGTTCATTCATTTTCCTCACATATTTAAGCGCTTCATTTATCCTGAATTGCTTCTGCAACAAAGTTTTTTCGTTCAGATTAAGGAAATTAAGCACCAGCAGGTAATCGAGTTCCAAACGGGCGGCAAGCAGCAAAGCATAATAGTTCTCGTACTTTTCGGCTAATTCAATAATATCCCCCAGCATGCTGAAGCATTCATCAAACAATGATTTTTCGAATAATATTCTCGCTTTCATTATTTTATTGAAAAGGAAATAGAAACTGTCCTGCTCTTTCTTTAATTCGAGTATTGATTCGAGCAACAACTCATACAGGTATTTCGCGGTTGTTTCCACCGAGGCTCCCGGTCTCTTTTTCAGGAATTCAGGTAATACCGCAGCCTGTGGAAGCTCCCTGCTTTTCTCGATGATATCGTACAATATTATGTAATCCGGTTTGGATTTGCCTCGCAGAGAACGGATCCTGAAACCTTTTTTCTCGGCCGGCGACATCGAATGTGTAAGTAAAATAAGCGATTGTATTTTCGACATGCTAAGGCAATTGGTTAGGTTTTTGGTAATTCAGCTATTTCTTTTACAAGAGTATACTGTTCCTTTTCATTAAACTTAACTCCTGCCATAGGAGCAATTCATTTGCATTGAAATGCGATTAAACCTTGAAATTCAACACATTATGGCAATAATTAAGCATTAAGTCATGAAAATTATATTTGTTAAAATAAGGCGCTTTCTAAGGTTTGTAATTACTGCAATAAGACAATTTATTCGCCAAATATACTTTTTATATTATTAATTATCAATATATTGAATAATTAAATTTGATTTAATGTAATTTTACAATTACCAATATCTTAATATTATTGAAATTTTTCGCATGTAGCATAGTATATATTTGCTGCAAATAAAACCGGATTGATTATGCAAGCTAAAAAAATCGTTGTCGTTGGAAGTTGTAATACGGATATGGTTATCAAAGCCGACAGGCTTCCGGTACCGGGGGAGACCATTTTAGGGGGGACTTTTTTTATGAATCCTGGCGGCAAGGGTGCCAACCAGGCAGTAGCAGCGGCGCGTATGGGCGGTAATGTTACTCTCATTTCCAAAACCGGAAATGACGTATTCGGTAAGCAATCGGTTATGCTGTATGCTGCCGAAAATATTAAAACCGACTATATTTATTCCGATCCCAAACATCCTTCGGGCGTTGCACTGATAACCGTGGATTCACAGGGCGAAAACTGTATTGTGGTTGCATCCGGGGCCAATGCCTACCTCAATCCTTCGGATATCGACAAAGCCAGTGCCGAGATAGAAAGCAGCGACCTTGTTCTTATGCAGCTCGAAATACCTATCGATACAGTGGAGTATGTAGCTGAAATGGCAACGAAAAAAGGCATCAAAGTCATCCTTAATCCGGCTCCGGCCAGGGCGTTATCCAACAGTCTTCTGAAGAATCTCTATATAATTATTCCCAATAAAAGTGAAGCTGAGATTTTGTCAGGTATTAAAGTGTCGGATATTGAGGCTGCTAAACAGGCTGCCGACATTATAAGTGCCAAGGGTGTTGACATTGTTGTAATTACACTTGGCTCGCAAGGGGCATTAATTAAGGAGAATAATGAGTATCATTTTGTTGAAGCATTAAAAGTAGATGCAGTTGATACAACCGCTGCAGGTGATACTTTTTGCGGCTCAGTATGTGTTGGCCTTGCGGAAGGGAAATCAATCCTGGACTCTGTAAAAATGGCCGCACGAGCCTCAGCTCTCACCGTTACCCGAATGGGTGCGCAGGCTTCCATACCATTTCGTTCTGAATTAGCTTCGCTTGATGTTTCTTAAAAAAGACTTTGATATGAAAATAATAATGTGGATTGTAAAACAAAAATCCGGTTTGTTGAATCTTTCTTTAGTGCTCTTTCTTGTTTTATCTGCGGTTTATACCCAAGGTCAGGATGCTTCAACAATAAAAATTTCAGGGGTTGTATCGGATGTTGACAATAATGAGTTGATTCCCGGAGTAAATATTTTGATTAAAGGAACTCAAACAGGCACTGTTACCGATGTTAACGGCAAGTATTCGCTTAATGCACCTAAAGGCGCCAGTCTTGTTTTTTCATACATAGGATATCAGAATGCAGAAGTGCTGGTAAACTCTGAACAAATAATTAACATTAAATTGAAGGTCTTGGTTCAGGCTTTGGATGGCGTCGTAGTAATCGGTTATGGATCAACCACCAAAAAAGAAGTTACCGGATCTATCGCTTCTGTTAAATCAGATGAATTTAATCCTGGCGCTTATAACAGTCCGATGGGTCTGTTACAGGGAAAAGTAGCCGGATTAACTGTTATTCAGGCTAACGGAGCTGATCCGATGGCTAGTTATAGCATTATTCTCAGGGGTACCAATACACTTACTTCGGGACAAGGTCCTTTGATTATAATAGATGGAGTAGCCGGAACCGATATGAAGAATATCAGTCCTGAGGAAGTAGAATCCATGGACGTTTTGAAAGATGGCTCTGCCGCAGCTATTTATGGAACCCGTGGTTCGAATGGAGTAATTATTATTACCACTAAGCGGGCTAAAGTAGGTGCCGCCAAAGTTGAATATACCGGGCAATTCTCGGTTCAGGTAGCGCCACGGGGTGTCCAAAACCTTACAGCGGATGAATTCAGATCAGCTATAGAACTGTATGCTCCGGATAAGGCAGTAAACATCTACGATGCTAATACGGATTGGTTTAAAGAAGTTACGCGTGAAAATCCGTTCAGTCAGAAACATAACTTAGCCATAAGCGGAGGTACCGACAACTTTTCGCACCGGACCACAATTTATGTTGACCAGGCTGATGGGTTACTGAAGAACAATGAATCCAATAAATACCTGCTTCGTACAAATATCTCTCAAAAAGTTTTTGGTGATATTTTGTTGCTCGACTATAACCTGAGCTATAGCAATCGCAAATATAGCCCGGCTAATTATGATGTTTTCTACCAGGCTTTTATCCGTAACCCGACGAGTGCTGTTTACGATCCTGATAATTCTTATTCAGGTGGTTATACCCGTTTGGAAGGTATAGATTATTATAACCCGGTAGCCATGCTTAATGAACGTACACGTGAAGGAAAGACAATTGATGTCGGCGGCAATGTACGTGCAACTTTGAACCTGGCAAAATCCCTGAAATGGATCAATTTTATTTCCATAGAGCAATCGGATTGGGAGGAGATGTCATACAAATCCAAATACTATCCAAGCATTCTGGGCAAGGGTGGCGAGGCGGAAATTGCAAATGGGAAAAGCAGTTCCTTACTTTACGAAAGCACATTTAATTATGCAAAATCCTTTCAGAAACATAATCTTCAGGCCCTTGCTGGCTATTCATTTCAGGAAAAGGAAACCAACAACTCTTATATGATTAACTCCGGGTTTGATTCTGATTTTTATGGACCGAATAATATTGAAACAGGAACAGCATTAGGTGACGGTGTGGCTGAAATGTATTCTAATAAAGGCAGCAGTAAGCTTGTCTCGTTTTTTGGCCGCCTTATGTACAATTACAACGAACGTTACCTGGCTTCAGTTTCACTGCGCAGAGAAGGGGATTCAAAGTTTGGTGAGAATAACGACTGGGGCTGGTTCCCTGCTGCAAGTCTTGGCTGGCGGGTAAACAAAGAAGAGTTTATGAATAATGTAACCTGGGTTAACGAACTCAAATTACGTGTAGGTTACGGCACTACTGGCAACCAGGATTTTGGAAGCTATCAGTCTCTGATGATGGTAGGCCCGGGCAAAAAATTCTACTATAACGGCGATTGGATTTATGGTTGGGGACCTACATCTAACGCAAATCCCGATCTGCGTTGGGAAAAGAAACAAGAGCTTGATGCAGGCGTTGATTTTTCATTATTAAATAATCGTATCAGCGGTGCTTTTGATTATTATTACCGTACAAGTACCGATTTGCTGTACTCCTATAAAGTGCCTTACCCACCTTATCTTTATCCGGTAATGTTTGCTAATATAGGTACAATCAGGAATACCGGAATAGAACTTACACTTAATGGTAAAGTTGTTAAAGGGAACTCTTTCGAATGGAATACCACTGTCACTTTCAGTACAAATAACAATAAGCTTATCAAGTTTTCAAATGATGTATTTACTGCAAAGTATATTGAGTCCGGGTGGTTAGGAGGATCTTTCCCGGTCTATTCGCAGAGACTTGAAGAAGGAAAATCACTTGGAACATTTTATGGTCCGGTTTGGATTGGAATGAATGAAGACGGTTTAGATTTATTTAAAAATGCGAATCCTGTTGGTAAAGTTGATCCCAAGGACTGGGAACCAATTGGAAATGCATACCCGTTTTGTACAATCGGGTGGAGCAATATGTTTACATATAGCGACTGGGATCTTAACTTTTCTCTCAGATCCGCAATAGGCGGACAGGTGCTTAACATGTACCGCTTGTATTATGAAAACTGGCAAAGTCTTGGCCGAAATATCGTACACACCCAGTTGGAAAATCCTGAATTTAAAGGAATTGGCCAGTACTCCTCAAAATACATTGAATCTGCAACTTTTGTAAAACTCGATAATATTTCGTTAGGGTATAACTTCCCCATGCATATGAAATACATCTCCAAAATCAGGCTTAATGCTACCGCACAGGATGTACTCACCATTACCGGGTACAAAGGTCTCGATCCGGAAGTGAATTTAGGCGGTTTGGAGCCCGGGATTGAGCGATTGAGTTATTATCCCCGCACAACCACCATTACGTTAGGTGTAAATGTTGTTTTTTAGTTTAAATACATAAAAGGTCATGCAAAAGTTTAAATATATATTACAGGCCATTTGTTTAACCCTAGTGTTAGGCATGGTATCGTGCACCGATCTCGATGAAGTGGCATATTCAAAAGTTCCTGCTGATGAGTTTTTAGTGAATGAAGAAAATTTAGTAAAGTATGCAGGGCGTGCATATACAAGTCTGCAGCGATATCCCGAAGAATTCAGCATATGGACGCTCGGCGAAATGGCTTCTGACGAAATGGTGGCTCCCGGTCGTGACGATGGTTTCGTCTGGGATAACGGACGCTGGAACGAACTTCATGCTCACAGCTACAGCCCCACCAACAAAATAAACAGTGAGGCATGGAATTTTATATACCAGGGCATAAGTGCCTGCAATGAAATCATTTATACCACAACGGATTCAGACATAGAATTCCCTGAGAAAGCTGGTATAGTTACAGAAATTGAGATTCTCCGGGCTTATTTCTATTACCTGGCTATGGATAATTGGGCTAATGTGCCTTT
This sequence comes from Bacteroidota bacterium, assembly GCA_037142075.1. Lineage (GTDB taxonomy): Bacteria > Bacteroidota > Bacteroidia > Bacteroidales > UBA4417 > UBA4417. The sequence goes on from JBAXBJ010000081.1 coordinate 7,152, forward strand.
TACCATTGATTTTACAGATAAAGGACTGCCTGAGCAAAAGGACAGGAAATTTGTTTTCGATTATATCGAGAAAACAATTCTTGATAATGTTGATAAACTACAGGCGCAGCCCACTCCGGCTTATTATGGACGTGTCACCCAAGGCATGGCGTACACACTTTTGGCAAAGTTGTATCTGAATGGCAAAGAATGGACAGGAGTGGATAAAAACCAGCAATCCATTGATGCATGCAACAAGGTGATAGCACTTAATGCATACCACATCGAAGATGATTATTTTGCAAATTTTAAAGTGCATAATGAATCATCCACCGAAAATATTTTTGTGATACCCATGCATTCCATTTTTACCAAGGACCGTTTTTACTGGTACACACTTACCCTTAATGATGCCAGCCGTGAAACCTTTGGGTTTAAAGGTGGTATGTGGGACGAATTTATCCTGGAGCCTGGCTTTTTGAATAAATATGCTGATAACGATATTCGCAAAAAATCTTTCCTATATGGACAGCAAAAGGACAAAAGCGGTAACGATATAATTATTGATGGCGAACCATTTATTTATACACAAACCGTAGCTAATTACATGGCACGTAAAAAATGGGAAGGAGCCCGCTGCGCCAAGTACGAATACCAGGACCAGTTGGAGTATTATGTCACCGATATGGAGAACGATTTTGTTTTATTTCGTTATGCTGATGTTCTGTATACCAAACTCGAAGCATTATGGCGCCTGGGACGTGCCGGCGAAATGCTGAATGATGCTGATTTGCAGAAAATACGGATCCGTGCGGGACTTACTCCTTTAACTGCGTCGGATTTAACCAATACGGAATTCCTTAACGAACTGGGCCGCGAATTTGCCTGGGAGGGTCACAGAAGGCAGGATCAGATACGTTTTGGCGCATGGGGAAATGCCGGCTGGAATAAACCGGCATCAGGACCAAACGCTAAGTTATTCCCAATACCTCAAACCATATTAAGTTCAAACTCTAATCTGGTGCAGAATCCAATGTAAATTATGATAAAACATACATTCATATCGCTGCTTATTATTTTTGTAATGTTAAGTTTTCCAATCCGTTCGATTGGAAGCAAACCTGTAAAAATAACAGTTAGCGAACTCCGTGATAAAATTGCAGCCGAATGGATTGGCCAGATGATTGGCAATATGTACGGTTTGCCACACGAAAACAAGTATGTTGCTGAACCTGGTCTTGAAAAATGGCCTTATGGATATAGTAAAAGCCTTGATAAACTGAAAAAGTACGAAGGAGCCTTCTCCGACGATGATACGGATGTGGAATACATGTACCTGCTTCAGTTGGAGAAATTTGGTTCGGAACCTTCGTACACTCAGCTTCGCGATGCCTGGATGTACCATATCCGCGACAGGGTATGGCTGGCAAACCGCGCCGCGCTGGGTTTGATGCATTTTGGATATACCCCGCCTTTTACAGGAAGTAAGGAATTAAACCCGCATTGGTACCAGATCGATCCGCAACTGATAAACGAAATATGGGCTGTTACCGCTCCTGGGATGGTAAATTATGCCGCGGCTAAATCCGATTGGGCTGCACGTATTACCAGCGACGAATGGGGAGTTGAACCAACCATCTTCTATGGTGCGATGTATTCTGCAGCTTTTTTTGAGAAGGACATAAATAAACTGATCGAAGTAGGAATAGAAGCATTGCCCACTAACGGCCGGTTTACAGCCACTGCCAGGGAAATGATTGCGTTACATGCGAAATATCCTGCTGACTGGAAGGCCGCAAGGCAGGAAATGGCTCAGAAGTATTATGTCAATGAGCCTTTGATGACAAAAACCATCTGGAATGCAAATCTGAACGGAGCTTGTGCCATCCTGGCTATGCTTTATGGAGAAAACAATTTCCAGCGTACACTCGATCTTTCCTGCGCCATGGGTTTTGATGCCGACAACCAGGCTGCCACGGTAGCCGGATTAATGGGCGTTATAAATGGAATGAAAGGCTTGCCTGCAAACCTTTACCTTCCAATCGAAGGCTGGAAGACTCCTTTCAACGACAAGTATATTAACATTACCCGTTACGATCTGCCAGATGCAAACATATCCGACATTATCGACAGAACTTTAAAAGCTACTATTGCCCTGGTAGTTTCAAAAGGCGGCAAAATAAGCGGAAAACCTGGTAGCGAAATTCTCACCATCAACGCTGACGCTACTTTTAATCCGCCTCTCGAATTTTGCCTTGGCCCTTTACCCCAAATGGAAATCGGCAAAACGGTTGATTTTAATTTTTACACTGAAGCAAATAAAATTTATAACTGGAGCCTGGTTTCTGGCACATTGCCTGCAGGCCTGACTTTTACAAAAGGAAAACTCAGTGGTGTACCTGTGGTTCCAGGATATTCGAAACTAACACTTCAGTTGGATAATGGTAAAGAGAAAATCACAAAAGATTTCAACCTGCTTGTTCGTGGTAAAAACATAGCTTCAACGGCCGATACAATCCTTGCTAATGTTCACGAACTCAACGAGAAAGTTCTGGATTCCTGCTGGTACACTTTTGGGAAGCCAATGTATGCTAAAACAGTGGATGTAATTAATGATGGAATTACTACCGGTGCCGGTTCCGTATTTTACAGCCTGGCAGCAAAAACAAGAATTCCCAAAGTTGATTATTACGGTTATGGATGGAAAACTCCTCAGAAAATCAGCATGCTTGCACTGCATACCGGTTGTCTTGAGGAATTTGGCGGATGGTTTACTTCTATAAATGTTCAATACCTGGATAAAGCCGGGAAATGGATCCCTGTTGAGAAAACATCTATCACACCTCCATTACCTGAAACTGACATTGTCTTTTTTCAACCTCATTTTGTCGAATATGTGATCAGCTTCGATCAGGTTGAAACAAAAGCTATCCGTATTATCGGCGATGCAAAAATCGAAGGTCACTGGAATAAATACACCAAACAGGTTTCCGGATTTACTTCGGTAACGGAACTCAGTGTTTATCATTAATTCAGATTTATACCATGCAAAATAGAATCAGGAAGGTTTTTGGATTTGTTGCGGCAATATTGTTGATTTCGCTGGTTTCGTGTAAACAGAAAGAGTCAGGTAATAAAGCTTCATTAACTGAAAATACTTTTACGGCAGATCAGTTAAAAGACAAGATCAAAGGAGGCTGGGCCGGCCAGACTATCGGTGTGGTATATGGTGCACCTGTCGAATTCAAATACCAGGGTTCCATTATTCCTGATTATCAGAATATTCCCTGGCGCGAAGGCTATGTGAAATACTGGTGGGATAAAAAACCCGGTTTGTTTGACGATATTTATACTGATCTTAATTTTGTTGAAGTTTTCGAAAAATACGGTTTGAATGTATCTACAGACACCATTGCACATCATTGGGCATCAACACCTTACCATCTTGCGCACGCCAACCAGGCCTCTAGATACAACATCCTGAATGGTATTATGCCGCCTAAATCAGGTTACTGGAAAAACAACCCGCATGCCGACGACCTGGATTTTCAGATTGAAGCTGATTTTATCGGTTTAATGACCCCCGGAATGGTGAATTCAGCTACTGAAATTGCTGATAGGGTAGGGCATATTATGAACAGCGGTGATGGGTATTATGGCGGAGTTTATGTTTCGGCACTGTATTCAATGGCCTTTGTATCAAATGATGTAAATGAAATAGTTGAGAAAGCCATAAAAACTATTCCGGAAGGAACAAAATTTCATGATTGTATAACCGATGTTATAAAATGGCACAAAAAATCCCCAAATGACTGGCAGGCAACCTGGTTCGAACTGCAAAAGAAATGGAACAACGATGTTGGATGTCCGAAAGGCGTTTTCCTTTCCTTCGACATCGATGCCAAAATTAATTCAGCTTATGCAACTATTGGCCTGTTGTATGGTAAAGGGAACTTTTCAAAATCAATTGATATTGCAGCACGATGCGGTCAGGATGCTGATTGTAACCCGGCAACTGTTGGCGGTGTGTTGGGTGTGATGCTTGGATATTCAAAAATCCCTGATTTCTGGCTTAAACCGCTCCAGGAAATTGAGCCTTTGGACTTTGAAGGAACTACTATGTCGCTGGCTAAGGCATATGATATGAGTTTCAGGCATGCAACGGAAATGATAAAACTTGCAGGCGGAACGGTTGACAGCAATAAAATTGTGATTCCATTTGCACCGCCTGTCGCCGTGGCTTCTGAGCAGAATTTCGAAAAGACTTTCCCTGTTTTCCGCGACAGGTTCGACAAATCTTTTACTGATGAACTTTCGTACGATTTTGTCGGAAACGGATATATCTTTTACGGAAACCTGGTAAAGAATTCAAAAATCGATAAAGATTACATCGACCGTATTTCGAAAAGAGTAGGATCCGAAGTTTTTGGCCTGGCCGAACCCGATGATACTTATATAGCTGAGCTGGATATTTATATCGATGGCAGGCTGGATGAACATGTTAAAATGCCGATGAAAAACACTTCCCGCCGCCTCGAACCGGCCTGGAAATACCAGCTGGCCGAAGGGAAACACAATATTACACTGAAATGGATCAACCCTAAACCTGAATACGAGATCCGGATCAATGATATTATGGTGTATTCGGAAAAACAAGCTGAAAGTAATTTGCCGAAATAGAATAGGTGTTGGGTTTTAGGTGTTGGGTCTTAGGGCGAAAAGGACTTTTATATAAAAACAATATTTTCACTTTTGCACAAAACTGCCAGTAACCCCTAACCCCCAAAACCTATAGCCTCATTAAAAATGTCATTTTCAAAAAGAAATCAAAACACATGGTAAAAGCTACAAATATTCTCTTTTTGTTATCTATCATTTTGCTTCTCGCATCATGCGGAGGTGAGAAAAAGCAGGTTTCTGTTCTTCCTAAAAAAGCTACCCTCACCGCCAGCGTTTTGAAGGATAAGATTAAAGGTGGCTGGGCAGGGCAAACCATTGGCTGCACTTTTGGCGGACCAACGGAATTCCAGTTTAAAGGAACCATGATTCAGGATTACCAGCAGATGATCTGGTACGATGATTATATCAAAGAATTATATGAACTGGATCCGGGTCTGTATGATGATGTATATATGGATTTAACATTCGTTGAGGTGCTCGAAAGAGTTGGCCTTGATGCTCCCGCTGATTCCTTTGCTATATCCTTTGCCAAAGATGATTATAAACTATGGCATGCCAATCAGGCCGCCCGGTATAATATTCTGAATGGAATTATGCCTCCTGCTTCCGGAAACTGGATGAATAATCCGCATGCTGATGATATCGATTTCCAGATCGAAGCCGACTTTGCCGGGATGATGTCGCCGGGAATGATCAATACGGCTTCCGAAATCTGCGATCGCACCGGCCATATAATGAATTATGGTGATGGCTGGTATGGAGGTGTTTTTATGGCAGCCATGTATTCAACGGCATTTATTTCGGATGAAATTGACTTTATCGTTGCCCAGGGGCTGAAACCCATTCCTGAAAAGAGCAAGTTTTACCAGGCAATCAGTGATGTGATCAAATGGCATAAACAATATCCAACGGATTGGAAACAATGCTGGTTTGAATTTCAAAAGAAGCATACGTCTGAAAAGGGCTGCCCCGAAGGCGTTTTTAATGCTTTCAATATCGATGCCAGTGTAAATGCAGCTTATGTGGTTATGGGCCTGCTTTATGGTGAAAAGGATTTCTTTAAAACTATGGATATTGCAACCCGTTGCGGACAGGATTCGGATTGTAACCCGGCTACGGCAGCAGGTATTCTCGGCGTTGTTCTTGGATATGATCAAATTCCCGCCTACTGGAAACCTGCCATCGAAAAAGTGCAGGATCTGAAATTCCCATATTCAGACCTTACACTGAACCAGATTTATGCTTTGAGTTATAAACATGCGTCAATTCTCATTGCACAAAACGGAGGAGAAGTTAAAGACGACAATATCACCATTAAAGTTCAGAAACCTGAAACACTCAGGTATGAAGAATCTTTCGTCGGGATGTATCCGTCAAAGCAACTCCTTGTGAGGAAAGATTTCCTGGACGAAAGCATTAAGCTAGATTTTACGGGGAATGGAATCGTAGTTCTTGGCAATGTAAAAAGTCAGTGCGGAGTGACAAAAAGTGATTTTGTAGCCCTGCTGGATGTGTACATTGATGGCGTAAAAACTGAGCAGGTTCGCATGCCTTACGACTACATAATCCGCAAATACGATATTTATCACAAATACATGTTGAAAAATGGAGATCATAAACTTGAAATAAAATGGGTGAATCAGAATCCGGATTTCAGGATAACTTTGAAATCGTATGTTGTTTACAATGATTCGCCAAATAAAAAATTTGATCCCGATCAGGCTAAAGCTGCAAAATGAAAAAATACGGAATTGGACTAAAATGTTTCACCCTATTACTCTTCGGATTAATTCCACTTTTGATGGGATTAACAGGGTGTGAGCGTGAACCAACTCCTATTCCGCCCGGTCCGCCTGTTGATACTGTAAAGTTCGTAAGGTTAATGGAGAAGCAGACTTTGAAGAGCCGGATTCTGAATCGCGATATATCTTACGCTGTTTTGCTGCCAAAGGAATACGACAGTCTGCATACAAACTACCCGGTTGTTTATTTGCTTCATGGTTTTGGCGATGACGAAACAGCTTGGTACAAATATGGGCTCATTCAGTATTACTCTGATGCAAATACATCAACACCAATGATATACGTCATGCCGCAAGGCTTCAATTCATATTATGTAAATAAATACAGTGGCAGTTTCCCATATATGGATATGTTTGTCAAGGAGTTGGTTCCTACAATCGATTCTACGTTTCGCACTATAAAGGATCCTCAGCAAAGGGCTGTGATGGGATTTTCGATGGGTGGCTACGGAGCTTTGATTTTGCCGGCTAAAAATCCGGACGTATTTAAAACCGGGGTGATTTTGAGCATGTCGTTCCGCACGGATCAGCAATATATGAATGAATCACAGGACGGTTGGAATTCCCAGTGGGGCTCGATCTTTGGAGGTGCCGGTTCATCAGGAACTGCACGCTTAACGGATTATTTTAAAGCTAATAGCCCGTTTTATTTCTTTAAAAATCCAGATGATATTTCCTTAAAAGGCCAGAACTTCTTTTTCGACTGTGGTGATGATGAAGAAAGTCTTTCGGAAACCAACGATGCGCTTCACGACCTACTCCGCGGCCTGAATATTAAACACGAATATCGTGTAAGAAACGGAGCTCATTCCTGGGATTACTGGCATAAATCATTGCCCGAAGCATTGAAATTTATCAGCTCCGCCGTTCAGAATATCGCCTATCCTGATGATCCACCACCGATAAGTGTGGGAGCAGCAGTTCCGGCTGAACGTATTTTTACAGAGCAGCTTGAAGGATCTGAAATAACCTTTAAAGTTACTGTTCCTCCAACGTATTTGTCTGATACAAATCACTATGCGGTAATACTTGCACTTCACGACAGGAATGCAGCTGCACAGGATAAAGAATCACAAAACCTTCTTTCCCTGCTCAATTCCGATATGGTCAGCAGCAAAATACCAAATTCGCTGCTTGTCGAAATCCCTATGCAAACAGAACCTATTACAACAGAAGTTCTCAAGCAGATCATTAGCCAGGTCAGGGCAAAATACCGGGCTATAGCTGACAGTAAGCATACTGTTTTGCTTGGAAACAAAGAAGCAGGGCTGCTGGCTTATCAATTGATTCCCGACTGCGCTGATCTGATCAATGCCTGCCTGCTTTTTGATGCAAACATACCCCAGGACGCCACTGCAACCAATCCTGCCATCAGTTATTATCTCGATATATGCGACGAGGGAATTAACTATACAGGGTACAACTCACTTTACCTGAGTCTGCGCCACAATGATTTAACTCATGAGTACAGGGTCCGGCAGGGAATTCCTTCGCACGAATCATTCCTGAACGGTCTTGAAGAATCTGCCGGATTTATGAATATTCACCTTAGAAATTAGAAAATGAAACAAACTTCCCTGTTGTTTTTCTTATGCTTGCTCCTGCTCAGCAATTCCTTTGCTACTCCGGGTTTGCGGATTATGGAAAGCATGGTAATGCCAAGTCGTATCCTGAAACAGGACGTTCATTTTTCTGTCTGCCTGCCCAAAGAGTACTATGATTCCAAAAAATCGTACCCGGTAGTTTATTTGTTGCACGGATTGGGTGATAATGAAACTTCGTGGCTCGAATACGGTCAGATCAGCCAGTATGCTGATAAAGCGGTTGAAGATGAGGAGACCAAACCCATGATTTTTGTGATGCCTGAAGCATTCCGGACCTATTATGTTAACGATTATAAAGGCACATTTTTATACCAGGATATGTTTGTAAAAGAACTGGTGCCTTATATCGACAGCCTTTTCCGTACGATTGCCGACAGGCAGCACCGGGCTGTAATGGGTTATTCCATGGGAGGATTCGGAGCTCTTAGCCTTCACCTGAAACATTCAGAAATGTTTGGAACGGCAGTATCCCTGAGTACATCGGTTCGCACCGATGAACAGTATATGACTGAGGATGCTTCCGGATGGGATGAGCAATGGGGACGCCTGTTTGGGGAGCCGGGCTTTAAGGGCAAGGACCGGATCACGGAATATTACAAACAGAATAACCCTTTCTACATCTTGCCTCAACTGTCACCTGATGAAATTAAAAAGCTCAACATGTACATAGACAATGGCGACAAGGAACAAACACTTTGCCGGAGCAATGAGGAATTGCATATCCTGATGCGAAACCTGGAAATCCCCCACGAATTCCGTGTCCGCGACGGAGGTCATAGTTTTCAATACTGGTGTTCGGCATTGCCAAACGCGTTACGGTTTATTAACGATGCATTTGAAGGCAAATCATACCAGGGAGATACCCCGGCTAAAATTTCCGACAGCCAGTTGCCGGAGAAGCAAATACGAAAACTGACTATTCTGAATGAACCTGCATTTGCATATGTTCCTGCCGGATACGAAGAATCCGATCGCTTATACCCGGTAATTTATTTTGCAGGCAATTTTTCAGCGTCTCAGCAAAAAGCAATTGCAGCAGTTGTCAACAGTAAAATGAATAAGAATAAGGTTTGCCCAATGCTACTTGTATTTTTACCTGAAATTGCTCTGAACCGCATGGCTGATGCATTACCGGAACTTGAAGAAAAATTAAGAATCCGCAAAGGGTACAGGTTCCGCACTATCACGGGATTCCAGGCTAAAGCTACAGAAGCCAGCAGAATAGCCATAAGCCAGGAACAATTTACCGCATGCGTTCTGAGCGATGCATTTCTTCCGGATAGCCTGATTTCAGGCTTGATATCAGAAATGAAACCCAAAGCACTTGAACGCACCTCATTTTTTATAGATGCACCCGATAAAGGTAATTTCTATAAAGGCAACGGGAATGCGCATATGCTTTTGCGCGACAAGGATATGCAGCACGAATACCGGGTAAGGGAGGGAAATGGCGGTTTTGATTTTTTCTTTTCCGGCTTACCGGAAATAATAGCATTTACAGCAAAAAGATTTCACAAATAAATAGGGCCGAAGTCGGGAGTCCGAAGTCGGAAGCAGGGTGTCATAAATTGAAAGTATTAGTAATTGGTTCAGATGTGAAAAATACAGAATGAGAGCTAAAACAAATTATTTAGCGAAAGGCGTGACTTTATCAGAATAACTGTAATGAACAGTCTTCGGACTTCCGTCTTCGGACTTCCAACAAAATTTAATATAAATCTTCAACCAAATTAATACTAACTAAAACTAAAAACCATGTTCATCGTAAGTAGTTACACACTGGCCGTTGTTCTCACTTTTATTACCATGCTTTGCTGGGGATCGTGGGCCAACACCCAGAAAATGGCCGCCAAAAGCTGGCGTTTCGAACTTTTCTATTGGGATTATGTGATAGGGATATTGATTTTTTCCCTGCTCTTTGGTTTCACTTTCGGGAGTACCGGCAGTGTCGGCATGGGCTTTCTGGAAAGCATCAAACAGGCAAGCACTTCGAGTATTCTCAATCCCATATTAGGCGGTATCATCTTCAATCTTTCCAATATTCTTTTGGTAGCTGCCATTTCAGTTGCGGGTATGGCTATTGCATTCCCGGTCGGAGTAGGTATTTGCATGGTTTTGGGAGTGCTTATCAATTATATGGCTACTCCAAAGGGCGATCCTATGCTCTTGTTTATTGGTGTGGCCATTGTTGTCGTTGCTATCATTCTGGATGCGCTGGCGTATAAAAAACATGCCATCAGCGAAAAGAAAACTTCAACTAAAGGAATCCTTCTTTCGGTTTCAGCAGGATTTCTGATGGCTTGGTTCTTCCGTTTTGTAGCCAAAGCGATTGCTGTCGATCCCGAAGCTACTGCTGCCGGATTATCCGAAGCAGGGAAACTTACTCCTTATGCTGCGTTTTTCTTTTTCGTAATAGGGATCGTAATCAGTAACTTTCTGTTCAATACCTACCTGATGAAAAAGCCGATTGAAGGAACCCCGGTTAATTTCAAACAATATTTCGAAGGCAATTTCCAAAGCCATTTATCGGGAATCATTGGTGGAATGATCTGGGCTTTGGGGACATCTTTAAGCCTTTTAGCAGCAAATAAAGCAGGATATGCTATTTCATTCGGACTTGGACAAGGCGCAACCATGATCGGAGCTTTCTGGGGTGTATTTATCTGGAAAGAATTTAAAGGTGCCGGCAAATCAGTGAATAATTTGCTTGCATTTATGTTTTTACTTTTTACAGCAGGACTGGCCCTGATTATAATGGCCGGGAACAATTAGTTTTCTTATTACCAACCCAACATAATTATTAACCCTAAATCACACAAACAATGAAAAAACAATTCTATTTTCTGAGCATGGTTGCTTTAGTCACCATGTCATTTGTATCATGTAAGGAGGATACTAATCCTCCTACTATCAGCACAACATCGGTTACTGCTGTTACTGAAACTACAGCAACTTCGGGTGGAAATATCACTGCCGAAGGAACTTCGCCGGTTACTGCCCGCGGCGTTTGCTGGGGAACTACTGCCGATCCAACCGTTGCCGATTCAAAAACTACTGATGGTACAGGTATTGGCACATTTACCAGCGCCATTACCGGCTTAGCCCCCGGAACACCTTATCATGTAAGAGCTTATGCAACCAATGCCGATGGTACTGCCTATGGAGCCGATGTAGCATTTTCGACTCCTTCCTTAATTAAAACGATTGGTGTAGTTTATACCGATGGCGTTGAATCGTATGAATTCTCATACAATGCAACTACCAAACAGGTAACAAAAATCGACGATTACTGGAATGCTGCCCTGGACAAAACAATCACTTACGATTATTCGGTAGCCGGTAAACTTACTATCACAAAAGGAACCTCTGCAACTCATTATGATATTAATGCACAGGGCATGATAACCAAAGAAGACTGGGGCAGTGGCGAATATGCTGCCTATGAGTATGATGCAGATGGTTACCTGTTAAAGATTATTGAACATTGGGGTGGCGCTGATCATTTAAAAATGCAGGCGGTAATCACAAATGGCAATGTCATGAAACACACCACTTTTGACGATGACGGTGTTACTGTGAAAAAAATCAAAGAGTTTACCTTTACTATAGGTGACAATGTAAATAATATTCAGCAGACTAACATGGTCGACAGCAATACGCTGCCAGTTGGTAACCTGTTCGGAAAATCCAGCAAAAAAATGGTTGATTTCCTGGATTATTGGGATCCACGCGCAACCCCGATTGTTAAAAAAAGGACTACCATTACTTACGAATTTGATTCTAAGAGCAGACCTTCGAAAATTACCCGTACCGGTGCTGATTTTGTAGAAGTTTATACTTACTTGTATTACTAAATTCCTTTCTAAAAACCTGTATTTAGTATTCCGGATAATCTGAAAATGGTATCTGTGACAGTAAATTTGGGTGATTGAGGATTGATTGATGGTGAAGAAGAGGTTAACCGTTTAAAACAGAAACGGTTACCTCTTTCTTTTAACACTGGCAACTATAGAAGACTCTTTTAGGGCAAGTAAAGTTTCAATTTTAACAACTATACCATATTAACTGAAGTGAAAAGCTATGAGTGAAACCATGTTGGCTTTACTGGGCTTGGGGATGATTACGACTTTTATCAGTTTAATCATGACCAAAAGGCTTTCGCCTTTAGTTGCCCTTACCCTGATCCCGATTTTGTTTGGAATAATGGCCGGATATGGATCAGGTTTAGGCAAAATGATGGAAAACGGGCTGAAGGACACTGCTCCTACAGGTGTATTGCTCATGTTCGGGATTTTGTATTTTGGAATCATGTTCGAAGTAGGACTATTTGAGCCATTGATAATTAAGATATTGCAAATTGCGAAAGGCGATCCTTTAAAAGTTATCATGGGCACTTGCATCCTTGCTTTAGTTGTTGCATTGGATGGTGACGGTGCTGCCACTTACCTTATCCTGGTCGGAGCTATGCTTCCGGTATATAAACGCCTTGAAATAAACCCCCTGATCCTCACTGCCATTCTCACCCTGTGTGTCGGAATCATGATCAAACTGCCATGGACCGGGGCAAATGCACGTTGTTTGAGCGCTTTACGGCTTGAACCTTCTGCCCTTTTTAACCCGATTATTCCGAGTATGCTGGCATCCATTGTTTGGGTTTTAATTGTTGCCTACATTTTTGGAATACAAGAGCGAAAACGATTAGGAATCGCACATATTGAAGTGCCTGAAAGTAAAGAAATCAAGAATAAAATAATCTATTTCACCAACCTGTTGCTTACCCTTGTTTTGATTGTTGCCCTGGTTTCGGGATTATTCCCGATTGCAATTACATTTATGGTTGGTCTTGCCCTAGCATTGATCCTCAACTTCCCTAACCTTGACGAACAGAGGAAAAAACTGGCTGCACATGCAGGCAGTGCCTTATCTGTTGGTTCAATGGTGTTTGCGGCCGGCATATTTACGGGCATACTATCGGGCACCAAGATGCTTGATGCTATGGCGCAGAGCTTTATTTACATTATCCCTGACTCGTGGGGGCCTAATATGGGCGTTATTACTGCAATTACTTCCATGCCGTTCACTTATTTCATTAGCAACGATGCTTATTTTTATGGTATAGCTCCCTTAACGGCCGTAACGGCTTCTCATTTCGGAGTTCCTGCCGTAGAAATCGGAAGGGCTTCGCTTTTAGGTCAATCAGTTCACATGCTGAGTCCTCTGGTAGCATCCACCTATTTATTGGTCGGACTGGCCGGAGTTAGTTTCGAAGCACATCAGCGTTTCACATTAAAATGGGCTGTTGCCACAACACTGGTCATGCTGCTGGTTTCAATGCTGACCGGTGCAATCAGCATTCATTTATAAGTACAATATTAAAGGCCTTCTGTAGGTCAATCAAAGTAAATAATCTTTTTTCACATTTGGGTTATCCATTTCTGCAAATATGACAGCGCTATGCTGCAAATATTTAGAAGAAGAGTTGTATCAGAATCAGCGGTTACTGGTAAATATCCCAGTAAGCAAATAAAAATTGTTTCCATTTCACAAGCCGGGTCTCTGAATCAAGAAAGAAGCCCCTAAATTTTTTTTCAAGAATCTTGTTTCAATATAACTATCCATTACCAGACTATTCTATCTTTGTTACCATATTCAAAACTTCAAAAGAAAATCATTATGGCTGATCTATCAACCCAATACCTTGGCTTAAAATTGAAAAATCCTGTTATCGTTGGAAGTTCAGGAATGACAGGAACTGTAGCCGGTGTAATACATGCTGCCGAAAACGGTGCCGGAGCAGTTGTGTTAAAATCTATTTTTGAAGAGCAGATCCTGCACGAAATGGATAGCTACCTGAACGAAACTGAAAAAGACAATGGCAATTCATTTAATAAAGGATACCAATCCGTTTTGAATGAGAGGGAATATGACTACGAAGAAGCGTATTCGTACCTGACCGATCACGCTAAAGACCTGACCTTGAGGAAGTATCTTTCCTTCGTAACTGAAGCTAAAAAAGCAGTTGATATTCCTGTTATTGCCAGCATCAATTGTACAACGGCCTACGACTGGCATTATTTTGCACGAAGAATTGAAGAAGCCGGTGCTGATGCCCTGGAACTCAACGTGTACGTTCTTCCTTCGAATACAATGAAAAATTCGGCGGAAAACGAAAAAGTATATTTTGATATTATTGAAGCCGTTCTGAAACAGGTTAAAATTCCGGTTTCGTTAAAAATGGGTTATTATTTTTCGGGGCTGGCTACCACCGCTATTGAACTTTCGAAAACAGGCATTGGCGGAATGGTGCTTTTCAACAGGCCATTTCATCCTGACATTGATATAAACAAACTCGAAACACATGCCAAGTATATGCTGAGCGACCCTTCGGAATACTCGCATGTTTTGCGGTGGATAGCCTTGCTATCGGGCAGAACCGGTTGCCAGTTGGTGGCTACAACTGGAATCCATACGGGCGAAACGGCCATCAAGCAGCTGCTGGCCGGGGCAACAGCAATTGAAGTGGTATCAGCCATTTACAAGCATGGTTATCATGTAATTTCGGAAATTACCAACGACATCGGTAAATGGATGGATGAGAAAGGCTATGCCAACATCGATGCTTTCAGGGGCAAAATGAACCAGCAAAGCATTGCAAACCCGGCTGAATTCGAAAGGGTACAGTTTATGAGGCTGTATTCAGAGATAGTATAAAATGCAGTTCGTGTAATATTTTTCACTCTCCTGAATTCATTGATTCAGGAGAGTGCTTTTTTTAATTTCGTTTGGCTAATCGGAAAGTTTCACTAATTGCAATTATTAGCAGAAGATCGCGGATCTTCGAAAACCTCCTGTTTTTTTATTGAAGTGTCGATACCGCGGTATAATCCGTCTTATCGCCACCTGCTGTAATTGAATAGGTCCACGACATTGCTGTCTTTTCCACATTCGTTGTTTTTCCCGATCCTTCAACTATCCACCCATTACTCATGCTTTGCGAAGCAATTACAATCTGGCTGGCAGTAACAATGCCGGTAACAGATACATTTTGCGATCCGGGGTTTCCAAAGTTTTTAAGCAGTACCTGTGTGCTATTCACCGGGTCTTTGGAAATAGAAACTATAAAGCTCTGCCCATCTGTACTTTTATACGAACTGCTCTCGATAAATTGCCAATAGCCGACAAAGGGATCACGGGCATCGCTACCCGGAGCGGTTGTGTCAACTGGTTCACAAGCTGAGAACAACAGGCTTGAAAATATCGCGATCAGCAAAAAGAAACGGAAATTTGTTTTCATAACGGGAAATTAGTCTTGTACCGCAAAATTATTATTTAATTTAATTATTCGGTTATAATTTCGAAAAATAGGCTAATTCTTATTTTGAGGTGCTATGAAAAATAACCAGCTACCCTGTAGAGG
>JBAXBJ010000082.1:0-22162 GCA_037142075.1 Bacteroidota bacterium
CCCAGAATATGGTGGCATAGGCAAACATCTTCACAATTTTGTTGTCGTAGTAAAACTTCTGTAATTCCATAAGCTTTTGGTTTTAACTAAACATGGTTTGGATTTGTATTTGGTTGTTTGGATTTATCATCTTCGTTATCGTATAATATCCTTATGGAGGGCGAAACATCATCATCGTACTGACCCGACCTGACTGCCCAGAGGAACGCCGCAAGAAATCCCAGGGCAACAACTAAACTAAAACCAATCAGTACTACTATAACACTCATTTAAGTATTGAAATATTGAATTAGCCAAAGATATTGAATACACTTATACGAGATACTTTCATGCGTAATTTAGAATTATTCCTAATAAATATGCATCTTATTGAAATATAATAGTTTGACAATCCCTCGAATTAACAATTTATTAACAATCTCCTGTTGAAATCGAAAGGAATTGAAATATACGTCAAAATACTTATAAAAATATATGTGGAACTTTTAAAATTTTTTTATTTTTGAGAGTATAGATACGGATAAACTGGCGAAAGTTACCACCGAAATTGAACTTAATGGCATCAATATTGCCGCAACTACAGGCGATAGTAATCCCTGTAAAGCAAATGTCAGACCTACAATATTATACAGAAAAGATATCAGGTAACTGGCATACACTATTTTCATAGCAGATTTTGAAAACCCGAGATAATCCTGCAACCTGCCGAATTCTGATGACTGCAGAATAGCATCACATGCGGGCGAAAAATGATAAATATCGTCAGCTATGGTAATTCCTATATCTGCTTTAAGCAAGGCACCGGCATCATTCAATCCATCCCCTATCATAATTACATTGCGCCCATTTAGCTTCAATTCAGTAATATATTCAAGTTTATCGGTAGGAGTTTGATTGAAGTGTAAAGTTGTATCTGATGAAAAATAAGTTTTGAGATTTTCCAGTTCCGAAGTATTGTCGCCTGTTAATAAATGCAGTCGCATATCGTTCATTCCTGAAATCACATCTTCTAAACCATCACGGTAATGGTTTTCCATCTTAAAAAAGCCTCTCAATTGATTGTCAATTGATATGTAAACGGAGGATATTTTCCCCTCCTCAGAGGTTTCAGATCCTGCTATAAATTTACGGGATCCAATCATAATACGATGATTGTCAATCATTCCGACAATTCCAAGTCCGCTTATTTCCTTGTAATCCTGGACAGGAAGCAGCAAACTTACTGGCAGCCATTCGCTTACCATAACTGATAATGGATGGGTTGAATTTCGTGCGACCGACCTGATCCATTGCATCTCGTTGTCGCTCAGCACTGCACCATCCCAACCGATATTCATTGTCCGGGTATGTGTAAGCGTACCGGTTTTATCGAACACCACGGTATCGGCATGAGTAAGTTTTTCGATTACTTCAGTATTCTTAATATAAAATCCGTTGCGACCAAAAACTCTCATCACGTTACCGAAAGTAAATGGGATTGTTAAAGAAAGTGCGCAAGGACAGGCAACAATCAGTATAGAAGCAAAAACGTAAACGGCTTTTCCAAAATCGGTTCCCGCCCAATAAACACCTGCACCAAAGGCTATGATCAGGATAACTATTGTAAAATAATGACTAACTCTGTTTACGAGCGATTGCATATGCATTTCGCCATCAGTGCCTAATTTATCCTCGTTCCATAATTGTGTGAGATAGCTTTGAGCCACTTCCTTTTCAACCCTGAGTTTTATGGCTGCTCCCGATTGCTTGCCACCCGCAAATACAAAATCCCCTGCTTTTTTTGCAACCGGAATCGATTCGCCGGTTACAAAGCTATAATCAACATTGCCTTCGCCTTCAGTTAATACCGAATCGACAGGGATCAGTTCCCCGTTTCTGACTAAAATATGATCACCGGTTTTAATGTCTTTCAACTGCACAAATTCCTCTTTGCCATCGGATAAACGGGTAACTGCAATCGGGAAATAGGAACGGTAATCGCGGTCGAATGATAAAGATTGGTAAGTGCGGCTTTGATACCACCGGCCGATAAGCATAAAAAACAAAAGCCCTGCCAGGGAATCCATATAGCCGGTTCCCGATCCGCTGAAAATTTCGTAACTGCTTTCCAGGAAAAGCGCCAGGATACCTATAGATAAAGGAAGATCGATATTTATTATTTTCTTCCGAAGGCTTTTATACGCGGATAGAAAGAAATCGCTGCTGCAAAAAGTGATAACAGGCAAAGCCAGGATAAAGGAAACTATTCCGAAAGTACCGGCCATAAGCTTGTCAATAGCTTCGCCTCCAGGCAAATAATCAGGAAAGCTAAGCAACATAATGTTACCGAATGCAAAACCGGCCACCCCGATTTTCATGATCATGCGGCGGTTGACTTTCTGGTGGTCGTCCTTCGCTTGCTTATTATAACTGATATCGGGGATATAGTGGATATTATGCAGCAATTCAACTATCTGCCGCAGCGAAATTTCATTTTCACGAAAAGTAATGCTGACCTCTTTCCGCACAAAATTGACATGCGAATGCATGATCCCTTTATGCAAGGTGTTCAGGTTTTCGAGAAGCCAGATGCATGAACTACAATGAATGGCAGGAATAAACAAGTTTACGCGCGATATGCCGCCATCCGAAAAATCGAGTAATTTCAATTTTATCTCATCCGAATCAAGATATGCATAACGCGTGCCCGAATTATTTTCCTGGTCGAGCCGTATGCCAGGCGTTGGCATCATTTCGTAATACCGATCCAGTTTTTTCTCCGAAAGGATTTGAAACACCATGCTACACCCATTGCAACAGAAAGGTTTCTCGTCCCAAAGAACCGGGTTTTTACCGCAATCCTGCCCACAATGCACACATGCCGCCATTTTCCTTTTTTTAGATAAGCGGCAAAAGTATGGAAATTAGTTGTTATTGAGCGGTACAGAATACCTGTCAGTGAGTTTTGATAATTGCAAATCAGGCTATAAAATCGAATAATGAGTTTATATTCTCTTTTAATTTAAATATAAAAAGGAATCACCCATGGTTACTTGTATATCTTATAATCAACCAACTCCCAATTTGTTCCATCATATAGCACTCTTTTTACCAAGCCTATATCTTTGACATAATATCCTTCAATTGTCCAATTTTTATTCACTGAATTGCCCAAAATCATGGTGTCTAAAACCTGCACTCTGATATCAGTGTAGTTTTGATTACCAATTTTAAGGTTTGCAATAGTTTTTTGAGTATAATCGTTAACTATTACATATTTGTGATCAGATGAATCAGATGGAATACTTGTAAAATAATGTGCATCCTCTTTAAAATAAGATTGTTTTCCAATGCATACAGTATAAGTTTCAAAAATGGTATCTAAATATGATGAATAATAATTTCTGACTATATTTTCCTTCTCATCACAATTTTCTATATCGTATGCCTCATTAATTGTTTTCCTTCCTAATACTTTGAGGGTATCATAATTGTTATAGTTCTTATATATCCAATAACTACCCTCGGGAAAATCAAAATATCTTTTCAAATCATTTGATACCACGTATCTTACAGGATTACTGCAACAACCTGTAAAATAAAGCACAGGTAATAACAGGAAAAAATAAAGCATTTTAGTGGTTGAAAATTTCATAAAAGAATTATCTTTTGTTGATTACATTTGATATACATAAGTTTCAGTTTATAAAGTACCGTGAATTTTCTTCACATCTTAGAATAATAATAGGTTGTTTTGATTGGATTAGTTGGTATTAATTTTTCTTACAAAACAGTTTTCTCGTGTTTCAGCTAAGAGCAAATTTGTCGCAAATTTTAAGATTGGCAAATATACATTTTCATCCGCCTTCACTAGGGTAAATATATCGAATTGCAAATTATTTCGACTTTTTCCCTCTTTTTCTACCATAAAAAAAGGTTACCAATGGAATTAGTATCTGTATAAACAGCCATTCGGGATTTGATTCGAGAAAACCCCAGAGTTTGGCAAAATACCCCCTGGGATCGACCTGCACCTTTATATTGTAAATTTTTGGTGGTGTTTGCACCGAAATCCATCTGCCACTTTTATTATCGAATGCCGATACAATGATGGTTATCTGAATATTTCCGACTTTCGTGGGTTTAATGATCCAATCCCAATTCATATCATTAACGCCATCAAAAATCTGGTCCTCATTTTCCGGCTTATAAATAGTTTCAAAGTCCTTATCGCTGTATTTTAATTCGACTTTCATTTTATCTGCAATAGCAATGCTCCCACCATTGATATCTTTTTCAATTTTTTCGGCAGTTTTACCGGTTGAAGCTGCAACTTTTTTGCCAAGTTGTTCCTTTGCCTGTTGCAGGGCGGCTTTGGTGATGGTTACCGAAATATTATTTGCGGTATTCTCCAACATACGGGTGGGGCAATAATAAACCAGGGTGCCTTCGGTTTTTTTTGATGGGACTACAAGCTCTTCGGCAGGTTCGGCAGTAGGTTGGGCAGATGTTGCAGGTTCTTCGACAGGTTCGGAAATGAAGGTAGTATCATTCATCATGGCCTTTTGTCTTGAACCAAGTTTGCGTATTTTTTTTGTAGTTATAGCTTTTTCTACATCAACTATGGCTGAATCAGTTGGATAGATAACGCTGGTATCCGGTTGGGCACTTACCGTATCTGAATTTCCGTGATTTGCTTTTTCCTCAGCAGACGGACCACATGAAACCAGGAATGAAATAAAGATTACTGCTAAAATAAAGGTCAGTTGCTTTTTCATACGATTGATGTATTTGATTTTGAACTAATTAACTGATAAATAACTGCCAATGATAACGGATTACTTTTTGCAAAATGCGAAACATTTGAATTCAATTTCATCTTTCTGATCGTACCGGTTCATATTACATAACATTTCTTCATTCGGATCATCGTTCTTCGCACAGACCAAACACAACGAAGGCTTTTTTATCAGATCTGAATTTATTTCGTAACCATCATCACTAAAAAAACCTGAAATTTTAGCCGGATCAATATCGTTGATATGCCTTCTACCCTTTGTGCTTTCCATTTTCTTTGCCGCAGAATCTATTTCGTAATCATCAGTTGAATGGCTTTCGCCAGTGATGCAGGTGAAACAGCTATTCCCT
The DNA here is from genome assembly GCA_037142075.1 of Bacteroidota bacterium. Taxonomy (GTDB): domain Bacteria; phylum Bacteroidota; class Bacteroidia; order Bacteroidales; family UBA4417; genus UBA4417. The sequence continues at coordinate 5,128 of JBAXBJ010000082.1, forward strand.
GCCCATGCAGATCCTATCACCCAAATATCGCTGCCACACGAACATTTCACGCCATTCTTATAATCATTTAAGGCCGATTTCAGGTTTTTTTTTATCTCCGCTTCGTTTTCCGATGGATTATGCTTTAAATGTATTTTTACAAAATCATCGATTGTAATAGGTATAAATCCCATCGTTATTCATTTTAATAATTTTAAATAAAATTTCAATAATTAGGTTCAAAAATAAGATATTTAAACAATCAAAGTGTAATTTATGCCGGTTATTTTGTAAATGAATTGATATGCTGCGAATTAGTTCAGGCTACAAAATAAAAAAGCTCCCTTCCGGAAGCTTTTTTGTATAAAAAATTATCTCAATCCAAACAAGCAAAACCTATTCTTCGAGTGCTATCTGATCATTTCCAAAGCTGATTCCCAATCCTCGTGCCGTTTTCATCAAAGCTGTGTCGAGGGTTACCAGGTTTGGTTTTTGAATGGCATCCTCAAGGGTAACGCTGGTAATATAAGGATGCTGGTAAGAAACCATACGGCCGAATTCTCCATTTAAAACCATTTCGAAGGCTTTTACGCCAAATTGCGAAGCAAGTACACGATCGTAAGCAATAGGAACGCCTCCACGCTGCAGGTGACCTAAAACAGTTACCCGGATATCCGGTTCACAACCTAGTTTTTTGAGGTCATCTTCAAGTTTGAAGCCAATTCCTCCCAGGCGTACATGTTCGTATCCGACTTCCGTGCTCTTTTCCCCGATAATTTCACCATCTTTGGGTTTTGCGCCTTCGGCAACCACAATGATGGCAAATCCGCGTCCTTTGTGGAATCGGGCATTAATTTTCGAAAGGACTTCGTTGGTATCGTAGGGAATTTCAGGAATAAGGCAAATTTCGGCACCACCGGCTACTGCCGCATTCAAGGCAATCCAGCCTGCATCGCGACCCATCACTTCAAGGATGAAAACCCTGTTGTGGCTGGCCGCCGTGGTGACAAGTTTGTCAACCGCTTCGGTAGCTATTTCGATGGCAGTCTGAAATCCGAAGGTGGTATCGGTGGCTGACAAATCGTTATCAATCGTTTTTGGAACACCAATGACATTGAGCCCTTTTTCGAACAGTTTCTGCGAGATGCGCTGCGAACCGTCGCCACCAATGCTGATAACAGCATCAATTCCCAGGTACGACAGTTTTCGGATCATTTCATCCGAACGATCCACATATTCCCATTCACCGCTTTTATTTTTAACTGGCCAGGCAAAAGGGCCGCCTTTATTGGTGGTTTGAATGATCGTACCGCCCTGGTAATGAATACCCGCCACTTTTTCTGAATCCAGGATCATTAGTTCGGTAGGTTCGTTCAGTATACCGTCAAACGCTTTAATACTTCCCAAAACTTCCCAGTCAGTTTCTTTTGACGAGCGTTTCACAATTGCCCTGATCACTGCATTCAACCCGGGACAATCGCCGCCACCGGTAAGTACCATAACTCTTTTCATATTTTTATATTATTGATTACCATGTGTTTATGGTATTATTTTACATTTTTCAAAAACCGGTGCAAAGGTATATAATTTAATATCTCAAAAACCATTATATTTGATTTGCTTCGATTGTTTATGTTATTTTGGCTAAAATGGCATGAAAATCAAATAGTTCCAATCGAAAAAATATTCGATATTTTGTATTCAAAATCATGAATTTGTAATTTTGATTAGCCAATTTTCTTCAGTTTTCAGTTTAAAAACCATTTACGATCAAAACAACGGTTTGATTTACTATTTTTGATGCGATAAAAAAAGAAATCGAACCTGTTAGCTTAGTGTTTATGGTATTTATTTTTGATATGGATGGAGTAATAGTCGACAATGCTGAGTGGCATTTAGCTGCTTTTGTTGAATTTGGACGTAAATATGGATTAAACACCAGCAGGGATGAATTCAGCAAATATTTTGGAATGACAAACCATCAGATCATGGATTCACTTTTTCAAAAAAAACATACCCCGGAGGAAATTCTTGTTCTGGCAAATGAAAAAGAGACGATTTACCGCGAATTATATAGGCCTTTCATCAAACCTGTAACCGGCTTACCAGCATTTCTTCAATATATTAAAGTACAGGGCATTACAATCGCTTTAGCAACAGCAGCGCCTCCCGAAAATGTGCAGTTCACACTTGAAGCGACCGGGTTGGATAAATATTTTAACATTATATCCGATGCTTCGATGGTGAAACGGGGTAAACCCGATCCGGAAGTTTATATTCTCACTGCCAGGAAACTGGGAGTACCTCCCTCCGATTGTATTGTATTCGAAGATTCCATTGCAGGTATAAAATCAGCGCTTGCGGCCGGAATGCGGGTTATAGGTGTGGCAACGACTCATAAATCCGAAGAATTATTGAAGTATGTTAACGAAATTATTATGAACTTTGAAGCCGCAGAAAAGTCTGTTGACTTTTGGCTTCAAAATCCAAATTAAAATTATCCTTTTCCAATGAAGAAATATTTAATTTTATCCATTCTTTCCTTTGTAGTCATTGTTAATCAGCATGTTATGTCACAAGTACAAACCAGGGAAAAGACTAAAATTGTACGGAGAACCTCATTAAATTACTTGCTTTGGCTTCCGGCCGATTATAAAAAAGATAAAAGTAAAACCTTTCCGGTGATGATCTTTCTTCATGGTTCCGGTGAGCGTGGCGAAAACCTGGATCTGGTTAAAAAGAACGGTCCTCCATCTTTCGTCGAAAATCGCCCGGATTTCCCTTTTATCCTTGTTTCTCCACAATGCCCCGAAGGAACCTGGTGGGAGATTGAAGACCTGCAGGCTATGCTTGAAAAGATACTCGACAAATATCGTATCGACAGAAGCCGGATTTATCTTACCGGACTAAGTATGGGTGGTTTTGGCACCTGGTCGTGGGCTTGTAAATACCCGGATCAGTTTGCTGCTATTGCGCCGGTTTGTGGAGGTGGCGAAGCGATTTTTGCCGATGAACTGAAAAACGTTCCTGTTTGGGCATTTCATGGCGAAGCTGATCCTGTTGTCCCGCTTAAACGTTCAGTCGAAATGGTAGAAGCTATGAATGCTAATGGCGGTTCAGCAAAAATCACAATTTATCCTGGTGTTGGTCACGATTCGTGGATAAATGCTTACAATGATCAGGAATTATACAAGTGGTTGCTTTCCAATAAGAAAAGTAAATAATTGACAATGGAAAATGGAAAATGGTTAATCGTTATTCGAAAATGGAAAATAGTTAATAGAAAATGGAAAATAGTTAATCGTTAATAATTAATAGAAATGGTTAATCGTTAATCGTTATTCGTTATTCGAAAATGGAAAATAGTTAATCGAAAATGGGAAATAGTTAATCGTTAGTAGAAATGGTTAATCGTTATTCGTTATTCGAAAATGGAAAATAGTTAATAGAAAATAGTTAATCGTTAATAGAAATGGTTAATCGTAAATCCGCAATCCACAATCCGCAATCCACAATATCACTTTACTCATAACTCATAACTCATATCTCCCAATCAAATAAACCTAACAAAAATTCTATGAAAATCAGATTCCTAATTCTGTTGCTTGCCATCTTCCCTTTTATGGGTGTTATGGCGCAACAAGGCAGCATCAAGTTCACTGAATATGATCTGCCGAACGGCTTGCATGTGATCCTGCACCAGGACAATACAACGCCGATTGTGGCTGTTTCGATTCTTTATCACGTAGGGTCAAAAAATGAAGTTGCCGGGCGTACCGGATTTGCTCATTTCTTTGAACACCTTATGTTCGAAGGTTCCGATAATATTCCGCGCGGTGATTACGATAAAATCACGCTTAGCGCAGGTGGGACATTAAACGCCAACACTTCTCAGGATCGTACGTATTACTACGAAATCCTTCCCAGCAACCAACTCGAACTCGGGTTATGGCTCGAAGCTGAAAGACTGGTTCACCTGCGTATTGACTCAACCGGCGTTGAAACCCAACGGGCAGTTGTAAAAGAGGAACGTAAACAATCCTACGATAACCGTCCGTACGGTTCGGTCATCGAGAAAACCATGGAAAATGCCTACAAAGTGCACCCGTACAAATGGACCCCGATTGGATATCCTGAAGACCTGAATAAAGCTACTTTGCAGGAATTCATGGAGTTTCACAGCATCTATTATGTTACTAACAATGCTACCTTATCCATTGCCGGTGACCTTGATATTGAGAACACGAAAAAAATGATCGAAAAATATTTTGGCGATATTCCACGAGGAACCAAGGAGTTATACAGGCCAAGTGTTATTGAGCCTGAGAAAACTGCCGAAGTGCGTGATGTCGTTTTTGATAACATCCAACTACCTGCCGTTATCATGTCGTATCACATGCCGGCGCAGGGTACGCCCGATTCGTACGCGCTATCCATGCTCACCACCCTGCTCTCTGATGGCCAGAGTTCACGAATGTATAAGGCTATTGTTGATCAGCAGCAAAAAGCCTTGCAGGTGATGTCGTTCCCTTTTGCTCTGGAAGATCCGGGCCTGTTCCTGATTTTTGGGCTCGTAAACATGGGTATTGAACCTGCCGACCTCGAAAAATCAATTAATGCCGAGATTGAAAAGGTAAAAACCACACCCATAACTGATGCTGAGTTTCAGAAATTACGTAATAAAGTTGAAAACGATTTTGTTAGCGGTAACAGTACCATGGCCGGTATTGCTGAAAACCTGGCCAATTACCACGTTTATTTTAACGATGCAAACCTTATTAATACCGAAATTGACCGCTATATGAAAGTTACCCCGGCTGATCTTCAAAGGGTTGCACAAAAATACCTTACCCCCGAAAACAGCGTGGTTCTGACTTATCTCCCAAAACCAACTGAAAAAAACTAAAGGAGGAACCACAATATGAAAAATAGAATTATATCAATTATAGCAGCCCTGATCATTACGATTCCATTGGCTGCCCAGGTAAAAAAAGGAAAAACTCCTAAAACGACTGCACCTGTTGCTGTAAAGGAAGTTTTAGATCGTAGTATTCGTCCGCAGGCAGGTCCGGCACCGGTAATTAAAATCGGTGATTACCAATCATTTGAGTTACCGAACGGGCTAAAAGTTTTTGTTGTCGAAAACCATAAAATTCCCCGTTTATCTTATTCACTGGTATTGGATAACGATCCCGTTTTTGAAGGCGATATGGCCGGGTATACTGATTTCGCAGGTCAATTGATGCGCACAGGAACTGCCACGCGCAACAAGGATCAGATAGACGAACAAGTGGATATTCTTGGCGCCACCCTGACTACTTCAGCCGGTGGAATGTCAGCAAACTGTCTCACAAGACACAATGAATCCTTGTTGGCTATTATGTCGGATCTGTTGCTGAATTCCACTTTCAAAGCAGAAGAAATGGAGAAAATCCGTACCCAGACACTTTCGGCACTCGAAGCCGATAAAAACGATCCTAAGGCCATTTCGGACCGGGTAAATTCAGTGCTGGTTTATGGTGTTAACCATCCATATGGCTTAAGCGCTTCGGAAGAATCAGTCAAAAAAATCACTCTCGAAAAATGCAACGAATACTATAAAACATTTTTCAAACCAAATATTGCATACCTGGCCATTGTTGGCGATATCACTCTCGAACAGGCTAAACCTCTGGTTGAAAAATATCTGGGCGGCTGGCAACGTGGTGATGTTCCGAATGCAAAATATATGACTCCAAAAGCTCCGGCAAAAACTACGGTAGTTATGGTTGACAGGCCAAGTGCCGTTCAATCGACCATTAATGTCAGCTATGCGGTTGATCTGAAGCCAGGTTCGGCCGACGAAATTAAAGTGAAGCTTACCAATAGCATCCTGGGAGGTGGCACATTCAGGCTCTTCAATAACCTGCGCGAAAAACACGGCTGGACGTATGGCGCTTATTCAAGCATTCAACCGGACAAACTGGTTGGTAAATTCACGGCTTCGGCCGAAGTGCGTAACCCGGTGACCGACAGTTCTTTTACCGAAATATTGGCTGAAATGAACCGCATCCGTACCGAACCTGTTCCTGATGACGAGTTGAATATGGTTCGCAACTTTATGATGGGAAATTTTGGCCGTTCGCTCGAAAATCCTTCCACGGTTGCCAATTTTGCTATCAATACTGCCCGGTATAATCTTCCCAAAGATTATTATTCTACCTATCTTACAAAACTTTCAGCCTTAACTTCAGCTGATGTTCAGCTTACTGCGCAAAAATATATACGACCCGATAATGCATATCTTCTCACTGTCGGAAAAGCGGAAGACCTGGCTCCAAAACTCAAAAAGTTTGCCAAAAGCGGCGAGGTGCTTTATTACGACATCGATGGCAAGCAGTATGATCCGAGTAAAAAGCTTAAACCAGCCCCGGTTGGAGTAACAGCCGACCAGGTGATCAATAATTACGTAATTGCCATCGGTGGCAGCAAGGTACTTAAAAAAGTAAAAGATGCGACTGTGAAGGCCGGTGCAAGCATGCAGGGACAAACCATTACTTTTGATACCTATATGAAGGCCCCGGATAAAATGTTTTTCCAGGTAGGTTCAGGAGCCATGGTATTTGCAAAACAAATTTACAATGCAGGAAAAGGGGTTTCCACATCCCCGATGAGCGGCGAAAGCAAACCGCTTGCAGCCGATGAACTTATAATGATGAAAGAAGGTGCTCTGATTTTCCCCGAAATGTATTACAGCACTTTAGGCTATACCACTGAATTACTTGGTGTTGAAGAACAAAAAGACCAGAAACAGTTTTACAAGATCCAGGTAAATAAAGGTGGCGATAAAAAAGACACCGATTACTACGATGTGCAAACAGGCCTGAAGGTGCGCTCCGAAAGTAAGGATGCATTGACAGAATATTCTGATTATAAAGCTGTTGATGGTATTTTATTCCCATTTACTCTGAAACAGACCATGGGGCCACAAACATTTAATTTGACTGTAACGGAAGTAAGCCTGAATACAAAATTAAAAGACGAATTTTTCGAAGTCAAATAATCAAACCTTATTGGTGCAATAAAGAAAGCAGGACGTAAATGTCCTGCTTTTTTGATTTTATATACATCAATAGTTCACATACAAAAAGGATAAAATAAAAATTCAGGTCACCACATGTGTTCTTTAAAATCTTAACTTCTTGATGGGCAAATTACTATCTGACAATTTATATCATAAACTTATTTCAACCGCGGTGAGTGGGTCTCCTCCCCTCTTAACGTTCCCTGCGCCAGGCTCTGCACATTTTCTTCGGTAACTAATTGATTTAAAGCATCACGGATCGGGCCGTATCTTTCGTGTAGCGGGCATGGATTATTTTCATCACATTGGTTGAGCCCAAATCCGCATCCACTAAATAATTTATCGCCTTCTGTAGCCATGATCAGCTGTTTGAGCGATAATTCAGGCTTTTTGCTATCAAAATAAAATCCGCCTCCTTTCCCTTTCTGCGATTCAATAAATCCCTGCCGAACCATACGCTGCAATATTTTGGCAGTATAAAAGTGTGGAGCATCAATCTGCTCAGCTATTTCGGCTACCCCCGGCCGCCTACCTTCGGAGTTCTGTAACTGAATGTAAACCAATCCCCTGAGGGCGTATTCTGTTTCCTTATTGAACATATTTTTTCTGCTTTCTATCAAATATTTAACCTTACAAAGGTACAGAGAAATATTTAATAAATAATAAAAGACCTTTTTGTCTTTTATGTGTTTTTATTTATATCTTTGCCGCAAATTAAAACTTAACATCATGTCGAATCAAACAAATAAAGAACCAACGATAGGCGAAATTGTAGCCAACGATTTCAGAGCAGCATCCCTGTTTAAGGAAGCCGGCATCGATTTTTGCTGCGGTGGCAATAAAAGTCTCTCAGTTGCCTGCAAGGAAAAAGGAACAGATGTTTCCCATTTAATTCAGCAACTTGATTCATTGGCACAAACACCTGTAAGCAGTGCCATGAATTTCAAAGAATGGGATCTCAGTTTCCTCTGCGATTATATTGTGAATACACATCACAAATTTGTTTTGAAAAATCTTCCTGAATTGGTTTTCTACACGCAGAAAATCGCCAACGTTCATGGCGATCATCACCCAGAACTGATTGAAGTAGCATCCTTGTTTGCCCGGATCAATGAAGAGCTTCTGCAACATTTAAAAAATGAGGAAGAAGTTTTGTTTCCGGCAATTAAAAAAGCTGAAAAGAACGCTTCACCTGATGTAAAAGCAACCATAGTTTCTGAAATAACCCGCATGCAGGGCGAGCATGAATTTGCCGGCGGTGCGATGGATAAAATTAATGTACTGACTAACAATTACTTTATTCCTGAAGATGCCTGCAATACCTATAGGGTTTCACTCAAACTGCTGGAACAATTTGAGGACGATCTTCACATTCATGTACATCTCGAAAATAATATTCTTTACCCGAAAGCATTGAAACTGGCCGAATAAAAAACAATAACTAATTAACCCAAACAAATCAAATAACTAAAACCAAAACTTATGACAACAAAAAAACTCTGGATTGCCTTTATTGCAGTCATAGTAATTTCGTTTTCCGTACTTGGATATTTCGGAAGGGAAATATATCGGAAAGCCCCGCCCATACCGGCCCAGGTTGTAACTACCGATGGAATTGTTCTATTCACCGGGCAGGATATTAAAGATGGTCAGAATATCTGGCAATCGATAGGCGGACAGGAAGTTGGAACCATCTGGGGCCACGGTTCCTATGTAGCTCCCGACTGGTCGGCAGACTGGCTTCACCGCGAAGCTGAGTTTATACTCAATCAATATGCCCGTGATACCGACAGCATGGATTACAAAGATGTATCAGCCGAAAAACAGGCCATGTACAAAGTGCGTTTGCAAAAGGAATTACGCACTAATACGTACGATGAGGCAAGAAATGTATTTGTAGTTTCGCCTTTGCGGGCCGCAGCCATTGCCGAAGTAAGCAAACACTACGCTGGTTTGTTTATGAATGATCCGGCACTCGAAAAGCTTCGCGGATTCTACGCTGTTCCTCCAAATTCAATTAAAACCATGGACCGAATGGCTAAAATGAATGCTTTCTTTTTCTGGACTTCGTGGGCTTGTGTTACCAACCGGCCCGACAGTGATATTTCATATACTAACAACTGGCCTTCGGAAGAATTGGTCGATAACAAACCTACAAGTTCGCTTATTCTGTGGACGGGTTTTAGTGTAATCATGCTGCTGATTGGTATTGGCTTGCTAGTATGGTATTATGCCTCAAGCAAACATGATGAAGGCATTGAAATGCTGAAACAAGATCCTTTCTTCGGATTGGTGATGACGCCATCAATGAAAGCGACGCTTAAATATTTCTGGGTAGTAACCGGTTTGGTACTTGTACAGATAATAATGGGCATAGTTACCGCTCATTACGGTGTTGAAGGACAGGCATTTTATGGCGTTCCACTGGCACAGATCCTCCCCTACTCTCTTTCACGGACATGGCATGTGCAGATCGCTATTTTCTGGATCGCTACCTCATGGCTGGCTACAGGACTTTACCTGGCACCGGCAGTTTCGGGTCACGAACCGAAGTTTCAGCGTTTTGGTGTGAATTTCCTTTTCCTTGCCTTGTTGGTAATTGTTGTCGGATCCCTTATCGGACAATGGTTTGGTATTATGCAGAAACTCGGTTTGGTAACCAATTTCTACTTTGGTCACCAGGGTTACGAATATGTTGACCTGGGCCGGTTCTGGCAGGCATTTTTATTTATTGGTCTTGTTCTTTGGCTGCTATTGATGGGTAGGGCCATCTGGCCTGCACTGATGAAGAAGGACGAAAGCCGTCATTTGCTGGCCATGTTCCTTATTGCTTCCATTGCTATCGCGGCATTTTACGGTGCCGGTCTTATGTGGGGCCGCCAGACAAACCTAGCCATTGCCGAATACTGGCGCTGGTGGGTAGTTCATCTCTGGGTTGAAGGATTTTTCGAAGTATTTGCTACGGTTGCTATCGCCTTCCTTTTTGTAAAACTCAACCTGATCCGTGCTGCCACAGCCACATCCAATGTTTTGTTTTCAACCATCGTTTTTCTTTCGGGTGGTATATTGGGAACTTTTCATCACCTTTATTTTTCAGGAACACCTACTGCCATTCTTGCGCTCGGTGCATCCTTCAGTGCACTTGAAGTTGCACCGCTTGTACTGATCGGTTTCGAAGCGTATGGCACTCTTAAGATTTCGCGGACCAGCAACTGGATACAGAATTACAAATGGCCAATCTACAGCTTCCTCGCTGTTTCATTCTGGAACCTGGTTGGAGCCGGTATTTTCGGATTCCTGATCAACCCGCCGATTGCATTGTATTATATGCAGGGACTTAATACTACAGCCGCACACGGTCATGCCGCACTCTTTGGTGTTTATGGTATGCTTGGAATCGGGCTCATGCTTTTTGTACTTCGCAGCATGGATGCAGGAGCAATCTGGAAAGAAAAATATATCCGCCTGGCCTTCTGGTCCATTAACATAGGGCTTGCCCTGATGATTTTACTCAGTGTGCTTCCGGTTGGATTAGCCCAAACCTGGGTAAGTGTAAAATACGGATTATGGTATGCACGTTCGGCTGATTTCATGCAGGGCGATACATTAACTTTCTTCCGCTGGCTTCGTGTAATCGGCGATACCATATTTGCTGTCGGAACAGTTTCCCTTGCCTGGTTTATTGTAGGTTTGAAAACAGGCTGGAGTCTTGAAAAAAAGTAAAACATCTATATTAGAATAAAAACCTGCGTTCTATTGTAATAGAGCGCAGGTTTTTCTCTATCTTTAATAGAATTTGCTTTATCTTACCATGCTAATTGTACAGTAAACAATATTTCCTCAGGAAGTAAATCGAACGCACAAATAGTGTTTTAATTTAGATAATAAGTACGAATATACTTTATACTAATATTAATAAACATATTTCAAAAAGTCGTAAACAGTATTTTTTTTGTTTATATTAGATTCTATTTATCAGCAAATCAAATCAGTACAAATATTTGTATAGCTGATGGTATTCCTGCAAACTAATAATCCCAAATATTTGCTGATTTGACACAAAGTACTGTGACGAAAAAAATCAATGATTTCGGAAAAAGACTAAACAAAAACACATAACAGGTGTTTAGATTAGCACAATACTTAAGATACCTATGGTAAGTTACTCAATCAAAGATCTGGAAAAAATCACTGGTATCAAGGCTCACACTATCCGAATATGGGAAAAAAGGTACGGAATTGTTAAGCCCTCGCGTACCCAAACCAACATCCGCTATTATTCTGACGAAAACCTGCGGCATTTGATGAATGTGGCAATCTTAAATAAATATGGCCATAAAATTTCCAACATTCAGGGAATGTCGCCTGCGGAGATAAGTGAAAGTGTGCTCAATCTCAGTCAACAGGATCTTGATAATGATTACCAGGTTGATAACCTGGTTATGTCCATGGTGGAGATAGATGAACAAAGATTCGATAAAATTATATCCTCATCAATTATCAAAAATGGTATTGATTACACTTTCGAAAACCTGCTGAATAAATTTTTACATAAAGTCGGCATTCTCTGGCAAATTGGGGTGATTAACCCTGCGCAGGAACATTTTATAACACAATTGATCAGGCAGAAATTTATTCTTGCAATTGATGCAAAACATGAAATCCGGGAAAATGCCAAATCATTCCTGCTCTTTCTGCCTGAAAATGAATATCATGAACTAGGTTTACTTTATTTAAATTTACTGATCCGGAAAGCCGGTCACAAAGTATTTTACCTGGGCCAAAACGTGCCTGTACGAAATCTTAAAAGCATTTTCGAATTGCATACCATCGATTATATGCTCACTTCAATAACTTCGAATCAATCGAAGGAGGCATTACTAGTATTGTTTTCCGAAATCAATGAACTTTACGGGGACAAAAAAATACTGGTAGGAGGATATTTGATCAAAGAGGCTGGAGTTCAGCTTCCCGGCAATTTTAAGGCTTTCGCTGCCATTACGGAATTCACTGAATTTCTTCAACAAATAGCATAGAGTACAAATTATGCCTTTTAACAATTAACGTAAAAAGGCCGCCATCAGGCGACCTTTTTACGTTATTTAAATTTTGACTTAGCTGATCCTTTCGCTCAGCGGTAAACCATATTCTTCAACCATCCGGATATCAAGTTTTTCGAGTTCATCGAGAATGGGGTTGTATATTCCAGGAAGCACAGGGCGGAAAACACCTTTAACCGTAATCTGTCCGGCAAGGATCATTTCAACACCAATGGCGGCAGGTAAAGCAACGGTGCGGGCAACTGATGTATCGGTAGCAGGCGTTCCGAAATCCAACATACGGGATCGGATAACTTCCTGTTTTCCATCAGGATAGGTTGCGAGGAAGGTATGCTGCATGGCAACCATGTCGCGTTCGTTCTGGCCCAGTTCCATTTTCGCGATCATCAGGTCGCTGGTCACCTCGAAAGGTGAATCTTCGGTACGACCCAATGGCTCATTGCTGAAGAGACCGAGCCATTCCATGGCACCCAGGGCATAAGCATCTTCGCTGATACCAAGATGTGATGCTACTTTCCGGCGGATATTGCTGCTGTCGGCAGCACCTATTTGCTGGGCCATAAAATCGGCATAGGTCTTACCTTCAAGGTTCACCTTATCGTACGAAATCAGCCTGAGCTGTTTCATCACGTGCAGGGTTTCGCACCATCCTATGTAACGGAAGGTACCGCGCTGAATGGTTTTCACTTCAGGAATGCCGTAAATATCAATGTACGAAATGGAATCGCGGTTTGGATATACCTCCAGCTGTCCCACTTCCGGGAAATCCACCTTGAGAGGAGTCTTGAACAGGTTTTCGGTGGGCACATCGATCACTACGTTGTTTTTCATGTACTTGGCATCGTTGTTGCCGGCCATCACCACGCCTTTGGGGCTCCACGAAAATTTGTATTTAAAGGGGTTGGTAGCTGCTTCGGGAGCAGGCAGGGCTCCGCAAATGGAATAGAATTCCTCTATTTTTCCGCCTTTGCTGTGCACGTTATCAATAATACGCATGGCCGACATATGGTCGATACCCGGGTCGAGGCCCAGCTCATTGAGTATGATGATACCGGCTTCCTTTGCCTGAGCGTCGAGTGCCTGCATTTCGGGTTTCACGTACGAGGTGGTGACCCTGTTCTTTTTGTGCAGCAGGCAGTCTTTAGCCACGAGCAGGTGGTGAAGATAAGGCAGGAGGCTGACCGAAAGATCGTTCTCGGCAACCATGCGGCTGAGGGTCTCTTCATCCTCAACCATCCAGGCAACAGCTTTTCCGTTGGGGTGGCCGGCAATCATTTCTTCGGCTTTGCTTTTGGTTCGCGTAGCTACGGTTACCTGGATACCCTGGTTTAGAAGGTGTTTTACGATAGGGCGGACCACCAGGCCAGCACCCAGAATAAGGACTTTCTTCATTTTAGTTTTATTTAGATTTTAAATGGTTCTCAATGTATATTGTTGGATGTATGAACTGCGTCAGGCCATTAATTTTCACTACTCTTCAATCGTAAATCGTAAATCGTAAATCGTCAATCGTAAATCGTAAATTCCCCTCAGGCATTCAAATGCTCTTCCAGATACTTATAATGCGGGGTAAGTTCTCCCCGATGGAGGATCAGGGCACTTTTAATGGCATTCGGCAGATCGAGGGTTAAAAAGTCCTCGTTGAAATCGCAGTCGGCAATGGATTTTACATAATTCACCAGTACATCGGCAAAACCGGCCGACGAATCCCGGGGAAGCTCACTTGGCAGAATATCGACCGACATCACAAGTATACCTTCACCCTTATGCCCCATGGTATAGGTTCCTGAATCGGGGTGATACACAAAAATAGGATCTTCGATTACGGTTCCCATTTCGGTGCATTCAACCGACCCATTCACGTCGCAGGAAATATCGCCTATCACTTTCAGTTTGGGTGTACCGGCAGCAAACAGTTTCTTAAGGTAATCCTTGGTAACCAGTCTTGGGTAGCGGGCATCCCAATAAATACAATTGATCAGCATATCGATATGCGGAATGTACTTTTCGAATGTACTCTTAAATTTTTCGGGTGAGTTGTAGTATTCATGAAGATCGAAATCTTCATTTTCATCAATGGGTTCAACCAGGTGCTCTTCCTTGAAAACGATTTTATAGACCAGGTTATCGGGAAGTTTGCTGCGTCGTTTCAGGGACAGCAGTTTTTCGGGCGAAATTTCTTTTACCGGCAGTAAGCCGATGATTTCCTGTGCTCCCTGCGAAACGTTTCCGTAACCTGTAAAAGCTATCGTAAACGGGCGCAGTTCCTCGGGCATGCCTTTTTCGGCTATCTCCTGCCCTACTGCCGAAATCACTTCGCGCACTTCGGCCAGCGAACTGTAATGATGGGCCTGTTTGATCTGGGCAAAAGGCGTCTTGTATCCGGCTTCCTTAAGCCTCAATCCAAGCGACCAGAGCGAATTGATCATCCCGGCCAGGCCTGCGTAGCGTCCGAAGAAAATCAGGCGCTTACCCTGTTCGTCAACAACGCGCTCGTAGTCAATCAGGTTACACGTCATCTCCATCATCTTGGTTAGCATTGGCATATTGTATACCTGTCCCTTGATGACGTGTGAAAAAAAGATATAGGTTTTTTCTTCTTCAAAAAACGAAACCGGCATTTCCTTTACCCCGAATATCACGCTGCACTTCTTCAGGTCTTTGGCTATTTTAGCCCCGGCTTTGATGTATTCCTCATCGGTGAACACCCTTTTCTCGGAAGTTTGTACTACGAAGTCGAGTTTCTTGTTTTTTATCAGGCGCTCCACATGTTTCGGAGTAAGAGGGGCCCTGCGTTCCATCACGTATTTATCTTCGTGGCGTATTCCAATAAAGTTGCTCATGTGCTGATTTTACATTTAGATTTGCAATATATTAATCCTTATTCTATGAAGATCAGCTATTTATCACTATTTATATATAGGCTGATAGGCACGGCAAACATATCAAAAAATTAATACATTTGCACCAAAAGAACAAAATTGTTTTTCAAATCACAATGCGAATGAATCAAAAGGGTAAATCACCACGTTTTCAAAGAGTTAAAAAGTTTACCCTGAAGTTTCTCCGTTACTTCCTGATATTTTTTTTCGGAACCAGCATACTGATTACCCTACTCTACCGCTTTATCAATCCACCCTTTACACCCCTTATGCTGATAAGGGTGGTCGAAAATATTGCCGATGGTAATAAACCTTCCATTACCAAGGACTGGGTTGCCATGGCGGATATATCACCTAACCTGGTGCTGGCCGTCATAGCCTCGGAAGACAATAACTTTGAAAGCCATTACGGTGTCGACTTCAAAGCCATCGAAAAGGCAACCAAACTGAATGCCAGGGGAAAGAAAATACGCGGGGCAAGCACCATTACCCAGCAAACGGCTAAAAATGTTTACCTCTGGCCTGCGCGAACCTATGTGCGTAAGGGGCTTGAATTGTATTTTACAGGCCTGATCGAACTGATGTGGGGCAAGAAAAGGATCATGGAAGTGTACCTTAACGTGATCGAGATGGGCGACGGTATTTATGGGGCCGAGGCCGCTTCGCAATATTATTTCCACAAGCCAGCCAAAAACCTCAGCCGTGATGAAGCCGCCGGTATAGCCTCGGTGCTTCCCAACCCGCGAAAATGGAGACCGGACAGGCCAACAGCCTATATCACCCGAATTAAGGCACGAATTTTGTGGAACATGAACAATGTTGTGAAACCCGAGTGGCAATAATTAAATTCAGCGGTAAAATCGAGGCAAACATGTACAGCCGATTTTCCCTGCGTCTACTTCTGATTAAAACAACTATTAAAATAATAACTACCGAATAATAAACTGAACCTTAATCTCTTATCCATGAAAAAGCTTATTCTTCTCTTCCTCGGTATCCTGGCAATATCGGTCACCAGGGCTCAGCAGTCCAACCTCGTATTCTTTTCCGAAAACGGTGAGCATTTCTCCGTGGTGCTGAACGGGATGTTGCAGAACGACCGGCCCGAAACCAATATTAAAGTCACTGATCTTCCTGCACCCAGTTATAAAGTCAAAATTATCTTCGACCAGCCTAAACTTGCCGATATCAATAAAACGATTTTCATGAACCCGGGTACCGAAACTACCTACAACGTAAAATACATCAAGAAGAAAGGATATGTTCTGCGTATGATGAACACTTACCCTGTTATACAGGACCCTGAAACGGTAGAAGGACAAATGGTTGTCGGCTATCAGCCCAAAGGCGTTACTGCTGGTGTCGCAAGCGGAACTACTATAGTAAACAATACTACTATAAATAATAATGTCAGTATTTCAGCCAATGGCAAGGGAAACAATGTGAATGTAGTTAACAGCAACGACGGTGCCGGTTCGCAGCAGGCAGGCAGCCTTACAGGCATTAATACCGGACAGTTAGCTAATCCCGACAAGTATATACTTCCAGGTTACAACGGAACCTATGGATGTCCACGCCCTATGTCACCTGTCGATTTCGACCAGGCCAAGGCAAGCATTAGTTCCAAGAATTTCGAGGACAGCAAACTTACTATTGCCAAGCAGATTATACAGGGAAATTGCCTGTTAAGTTCACAGGTCAGAGAGATGCTCGAGCTATTCTCATTCGAGGATACCCGCCTTAACTTTGCAAAATTTGCTTATGCCTATACCCTCGACCTGGGTAATTATTATAAGGTGAACGACGCTTTCAAATTTGAACTCTCAATTGATGAACTGAACAAGTTTATACAAGGGAATAAAAGATAATTGAAGCATTTGCCTGCCAATTCATGCTTTTAGAGGTACTTTTTAAAAGCAGTTGTAACTGCATGACCGCCGAATCCGAATGTGTTATTGAGTGCGACCAGCACATCTTTCCTACGGGCTGTATTTGGCGTAAAATCGAACTTTGGGTTTAACACCGGGTCAATCTCATTAAGGTTGATGGTT
>JBAXBJ010000083.1:0-22142 GCA_037142075.1 Bacteroidota bacterium
CTGCGCAGATGGTACTGGATCAAACCGGGAGAGTATGTCGCCGCCGAATTTTATTACCCTGCTCTCGTAAGATAGCAGGGTTTTTTTTTGAATACCTTTTAAATAAACGTTTTCTAAATAGTTTTGAATATTTTTATATACTAAGATACTCTTAAATATTCCTATTTTCACTCCAAATCACTCATTAAATTCATTCATCTTGCCTTCCTTTCGATTGCGAAGGCACTCCAATACTCTTCTACTTCTTTTTATCTTTTTCTTGGCTGGTTATTCATGTGAGCCAGATGGTTAAATCAGATGACTATTGTAAATTCATTGCAGGATAGTTCGGCCGACATTTAAACTTAAAGTTAAATAATGGATGTGTTAATGAATTCATTCCTCTTGCTTTAAAAATTTGTTTAAAAACAAAGATATGAGATCAAATTGAGGAATTATTTATTATCTTTGTTAATTTGGGTGTTACCGAATTGCCTCTTTCTCAGGAATCCCTGTCCACGGAATTAGCTGCTTCTTTTCAAGAATGCTGAAAGATTTCACAACCGAATTACTAACTAAACCTTTTTAAAAATGGAAACTAAAGCTCTTGTTTTTGCGCTGTTTGCGTTATTTTCATTGAAACCGGGTTTAAGAGCCCAGGATAATCCAACAAATGCTTACAACAACTTCGATTTTATTCCAGGTGAGGTGATCCTTTTCGAGGACAACTTCGCCGACAGCCAGGATGGGGAATTCCCGCCCCGTTGGAATCTTCTTTCCGGCCAGGGTGTGGTTAACCAATTCGACGGTCAGCCTACATTCGTTTACACAGTGGGTGATAAAGGCAGTATTGCCAGGATAGAGCCAGCAATGAAAACCAAATCCTACCTGTCGGAATCATTTACAATTGAATTTGACTACCTTCTCCCTACAGAGGACCAGGTTTTTGGACTTTATTTTATGGATGATAAGGGAGATGACTCACGTTTCCTGAATTACGAGGATAACGGGAACTTATCAACAACCTATTTTCCGAACGACCTTCAGGGTTCCTACCAGGGAGGAGAAGAGAATTTTAAAGGCAAATGGCACCATGCCTCCTTAGCATTTAAAAACCAACAGATAAAATGCTATGTGGATCAATATCGGCAACTTGTCATACCCAAATGCGGATTCAAGCCTACAGCCGTTTATTTGGGCGGCTGTTCCGAAACTAAAATCAGGAACGTAAAGATTGCTTCGGGAGGCAGTATGAATATGCTTGGTAAGATACTTTCCGATGGCAAATTTGTATCCCACGCCATTAAATTCGATGTGGCAAAATCGACGATAAAAGGCGAAAGTATGGGCTTTATCAACGAACTGGTTCAATGGCTCAAAGATAACCCAGGTATAAAAATTGAAATCGGCGGTTATACCGATAGCGATGGCGATGAAACATCAAACCTGAAACTATCTCATGCCCGTGCGGAAGCCGTAAAAGCCATGCTTGTATCACTTGGCATTGAAAATAATCGTCTAACTGCAAAAGGTTATGGGGAAAGCAATCCAATAGATGTAAACACATCGCCGGAAGGAAAAGCAAATAACAGAAGAGTAGAACTTACAAAAAAATAATTTAATCTTTCATCATCATGAAGCTGAAAACATTATTCTCAACGGCCACTTTGTTCTTTTTACTGGCAGAAGTTTCAACTGAACAAGTGGTGAACAACACTTTTGGAAGTGTTAAAGGTTGGAAAGGAACGTGCAAGGTATTTATTGTTGATTCAACAGCAGATGCCCGGACGGAATACACGTTTGAAGGACCGGCCACTCTGCGTAACGAAATTGATATAAGCCCATACAATACTAGTTGGCCCAGCCCGTCAATGACACCAGGAGTCACAAATACAGGTGATTTACAACAAATGGTAAATACGTCAAAAGCTCAGGATGATAAATGGAGAGTTTGGAAAGCCTTGGTTAAAGTCAAAAGACAGGTTAACTATAATGACGGAATGAGCAACGCTAATTATACCTGTATTTTCAATCAAACCCAGTTACGGAAACTGCAGATCGCTATCGTGGGCAATACTGTAAATATAGTTCCTGAGGTAGTTTTTTCTGACAAATTGAATTGTACCGGAACCAGAGATGACGTTGCCGTTTTGCCACAGGAGGAGCACCAACTGATGCTAAATAAACTTGAAGTCAAGTCAAATGCCCCGACCAGTGGTGGGAAAAGGCTAAATGGCATAAAACGTTTTACTGAAGACTCAAAACGCATTGTTGTTCAATGGGATTTTAGCCCAGTTGAGTAGCTTTTAGAAAAATGGAAAGAATTTTATCAATTCTGTCTTTCCTTTGTAGATGGTGAGCAGGATTATCAGTTCCTGGAGCCCTGGCTCCGTTTGCGTCGCTTAGACCTCTCGTACAAACTTAGTAGCCACAGTCCCTGTAAAGTTGCGCTATACACTTAATGGTGTGGTTGTGAGTAGCATGGATCTGGCATTACCGATTTTAGCAATATTGGCTTCACAATTTCTGGTTGTACGGGTAAGTTCAACCACCGTCTCTGCATAGTTCAGCTTTGAACTTGAAAGATTTTTATTATATTAATTGGTTAAAATTTTGGGAATCTGCAGGATACAAAAAAAGTGAATGATTCTCACCATACTATGTATTTTCTTTCTTTCAATTGTCAATTTTTTTTCTTGCTTTATAGAAAAACCAAAATATTTAAAACCTTTTGGTGGCTATAGCGGCGGGGCCCACCTCTTCCCATTCCGAACAGAGTAGTTAAGCCCGCCTGCGCAGATGGTACTGGATCAAACCGGGAGAGTATGTCGCCGCCGAATTTTATTACCCTGCTCTCGTAAGATGGCAGGGTTTTTTTTTGATTAGGAAGACCTTGTGTGTAAAAGATTTTTCGCATGGATACACTAAAATCCCTATATTACTTGAAATTATTGTTTCCAGTTTTAATTCCTATATGTTGAAATCAAAAGTTCAGAATAAAATAGCAGGCTACCGGACTTTTTGTTTAGCTAAGAGTAGAGCCAGACGAATAGTACTCAAAGTGATGTATAAGTGACATATCCGAAAAGTTGGGGGAATTGAGCCCCTACAAAAAAAAATCCATCAGCGATTACAATCAGCCAATGGATAAATTTTTTAATGTAAGAGTATATTCTACCGCATACCGCACAAACGCTATAGATGCCTGCTATCTCTCCCTGGTAAACAGGTTGAATTGCCAAGCAGCGAGTGTGGTAGCACTATACGGATTTCGAATCAGGAAGTAATTATTGCCTTACGGTCGATACGCGATAAATATCGTTTTTTAGCCTCATCAGGATCGGCTCCCAGATCAATATAGATAGTTGTTTTGTTGTCTATTACAACAGCCTGCATTTTATTAATATTTGGTGATTCGAAATTGTTACCTTTTTTTTCACTCATAATCCGCCGTATTAAGGGTCATTTATAAATGACCTGTTTACCAAAAACCGAAAGGTACTCTTTATTTTTCATTTATTCACATTTATAATTATATTAAAATAATAGTGATTCTTTACCTGGTAGAATATTGATATTTCCAATTCCATTATTGTAATGGAAAAACGTAAGAATATATATTAATCCACTGTTCAACAGTAAGTTAGTTAAACAATAAAAAGCAGGGACGTTGAAAAATATTTTGATTATTTCAACATGCTACTAATTGGGTGAATAAAAAATTATTATTGCAACAATCAGATGTATAACCTAAATGATTCAATTGCGGTCGCTCCTACCCTACCCATTATTTATGGCCCGGTTTAAAAAAGCCATAAAAGGCTGTAGTTCGTGAACAATTTCCAGAACCTGATCCCGGTAAATGCCCGAAACTACCAGATTGTCCGGAATAGTCTGAGAAACAATATAGGACCGGTATTTTAACAAATCAATATCCGGGAAATCGGCAGGGAAATCTTTAGGCCCTTTTTTCATTTTATCAAAATCGCCTAATTGGCCAAATTTCTCTTTGAACGACGGCTCCTCAAGAATAGACTTTAATTCCGCGCTGTGAAAATACACTTCGTTTCGTATCAATTTTAAAGTATCGGGCTGTGGCTGATAAACACCGCCGGCAAGCATGCTTTCGCCCGGCTCAAAATGGAAATAATATCCCGGGAAACTGCTCTTTCGTCCGCCATGAGCGATAAAAGCTCCGAAATTGGTTTTATAAGGCGATTTGTCAGCTCCAAAACGCACATCCCTGAAAATACGGAACATGCAATCTTTCATTGCCGGGGTTTGCAAAGCGGGATCAATGGCCGAAAGAGTCGGTATCATTTCTGAAACAAAATTCTCTACCTCCTTTTTCGAGGCATCGTACCATTTTTTATTATCCTGAAACCACTCGCGGTTGTTGTTCAACTTGAGTTGGGAGAGAAAATCAATAATAAGTTTTGTATCCATAATTAAACAGTTTTATCGGTTAAGTGATACTACAAAAATAGTACTAATGCAGTCAATATCAAAAGAAGATGCATCATAAAGAATCTGTTTACAATTCCATCGTCCAGATTTTTTAACAAAGAAATGTTAATATTATTTTTTTTTATAAATTAGTCGAAAATTAAGTGTAATGAGATTATTAGTTATCCTAATCCTATTATTCGGCATTTTAAAAACAGGAATAGCTTCGGGCGAATGGATTACACAAGGAGGTCGCTCTGCCGGAATGGGTCTGTCGTCTGCGGCAGTCAGCGATTTTTGGAGTGTTAACAACAACCAGGCTGGAATGGCATTTTACGATAAAACAGCCGCCGGAATTTATTTCGAAAACCGCTTCCTGATTAAAGAAATGGCAATGCAGACCGGCGCGTTCTCATTAAAAACGCAATTTGGGGTATTGGGAGCTTCCGTGGTTTATTCGGGCGATGCCAGTTACCGAACGACCAAAGCCGGCCTTGCTTATGCCCGCAAATTCGGAAATCGTTTCTCAGCAGGAATGCAGTTTGATTTTATTTCCACCGTTTTAGGAGAAGAATACGGTAAACGGAGCAACATCACATTTGACGCAGGTATTTTAGTTAAATTAACTGAACAACTGACTTTCGGGGCACATACATTTAACCCGGTTCATGTAAAAATCTCGGACTATAACGATGAGAGAATCCCGACAACTCTGAATGCAGGTTTTGGTTTCACTTTTTCCGAAAAGCTATTGCTCACAGCCGAAGCCTGTAAAAGCAGTGAATATCCTATGGAATTCCGATCGGGAATTGAATATCAACTGAGCCGCGTTGCTTATGCCCGTATTGGCCTGAGCACCAACCCTGCACGATATACCTTCGGTTTCGGACTGGTTATGAAAAACCTGACCTTAGATCTTTCATCATCAGTACATCCAACCCTGGGTTACTCACCACAAGCTTCCTTACAATTTGCATTTTAGTATCTGAAATCAAAACGAAAATTCAAAGTTCAAGGTTCAAGGTTCAAAAAAGCGGCTAACAAGAAAAAACTTCTATCGGATGGCAAAGATATATACCTGGATACGAACCCTTTAACGGTACAATTCTGCAAGTATTTGAAAGCCTGAAACTTTGAACTTTGAATTTTACTTTTTGCACTTTGAATTAATCATAATCTTAGTAATGAATATTATGTGAGAAAATCCTTCAATCTAAAATTCAAGATACTTATGATTAAACGCTATATATACCTGATTTCCCTGCTTTTCCTGCTATTTCCTGGCCAGGTTTCGGCCCAGGAACCTGATACTACCAAATACACCGGAGCGGAAGGTATTGAGCAGCAGATTGAAAATATAGCCGAGCGTTCGGATTCAGAATTTGATTACAGCGATTGGGTAGAAGAAATCAACCTGCTTCGCCAACGTCCTGTTAATCTGAATTGTGGCGATGAAAACGAATTACGGCGTTTATTCTTCCTCAACGAATTGCAGATAGCCAATTTACTTGAGTACACCAATAAATACGGGCAATTAGCTTCCATTTACGAATTGGGAGTAATTGAGGGTTTTAACGAAAAAGTAGTTTCGCAGATACTACCATACATCTCCTTGTCGCCATATGTGCCTGAGAAGTTCTCTCTCAAACGTGCTTTGAAATATGGGAATACAGATGTTATGCTTCGCTACCAGCGTGTATTACAGGAGCAAAACGGATTTGCCAGCGTTTCTGATTCAATGCGCATGGCGACTCCCAACAACTATTATATAGGTAATCAAAACAGTTTATTTTTACGGGTTCAATATTCGTATAAGGATTATTTGAAATTTGGCATTGTTGGCGATAAAGATGCCGGAGAATCATTTTTGCCAAAATCGGATACTTTGCACAAAGGATTCGACTTTTATTCAGTTCACCTTTTTCTGAAAAATATAGGTATCATTAAACAACTGGCCGTTGGCGATTATCATGTTCAGTTCGGACAAGGCTTAACGATGTGGTCTGGTTTTTCGGTGGGTAAGGCTGCCGGATCTGTCGTAATGCGAAAAAGAGCACCGGCACTGAGGCCGCATGCTTCGTCGAATGAATATGCCTTTATGCGGGGAGTTGCTGCTACTGTTGCCTTAGGTAAATTCGACATCACGGCCTTCTATTCCAACCGGAGGCTCGATGCCAACGTTGTTGCGCCCGATACAGCCCAATCATCCGAAGAAATGGTCTCGGCACTGCAGGAAACCGGGTATCACCGGACACCAGCCGAACTTGCCGATAAGGGTGCCATTCACGAAGTGGCCGAAGGTGGCCATATTGCCTTTAATGGTCAGCACCTCCGCGCCGGATTTACTGTAAATCACGTGGATTATGATAAGGCTTTCGAAACCTCGGATGCACTTTATAAGAAATTCCTGCCCGTTTTCAATTCCACTACCTATGTGGGATTGGATTACAGCTATAATTATAAAAGCCTTACGCTTTATGGCGAAGCATCCAAACAATTAGATGCGGGTCTGGCAGTTTTGCAGGGCCTTTCTTTTAGTCCTGATCCGCGAATGGCTTTTGCGATGGTTTACCGGAATTATCAGAAAAACTATGCAAATAATTTTAACGCAGCTTTTGGCGAAAGCAGCAATAGTACCAACGAAAAAGGCCTTTATATGGGTATGGTCGCCACCCCTTTTACTAAAATCACCTTGAGTGCCTACGCCGATCTTTTCAGATACGAATGGCTTCGTTACCAGGTTGATGCACCCTCGCAAGGCAGGGAATATTCGGTTCAGGCAGTTTATAACCTTTCGCGCCGTGGCGACCTGGAACTCGGATACCGCCGTATGGAAAACCCTATGAATTTCGCTGTTGCTTACGAAAAAATGAATCAGCTCGGCGAATCGAAACGCGATTACTACCGGATGCAATTAAATTACCAGGCCTTGCCCTGGCTCAAACTGCAAAGCCGAATTGAAATAACAAAAAGGGAAGCGCCGCTGAAAAACAAAGAAGCCGGATATCTGATCTACCAGGGCTTTCAGATAAAACCTTTGGAAAAAAGCTGGTCCTGGAGTTTCAGGTACTCCCTTTTCGATACCGATTCATATGATACACGCCTTTACGCCTTCGAACAGGATGTACCTTACTCTTTTTCGGTACCTGCATTTTCGGGCCAAGGAAGCCGGTTTTACCTCCTTCTCAGTTCGGATTTAACCAAAAATATGTCAGTTATCCTGCGGTTTTCACAAACCTATTACTCTGACCGAAACATTATCAGCAGTGGACCGGACCAGATAAACGGGAACTACAAATCGGATATTAAAGCCGTTCTGAGGCTATCATTATAACAAGCTGCAAGTTACAGGCTGATAACTTTCTTATATGTATGCAAAAGTGATAATTGAAAACTGAGAAATTAGTTTATTTTTGCTCTCTGCAAACATTTAAAACCAATCATAAACTTAAACCAAATTCTATGTTAAAAAATCACCCCAAAGGATTACTGGTGGCTTTCTTTACAAATATGGGAGAGCGCTTCGGCTTTTACACGATGATGGCCATTCTGGTCATGTTTTTGCAGGCACGTTATGGCCTGGATGCAGATTCAGCCGGAAGCATTTATTCCTGGTTTTATTTTGCCATTTATGCGCTGGCCTTGGTAGGAGGCATGGTTGCCGATTGGACTAAAAAGTATAAATCGGTTATATTTATAGGGCAAATTATCATGTTTGCCGGTTATTGCCTCATTGCCATTCCCGGTTCCGAATTATGGGTTTCCATTACAGCACTGTTAATCATTGCCCTTGGGAACGGATTATTTAAAGGAAACCTACAAGCTGTTGTGGGTCAGATGTACGATGACGAGAAGTATAAGAAACTTCGCGATAGTGCCTTCATGATTTTTTATATGGGGATTAACGTGGGAGCATTCTTTGCACCTTTCGTTGCCAAGGCAGTGAAGGGATTTTGGCTCAAGACCAATGGCTACGTCGAAAATGCGAACCTTCCTTCGCTCTGCCATCAATACATAGGGGGCACGTTGAAAGATGTGGACCAGCTTCAGAATCTGGCGAACGCAGCCATTATTCCGGGAGGAGGAAAATCTGCAGCCGATCTGTCAGTATTTGCGGCTGATTACATAAAGGTGTTTTCCACAGGATTCAATTACGCTTTTGGAATTGCAGCTTGTGCCATGATTGTATCGCTGATTGTATATATAATCTTCAATAAATTACTACCTTCGAAACACAAACTGGCCTTGGCTGAAACACAAAATAAGCCTGTTGCTGCGAATAACTCAGACGTAAGTTTAGCCAGTAACATGAAGTATATTTTTATCTCGCTGGGATTAATGGCAGCGATTGCGCTTTTATTTCATATTGCTGATGGATATTCAGATATCAAAGACATTGACTATAAATTAGGACTGGCAGTAGGATTGTTCGTCGGCTTTGTTTCCTTTATTTTCCAGATTTCCACAAAAGAAGAAAAACCCCGCGTAGTTGCACTGACTCTGGTTTTCGTTGTTGTGATTTTCTTTTGGATGTCGTTTCACCAGAACGGGCTAACGCTTACCATGTTTGCGCGCGATTACACCACTCAGTTTGTTGGGCCATATACTAATCTGTTTTTTAACATCTGGTCGATTTTGGCGGTAATAGGTGCCATGTCAGGATGTGCATTGGCTTTCTTTAACAAAAAAATGCAAACCCGCTTGATTGGAGTAGCCGGATTTTTTGGATTTGGATACCTGAGCTATTATTTCGCCTCGCATTACGAGGCTACCAATTTAATTTCGCCCGAAGTTTTCCAATCCTTCAATCCTTTGTTTATTGTTGCCTTAACTCCTGTTGTAATGGGTATTTTTGCATGGCTGGGGAAAATCGGGAAAGAACCCTCGTCGCCGCGAAAAATAGGAATCGGGATGATAATTGCCGCTTTTGGCTTTATACTGATTTTAGTTGCATCACTGGGATTAACATCTCCCAAGGATATGGGCGGACTTGCCGTTGCCGAAGCGAGCCGGGTTTCACCTTACTGGCTCATGAGCTCATACCTCATTTTAACTATTGCTGAACTTTTCCTAAGCCCGATTGGTCTTTCGTTTGTTGCAAAAGTTGCCCCTCCGCGTTTCCAGGGAATGATGCAGGGTGGCTGGTTGTTGGCAACGGCCATCGGAAATAAATTCCTTTTCGTGGGTAGCCTTTTATGGGGTAAAATCGAGCTTTATATGCTCTGGGGAATATTTATCATTTGCTGTATGCTTGCTGCTGTTTTCATATTCTCAATCATGAAAAGGCTCGAAAACGCAACCAAATAGATAGTTTTTATCAATACCATAAGAAGAGGCTGGCTCGTTGATGAGTCAGCCTTTTTTAATACTTTTGTTTGATGTCCGAATATAATTTCCCTTGGAACCACGACCGGCGTTACAACTCGTATGCCGAATATTTCAGGCGTGAGTTTGGTACGCGTGTGCAAAAAGTGACTATCGACGCCGGGTTTACCTGTCCAAACCGGGATGGATCGAAAGGGATTGGCGGATGTACATACTGCAATAACGATGCATTCAATCCTTCCTATTGCCAGCCACACAAAAGCGTTACACAGCAATTATCCGAAGGCATCGAATTTCACCTGGTTCGTTACAGGAGGTCGAAAAATTACCTGGCATATTTTCAGGCATATTCCAACACCTATGGCTCTCTGGATTATTTAAAATCCCTTTATAATGAAGCACTTGCATTTCCGGGAGTTATTGGTTTGGTCATCGGAACCCGCCCGGACTGTATTGACGATGAGAAGCTGGAATATTTTGCCCGCCTTGCCGAAAGCCATTACGTGATTATTGAATATGGCATCGAATCGTGCTACAACCGTAGTTTACAGGCTATCAACCGCGGGCATACGTTCGAAGAATCAGTTTCAGCTATTCGCAAAACAGCAGAATTTGGCATACATACCGGTGCTCATCTTATTTTTGGGTTGCCCGGCGAAACCGAAGAGGAAATGCTTGATGAGGCAGCCATTGTTTCAGATCTTCCGCTTGATACCATTAAATTTCACCAGCTTCAGATTATTAAAGATACTGCTATGGCTCAGCAATACCTTCTGGACCCGGGGCATTTCAAACTTTTTACCCTTGAAAATTATATCAGTTTCATCGTGAAGTTCACGGAAAGGCTGAATCCAAAATTTGTGATAGAAAGATTTACCGGCGAAGCTCCGCCTCGCTTTCAGGCTGGTCCGACCTGGGGAAACCTTCGTTCCGAGCAGGTTCAGATTTTGATTGAAAAAGAATTTGAATTGCAGGATACGTGGCAGGGGAAGAATTTTGGGTTATGAGATATGAGTTATGAGATGTGAGTTATGAGATGTGAGTTATGAGATACGGATGGTGAGCCAGGTTGAAGTGTGAGTTATGAGTTAAAAAATTACAGAATGTTAAAATCATCATTTACCGATCACCTGACAGAAGCCGGGTGCGATGAAGCCGGGCGCGGATGCCTTGCAGGTCCTGTGTTTGCGGCAGCGGTTATTTTACCGAGAGATTACTACAATTCAGACCTGAATGATTCAAAAAAACTAACCTCTGTTCAAAGAGACAAATTACGAAAAATTATTGAAAATGAGGCTGTTTCGTGGGCTGTTGCCATAGTTGATAACCACGAAATTGACCGGATTAATATTCTGAATGCCTCCATACTGGCTATGCACAACGCGCTGGCTCAGCTAAACCATCCTCCTGAATTGATCCTTGTGGATGGAAACCGATTTAAACCATATCAAAATATTCAACATCAGTGTATTATAAAAGGCGATGGATTATTCCTTTCCATAGCAGCAGCATCCGTGCTGGCAAAAACACAACGCGATGAATATATGGTTAAACTTCATGAAAGCTATCCTGAATACAACTGGAGCAGGAACAAAGGTTATCCTACTCTCGAACACCGGAAAACGATTCTTAAAATCGGCCCCAGTCCATTTCACAGAAATACTTTTGCAGTCCAGGTAAAAGAAAGCAGTTTAAACGAAAGCACTATTTTGAATATACCAGCTTTCTTAGCCAAACTTTGAATCAAAATAGTAGCCAAAAAACGCATGATTTATGTAAATTTGCCAATTAAAGCGTACTTTTTATGGAGGTGAGAATCAGTATAACTGTTTTATTATTCCTGGCTATTACAAATCTTTCAGCACAAAAACTTACCAATTCGGATTATTCGGATTATTGCCAGAAGTATAACAAGATAGCTGTCAGGGAGATGAAGCTATATAAAATTCCAGCCAGCATCACACTTGCCCAGGGAATGATTGAGAGCGGGTGTGGGAAAAGTGTACTGGCCATCGATTCGAGGAATCATTTCGGTATCAAATGCCAGAAAGAATGGATTGGCGAGAAGTATTATTACGACGATGACAAACCAGGTGAATGTTTCAGAAAATACGATAATATTGATCAATCGTTCCGCGACCATTCCCTGTTTCTAACTACGCGGGCAAGGTATGCTTCGCTGTTCACACTACAGATCACTGATTACAAAGGATGGGCAACAGGTTTGAAACAAGCTGGTTACGCTACAAATCCCGATTATGCAAATATGCTGATACGCCTGATCGAAAGTCAACAACTTTACAGGTTTGATGATACATTATTTGTTAAAAAAGATGACATTGCGTTAATCTCATCAGGGAACCATGTGAACACTGTACCCGCTAACACGCCTGATATAACAAATGATGAAACTACGAAAAACGAAGGCCGTATTATTTTCCGTGCCAGTTGTATCATGCCTGTATCGTCGGCTTACTCCTTTTTATACACATCCGGCTCAGGCCGAAAGGTTTATCAGAACTGTGATGTGCCATTTATTTTTGCAAAAACTGGTGACACCTGGTACAGCATTGCAGATGAATTTAAAATATACAGTTTCCAGGTATATAAGCAAAATGATCTTCTAAAAACCGACCCTATCACCCCGGGTCAAATGTTATATCTCGAACCTAAAAAGAGAAAAGGGTCCGATAATACATATACCGTGAAGAAAGGCGACAGCATGTACTCTATTTCCCAGGAAAAGTGCATCAAACTGAAGCGGCTGCGCAAATACAATAAACTTCAAGCGGGTGACGAACCAAAGCCCGGTTTTGACCTGAAATTAAGAAAATAATAAGATTTAGGTTTCCTTTTTCTTATTCTGTATTACATTTCTCCAACATTAATTACTCATTTTCAAATACTTGACAAATTATTTCAGATAAAATAAATCAATCTGTTACAGAATTAAAAATAGGTTTACATTTGCATCGCAATTGTATGTCGATTATTAACATACATTGCATTCTTCAGGGCAGGGTGAAATTCCCGATCGGCGGTACAGTCCGCGACTCCCGTAAAAAGGATTGAACCGGTTAAACTCCGGTACCGACAGTATAGTCTGGATGGAAGAAGAATAAAGATTGTGTATAGCGCGCTGTTACCGGCGTTCGCTATTGTACATCTGTATTTTTTATCATCGGGCCCTGGAGAATACTTCAGGGCATTTTTGTTTAATACCTTCAACAACATTGATGATGAAAAAATTAATGATTCTTCTTAGCCTTCTTATTTTATCAACCCTGGTTCCGGGTAATCTGTATGCACAGGAATTTAAAATCAAAGGAAAGGTAACCGATCGTTCTACAAACGAAACTATTCCGGGCATTGTAGTGCTGGCCGAGGGGACCTCTATAGGAACTACCACGGCTAACGATGGCTCGTTCGAACTGGTAATCGGATCGAAAAAAGCAACTCTTCAGTTTTCTCATATTTCATATTATGAATATAAACTGGAGGTTGTCAGAAAATCAGAAACGGTTCTCGATTTGGGTGTGGTTACAATGGATCCCAGGACAGTTGATCTGGATGGAGTATTGGTTATTTCGTCCTTTGTAACCGACCGGGCTACTCCGGTCGCAGTTTCCACTTTAAGAGCGAGAACTATTGAACAAAAGCTTGGCAACCAGGATTATCCGGAAATTTTAAAAATGACTCCCGGTATTTATGCTACCAAGGAAGGTGGTGGCAGCGGCGATGACAGGTTGACGCTGAGAGGTTTTCAGCAGGAAAATGTAGCACTCTTACTGAATGGCGTGCCTGTTAGCAGCATGGAAAACGGATTGGTGTATTGGTCGAACTGGACAGGTTTATCCGATGCCACAGAAGCCATCCAGGTTCAACGGGGCCTTGGGGCTTCCCGGGCTGCCATGAATTCGGTTGGTGGAACCATAAATATTATCACCAAATCGACTTCGGCATTGCAGGGTGGTGCTTTTCGTACCAGTATCTCTGATTATGGCAATCGAAAAACCGCCATAAGTTTTTCGACCGGTAAAACGGAAAACGGCACTTCGCTTACTTTTCTTGGGTCGCACACAGTCGGGCCCGGTTTTGTAGATGCTACCTATGTTAATAGTTGGGCATATTTCCTGAGTGTAAGTAAAGAAATAAATGAAAAACACCGGCTTGTTTTAACAGCTATGGGTTCGCCCGAAGTACACGGGCAGCGTAATTATGGAATGAGCCGGGCTGACTATGAAAAATTTGGTGTAAAATACAACCGCAACTGGGGTGAATATAACGGAGAAATACTCAATCTTTCGGAGAATTTTTATCACAAACCTCAAATCAGCCTGAACCATTATTGGAGTGTTAACCCAAAGGTTTCCCTGTCAACTTCGGCATATGTTTCCTTCGGAAAAGGAGGAGGCAGGTACACCGAGGCTTATAATTACGGGCAGTCGACCTGGGATTTTCAAAAAAACAACCAGGTTGACTTCGACCAGGTATTTTTGAATAATTCTGCAAATACCGACACAACCATACTTGCCGCTGGCTCTGCCGTAACCGGATATTCGAAAAATATTCTTACAAAGTATTTAGCCAATCATTATTGGGTGGGTCTTTTGAGTTCGCTTTCGCTGGATGTAAATGAGCACATCAAGGTTACCTCGGGAATTCATTTCCGTTATTTCCGCTCGCATTTATACGAAGTTGTTGACGACCTGATGGGCGGCGATTTCTGGGTAGAACAATATGCCTATTCGCTCGCAGGAGTAGCTGGCCGTGAACAGGTAAAACACAATGGCGACGTAATCAATGTTGACAATTACTCGATGATCGGGTATGGAAACCTGTTTGGCCAGGTTGAATATACAAAAGGCAGATTTACCTCATTCCTTGCTTCTTCTGTATCGGGAACACATTACAGGCGTGAAGACCCGTATAATTATATTGAGAATCCTATGAGCGAAACTGTTGCCAAGGCCGGCTTCGATATTAAAGGTGGTGCAAGCTTTAAAACCGGTAAATCAGGTAATATTTATGCAAACGCAGGGTTCTATTCACGCGAGCCCTATTACAAATTTGTTTTTACCGATTATCAGAATACGGTTGCTCAAAATCTTGTTAATGAGAAAATTACAGCTACCGAGGCTGGTTATTCTTTTGCAAACAGCAAAGTAACCGCACGCATTAATTTATATTACACCTTTTGGAAAGATAAAGCTATGCTTTCGGATGAAAACATACAGTTGATTGACAGCATTCCCCGTTCGCTGGTCCGCGGACTGAATGCGGTTCATAAAGGAATTGAAGCAGAAATCAGTTACAAACTTCTGCAAAATCTATCGCTGGCTGCGACAATTTCGCTCGGCGACTGGAAATGGCAGAATGATGTTGAGGCCAGTTTTTACAACGATAACCAGGTTTTAGTTGATAGCATGATGGTTTACGCAAAAGGTTTGTATGTGGGCGATGCACCCCAAACCCAGATGGGATTATCGGCAGAATACCATACGGTCAGCGGATTCCGGTTTTCAGCCGATTGGTTGTATTTTAACCGGCTCTATGCCAATTTCGATCCGGCGAACAGGAACAACCCGGATGACAGGACCCAACCTTACCGGATTCCTGCTTATTCGCTATTCGATCTGTATGCAGGGTACGATTTACAGGCAAAACAATTCCCGGTTTCATTTGAGTTCGCCTGCCAGAATGTTTTCAATAAAGAAACAATTATTCGCGGTGATGATGGGGCCAGCCATACCCTCGATTCGTTCAAGGGTTTCTGGTCACTTGGAAGAACCTTTAATATTTCGGTAAAAATCAGTTTTTAACTTTTACAACTTATTAATTCAGCCAACACGAAGATATAAAAATACTTGCCACAGATTTCACAGAATTGATCAAATTCATTTCAGTCAGTTTTAGCTTTTAACTATCGAAAGTAAATTACATTCTGCGCAAATTGGTGAAATCTGTGGCAAAAAAGGTGCGTTTCTCTCGCAAAAAGTTGAAGATAGGCTTTCACGCAGTATCCAACTCCAACAGAATATTTTCAGCACTTTCCCGTTCCAGGATCTTTTTTCCTACCCAATGGCCCATCGAAAAACATCCCTGTAATAAAAAACCGCCGGTTGGGGCATCCCAATCCAGCATTTCGCCTATGGCGAAGCAGTTTGGACGTTTTTTAAATGAAAAATCCGGATTCATTTCGCCCAGATCAATTCCACCAACGGTCGAAATGGCTTCTTCCACGGGCCGGAGTGATACAACAGGAATTGATATTCTTTTCAGGCTTGATGCAAATAGTTCAGGTGAAGTGAAAGTTTCCCTGTCAGTAAAAGCTTTGATTAGTGCGAGTTGAACACTGTCGAGGTTAAATATTTCTGCGTAGTTTTTTGTTTTTGCCGAGGTTTTACCTTTCACTTTCTGAATCAATTGTTCTTCGGTGTTGAAAGGTTTCAGGTCGAGACAAATTTGTACTGCTTCATTTGCATTCAGCGATTTCCTGATTTCCGGGACAAGCGGATAAATTACATTTCCTTCGAGGCCATACTCAGTTACAAGAGCTTCGCCTTTTGCCCGGAAATTATTTACGGTTACCGCTATGTTTTTAAGCGGTTTACCCTCATGGCTGGCTTTGATGGTTTCGGGCCAGTTAACATGCACACCGCAGTTCGACGACTGAAAAGGTAAAGTATGAATATCATTTTTATCGAATATCCTTCTCCATTCTCCTGTGGAACCGGTCACAGGCCACGAAGCACCTCCAAGGGCAAAAATAAAATAACCGGCTTGTATGGTAGTTTTTTTTCGGCTGGCTTTCATCACCGCATTTTTGTCATCATCAAAACCCACAAATTCATGTTTCAGGTGAAATTCAACACCTTTAGAGATTAGTTTTTCCTTTATCTTTTTAACAATATCGGCTGGAGTTATACCTTTTTCAGGAAAAACCCTTCCACTGGACCCCTCGAACGTCGGAACTCCCATTCCCAGCAGCCACTCACGAACTGATGCCGAGTCGAAATCGAGGATGGCGTCTTTTAAAAAAAGTTCGGGGGTATATTTTTTACACAAATCATCTTCAGTCAGACAATTAGTAATATTAAAACCACCCTTTCCGGCAACCAGGAATTTCTGTCCGACACTCTTTTCCTTATCATAAATATGAACGTCATGAAAAGGGCTCAGTACATCGGCAGCCATTAGCCCGGCCGGGCCTCCGCCAATAATTGCAATTTGTTTTCTGGTCATGAGGTTGGTTGAGGGGTTGAGGGGTTGAGAGGTTGAGAGGTTGATGGGTTGATGGGTTGATGGGTTGATGGGTTGAGAAGTTTTTAGTACCAGAAGCGATACCCGCGCATAAGGTTCAATTTATCTAGTTAGCCCCTCGCCTTGTCACCCCTCGCTCCTCTTTCCTTTTCAAGCAAACATTTCACCCTGGCACCCCTCGCCTTGTCGCCCTTCGCCTTGTCACCTTTTTAAAAATGCTAATCAAGTTTTGATGAAGAAGTAGTACGTTTGGTAAAATGCGCCGAGTCGCCCCATTCGTTAAATCCGATTTCGTCGCCAGCCATATGAATACGGGCTTCCAGGCAACTGCGGCATTCACTGGCATCTTCATCCAGGCAAGGTTTATCTTCGTATAAAAGATAGTCTTCACGGTATTTCAAGGGTGTAAGATTTGGCATAATTATATTTGCACCAACCTTCAATGCTTTTTCACGGCCCTGTTTATCAATGGCTTGCATGGCGGTTGTGGCGGCTATATTAATATCTTTCATCATAATACGCAGCAGTGCAACCATCTTCAGCGAAACGTCAAAACGGTCCTTTTTCGGCCACAGCGAATCCTTGAATTCGTAAAGCGGGGTGTCTTCATGTTCAATAAATGGTCCCATTCCCACCATATCCACGTCCAGTTGTTTGAGGAAAAGCAAGTCGCCGGCAAGGTGTTCAATAGTTTGAAACGGCAGGCCTATCATTACGCCGGAGCCGACATTATAGCCAATTTCGCGTAGCAGTTTTAACGCATTGATTCGTATATCAAAATCATGTTTTTTATCCTTTGGATGAATGCGGTAATACAGTTCCCGGTCCGAAGTTTCGATGCGGATCAGGTAACGATGTGCACCATTGGCGAACCATTCACGATAGGTATCTTCCGTTTGCTCCCCCATTGATAAGGTAATTCCCAGTTTTCCGCCCGAAAGTTCTTTTATCTTTTTCAACAAATTCGAAACGGTTTTTACAAATTTCTCGTCGCAGCGTTCGCCCGACTGCAAAACCATGGATCCATAGCCGTTTTCGAGGGCAAAACTGGCGGCTTCGAGCACTTCATCTTCCGTCACCATGTAACGGCCTGGTTTCGGATTACCTGAGCGAATACCACAATACAGGCAATTTTTAGAGCATATATTTGAAAGTTCAACTAAACCACGGAAGTATACTTTGTTTCCTATATACTGTTTCTTGATTTCCGCTGCCCTCGAATAAACTGCGGTCTTTTCGTGCCCCTGTGCATTCAGCAATGCGACCAGGTCGGCATGGGAAAATTCTTCCTGGAGCAATATTGTATTGATTGATTTGGACATCTTTTAAAGAAAACAGATTGAGCACAAAAATACTGTGAATTTACTTGCCTCTGACCTTGGAAACAGGTAAGTCCAGATTGATTGATGTAAATTTAATTCTTTATAAATTTCCCTTCGCGGATTATTTTGCCATTTGAACCTCTGATAATATAAGTACCCTGTGGTAAATCACGCACATCTATCTTATTATCAATGAATTGTTTTAACATTTTCACTTCCCGGCCATTCATGTCAAGTATAAAAACAGTATCAAAAATTGCATTTCCATCCGTTTGAAAAGTCAGTATATCAGCAACCGGATTTGGAAAACATGAAATGCCTGAATGCTGAACTACATCTTCAATTGAATTCACATAGTTGTTGAAAAGCCAAGTATAAGCTTCGCCAAAAGCTTCACGCCAAAGCTTTTCATTATGTTCGCCCCCGGCCACAATTTTATTGAAAATATTATCCTGTCCAAACCCCATACTCACCAGCGAATCATTCATACGTTGCATATCGCTCTGTACACCAGCACCTTCTCCGGTTCCACATAACTGGAAAAATCGCAAATTCTGACCTAGGCCGATTGAATGAGTGAATGCCCAGATATTATCGGAAAACCAGTAGGAAGGCGAGAATAACCCGACCTTACTGAAAGTACCCTGGTATCGAAGCGAACCATAATGCGAAATCAGGCCACCCAGCGAACTCCCTAAAATCCCTGTATTTTCCCTGTCGGGCAAGGTTCGATAGTGCTGATCGATATATGGTTTCAGCGTTTCGACAATAAACTGCATATATTTTTCGCCATCGCCGCCACCGTATTGCGAATTTGCCCAGGGTGTGTATTCACCGATGCGATCCCCTCCCCCATTATCAATGCCAACGACAATCGGAACCTTTTTACCTTGTGCGGCAAGTTTATTTAGTGTTTCGTCCACTTCCCATTCGCCTGAATATGAAGTGGCTGCATCAAATAAATTCTGTCCGTCATGCATATATAGCACCGGGTAACTGATCCCCGAAGTTTCGTAGCCGGGTGGATAATAAATCCATATTCTGCGTGTGCGGTTTATTTGCGGCATAAAGAAATCGTTGCTCATAATCTTTACATTGGCGGCCGCGGTTGAAGTACTCCCACCGCCTGCATCTGCCCACCTCGAAATAATCACATCCACCGAATCACCGTTGCCAAAAGTAAAGCTGCGGTCTGCAATTTCCTCACCACCAGGACCTTTTTCGACAGTTGTCCATGAACCGCGTGTAAATTTGAATTTAATAATGGTTCCGTTAGCCTGATTTGCCAGGGTAATACTCCATTTATTTTCAGCATTTTTATGTAACTGGTATTGTGGGGATCCAGGTTCCCAACCCGTAAAGTTACCTGCAATGAAAAGGCTGTCCTGTGGAGGCGTATTGGCAGGCAGCGTTTGCACGATAAACGTTACCTGGGCCATAATATTAACTGAAAATATGCATAAAAATAAGATAAACAGCAGGTTAAAGATTTTCATGGCTTTTCGGAGAATAGAACTTATCACTGAATTTTGAAGTGCAATTATACATAAACTATTTGTAACTATTCAGTGGGTAAAAATTAAGGGTTTAGGAGTTGGGGGTTAGGCATTGGGGTGCAGCATTTTATGCTATATTTTGCATTTAAAATAAGGATTATTTGATTTTAAGATTGGACGGGGAGCGACAAGCCTGTTAACAAAAACAAACTGTTGGAAACTCACTCTATAAGAACGCTGGCTGGCATCACAATTTTTCTTTCTTTTGCATTTCGTAAAAATAATTCTAAGACTAACTCATGAACAGTGCTCCTCCCCTGCCTGAAAAATCAGGCATTAAATCATTCCCGCGAAGTTTCTGGACGGTTATAACCATGGAATTTTTCGAACGGGGTTCGTATTACGGGGTAATGTCGGTGCTTTCGGTGTACCTGGTAATGAGCATTCCTGAAGGAGGACTGGGTTTTTCGAAAGAAAGCGTAGGTGTTATAAAAAGCACGATAACTCCTTTATTATATTTCTTACCCATACTTGCAGGGGCATTAGCCGACAGATTCGGATACAGGCGTACACTTATGATGGCTTTTACTGTTATGAGCACCGGATATTTTTTCACAAGCTTGTCTACTTCGTATGGAATGGTATTCCTGAGTCTCGTGCTTATGGCTGTCGGGGCAGGATTTTTCAAACCAATTATTTCGGGTACTATTGCCAGGGTGACGGATGAGAGTAACTCCTCCCTTGGGTTCGGAATCTATTACTGGAGTATAAACCTCGGAGCTTTTATCTTCCCCCTGATCCTCGTTCCTTACCTGAAAAGCATTGGCTGGAGTTACATTTTTGTGATGGCTGCCGTGGGAACAGGTTCAATGTTGCTACTCAACATTTTTGTTTATAAAGAACCATCACGTCCAAAAAGTACACAAAAATTAATTGAAGTTTTCAAAGGTATCTTCCTGGTTCTCAAGGATTATCGTTTTCTGCTGATGATATTTATTTATTCCGGTTTTTGGATCATGTACTTCCAGATGTTCGATACGGTACTCTGGTATCTGAAGGATTACATTGATATGACACCGGTGAATAAGGTTGTTAATGCATTTCTTGGACTTTTCGTGCAAAATCCCTCCTGGAAATTTGATACTGAACATGTCACAGTGATAAGTTCGGGTTGTATCATTCTTTTGCAATTGCTGGTTTCGAGCATCGTACGTAAAACACCAGCACTACCCACAATGATTGCCGGCATTGCCATGGGAACAGTTGGAATGGCAATCCTCTCCATTTCAACCTATGCCTGGGTTTTTATTGGAGGAATTGTGATTTTCTCCATCGGTGAAATGACGGCTCATCCCAAATTTATCTCGTACGTTGGATTGATTGCACCACCTGATAAAAAGGCCTTGTACCAGGGTTATGCATTTCTTTACGGTGTGATTGGCAGCGGAATTGGCGGAATATTAGGCGCTTCTCTTTATGTTCATTTTGTTGACAAGTTGCACCAGCCCGGTGTGTTGTGGTTCATTTTCAGCCTGATAGGCGTTGCTACCATTATTGGACTGTTGCTTTATAACCGGTTTATTTTGCCAAGAAAAGGATAGAATTGTTCAAAATTCAAGGTTCAAGGTTCAAGGTTCAAAATTCAAAACCGACCAATGAACAAAATTGAAGTTCCGGTTCCATCAATCAACCTATCAACCCATCAACCTATCAACCCATCAACCAATTACCACATTATCACATTATCACATTATCACATTAACCCATTAACCCATGGAATTTGAACTTATCGGACATGAATACATCCAACTTAACCAGCTTATGAAATTATTGGGACTCGTCGATACTGGCGGAGAAGCCAACCAGCGAATCGTGGATGGCGAAGTAAAAGTAAACCTGGAAGTTGAGTACCAGAAACGCAAGAAATTGCGCCCCGGTGATATTGTTCTATTTAACAGACAGTCGATTACGATTAAAGGCTGATCAATAACAATACTATGATAACGATAGGATTATCCTGATTTAAAAAATATCCTGGTTGCCTATAAAAGTCTGAGTAAGTTTTGTAGTGCAAAACCCTTTTAAACTGAATCCTCTTAACAGCCTAAAAACCGAGCGATTCGTTCACAATAAAAACCGAGAATTCCATTAAAGGCGGTTTGCGGCGGGTGGCGACATAAATATTGCACCCCCGCGTTGGCAGGTTACAATTCATGCAAACACCTTGTTTGGCGCAGGGATTCGGCCTGTTGAGACGCTTAAAATTTATAGGTGCTGCGATAGTCCTGATACGCTGCCAGGCTGCTTCCTC
>JBAXBJ010000084.1:0-22074 GCA_037142075.1 Bacteroidota bacterium
GTTTCTCAAGTATGGGTATGAGTGCACGCGCCATGGAAATGTACAATAAAAGCCTCGATTGCCGCGAGTGCCACGACCATCCGGATAACTGCAAAACAGAAGTAAATGACTGTGAAATTTTATAACAGTAAAGGTAATTCCTGATAATAAGTTTATAAAGAATTGAATTACTGATTCTTAACTAATATTGATCGTGTAATTATAAACAGCCTGGGGTTTCGGTTCCGGGCTGTCTGTTTTTTTAGTAGTTTTTGTCGTGTAATTCAATTGCATTC
Organism: Bacteroidota bacterium; assembly: GCA_037142075.1. Taxonomy (GTDB): domain Bacteria; phylum Bacteroidota; class Bacteroidia; order Bacteroidales; family UBA4417; genus UBA4417. The sequence goes on from JBAXBJ010000084.1 coordinate 276, forward strand.
CTCCCGGCGCGGCAGGCCGAACCGGTTCAGGAAGTTTAAAGTGAATACGGGTCTTCATCTGGGCTTTCATTTTAACACCGCGGTTTCGGGCAGCTTCATACTGCATCAGGCGGATAACTCGAACAGCTTCCTCATCACAGCCAAAGCCAATTCCTTTAGTTACTTCCACATCTACTATTTCACCGATATTATTAACCGTATAAGTCACAAAAACAAGGCCTTCCACTTTATTTAAAAGCGCCGGTTCGGGATAAATAATATTTTCTTTGATAAATTTCAGGTATGCCTCCTTACCTCCCGGAAATGTTGGAATCCGGAGGAAGTTTTTCTTTTTTTGGTTATTGGAATCGTTATGTTTCACAAAACAAATTTACTGCTTTTTAGTATTGGTACACAGTACATGATATTTTCATACAAATTTGCGGTTTTAAATTCATAATCTATTGATTAACAACTTGATAAATACTTTTTTCACTGATTTTCACATTCAAATTCCCGCATTTAATAATTTGTATATAAATAATGCTAAATTTGTCAACCCTATTTTCTGTTAATCAAACAATAATTAGCCGGGAACTGGTAGTGATTGAATCGTTTATCGTAAAGTTGAATGGATCTGATCACTGTTTTTTGTATTAATAAAAACAATTTTTAAGCATATGAAAATTTTAGTTTGCATCAGTAATGTGCCTGATACTACGACAAAGATTAAATTTGTTGACGAATCTAAAAAGCTGGATGTAAATGGCATTCAGTGGGTTATTAATCCCTGGGATGAACTTGCCCTCACCCGTGCCCTCGAACTTAAAGATGATGCTTCCAACGCCGTCGTCACGGTTTCGGTTGCCCATGTTGGCCTGGTAAGTTCTGATCCAACCATCCGTAAAGCCTTAGCCATTGGAGCCGATGATGCTATACGTGTAAACACTGAGCCGGGTGATGCTTATTCTATTGCTTTCCAACTTGCTGAGGCTGTCCGCAACGAAAGTATTGATATCATACTATGTGGTATCGAATCAAGCGATCACAACGGATCAACGGTAGGAGGGATGCTCGCCGAATTTTTAGGTTATCCTTCGGTTACTGGAGTTTCGACCTTAAAAATTGAAAACTCTCAACCCTTGATTACCCGTGAAATAGATGGTGGCAAGGAAATTCTTACTGTTCCTTTGCCATTTGTAGCTGTTGTGCAGAAAGGTATCGCCAAAGAACCCCGTATCGCAGCTATGCGCGGTATTATGATGGCTCGTACAAAGCCCATCAAAGTTGTTGAACCACAAGCAATTGAAAGTCTTACTGAAGTTATAAGCTATGAAATGCCAAAACCCCGCGCTGCATGTAAATATGTAAATGCCGACGAGGCTGGTCAACTCATTGCACTTCTCCAGAATGAAGCCAAGGTTTTTTAAAAAAATATTCCCTTATCACAAAAAACGAATCGTATGTCAGTATTAGTATTCCTCGAAAATTGGGATGGCAAATTCAAAAAATTATCCTTCGAATTAGTTTCATATGCTTCAAAAGTTGCTGAAATGCTTGGTGATCAGGCTATAGCACTTTCCATTGGCAAAGTTGAATCATCAGAACTTGAAAAATTGGCAAATTTTGGTGCGTCAAAAGTTCTGAGCATCGAAAATGAAATGTTAAAAACTCTTGACGATCAGGCTTATACCAGCCTGATAGCAGAAGTTGTTCAAAAAACCGATGCCAGGGTTCTGATTTTGGCAAACAATATTTTCGGGAAAGCATTAGCTCCAAGACTTTCAGTTCGTCTGAAAGCAGGTGTTGCTTCAGGCGTGAGCAGATTACCTCTTAGTATAAGCCCGTTCGTTGTTTACAAAAAAGTTTATTCAGGAAAAGCTTTTGCCAATGTAGCTTTAAAGACCGAAATCAAAATCCTCACACTTGCGCAAAACTCGTTTGAAGTTGTTGAAACACCTAAACCTTTCATTTTTGAAAAGCTGGATATTCAGCCAGATGGGAACCTGTTGAAAACAGCCTTGATAGACGTTCAGAAACAATCAGGCAAAATATTAATTACCGATGCTGATATTGTAGTTTCGGGAGGCAGGGGAATGAAATCGCCTGATAACTGGGCTCCGTTGGTTGAACTAGCTACTCTTTTGGGTGCAGCGACGGCTTGTTCGCGCCCGGTTTCTGACGAAGGCTGGCGTTCGCACGATGAACATACCGGACAAACCGGGAAAATTATTGCACCTAACCTCTATTTTGCTATTGGTATTTCAGGAGCGACGCAGCATTTGGCCGGCGTGAGTTCGTCCAAATTTATTGTGGCGATTAATACCGATAAGGATGCGCCTATTTTCGAAGCGGCTCAATATGGAATCGTGGGCGATGCACAGAAAGTGCTTCCCAAACTGGTTGAAGCCGTCAGGGAGATGAAATCAAAATAAACAAAACCACATAGCGTAAACTAAGATGTCCTTAAAAATTTATTCCTGCTGAATTGTTTTAAGGACATTTTTAATTATTGTAAATCAAATACTTATGGCGAAGCAAATTATTTTTGCATTGGCAATTCTGATCACTTTGGGTGTTTTTACATTCACCATCCAGAGGCTGATCAGTTATTTTAAATTTACTAAAGCTAATTTTCTGATCCGTGATTTTGGCAGGCGTTTTTGGGTGATGCTTGATGTTGCTATCGGGCAGACTAAAATATTCCGTCGCCCGGTGATTGGTTTTTTTCATGCACTCGTTTTCTGGGGATTCTGTGTAATCATCTTTGGCAGCATCGAAATGATTATTGACGGCCTTTTCGGAATTGAGCGATCCTTAAAGGTATTGGGTGTTTTGCATAACATTATTATGGCATCCGGTGATGTTTTTGCCCTGGTAGTTGCCGTTTCAATCATCATCTTCATGATACGCAGGCTTTTCATGCACATCAGCCGCTTCGAGGGCCTCGAAATGAAGAAAATCTCACACCAGGATGCAAATATCGCGCTAAGCATGATATTGTTGCTGATGCTTTCGCTTTTGGGTATGAATGCGGCTTATGTGCAGCTGAAAATGGCTGCCAGCGAAACTATTTACGGCGTTTACCCGGTAGGAGGGCTGCTAGCTGCGTTCTTGGGCGGGTTATCAGTTACCGGGGTGAAATTGGCGTACGAAATCTTTTGGTGGTCGCATATTCTGCTCATTTTCATTTTTGCCAACATTTTACCTTATTCCAAGCATTTTCATGTTTTCCTTTCGGTGCCCAACACCTTCCTTTCGCGCCTCGAACCGCTGGGAAAGCTTACTAATATGGATGATATAACCCGGGAAGTAAAAATGATGCTTGATCCGAATGCATCTTTTGATGCTCCAGCCGCCGATGCACCCATCAATCGGTTCGGGGTTAAGGATGTAGAAGATGTTTCGTGGAAAAATTATTTCGACTCGCTGACATGCACCGAATGCGGACGTTGTACTTCTGTTTGCCCCGCCAATACAACCGGGAAAAAGCTTTCGCCGCGTAAAATATTCATGGATCTACGTGCCAGGATGAAGGAAAAAGGTCCGGGGATGGTAAAGGATGGTAAAGATTTTAGCGACAACAAATCGTACCTTCATAATTACATTTCGGAAGAAGAACTTTGGGCATGCACCACCTGCAATGCCTGTGCCCAGGAATGCCCTGTAAATATCAACCATCCGACTTTAATTGTGGATATGAGACGATACCTCGTGATGGAAGAAAACTCGGCGCCCAGCGGCCTGAAAACCATGTTCAGCAACATCGAGAACAACGGAGCTCCATGGCAATATTCGCCTGAGGACCGTTTGATCTGGGCTGAGAACCTCGAAATGAAGGTTAGCTGATTCTGTTCGCTAAACTTGATTTAAGCTAATTATGAATTGCATTTTTAAACAATACCGGATACTAAAACCATGAAAGAAAAAACGTTGCGGCTCACCATACTCTATTGCTTCCTGATACTGCTATTTTCTGCCATTAGTTGTGGCAAGGACGAAAAAATCGTTGTTCCGGTAATCCCAGCGGATACGATTCCGAAAGACCCTGCACAGTATGAAACGCCTTTCGCGGATGTGCCCAATACACCGGATATAACGATGTACGAGATTAATGAAAGGGCTTTCAGTGCTTCGGGTAATTTTACAGGAATTTTACCCCGGCTCGATTCTATTAAAGCCCTGGGAGTGAATGTTATCTGGCTTATGCCCATTCACCCGATCGGAATCATTAAAACCGTGAATTCGCCCTATTGTATCAGGAATTATAAGGAGGTCAACCCGGAATATGGGACATTGGAAGATTTACGTACGCTCGTACGCGAAGCCCACAAACGCAAAATAGCCGTGATACTCGATTGGGCCGCCAATCACACTTCCTGGGATAATCCCTGGATTTCGAATAAAGCATGGTATACGCAAGATGGAAACGGCAACATCGTTAACCCTCCCGGAACAAACTGGCAGGATGTAGCCGACCTGAATTTTGATAATTCCGCCATGCGCCTCGAAATGATAAAATCGCTGAAATATTGGGTGCTGACGGCCAACATTGATGGTTTCAGATGCGATGCCGCGGATTATGTGCCGTTTTCATTCTGGAAACAGGCGATAGATTCTCTCACAAATATCCCAAACCGGAAACTCATCATGCTGGCCGAAGGTTCCCGTGCAGATCATTTTGCGGCTGGTTTTCGCTTGAATTTTAGCTGGGATTTCTTTGCTAAAAACAAAAGCGTATTTAAAAATAATCAACCTGCCAGTGGCTTATATTCCACTCATTTGAGCGAATACGCTTCAATTCCGTTAAATTCCCACAAGTTGCGCTTTACCTCAAACCACGACGAATGCGCATGGGACGATACCCCTTTGGGCTTATTCGGAGGCAAATTGGCTTCGATGGCTGCATTTGTCTGTTCCGCATTCATGGGCGGTGTCCCGCTGATATATAATGGACAGGAAGTCGGTTGCCCTGTAAAACTTCCGTTTTTCAGCCGTTCGCCTATCAACTGGACTACAAACCCCGATATGCTCGCAAGATATAAGCAGCTGCTGAATCTTCGCGCGACACATCCCGCCTTGCGTTACGGTGATTTGTTATCCTTTTCCGGTCCCGATATTGCCGCTTTCGAACGGCAAACTCAGGATGAAAAAGTGGCCGTTTTGGTTAATACGCGCAATTCGGCCAAAACCTTTACCGTACCGGCCAATCTAAAGAATATATCCTGGAAGGATGCCATGGATGGCACACCCGTTATATTGGATAGCCTACTGGTTTTAAATGCGTTCGAATACCGCATCTTAATTAAATAATTAAGCTGCAAGCTGCTGCTCAGGCAACAACCTGATTAATTCCCAACAAATCAAAAAAGATAAATAATGGAAATAAAGAAAATAGAAATCCCCGTTATGTCCGATTTATTTGCCAGGGGCGAAAAACCTGAATTCCTTTTTTGGGTTGGTTGTGCCGGCGCATTCGACGACAGGTATAAAAAAGTAACCCGGGCTTTTGCAAAAATTCTTACGCATCTCAACATTAGCTATGCTGTTCTAGGCAAAGAGGAATCCTGTACAGGCGATCCCGCACGCAGGGCTGGCAACGAAATGCTTTACCAGATGCAGGCTTTACAGAATATTTCAATCCTGGATGGATATGAGGTAAAGAAAATCATTACTATCTGCCCTCATTGTTTCAATATTTTTAAAAACGAATACCCCGATCTCGGCGGAAATTATGAAGTGATCAATTACATTCAGTTCCTGGATAAATATATCGAAAACGGCAGCATAAAACTGGATGCCAATATGTTGAAAAATACCCGGATCACATATCATGATCCCTGCTACCTGGGGCGTGGAAACGATATTTATGCCGAACCCCGGAGCATTCTGAAAAAACTGACCAGCGATTTTGTGGAACTCGAACGCAATAAAAGCTTTTCATTTTGTTGCGGTGCCGGTGGTGCCCAAATGTTTAAGGAAGCAGAGCCGGGTAAAAAAGAAGTGTTTATCGAACGTACCGAAGAAGTATTACGCAGCGAAGCTAAAATTGTTGCCACTGCCTGCCCTTTCTGCATGACCATGCTGACGGATGGTTTAAAATACAAGGATAAAGAAGATGTGAAGAATTATGATATAGCGGAACTAATAGTTCTGGTTTTGGATTTGTAGATATAACTTTTACTGAAGGTAAGTTGTAAAGACAAGTTACTGCCATTTTATATGCAACCTTTTGGTCATGAAGAAGATAATTATTTACATATTATTTTGCTTTTTTATTTCAGGTATTTCAGGACAGAATATCGAATTATCGGGTGGTATGAACCGAAATAACTATTTCGATTGGCAAAAAGAGGAAGGACATTTCATTGCCGAATATACCCCCGGAAACGGATATTGTGCTGAATTAAGCCTTTCGGATTTTAAATTTGATTCTTTAACAATTAAAATATCATTACTCGTTGACAACTACAAAGGCTCATTTTATACACAGGATGGTGGACTTGCGGGAGCTTATAAAACAGTAGCTGAAGTTGAAAAGACAACCCTCGGAATTGGGCTTTATCCTTTGAATTTCTATATATTTAAAAAAATAAAACTCAGCTTAGGCGGAGAACTCAGCTATAAAATCAGCGACAGGACAAATGGATATAAATCAGGCTGGGTGATGTACGTAGGCAGTACATATATGACAATCGAGAATGATTCAGTTCATATAAATAAAGATTTCGTTTGGGGAGTCAGCGGAAAGCTAAGTTATGATTTTAGAATAAATCAGGATTGGTTTATTGCCCCGCAGTATAAGTTTTACCTTGGAATGTCAGATGAATTTATGAATACTGAAGCCAGAATACGGTCAATGCGACATAACTTTGAGATAAGTATCATAAAACGAATTAATTTGTAGCAGAGCATAATAAATGGTTTTGAAAGCGTTTCCGGCAGTAATACTGTATTTCATTTGCCTTCTCTCAACTTCCGCCCAGGATTTGAATGGCATTGTTCTTGAACAGGAAACAGGTAACCCTGTGAGTTATGCCAGCATTGGCATTATAAACAAAAACGGAGGCACCTATTCGGATATAGATGGGAAGTTCCATTTCGTTCAAACTGATTACGAAAAATCAGATTCATTGAGATTTTCCTGTATTGGCTATAAATCTGTAACTTATTCATTGAGTGATCTCATCGAAAAGTACGGTAACAGCAGTATGAGGGTAAGTATGGAAAAGCAAGCATTCAGGCTGAAAGGTGTTGATATATTTCCCCACGAATATAAAGTTCAGGAAATAGGAAATAAGCTTGCCTGTCGCCAAATCAGTATTTGTGCCCGTAACGACAAGGAAACAGGCATTGTTATCAGGAACCACAAAACACTGTTTCTTACTAAATTAACATTTAAATTAATCCTGCTTCCGGCTATGCCCGATAGTGTTTTAATGCGTTTTAATATATACAATATGAAAAATGATTTACCCTCCGAATTGATTTTAGAAAAACCTGTTTATATCCTGTTATCTAAAGAATTGGCTGATGATAAAATCACAATTGATCTTGAAAAATACGGCATAGTTGTTAACGGTGATTTTGCGGCTACCATCGAAATTATTAAAACTTACGGAGCCGAAAAAATCTGTTTTGCCGGTTGGATCAGTGGTAATCCAACGGTTTTTAAATATGGCAAACAAGGCAAATGGACTTATCCTGTGGATGAAAAAAAACAAAACTGAAGATATACCAATCCATGTATCTTGGTGTGAGGGTTAAGAAGTAATCTAATTTTAAGAATGAATTACCTCTTTCTACAGAGTCGACGGGAATCAGTTTATTCTGGATAATTGGTATAGAAGTCAGCTATTTATTAAAGGTTAACCTGTTCATATATAGACAGATATGCATTTTGCTGCATATTTAACCCCTTGATTCTGCCGTCATTACAAGTTTTTTTCTTGGAGTTAAGCCCTAAAAGCGTAAATTTGCGGCCAGAATTCCCCATTGCAATACACTTTTGACTTAATTTAAATCAAGTCATAACCTGATTTACCATTTATGCGTTTTAGAATAATTGTGTTAGCCAAGCAGGTTCCGGATACACGGAATGTTGGAAAAGATGCCATGAAAGCTGATGGCACTGTTAACAGGGCAGCTCTTCCTGCCATTTTCAACCCCGAAGATCTACATGCCCTCGAACAGGCGCTAAGCATCAAGGATAAAATTCCCGAAGCTGAGGTCATCATTCTGACCATGGGCCCGTTCCGTGCAGCCGAAATCATTCGTGAAGCTATGTACCGAGGTGCCGACCGAGGTTACCTGATCACCGACCGCAAATTTGCCGGTTCCGATACACTCGCCACTTCCTATGCTTTATCACTGTCTTGCAAAAAACTGGCACCTTACCACCTGGTAATCTCCGGGCGCCAGGCAATTGATGGCGATACTGCCCAGGTAGGTCCGCAAACAGCCGAAAAGTTGGGTATTCCGCAAATTACCTATGCAGAGGAAATTCTGTCGGTTGATGCTAAAAAGATTATAGTTAAACGAAGGCTCGAAATGGGGGTTGAAGTGGTCAACTCTACTTTACCTGCCGCCATTACAGTACATGGCTCCGCCCCGGTTTGTCGCCAGCGGGTTGCCAAGTTACTTATGAAATACAAACATGCCCGCACTGTAACTGAACTTCAGAACGAGGTAAAAGATTATACCGAATTATACAACGACAGGCCATATCTTCTAATCGACGAATGGACGGCCGATGATTTGAACGCCCAGGTCGAAATGCTCGGTCTTTCAGGATCGCCAACCAAAGTGAAAAAGATCGAAAATGTTGTTTTTCAGCATAAAGATTCAAAAATCATGGGCAGTTCCGATAAGGAAATCGAATCGCTTATGCAGGAACTGATTGGCAGCCATATAATTGGTTAATCATCGAAAAAAAATAAATTTACTGATTAATATAAAAAGCACGTGAACAACATATTTGTTTATTGCGAAGTTTCTGAAGAAGGATCGATAGCAGATGTTAGCCTTGAACTTTTATCGAAAGGTAAAAAACTAGCCAACGACCTGAATGTAAAACTTGAGGCAGTCGTAATTGGTAACAAAGTTTTAAATCTTGAAACTTTACTTTATCCATACGGGGTCGATGTAATACATTATGCCGAGGATGAAAGGCTTTTTCCTTATACCACTTTACCACACGCTTCAATCATTCTTGACCTGTTTGGTAAAGAAAAACCGGAAATAGCTCTGTTTGGCGCTACCAGCATTGGCCGCGACATTGCTCCCCGCGTGGCATCTGCATTGCGTTGTGGCTTAACTGCCGATTGCACCAGTCTCGAAATTGGCGATCATTTCGAGAACAAATCGCAGACAGAATACAAAAACCTTTTATACCAGATCAGGCCTGCTTTTGGCGGAAATATTATTGCTACCATCATTAATCCCGAAACCCGCCCTCAGATGGCTACCGTTCGCGAAGGTGTGATGAAGAAAGAAATATTTTCGAATAAGTTTAAAGGAAAGCTCAAGAAGATTGATGCAAAGTCCATCCTGAAAGATGATGATTTTGCCGTTACTATCATTGAGCGCCACATGGAAAAGAGCAAGATCGACATCAAGAATTCACAGGTTATTATTTCAGGAGGCTATGGCGTTGGTTCGAAAGAGAATTTCAACTTACTTTTCCAGCTTGCTGATATACTCGGGGCACAGGTTGGTGCTTCGCGTGCCGCTGTTGATGCCGGTTTCGTTGAACACGAGCGCCAGGTAGGACAAACAGGCGTGACGGTAAGGCCTAAACTTTACATTGCCTGCGGAATTTCAGGTGCTGTTCAGCATAGGGCTGGTATGGACCAGTCCGCCCAAATTATTTCCATCAACACAGATATCAGCGCTCCTATCAATAGCATCGCTGACTTTACTATAGTTGGAAATGTTGCGGATGTGATCCCGAAAATGATTAAATTTTACAAGAAAAACTCGAAGTAAATCTACTGACCCAAATGGAAAATTTCTATACCGATAATCCTCATCTCAGGTTTCACCTCAACCATCCTTTGATGGAGAAAATAGTGAAGCTTAAAGAGTCAGGCTATAGCCAGAAAGAAAAATACGATTTTGCTCCCCTCGATTTCGAAGATGCCATTGATAATTACGATAAAGTAATGGAAATCATTGGTGAAATAAGCGGAGAAATCATCGGCCCAAACGCTGAATCGGTTGATAAAGAAGGACCAACGCTGATCAACAACGAAGTAAAATATGCCCGTGGAACGCAACAAAACTACGATGCGCTTGTAAAAGCCGGTTTAGTTGGTTTTACACTTCCCAGAGAATACGATGGGCTCAACATACCAACAGTTCCTTACGTGATGTCGGGCGAAATTGTTTCGCGCGCTGATGCAGGGTTTTCAAATATATGGGGATTACAGGATTGTGCCGAAACCATTCATGAATTTGGTTCCGAGGAGATCAAGGCGGAATTTCTGCCCCGTTTTCACAAAGGTGCCACAGCAGCCATGGATCTTACTGAACCTGATGCTGGTTCCGATTTGCAGGCAGTTCAGTTAAAGGCAACCTACGACATTCATAAGCACCGCTGGATACTTGATGGAGTCAAACGCTTTATTACCAATGGCGATGCCGATATTTCGCTGGTGCTGGCCCGTTCCGAAGAGGGTACATCCGATGCCCGCGGACTTTCACTTTTTGTTTACGATCGTAATGACAAGGCTGTTACCGTTCGTCGCATCGAAAATAAATTAGGTATTAAGGGATCGCCAACCTGTGAACTCGTTTTTCATAATGCACCGGCAAAACTCATAGGTGATACCAAGTTAGGACTCATCAAATATGTTATGTCGCTGATGAATTCAGCAAGGCTTGGAGTTGGTTCACAGTCATTAGGTATCGCCGAAGCAGCCTATCGCGAAGCGTTCAAATATGCCAATGAGCGTGAGCAATTTGGCAAATCTATCATAAAATACCCGGCAGTTTTCGAAATGCTTACCAATATGAAGGTAAAAATCGATGCCATGCGTACGTTGCTTTACGAAACGGCCAGGTATGTAGATGTTTACAAAGCCTATAATTTTACTTCTCACGAGCGTAAACTGGAAACGGAGGAACGCCAGGAAGCAAAAGTATACCAGAAACTGGCTGACATGTTCACACCATTGGTAAAACTTTATTCGAGCGAACAGTGCAACCAGATCGCCTACGATTCCATCCAGATTTTTGGCGGTACGGGTTATATGAAGGATTTCCCGATTGAACGTATTTATCGTGATGCACGTATAACCACAATTTACGAAGGAACTTCACAGTTGCAGGTTGTTGCTGCTATCAGGTATGTCGGTAACGGTGCCTACCTGGCTAATATGCGCGAGCGTGCCCGGCAACAGGTAAAACCTGAACTCGAGTATCTGAAAGGAACACTCGAAAAAATGACGGAACAATTTGCTAAAACCGTTGAAAAGGTGAATGAATTCGGCGATAATGAGTATTTTGACTTTCACGCCAGGCGGATGGTCGAAATGGCAGGAAATGTACTGATTGGTTACATGCTGCTCTTTGATGCAAACAGGAGTGATGTTTATATGAAATCAGCCGATATTTTTATCCGTAAAGGACGGTCCGAAAATATTGCTTCGGTTAGTTTTATCAATACATGCCATCCTAAGGATGTGAATGATTTCAAAATGTAAGACCGGTAACCTATGCAGGTTTGATTTTTTAAACCGGGCTTATATTCCTGGTTAGTAATAGAATTGATGAAAGAACGCTTCCTGAACGGGCGTTCTTTTTTTTTGTTTTTCGCTCTTTTACAATCAATTTTAGTTCTACTGTTAATTTTAGTTGGTCAATTGAATATGTCGGAAGTCAGAAGTTACCCTTACAACCGCTCTTATCCTTTGAAAGTGGAACTCTACCGGTTAATTACTTTTCTTTAAATCGCTTTTCATTTGTAGCATAAAATCCTAAATTAATACGTTCTTCCGTCTTCTGACTTCTGGCTTTTTAAACCCAATTTCATTTAATCCGTGGTAGAACTTAAAATTTTATCAACATATATAAAATCCAATGATGTATTTTTTGTAATTTCCCCACGTTTTTTACATCTTGTTTGTTTATTGCAGGATATCTATCAGGCAGGAACCGTAAATTCATAATCGGAAAAGTTAATGTATCTCACAAGATTACATTCAATTATCTTATTATCAAATAAATACATTTCTACATAACGATAGTAAAAACAATGGAGAACAGAAAAGTACTCAAAAGTGGTGAGTTCCTGGTTAACACAGTGGAAGCCAAAGATGTTTTTATCCCCGAAGAATTCGACGACGAACAGTTGATGATTGCCCAAACCTGCCAGGATTTTCTCGAAACTGAAGTTTACCCGAACCTTGACCGGATTGATAGTCCTGATATTACACTAATGCGTTCAACACTCGAAAAATCGGGCGAATTGGGTCTGCTTGCAATTGCATTACCCGAAGATGTGGGCGGATTTGGTCAATCGTTTGTTACACAAATGCTTGCCGCTGAAAAAATTGGAGCCGGGTATTCATTCTCGGTTGCTTTTATGGCACATTGCGGAATCGGGACATTACCAATTGCATATTATGGCACAGAGGAACAACGGCAGAAATATGTAACCAAACTTGCTACCGGAGAACTTATCGGATGCTATTGCCTTACCGAGCCAGGCGCAGGTAGTGATGCAAATGCCGGAAAAACCAATGCCATACTTTCAGAAGATGGAACACACTACATCCTGAACGGGCAGAAAATGTGGATCACCAATGCAAATTTCGCTGATATTCAGACTGTTTTCGCAAAAGTTGGAACAGATCGGATCCTGAGTGCCTTTATTGTTGAAAAAGATATGCCGGGTGTAGTCATTGCTCCCGATGAGAAAAAGATGGGTATCAAAGGATCGTCAACGGCCCAGATTTTTTATAACGATGTAAAAATACCTGTCGGAAACATGATTGGCAAGCAGGGCGAAGGCTTCCGGATTGCCCTCAGCATCCTGCATATGGGTCGTATTAAATTAGCTGCCAATGTTATAGGTGCAGCAAAAAAAGCAATTAACGATTCGGTTAAATATTCGAACGAAAGGAAGCAATTCTGCGTGTTGATTTCTACTTTCGGGGCCATTAAGCACAAGCTTGCACAACAGGCAATCAAGACATTTGCAGCTGAATCAGCAACCTATCGGGTAAGTAAGGATATCGATGACCTGATTGCATTCAACAAAGCTTCAGGCATGGATCACGGTCGTGCTACTATTGAAGGAATAAGTCATTATGCTGTCGAGGCAGCTTTGTTGAAAGTTTATGGTTCAGAAGCCTTGGATTATGTAATTGACGAAGCCGTTCAAATCCACGGCGGTATGGGCTATTCAGCCGAAATGGCTGTTGAACGCGGTTACCGCGATTCAAGGATAAACCGTATTTTCGAAGGAACCAACGAAATTAACAGGCTGCTTATCGCTGACACGGCTATCAAACGGGCACAGAAAGGTGAATTCGATCTTTTCGGACCTGCGGAACAACTTTATGCGAATCTGGATATGATTACTTCGGGGAAAGTTGATAATGAAAATTATTATTCCGAAAAGCGTCGCTATATTGCTAATTTCAAGAAGGTTATACTTATCGTTATTCATGGAGTAACCACCTGTTTTGATAAAAAACTGATGAAAGAGCAGGAAGTAATGAATAACATCTCCGAGATGATCATGGAAACCTATATTGCTGAATCATTGGCTCTCAGGGTTGAGAAACTTGAAAACCTCAAAGGCAATGCCGGGATTTTCCGCGATATGCTCGATGTTTACATTTATGATGCTGCCGATCTTGTTCGCAAATCAGCCTGTGATGCATTTAACTCCTTTGCCGGTGCTGAAGAATCAGAAACATTAAGTTCTGCTATCGAAAAACTGACCAAGGTAAGCGGTATTAATGTTAAAGAAGCCCGTCGCCGTATTGCCGACAGGTTGATTGAAGATAATGCTTATAAGTTCTAGCCCCATGCCTTTTCGGCAGTGAAAAACCGTTCCTGAATCGGAACGGTTTTTTTATACATTGGACATGGCAATCCTCCATAAGCACTTTACTTTTCGTATAATAGTAATTATTCCTGAAGTCTTTAGGTAGATAGATATGACATATTAAAAATCATGGGGGATTACCTATTTCTAATCTTATATATTCCAAAAAAATACGATACATTTGTCTATGTAAATAAATCAATTTGTATTCTGACAACGTGATGAATACCATGTATTTGCAGATTTGAAAAAATAAAAAAATCATTAATGTCCCCCTTATTCAGTCATTTGCTCGTTCCTTTTATTGTTGCCATCTTCCTGGGGATAACCATGGGTGGAAGTGGGACAGGTCCGGCATTTTCGGCTGCTTATGGTGCAAATGTGGTGCGTAAGAGTTTAATTCCCGGTTTATTTGGTTTAATGGTGGTACTGGGTGCCATCTTAGCCGGAAAACATACTGCTTCTACCATAGGAAAGGATTTAATAAATCCTGATGTAATGACATTTTCAGTCGTTTCAATAATTCTTTTCTCAGTAGCCATCTCCTTGTTGGTTGCCAATCTGGTTGGAATTCCCCAGTCAACAAGCCAGTCAACCGTTCTAGCCGTTTTTGCTGCCGGTTTGTATTTTCAGGAAGTTAATACCCGTAAAATTTTTATGGAGGTAATCCCTGCATGGCTCATATTACCTGTTGTTGCATTTTACCTGAGCCTTTTCTTCGGACGGTTCATATACAGGCCCATGCGGCGGAGGGGGCTGACCATGTCGCGCTCAACCAACGTGAATCGGAAACATTTTCTGAACGGATTGATATTGTTTATGTCGATGTACGTTGCTTTTTCCATTGGTTCCAACAATGTTGCTAATGCTGCCGGACCTATTGCTACCATGACAGCCAACGAACTAAACATCCATGGCGATAAAAATTTTATACTGATAATGATTTTAGCCACATTAATGGTCGCACCAAGTTTCGCAATAGGAAGTTCCATTTTCGGAACTAAAATTCTGAATAATACGGGAAAGGAAATTGTATTGTTTGGTAAGTTCGAAGCCGGTATTATTGCCTTTGTTTCCGCCAGTCTGCTCTTACTCGCTTCGGTAACAAAAGGTATTCCTACTTCTTTGGTACAGTTGAATGTGGCTTCTATCCTTGGTATTGGTGTTGCAAAACTTGGGACTAAGAATATTTTTAAGAAAACTGAAGTCAGGAAGTTTTTCATGATGTGGATTATTGCTCCAATCATTTCATTTACGCTTTGTTTAATTTTACTTTTTATAGCTGATAAAACCGGCTTGCTTTAGTCTATCATCCTTTTATAAATACTATGAATCAGAATGTTACATTGATCAAGCACCTTCCACCTGATAAGCAGAACATTATTCTTAATACCATTAACTTCGTTAAAATCGCTTTATCTGATGCCGAAGGCGGTCATGATTGGTGGCATATTTACAGGGTATGGAATACAGCCAAACACCTGGCTCAAAATGAGGAAGTTGATCTGTTTGTTGTTGAATTAGGTGCTTTGCTGCATGATATTGCCGATTCAAAATTTCATGATGGCGATGAGGAAATCGGTCCACGTAAAGCAAGAGAGTTTTTGCAAACACTCCGGGTGGACGAACCCGTTATTGTTCACATCGAAAATATAATTACGAATATCTCATTTAAAGGTGGGAAACTTCCGCAGCAATTCAAATCGCCTGAACTTGATGTGATACAGGATGCAGACCGGCTCGATGCCCTTGGAGCCGTTGGAATAGCCAGGACTTTCAATTACGGCGGGCATAAGGGCCGTTCGATCTATAACCCGGATATCAGGCCAAACCTGAATCTGAGTAAAGAAGAATATAAAAATAGTGATGCCCCGACTTTAAATCATTTTTACGAAAAACTATTACTTCTCAAAGACCTCATGAATACCCAAACCGGAAGGAAAATGGCCGAAGAAAGACATGCATTTATGGTAGCCTTCCTTGATCAGTTTTATAAAGAATGGGAAGGGGAGAAGTAAGGTTAATCGAGGAGTGTTATCAGTCATTAGTAATTCGTTAATCGTTATTAGCTGATCGTTAATCGTTTACCATAAATCGCAAATCGCTAATCGTAAATCGCTAATCGTAAATCGTTCTGCTGATTGATCACTAATCTCTAAAACTAAAAAAGACGCCCCGAAAGAAGCGTCTTTTTTTTACTATTGTTCTTCAATGCTATTCAGTCAATTCCAAAGGCGTATTTTCTTCTTCAATTAACAGTAATTCAGGCTTTTCAACCACAATTTTCATATCTTTTATTTCAGGATCGAAATCGATATTAATTATGTCGCCAGCCACAAGTTTGGTCAGAATAATCTCTTCAGCAAGTATATCTTCCACGTATTTTTGAATGGCTCTTTTAAGCGGTCGAGCTCCAAATTGTTCATCCCAGCCTTTTTCAAGGATATAATCTTTGGCTCTCTCGGTAATACGGGGTTCGTAGCCCATGCTTCGAATGCGGCCAAAAAGATGAGCCAGTTCAATGTCAATAATTTTGTGGATACCTTCGCGGTCAAGCGAATCAAATATAATGACATCGTCAATCCTGTTAAGAAATTCAGGGGCAAATGACTTTTTCAACGCACTTTCAATCACACTCTGGGCAATGCTCGAACTTTGCGATTGGCGCGCACTTGTACTGAATCCGACACCTGCTCCGAAATCCTTTAGTTGCCTGGATCCAATATTGGAAGTCATGATCACAATCGTGTTTTTAAAATCCACTCTCCGGCCTAAACTATCCGTAAGTTGACCATCGTCAAGTACTTGCAAAAGTATGTGGAAAATATCTGGATGCGCTTTTTCGATTTCGTCGAGCAAAACGATAGAGTAGGGGCGACGCCGTACTTTTTCGGTGAGTTGCCCACCTTCTTCATACCCAACATATCCCGGAGGTGCTCCGACGAGTCGCGACACAGCGAATTTCTCCATGTATTCACTCATATCTATCCGGATAAGAGCATCTTCCGTATCAAAAAGGTACCTTGACAATACTTTTGCCAGATGAGTTTTACCAACACCCGTAGGACCCAGGAAAATAAATGTCCCGATTGGTTTGTTAGGATCTTTCAGTCCGGCACGGTTACGACGGATTGCCTTTACAACTTTCTTGATCGCGTCACCCTGCCCGATAACCGATCCTCCCAGTTCCTGCTCCATATTCATGAGCCGCGACCCTTCGTTTTCGGCAATTCGCTGCACAGGAACGCCCGTCATCATGGCAACTACTTCTGCTACATTATCTTCAGTAACCTGTTGCCGGTTTATTTTCGAATTTTCCTCCCAGCTTTGTTTTAACATTTCAAGTTGAGCCTGAGCTTTTCGTTCATCATCGCGGTAACGGGCAGCTTCCTCATATTTCTGGCTTTTAATAGCCTTCATCTTTTTCTGCCTCACATCTTCAATCAGGCTCTCGGTCGTAATTATTTCGACAGGTACATGCATATTCGAGATATGTACACGTGCTCCTGACTCATCAAGGGCATCAATGGCTTTGTCGGGTAAACAACGGTCGGTGAGGTACCGGTTAGTCAGGCTGACGCACGCATTAATAGCCTCTGGTGTGTATTTTACAAGGTGATGATCCTCATATTTCTCCTTTATCTGATTCAGAATAGTTATGGTTTCCTCAACCGACGTTGGTTCGACTATAATTTTTTGAAACCTGCGCTCCAAGGCACCATCTTTTTCGATGTACTGACGGTATTCATCCAGGGTTGTTGCTCCTATACATTGAATTTCGCCACGAGCAAGTGCAGGCTTGAACATATTACTTGCATCCAGCGATCCGCTCGCATTTCCGGCACCTACAATGGTATGAATTTCGTCAATAAACAGGATTATATCCCGGTTTTTTTCCAGTTCATTCAAAACAGCTTTCATCCTCTCTTCGAACTGACCACGGTATTTAGTTCCGGCAACCAGCGAAGCCAGATCAAGTGTATAAACTTTTTTATTGAAAAGGGCACGCGATACTTTCCGTTGTACAATCCTCAACGCCAGTCCTTCGGCAATAGCCGATTTGCCAACGCCTGGCTCACCGATCAGAATCGGATTATTCTTCTTCCTACGGCTCAGAATCTGCGATATCCTTTCGAGTTCCTTTTCACGGCCAACAATGGGATCGAGGCGATTTTCCTCGGCTGCCTTAGTCAGGTCACGGCCAAAATTATCGAGAACCGGAGTTTTAGACTTACTATCCGAAGTTTTCTTAAGGCTCTCTATCCCACCACCTTCGTCCGGATCGTCGTCCTGAGACCCTCCGGGCAATTCATCTTTGGGTTCGGAGCCGGATTTACCTAAAAACTTTTCACTGTCTCCATGTGAAATGGACGAATCCTCTCCTGTTATCAGGTATGACTTCACTTCTTCTTTAAATAACTCGTAGTCGATATTGAATTTCTTCAATGATCGTGTAACCAGGTTATCTTCGTCCTTGAGGATAGCGAGCATAAGATGTTCGGTACCAATTAATTCGCTGTTAAAAAGTTTCGCTTCCAGATAAGTGAGTTTAAGTGCGCGCTCGGCTTGCTTGACCAATGGCAGATTATCATTGGTTTTATTCCGGTTTGCTGGATTTACAATAGCCGATTCGATCGTGCGTCGCAGTTCAGCCATATCCACATTCAGGTAACCCAGTATGCGGATAGCTAAGCCTTCACCTTCGCGAAGCATGCCTAACAGGAGGTGTTCAACGCCAATATATTCATTTCCAAGCCTTATAGCCTCCTCGCGGCTAAAAGACAAAACATCTTTTACTCTCTGTGAGAACTTTGCTTCCATCTATATATCAATTCTTTACTTACTTATTAATCAAATGTTAATTCACACCAAAATTACAATATAAACGCACAGGTTTGTAAATTGTTTATATAAATGATTTGTATGCATTGGCTTATGTCTTCATTTTCAGCATTTTGGTCTTATCAACAAGTAACTGTTAAAAACTGGAGCGAAAAAGCTTAGAAATCAATTTTTTATATCAAAAAAAATTGTACTTTCGTAGTTCTGTTGGCAATAACTTAAATTGCTATAAATGAGGGGGTTAACAAATGGATAACATTCAGGACGGGGAAAGAATTGTCCCTGTAAATATTGAAACACAAATGAAAGGAGCCTACATCGATTATGCGATGTCGGTAATTGTTTCGCGGGCTCTTCCGGATGTGCGCGATGGATTGAAACCGGTTCACAGAAGGGTTCTATATGGTATGCTCGATCTCGGCGTACTTTCAAACAGGTCTTATAAAAAATCAGCCCGTATTGTCGGAGAAGTTCTTGGTAAATACCACCCACACGGTGATACATCCGTTTATGATGCTATGGTTCGTATGGCACAGGAATGGTCATTACGCTATCCTTTGGTTGATGGCCAAGGTAACTTTGGTTCTATCGACGGTGATAGCCCGGCAGCTATGCGTTATACGGAAGTTCGACTGCGCAAATTAGCCGAGGAGCTATTGGCTGATATTGATAAAGATACTGTAGATTTTAAATTAAATTTTGACGATACACTCCAAGAACCAACAGTTCTGCCTGCAAAAATTCCAAACTTATTAATAAACGGCACTTCGGGAATTGCAGTCGGTATGGCTACCAATATTCCTCCGCATAACCTCACCGAGGTGATCAACGGATGTATCGCTTACATCGACGATAAGGATATTACAATTGAAGGCCTGATGAAGTATATTAAAGCACCCGATTTTCCAACAGGTGGCATAATATACGGGTATGAAGGCGTTCGCGAGGCTTATGAAACAGGGCGGGGACGTTTGGTCATGCGTGGCCAGTCTACTTTCGAAACATTAGATAGGGGCCGGGAAGCAATTGTTTTCACTTCAATTCCTTACCAGGTTAACAAGGCGGAAATGATTAAAAAGACCGCTGATCTGGTTAACGAGAAAAAAATTGATGGAATCCACGACATCCGCGACGAAAGCGACCGTAACGGGATGCGCATCGTTTACGAACTGAAAAAAGACGCCGTTTCGAACGTTGTGCTGAATAAATTATATCAATACACAGCACTACAGTCATCATTTAATACCAATGCAATTGCATTGGTTAAAGGACGCCCTTACCAGCTTAACCTCAAACAACTTATCGGCCATTTCATCGACCATCGTCATGAAGTAATTCTCAGGCGTACCCGTTTCGATCTGGCTGAAGCACAAAAACGTGCGCATATACTTGAAGGTCTGCTTATTGCACTCGATAATATTGATGAAGTAATTGCTTTGATCAGGGCAGCAGCTTCGCCCGAAGAAGCGAGAACCCGTCTTATGGAGCGGTTCTCGTTCAGCGAAATTCAGGCAAAAGCCATCCTGGATATGCGTTTGCAGCGCCTTACTGGCCTCGAACGCGATAAACTAAGAGCCGAATATGATGAGTTGATGAAAATCATTGCATACTACCTAAGTATCCTTGCCGATGAAGCATTGCAATTTAGTATTATAAAAACGGAGCTTACTGAAATCCGGGATAAATATGGCGATGATCGTAAAACTCTTATTGAGCTCAGCGCCAAGGATTTCAGGATTGAAGATACGATTGCCGACGAGGCCGTGGTAATCACCATTTCGCACATGGGTTATATGAAACGTACTCCTCTTACGGAATATCGCCGTCAAAGCAGGGGAGGACGTGGTGCAAGAGGCTCGGATATACGCGACGAAGATTTCCTCGAACATCTGTATATCGCAACAGCACACAATTATATGCTTTTCTTCACCGAAAAGGGTAAGTGTTTCTGGCTCCGGGTGTACGAAATTCCTGAAGGAGGAAAAACATCCAAGGGAAGAGCCATACAGAATATGTTGAATATAGAGGCCGACGATAAAGTCAGAGCCATCATCAACCTGAAGGATCTGAAAAATGAAGAGTATGTAAATAATAATTTCATTATTCTCTGCACACAGAAAGGAACTATTAAAAAGACCTCTCTCGAAGCCTATTCGCGCCCTCGTTTAAATGGTATTAATGCAATTAATATTAATGAAGGCGACAGGTTACTTGAAGCCCGCTTAACAAATGGTACCAGCGAAGTATTGATGGCATTGCGCAGTGGACGTGCTATTCGTTTCAACGAATCCACTGTTCGCCCGATGGGACGCACCGCTACAGGCGTAAGAGGCATCACGCTTGGTGGAAAGGACGACGAGGTTATTGGCATGATATGTGTTAACAATGCAGAAGAGTCAATACTGGTAGTATCAGAAAAAGGCTACGGTAAGCGTTCGGACCTGGATGATTATAGGGTGACAAACAGGGGAGGAAAAGGGGTAAAAACTCTGAATATCACTGAAAAAACCGGAAAACTCATTGCGATAAAAAACGTAACGGATACCGATGATTTAATGATCATCAATTTGTCAGGAATCCTTATCAGGATGGGAGTGAGCGATTTGAGAGTGATGGGACGGGCAACACAGGGAGTAAGACTGATCAATCTGAAGGAGGACGATGGAATAGCTGCCGTTGCAAAAGTTGAATGTGAAATCGAAGAAATCGAAGACATAGAATTGGATGAAGGTTTTGAAATTATGGATATTGACGACGATGCTACTGCAGAAGAAACCGATTCAGCAAATCAAAATATTGAAGAATAAATAATTGACAATCAAATAAATAACAAAAACCAAGTAAAAAAAATTAAACTAAAAAAGTTAAGGAAATGAAAAGAACTCTTGTTTTATTTGCCCTAATTATGCTGGTGAGTGC
>JBAXBJ010000085.1:0-21221 GCA_037142075.1 Bacteroidota bacterium
TGGTCTCCGATTTTTATCCTGTGGGTGTATAAATTCTATTATTATCGATGTTTTGTTCAAGCAAAAAGTAAGAGAATATATTGTAAACGAAACAGTGAAAGCATTAAAACGGGGGAGCATTTTATTATTAGCACCTCAAAATAAGAATTAGCCAAGAATTACAAGATTACCTGTTTCAATTCAGTTTCATTAGTGGTAGAATTCTACATATATCTAATAATCAACAACTTTAAATTTTACTTTTTGCTTTTTGAACTTTGAATTGCTAACATTCACATTTCGCAATTTTAGCAAAAAAAAAATACACCAGGTTGAGAGTTAAGCAACTGACAGTTAGATATCATTCGTCCGTCTCTTTCCGAATAAAGAAACAAATAAATTTTTCAGCGTAAATATGTAGAAAATTTTAGCTGTAAATACCAGTTTTGATTTCAATGAGCTGGTTTGCAGATGGATAAATGCATCGTTAAATGCATCTTCCAGTGACGGGTACGAATAAGTAGAGCCAATGACAAAGTTTAATAAGGAAGGATACTTTATGAATTTTTGCACCAGGTTGTACATTTTAAACTCCGGTATTACTCTGCGGTAAATCTCTTTGTCATACGCTTTATTGAAGGTTGCGGAGAAATCCTTTGTTTCAAAGCAATTCAAAATATGCTCCGCTGCCACTCTGCCGCTGCGGATGGCATTACCAACGCCTTCGCCTGTAAGAGGCTCAATTAAAGCCGCTGCATCGCCGGCTAACAAAAACCTGTTACCTGAAATAGGTCTGCGGTCAAATCCCAGCGGAAGGATGTGTCCTTTAATCCCATTCTCACAATTTGCATTTATAAACCTGTCTTTTAATGGGTTACCGGACAGCAATTCGTTGAATTTCTTTTTTATATCAATTCCTTTTGTTGTGATAGCTGAAGAAAGCATTCCGATTCCAACATTGGCCTTACCTTCACCTAGATGAAATATCCACAGATACCCGGGCATTATATCGCGGAAAAGATACAATTCGATAGGGTTCTTCTCATTCAGCGGATTCAATCCTGTGTAATAGGCCGTTAACCCGACAGCCGCTTGTTCTTTCGGAATTCTTTTCAGACCCATTTGCTTCGAAACTAATGAATTAGCTCCATCGGACCCGACCACAATGCTTCCTTCAAAAATAAATTCATCGCTGGAAATCACCACATGCTCGTCGGTAATTTCAATTTTCCGTGCTTTACAGTTCTTGAAAACAGAAATGTTTTCGTGCTGTTTTAATTGTCCGAACAAAAGGTTATCAAAATCACTTCGACGGCAGGTAAATATAGGCTTATTTTCACTTTTTATCCTGAACGGAATTGTAACATAGCGCAGATCAGGAGAAAACAGAACAGCCTCGTAACTTGGCAGTTTTTTGGGGAAGTTGCGGAATGCCTCAGCAAGCGACTCCGAAACAAGCGGAAGCTGGTTCATTACATCAAGCGTCAGGCCATCGCCACAGGTCTTTTCCCTGGGAAATTGCGCCTTATCAATTATGGCTATTTTCAACCCTGAACCTGCAAGTTTTAAAGCAGTGGTTATTCCTGCCGGGCCAGCACCCACAATCAGTACATCGAATTTCTCAGGCATAAAATGAGTTTTAAGATAAGGAAACTCAGGATCCTTACTTTTTTTATAGAATTCAGAACAACAAAGGGGGAATAGTAAGACAAAAGTAGGCATTTAATGTTCAAAGTTTACATATTTGCTAACCCATTTTAGCCTGCACTGCAAACCGGAAAATCCCTCTCAATTATGTGTGCAAGCATCTTACATTTATATGTACGCAAAAAAAAACTTTCTGGTTAAAATTCCTGCCACTCTACACTGCAGGAGTGATTAGTTTTCATCTTCCCCTACTAGCATAACCCACCACAAAACCCATAACACAGAAAGCAAGTAAGTAAGAAGTGGGGTCCTTAAAAGAAATTTTGAACCTTTGCCTATCGAATAAAAGTAAAAAGTGTTATCTTTACCTGAATAATAAAAAAAATGAATTATGACCTATACTATAATTATAAACAAGACTGAAAGCGATTTAGCCAGAAATTTACTTGGTTATTTAAAGTCGTTAACACAAACCAAAGAATACGATTTCCTGCAAGTTATTGAAAACGAAGACAATGCACTTTCAGTTGAACAAATAAAAGAACTAGATCACAGATACGAACATTTTTTGGAGCACAAACCAGAATATGCTGAATGGGAGGATGTAAAGCAAAAATATGTAAAACAATGAGAATCAGGATATCTCCGTTTGCAGAAAAAGACTTACAAGAAAGTATTGAATTTTATAACAAACAAAAAGAAGGTTTAGGAGATGATTTTGCAGAAGTTATAGATTATACAATTAAAAGAATAAAAGAAAATCCAAACCAATTTTCAGCGGAATATAAGGAGATAAAAAAAGCCCAAATACAGCGGTTCCCTTTCAATATATTTTTTATTGTAGAAGATTCAACATGTTACATACTGGGGGTATTCCATTCAAGTAGAAACCCTGATATTATGAATGACAGATACCCGTTAAAATAATTATTCTAAGCTCCTTTTGCCATTGCCTTTTGACAAAACACTCGCCAGCTAAGTCCATTATTTCCTGAAAAAATCCCTGCCATTTTTGGTGACAGGGATTTATTATTTAATTCTACATTTTACTTCGTATTAATTATGCATTTTTGCTGTTTGCTCAACCAGCTGTTAATCAGCAATTTGGAAATTGCAAAGACAACAGAAGATGTTTTATTCGACAACCAACGTTTGAATGGAATGAGGCAAACTGGTAGTTTCTGCGGCTTGCCCGGCTATCCAAATGCGATAAGGTATTTTTTCGTTGCTTTGGTTCATAACCACAACGGCAATTTTACCATCGGTATTTAAGAAAGCGGTTGTGATCAACTGTCCGCGGCT
Source organism: Bacteroidota bacterium (assembly GCA_037142075.1). GTDB lineage: Bacteria > Bacteroidota > Bacteroidia > Bacteroidales > UBA4417 > UBA4417. Next base: position 2,929 of record JBAXBJ010000085.1, read on the forward strand.
GTTAGAACTCACGATCCTTTTAGCTCCCGGACGAATGAATTTTGAAAAATGGCCGATATAGTAGAATGAACTGAGGTAATAAACCTGGCCTGTTTTTGTATCGGCATGAACGGGGGCAAAACAGAAATTCCCGACATGGTTAGGTCCCCCTTTTTCGTCTAATAATACGTTCCAATCTGTCCATGCCACGGTTCCGTTGTTAAAATCGTTGATCATCGAAAGTCCGTATTTTTCGCCATACTTCCATTCGTTTATTTTAGCAAAATCGAAACTTTCGGCACAGCCTTCGGTAAAGATCAGGTTTTTACCTGGATAGGTTTCGGCAACACGTTTCACATTGTCGTAAATATTACCGCCGCCGGTCCAGCTTTCGTACCAGTGATAACCAATTCCCCAAACATATTTTGCTGCTTCGGGGTCGTCGAGCACGGTGCTGGCACGCTGGTACATTAGGTCGCGGTTATGATCCCAGGCAATAAGTTTTTTGTCGGCCATGCCTGCCTTTTTCAGGGTGGGTCCCAGGAATTTTTTTATAAAATCCCGTTCTTCTTCACCGGTATAAATGCATGATTCCCAGGTTTGTTTAGCCATAGGTTCGTTCTGTACAGTTAAACCCCAAACCGGAATCCCTTCCGCCTGGTAGGCTTTGATAAATTCAACAAAGTAATCAGCCCAGGATTGATAATATGCAGGGAGGAGTTTCCCGCCTTTAAGCATATTGTTATTGTCCTTCATCCAGGCTGGCGGGCTCCAGGGGCTGGCGAACAAGGTTAATTTGCCGCCGGCTGCAGCTATAGCCTGTTTGATCATAGGAATGCGGAATTCCCTGTCGTGAGCCACGCTGAACGATTTCAAAGCGACATCTTTCTCGTCAACATAAGTGTAGCTTCCACTCGAAAAGTCACAACTGTGAATATTGGTGCGCGCTAATGTATATCCGATTCCTTTTTTAGGATCGTAGTATTTTTGCAAAATCTCCTGTTGCGTATTTTTAGGAAGTTTGGCAAAGGTTTCGGCGGAAGCATCTGTTATTGCACCTCCAATACCAACAAAAGTCTGGAAGGTTTTTGTAGGATCGACAAAAACACAGGGCTGCGTTTCGAATGGTTGCCCGAAAGGGACAAAAGATAATGTGTCGGTTACCGAGAGCCTTAGATCCGTGTTTTCGGCAGTGGTATAAACCACTACTTTTTTACCGCTCAGAGGCATTGATTTCACCGTTTCTTTTTGAGCTCGGGCCATATTTGAAGCTAAAAGTATTCCAACTCCTGCTAAAAGAACTAATTTTTTCATTTTTTTAAAATTTTTGTTTATAAACTTTGTAGCTATTCACCACCAAAATCGACACTTTTTACCACAGATTTCACTGATTTTCACTGATTTTAAACTATCTAAGATAGTTTTTTCTGTTAAATTAGCCGAAATGCTTTAATTTCAATCTGCGAAATCTGCGAAATCTGTGGCTTGTATTTGTTTCTCTCTATTTTGTCAGGGCTGAAGAGTTACTAAACTTTTAATCAGAAAAGGCATTATCACTCTGATTCCCATTATTATAACTTTTAAGGCTGAAATACCCTTATATAATCAACAGTCATCGTTTGCGGAAAAACAGTTGTTGCATCAGGGTTTCCAGGCCACTGACCACCCACGGCTACGTTAAAAATAAAGAATTGTGACAGTTTAAAGGCATCAAACTTGATCGAGGAATCGGTAACATCGAAGTATGGATTGTAATCAACGTACCACCGTATTGAATTTTCCTGCCACATGATGGTGAAAACGTGAAACTTATCATTGAAACCCTGGCCCGAAAGGGAATAGGAACCGCCTGCAGAAAGGTGTCCCCCGTTATCGTAATGTGCCGTGCCGTAAACTTTATTAACGTTCTGACCGAGATTTTCCATAATATCAATTTCGCCGCATTTGGGCCAGCTTACCTGGCTTATGTTTCCACCAAGCATCCAAAGAGCAGGCCAGATTCCTTGTCCATAAGGCAATTTCGCCCTGATGTCGATCCTGCCGTAGGTAAACTCCTTTTTACCTTTTGTTATCAACCGGGCAGAAGTATAATTTCCATTCTCTTTGATGGCAATAATTTTTAGTTTTCCATCCGAAACATTTGAATTATTAGGCGAATTGGCATAAGTCTGCAATTCGTTATTTCCCCAGCCACCGGCGCCTGTTTCGTAAGTCCACCAGTTGAGGTTTAAGGCTGACCCATCAAATTCATCGCTCCATACGTTTACCATACTTGGGTAAGTAGCTGGTGTAATATAGCCGTCGCTGGCCAGCTCACAGGTATATGAATCATCATTAGTCAGGGTTACCTTGGTTTCACTAGCCGTATAGGTGGCATTCGTAACTTCGTTAACAACGATATAAAACGATTCATCCAGCTCCAGGTAGTTATCGTTAACAATTTGAATTTCAATATTTTTCTGGGTTTCGCCCGGAGCAAATACTAACGATGCACCCGATACAGCGACAAAATCGTCAACACTCCTTGCCGTACCTGCCTGGGTCGACCATTTTACAGTTACCGCTTTGTCTGAGGCCGGTGTAAGTTTTACAACCACTTTTGCCATTACGGGTGTGGCTGTTCCTTCAGCTATCTTTGGCGGGCTATCCATGGTGACGACCGGGTTAAAAGCATCGTCATTTGCAATAGTAACCGTTGTCATATTCCCCTTTACAACCGCATTTTTAATATTACTGATCGCAATAAAAAATGTTTCATCCGGTTCGTAGTTTAAATCGTTGGAAATCAATACTTCAATATTTTTAGTTGTTTCGCCGGGAGCAAAAACCAGCACTGAATTCTCCACTGCGGTATAATCTTCGCCGGCAACGGCAATGCCATCGGAGGTTGACCAGGTGCAGCTTACCTGCTGTGAGGAAGCGACGCTCAGTGTTACCGGTATTATAGCTATAACCTGTTGTGTGTTTCCTTCCTGAAAGATTACCGATTCAGGAATACTGATATCGGGGGTTACCACCGTTTCAGGTTCTTTACAAGAACTAACGGTTATAAAACTCAGGGACAATAGGGTAAAGAGATATGATCTTAATTTCATTTTCACAGGATTTTTACGTTATAGATTTTTAAAAAGAATTACCATATATAAGTTGCTACTGCTCCGTTTGGAAGTGAAGTCGCTGCTAACTTCCCATTAAAACCGATGTTGAACGACTGAGGGGAACTACCGCTATTCAATACGATGAGCACTATTCGTCCGTCGGGGATTTTAAATGCCACATTCGGAAGATTATCAGGCATGTTTGAAGCGATTCGTAACGATCCTGCCGGAACAAATTTGGAAGCGTGTGCTATAATATAATAGGAAACATTGCGTGTAACGCTTGCATCTATTGTGATTGCGCCTTCACATTGCGTGCATCCTCCGTTGGTATGAGGGTTGTAAGCCGCATCGGATGCGAGGTTCCATTCCAGTACATTTTTACTCCAGTTGCGGGTCGCACCCACTACCAGGTTTTGAATATGCCACTTCAGATCGCCGGCAAAATTGCCCGGTCCACCTACCCATTGTTCGGTAAAATATACATCCTTTTCGGGATAGGCGGCATGAACCTGCGATAGTGCTGAAATATTTCCTGCATAAAGGTGAAAGGCTGATCCATTCACATAGCGGGCTGCATCAGCGTCACTTAGTATTGAGGTTGCATATTCGGGATGATCGCAATTGTGATCGTACAGAATTATTTTGGTAGCAATGGCAGCTGATTGAAAATCGGGTCCCAGGTTGTTTTTAATGAAATCCCGCTGCTCAGTGGCAAGCATCAGCAAACTGGGATTATTGTTAGGGTTAAGCGGCTCATTTTGAATGGTGATGGCATCTATGGGAATGCCTTCCGATTTCATTTCGGTAATATAACGCACCAGGTATTTTGAATAAACCGGGTAATATTCGGGGAGCAAACTACCACCCACGGAACTCTTATTCGATTTCATCCAAACCGGTGGAGACCAGGGTGAACCTAAAATTTTTATTTTAGGATTGATCTGCAAAATGGATTTCAGCACCGGAATCAGGTCTGTTTTATCTGCTGCCAGGCTAAAATGGGCCAGATTAACATCGGTTTGGCCTTCCGGCAAATCGTCATACGAAAATACAGATGAGCTCAGGTCGGAGGCACCGATACTGATCCGCAGGTAACTGATGCTTATTGAATTGCTATCCGAAGAAAACAGTTCTTTTAACAATGCCTCGCGGTTTGCAGCGGGTAATTGATTGATGAGATATGCACTGCCACCGGTTAATGAAAATCCGAAACCATCCATTACCTGGTAGGTCATGGCTGCATCAGCAATAATCGTCGGGTATTGATTTACTTCTGTTTTGAACAGTAAACTTACATTCTGTTTTTGCAGCAGCGCAATTTTATCAGGTGTTGTTAACCAGTAGGATACATCTGTTTTAAACTGCAAATGAGTTGTATCAACAGGAGGATCAGGATTCACCTCACCGCTTTTGCAACTTGCTGAAAACAAAGCGCCAAAGCACAGCGTCTGCACGATTATTAATTTGATAAGTAATTTCTGCATCTGAAGTTTTTCCTATTTGATTAAATTTCCCTTTAGCAAATGAACTCTGAAATCAGTAAAAACAGGTTCCGGGCTATTCGATAATCAGCTTAGTGCGGAATATAGCTCCTGAATATTCCAATTCAATGATATATAAACCTTTTGGCAGGTTTCCGGTTGCTATTTTTTTAGAGATTTCTGTTTCGGCCACCTCAACTTTCCTCACTATCATGCCGTTTGATGACCTGATGCTTATGGTCTTCTTCTGCCCTGCCGAACCGGGAATTAATACAGAAACAGCATCGGAGGCCGGGTTTGGAAACACCGTGAAGACAGAGTTTGCATTATCGGGAGTCGAGAGGCTGGTTTCAGTAAACTTATACCAGTTCATGTTAAATTCAGGCTTAACAATTTTTACGCGCAAGGTGCAAACCCCTGCTGTTAAATCAATGGCTGCACCCACCGATTTCCATACCTGCCACCCGCCGGTAACCGGGATATCCAGGAACATAGAGTTCAGAATATTCCCTGCGGTATTGATTTGCTGCACTTCGATTCTTCCTGCAGGTCCTAAGGAAGCTACACGCACTTCCATCCAGTATTTTGAAGTTTTTAAAACTCTCACATTATAATCAAGATAATCGCCGGCATTGGTATAACCTACATTCTGTCCGCCTCCTATGTCGGTGGTTGTTTCGAGCACTAAACCCTGGTTTACCGTAAATGCTTCGGCTTCAATTTTACCTGCAATAGTAGCATTAACGGGACGGTTGTTTTTTACCTGCAGATTGGTGAAGGGTTGAAGCAATGTGCCATCAGTAGCTTTTACCTGTGTACCCGAATAGTTTAGTTTAATATCGTCAATGTCAAAAAGTTGCTGATTAAAACTAAGTATTAACTGGTAAGGATTGGCTGGGTTTAGTGTGAGGCTGGTTATCGCAACAAGGTCGCCATTAATGGTACAGGTAAAACCATTTACTGATACTGAAGAGTTTAAAAGTATTTTATTGCAGTTCAGATAAACAAGTTCGGTTTGCTTGTAGGTTTCGGCCGAAACCGGTTTGCACAACACCTCCTCAGTTTTTTTGCTTAGTGAAAAGTTCAGGAAACTGAAATTTGAACCCGCTTTATCGAAAATCACCTTAATTTTTTGCTGGCCTTTGTATAAGATTACATCATTAATAGTGTAAAAAGCCCAGGTCTGGTAACCACCTGTAGATGGCAGCGAAATAACACCTGTTACATCGCCATCATTTACCTGAAGGCGTATTTTTGACGCTGCTCCTGAACTCGCATACCTGAAATTTACGGTATAGGCTGCCGTAGAATCGACATCGGCGGTATATTGAAGCCATTCATTATCCGATGTCCATCCTACATCATACCCGTTCGATCCGTGATCAGAATCCAGGGAAGCTTCGATGTCGACACCGTCATTCCTGAATACCCAGCCGGTATTCCAGGCGGTATAAACCCCGGTACTCCCGTTGTAATTGGCAACTTCGGCATCAGAATAGGCTTTTCCATACCGTCCAAGATCATATTCGGGAGCCGGAATATTCCCGGGTATAATATGACTGGTGTATGGTAAGGTAGTTGAATCGGTAATTTGCCTGAACATGGCATCGATTACATCTTTACGATAAATACAATGCTGGATTTTTGCATTTTCGGCCTGTTGCATCAATGCGGGGTATGCAAAAGCCACTGTTGGTGCCGTACCTCCGTTGTTCCAATAATTCAGCAAGGTCTGATAATCAGAAGTTTTCACAATAGTAAACGGATTTACGACAGATCCGATCTTTTTCTCGGGCCACCAGGCCCAGCCGATTCCATTACTTTCGACTAACTGAATGGCATCCCTGAACCACACGTTGGAATTTTCGCCCGATTCGCCCATCCAGATAGGAATATTATATTGGTTACGGAGATTAATTATCCCCGAAATAGATCCCTGATCGTTATTCGACCAGTATTTATGAAAACTGAGAACCATATTATTGTCCCAGACCGGGAAAAAACCATTGTAATTGTTGCCCCAGCAATTGCCTTCAACAATGATCATGTGCTTTGTATCTACTTCGCGAATGGCGTTGGTGATATTTACATACAATTGCCGTAAAGGTGTATTTGTATTTTCGGAACAGCCGTTCTCATTTCCACCAGTAGTGAAACCCCAGTTAGGTTCATTTATAAGGTCGTATCCGCCTACCCAGGGTTCGTTGGCATAGCGAAGTGCCAGTTTACGCCAGAGCGCAATGGTTTTCTGCTTGTTGGCTTCGCTTTCCCAGAGCGATGACTTTAAAGGATTGTAATCGCTGATCGCCTTATCCTTGCCTTGTCCCCCGGGCGCTGCATGCAGATCGAGAATAACATACATATGATTTGCCTTGCACCAGTTGATCAGACTATCCGTCATGGCAAAGCCCTTTTCGAGCCACGTATTCGTGCCTACAACAGGTTCGTCCTCAACCGGTAAGGTATACAGGTTATAATGCATGGGAAGCCTTACAGAGTTAAATCCCCAGGAAGCAAGGGAATCAATATCGGCACGGGTGCAGTGATTTTTATGCCAGGCGTTATAAAACTCATCTGTATAGGATGAGCCGATAAGAGCTTTTATTTTTTCCTTTATATCCCATTGTGCAACGGCAAAACCAGCCATTTCCATCATGTAGGGCTCCTGAAGCATCCAGCCTCCGAGGCCCATCCCTCGAAGTATGACCTCGTCGCCATTTTGATCAACAATTTTCTTTCCACTTGCTTTTAATCCCTGTGCCGAAACTGTGTGGCCGAAAATCAGAATGGCCATTGCCAATATGAAAGCTAAACGTTGCAATCGGATTGTTTTATTCATTCAGATTAAATTATAAATAAACTCAGTATTTGCGGCAAAATTAATCAAACTTTCCTTTTTAAACGGTTAAGGATTGAAAAATCCCCTGAAGGATTTGGTTTATTTCAATGGTAACAGGATACAGAATTTACTTCCTTTTCCTTCTTCGCTTATCACCCAGAACTTACCTCCGTGTTTTTCGATAAAATCCTTGCAGATGACCAGGCCCAGGCCCGTGCTTGGCTCACCTTCAGTCCCTTTCCGGCTGATTTTTCCATCGAGGTGGAAGAGTTTGGATACCATATCGGCATCCATTCCTATACCCGTGTCCTCGATACAGATTTCGGTGCCATTATTGAAGTATTCAGCCGAAATGGTTATTTTACCTGCTTTTGGAGTAAATTTTACAGCATTGGATGCAAGATTCCGGATCATGGTCTGAAACATATTGCCATCGGCGTAAATCTTCATCCCGGCAGGTATAAGGTATTGAATTTCAATATTTTTGTTTTTGGCAAGTTCTTTCACCACAACCATGCTTTCATTCATTACTGCCTGCAAATCAAGCACTCCGGGACTGAAAGGAATCACACCCTGTTCGATCTGTGTCCAATACAGCAGGTTTTCGAGTAAACGGAATAAGTTGTTTGCCGAAGTACGCATACTTTGTGCTATTTTTTGTATTTCGGTCATGGTTAAACTTGGCAGATCTTCGGCCATAATTTGGGTAAGGCCCAGGAATCCATTAAAAGGGCTTCGCAGGTCGTGGGCAACGATTGAAAAAAACTTATCCTTTTCGGATGACATTTTACGAAGTTTTTCATTTTTTAGAAGGATTTCAGCCTCTGCCAGTTTGCGTTCCGAAATATCCCTGATGCTGAATACAATTTGTGCCGGTATTCCATTGGCATCTTTAATTACTGCACCGTTCGCTTCAATATCAATTGTACTGCCGTCGGCACGAAGGCCTTTATACTGGTTTTGCCCGGTTTTAATTCCCTGCAACATGAGCTGAACACTATGAAATACGGACTCTCTTTCCTCAGGTATGATAAAATCGGTGATTTTCCGTCCTATCATTTCCTCTTCCCGCTCAAAACCAGCCATGGCGACTGCCGAAGGCGACACCATGATATAAGTGCCATCTAAATCGGAAATGGTAATAGCATCGGGCGAAGCATCGAGTATGGCACGGTAAATAGCTTCGTTCTTTCTCTGTGCCTCTTCGGCATGCCTGCGCTCTGTTATATCGCGGAAAGTGCCCATTAACACTTTTTGATCATGAAAGGTGATAATTTGTGCCAGGATTTCAACCGGAATCGTAGACCCATCGACACGAACCACACTATTTTCGATGGGTTGCGTGAAGCCGTCCATCTGCGACTCTGTTACGTGGCGGAAGAATGTATCCTTTGCATCAATTTCAATATTTTTTGGATGCAAATCAGCCTGATTCATGCCAACGATTTCGCTGTATTCCTTCCCCAGCATGCGGCAGGCAGCTTTATTGGCATCGAGGATTTTTCCGGTTACCGCATCGGCAAGGATGATGGCGTCCGGTGCTGCTTCAAATAGTACCCTGAAATGCTCTTCACTCCTTTTAAGATTGTCCTCAGCCTTTTTCCGCTCGGTAATATCGTTAAAAATAGTGGCAAAACTTCCTTTGTAAGGGCAGTAAACCGATACGATAAAGTGTTTGCCTAAAGTTTCGAAATAGGTTTCGAAACTGGTTGGCACTCCCGTTGTGGCAACGCGGATACAAGCTTTAAAAAAAGGAGGGTTGGCAACACCATATGCTTCCCTGCTTGTTTTACCGTGAACCGATTCGTGAGATAAGCCCAATTGTGCCTCGAAAGCAGGGTTGGTTTCGATGATCCTGTAATCCAACGGGCTACCTTCAGCGTCGTATATTATTTCGTGCAGGGCTGCACCTTCAGCCATGTTGGTATACAGTGAGTGGAATTTCTGCTCGCTCTCCTGCATGGCATCCTCAACTCTTTTTCGGTCCGAAATATCCTGGATAGTACCAAATACGACCTTATTCGCAGCATCGTATTCAGCCAGTGAATGGATGTCGGTAATTTCCCCATCCTTTCCGCCCTGTATTTTGAACTCTATATCATACCGGATCCCTTCGTTGATAAGGTCACGTAAGGCTTTATCGAGCATTTCCCGGTATTGGGGCATTGCCTTCTTTTTTACTGAATCGAGGGAATTATCGTTCTGTTCAAATCCATATATCGTCCTGGCACCATCCGATGAAGTCATTCGTTTTTCGTCAGGGAAAAGCTGCCAATGCCCGAATTTACCAATATATTCGGCTTTCCGGAGTTGATCCTCACTGTTCCTGAGTTTTTCTTCTACAATCCTTTGATCCGTAATATCGATCAAGAAGCTCATATTAAAATTGGGTTTTACCCTGACAGCGAGGTATCGGGCTGTTTTTTCTATACCGTCTTTGGAGAGGAAATCAAATACGCCGGTCCTTTCGCCCTTTGCAAGATATTCGGCGTATATAGCATCGTCAGGAAGCATTATGGAACTTACATCAAAAGCATTCCTGTCCAGCAATTCGTCAGCCGAATAGCCGAAAAGACCGGCGGCTGCTTTATTTACGGATAAATAATTGCCCTTATCGCCTGTAATTATAATGGCAGTTAGACTTTTGTCAAAAATTGCTTTAAATTGTTCTTCATTGCTTTTTAAAGCTTGCATTCCGGGGTTTTGCCCCGAAGTTTCAGGATTTAATTCGTTTACTAAACCCGATTTCAGAATGCTCAATTCGAGTTCCAACTCTTTAATCCGGTTTTCAAGTTTATGGGTGTTCATATTTTTAGCTCAAACTATTTTTAACAGGAAATGATATTTAATCTTTTTTATTAAGATCAGTTCACATCCTCACATTAGCAAATTATCGCATTAGCACATTAACGCATTATCGCACCGGTAGCGTGAAATAAAAAGCAGTACCCTTGCCTACTTCACTTTCAACGCTTATTTTACCTCCAAGCATTTCGACATAAGCTTTCGAAATAGACAAGCCCAGCCCAACTCCCTGGAACGCTCTGGCATTGGCTATATCAGCATGTTCAAAGTTTTCGAAAATGGCTTTCTGTCTATCAGCGGGAATCCCGATTCCAGTGTCAGTAACGTAAAACTCCAGTTCGTCATCTATTCCCGATCCGGCAGTTTCGCGGGTTTCATCCCAACGTTTAAAGCCGAATTCCACTTTCCCATAATCGGTAAATTTTACAGCATTGTTCACCAGTTTCGAAAGTACAGAAAATAGCTTGCCCTGATCGGTATTTATGATGATGTCTTCGGCGTTAGCCGGGGTTTGGCAGGAAATCTCAATCCCTTTTTGTACTGCCTCTGGTTTTGACAAGTTGAAAATTTGTTCGATTTGCTTGTTGATGTTTGTTTCGGAAATGGAAACAGGCATTTGTCCGGATTGTATGAGCGCTGTGTCGACAATATTCCCAATGGTATTGAGCATTCGTTTCCCGCTGTAATCAATTGCCAGTATATACTCCTCCTTTTCGTCCCCGGTAAAGTTTACCTCTTTCAACAGCCCGGCAAACCCTAAAATACCATTCATGGGTGTGCGTATTTCGTGACTGACAACCTGCAGAAATGCAGTTTTGAGCCGGTCGCTTTCTTCGGCTTTTTCCTTGGCAGCAATCAGTTCCTTTTCGGCTTTTTTCCGTTCGGTAATATCCCTCGAAATGGTTACTATTCCTATTGGTTTGTTGGCCAAATCTTTAAGAAATGAAAACGTAAGCTCCATCCAGAAAACACTCCCATTTTGATGATATTCTTCCAGCTCAAGGGGTGGATAATCTGCTAGTTGAGAATTACCAGACATTTCAGTCTCCATGATTTCAGCAAATAATTCGTGTACTTTCAGAACTGAGTTCGGGTGAAGTATTTTCTCGATATTTTGCGAGGTGACTGCTTCAACAGTCAACCCGCAAAGTTTTTCGATGGCCGGACTTACGTAGGTTACATTCAGATCCATATCCAGCAGGGTAATTGTGTCGCCGGTATTTTCGGCAATCAACCTGAATTTCTCTTCACTTTCGCGCAATAAATCTTCTGCAGCTTTTTTTGCGGTAATATCGCGCACCGAAATCAAATCAGCCTTAACGCCTTCATAGTCAATAATTTTACCAATACTTTCGAACCATATTTTGTTGCCTTTCGAGGTAATTCCGACATAATATGCTACATCAAGCTCAACGCCCTGAGCCATTTTGGTGAGGTCGTCGATGGCAATTGGAATAGATTCGGGAGCTATAAACCCAAATACATTCTTCCCGGTGATTTCTTCAAGGGTCTCGTATTCAAATGTCTTAATTAGTGAGGGGTTGGCAAAAAGAATGTTACCTTCCAGATTTATTATCAATATCCCTTCAAATCCATAATCAGCCAATGCACGGTATTTGGCTTCGCTTTCACGAAGTGCCTCGTCGGCCAGTTTTTCGGATGTCACATCCCTGACGGTACCTATCAGACTCATAATTTTACCATCAAGCCTCTGGAATTCCTTTTCGCTGCCCTTAAACCACAACCATTTCCCGGATTGTGACAGAATGCGGTATTCGAAGTCGAAAACTTTGTCCGGTTCCCAACTATGGATATTTTCATAAAAAACATCAAATTGTGCTAAATCATCAGGATGAATTAGTTTTTCAAGAAAATTGACATCATTATCGGAAAGCTCGTCCTCCTTATAACCAAGCAGTTTGCTGATGCTCCTGTTGGTGTAAATATTACGGGCGGCAGCAACATCATATATATAAATCAGATTCGGGCTGCTTTCGGCAATTCTGCTTATAAGATACTCTTTTTCAGCAACTTTCGCTTCTACTTGTTTGCGAGTGGTGATGTCAGTCAAAGATGTGACCCTGACTTCCCTCCCTTTATAATACATAGTGCGCCCACGCAACAGGCAGGGAAACGTTGTTCGGTCTTTTCGAAGGGCTGTTGCTTCATATGGTTCTTCTAAGCAACGGAGCATGTGCTCCATAACCATTTCCCTGTCCTCAGGCACTATCCATTCGGTACCATATCGCCCGATTGCTTCGGCGGAGGAATAACCAAAAGTTTTCTGTGCAGTAAGGTTTTGCTCTATGCATATCCCTCTTTCGGAGAGGAATATAGATTCAAAAGCAGCTTCGCTCAATCCCCTGTATTTTTCGTTGCTTTCCTCGAGTTCTTCTTTTGCCTGCATCCGTTCGGTGATATCTTTTATAATTCCCACGCCACCACGAACTGTGCCATCGCCAACTTCCATTGGTGCGAAAAAAGCGCTTAAATAAGTGATTTTACTTGCCGTAAACGATTGGTACAATCCCTCGTACCTGCCAATTCGGCCATCAAGTGTTTTTTCTATCTCGGTAACCAGCTTTTTATCAGGCAGACTTAGCATATTGAGTCCAACAAGTTTTTCGATTGAAGAACCGATAATTTGCATAAAAATCTCGTTGCAGGTAACGATAATTCCTTTTTCGTCGAACAGCAATAACCCCAATGGTGCATTTTCAAATATCAACCTGTATTTTGCTTCGCTTTCGCAAAGGGCTTCCACCATTCGTTTATGCTCGGTTATATCGTGTATGACCAATTGAACTGCTGGTTTACTTTTTATAAGTATCGGCATAGCTTTAACTTCCACATCTACAACCGAACCGTCGAGCCGAATAAATTTTTCTTCAGCAATGGGTAAAACTACACCTTCGGTTGCGGCTTTTCTCATCCGTTCGATCACCAGGGCACGGCTGTCCGGATGAACAAATTGAATTATATGTTTACCAACCAATTCTCCGGCACTCTTTGAAGCCATCAGCCTGAGGCATTCTTTATTCACCAGTATAATTATCCCTTCAGAATAAATGGTGATTGCATCAGGCGAATTTTCTATCAATTCGCGGTATTTGATTTCACTCTCTTCCAGGGCTTTTTCGGTTAATACTACCTGAGCCGTATTGACAAAATTTGAACCCTTCAATAAATTGTTCTCATTCTGCAGTTTGAGCAACTCTTCTATTAGTTCCTCTTTGGTTTGAGTCTGATAGTTCATAGTTTAGTTATTTAGTAAAATGAAATAGTATTTTGCTTTTCAATAGGGCAATATCCAAGGGTTTCGAAACATAATCGTTGCAACCTGCGGCCAGTGCTTTATCCCTGTCATCGCTGAGTCCAAACGCGGTTTGAGCAATAATGAACACCTTTTTGTTAAATTCACGAATCTTGCTTGTTGCTTCATATCCGTCCATTCCCGGCATTTTAATATCCATCAGTACCAGGTCAATGTCGGGATTGTTGCGGCAGCTTTCCACTACAGCCAAACCATTTCTAACTCTTAACACCTGTTTACTGAATGATTTCATAGCCATTGAGATCAGCATTGCCGAGGCTTCATCGTCTTCGGCTACCAGGATTTTAAGATCATTAATCTCATGTTTTCCTATTGTTTCGGGAATGTCTGCAACTTTACTTAATTGTAATTTTGGCTGATAGGGAATGGAAAAATAAAATGTTGATCCAACTCCTGCTTCACTTTCGACCCAGATTGTTCCGCCTAACATTTCGAGGTAAGCTTTAGAGATCGACAACCCTAAACCGGCTCCTTCGAAAGCCCTTGCATCGGAAATATCGGCTTGGACAAAACGGTCGAAAATTGCTTTCTGCCTGCTTTGCGGTATGCCGATTCCGGAATCCTTTACGTAAAAAACGAGTTCCTGCTGCATCGATTCACTATCTGACGATTGCACGACTGCATGAGCTGACGACTGCGCGACTGCATGAACTGACGACTGCACTGCTGCATGAGCTGACAACTCCACGGCTGCATGATTTGATGAAGGCACGAACGGTTTTAGCGTGTAGCCGAACTCAATAGAACCGGCATCGCTGTATTTTATAGCATTTTTCACCAGGTTGGTCAATACAGCATATAGTTTTTCGCGGTCGGTATGAATGACAGCTTTTTCTGCTGTCAGGCCATTTTTAATAGAAAGTTGCATCCCCTTGGCCTCAACCTCAGGTTTGAAGAAGATGTAAACATATTCCAGTTGCTCGTTGATATTTGTTTCCGAAATAAAAACGTCCATCTGGCCGGCTTCAATTTTCGAAATATCAACAATATCATTTATAATATTGAGCATTCGCTCGCCGCTCTTCTTAATGATTCCTATGTATTCCTGCTGATCTTCACCCGAAAGTCCTGGCATTTTGAGCAGTTCGGTAAAACCAAGTATCCCGTTCATGGGTGTGCGTATTTCGTGGCTCATGTTGGCAAGGAAGGCCGACTTTAGCTTATCGCTTTCTTCGGCTTGTTCCTTGGCGATACGCAAGTCCCTTTCGTCACGTTTACGTTTTGAAATATCGTGAAAAAAAGACACAAATCTCCCTCCTTCAGCCGGCTGGTATTGAATGCTGACTTCAACATCAAATAAAACACCATCCTTGCTTCGGTGACGCGACTCATATCGTTCTTCTCCCTTTTCAATGATCTTCTGCAAAAGAACTTCGGTGACACTTACTCTTTCGGGTGCCATGAGGTCGGCAATTTTCATGGTTAACAATTCCTGTTCGCTGTATCCGCTCATGCGACAGTAAGTTTGATTTACTTCGAGCAGATTCCCTTGCAGGTCGGTAAGCCAGAAACCATCCATTGCTGTTTGCAGGATGGTGCGGTGCCGCTCTTCATTTTCCTTTAAGTTTTCTTCTGCTATTTTACGATCGGTGATATCGCGGCCAATCCCGACTAATCCAATAACCTTATCATCTTTGTCACACAAAGGTAATTTAGAGGAAAGCAACCAACGCTTCTGCCCGTTTTCGTCAAGGACATATTCTTCGCGGTTAAGCACAGCTTTGCCGGATTGAATTACAGATTGATCGTCGGCAAAAAATTTATCGGCAAGTTCTAGGGGATAGAAGTCGAAGTCATCTTTCCCTAAAACTTCACTTTCGGATTTAGCCCCCATGAAGCCAAGTTCGGCCTTGTTAACGAGTGTTTTGCGGCAAGCCAGGTCTTTGGAGTAAATTGAATCGGGGATATTATCAATCAGCGTGCGAAGCAGCAAACGCTCGTTGAGGAGATTTTCGACGGCCTGCCTGCTTTCGCGTTCGGCCGATATCTGATCGGTGATGTCGTGAACCAGCACATGTCGGGCCTTCCGATCGTTAAAACCGAGCGAAAATGCAGCAATTTCAACGAAAACTATTTCTCCGTTCTTCTTCACATTGCGCCATTCTCCAGTCGGGTTAAATGCTGTCCTGGCAAGTTCTATATCTTTTAAAAAATCAGGAATATCTTCCAGAAGGTGTAAATCCTGCAAAGTCATCGAAAGAAATTCCTCTCCCGAATACCCGTAATGGCTTATCATAGCCTTGTTAACTTCAAGAAATTCAAGAGTTTCGAGATCGTAAATAAAAATCGGCTGCGGATTGTGGGTAAACAAAAAGCGATATTTATCCTCACTTTCCGCAAGCACATTTATAGCCAGGCTTATTTGTGCATTCCCACCTGCATAACCCGTTTTAAGAGCATTATTCTCTTTAAGCAATTCATCCAATACTTTTATAAGTTCATCCTTTGTTTTATCGTGGTAGTCTATCATGGCAGTCGTACTCGATTAATTTTTCTTCAAGATTTTCAGACTCTAAGTGCTGATTCCGGAAGCATCAAAAAAATCCACAAAAAACAAGATCCGCATTCACTTCCAAGCTAAAATTGCCCAAATGATGAGTTACAAACAGATTTGACTGGAAGTTAATTTATTTCCAGGCCAAAACTATTTTTTATTTTTTGAAGTTGCTAATTTAGTCAATATACTTTAATCAACTGAGAGTTTATTTGTAACTGAGAGTCTTAACAAATGTATTATGAACTACTGAACAATTATCGTTTATATTTCTGATAATCAACAATATATTGCCAATATAAAACTTTTTTAGGTTACAACCAAATTGAGTAAACATCTGCAAAAAAGAGAAACAGAGTTTGCTTCTCGTAAGGTTTGAATTTAATAAAGCTGCAAATTTTAATTTCCTGTACTTTTGCAACCCGAAACTTTTACTCCACTCAAACAGAACTCAGCACCATGCCTTTTGCATCCTTAGGTTTACCGGCTTCCTTACTGAAAGCATTGGCCGATCAGAAATACATACAACCTTATCCCATCCAGGCAGAAGCTATTCCTGCCATTCTGAAGAAGAAAGATGTTTTGGGCATCGCTCCGACAGGCTCAGGCAAAACAGTAGGGTATGTTTTGCCCATATTATTGAATTTGCAGGACATTCCGGTTTCGAAAAGCAGGCATGTAAAAGCACTTGTTTTGGTCCCTACACGGGAACTGGCAGTGCAGGTGCAGGAAGTATTCCGGGTATTTGGTTCAGTACTTCCCAACCGCATTAGATCCTTAGCCGTTTTTGGCGGTGTTTCAATCAACCCTCAAATGATGGATTTACAGCGAGTAGATGTTTTAGTGGCAACACCCGGCCGGTTATTGGAATTGGTCGAATCAAATGCGGTACACCTGTCGGAGATTGAAACCCTGGTACTGGACGAAGCAGATAAGATGCTCAACCTTGGATTTAAGGAAGAGGTGAACCGCATTCTTGCTTTGTTGCCCAAAAAACGCCAAAACCTCTTATTTTCGGCCACACTGAGTGATGATGTGAACAATATCAACCAGTTGTTATTGCACGATCCGCTGGTTATAAAAATCGAATCGGACGATGAAAACATTGACCTGATAAACCAGTTAGCCTATTTCGTGAAGGAAGAGAAAAAAGGACCGCTTCTGCGCTTTCTGATAAAACAGAATGATCTGAAGCAGGTGCTGGTATTTACATCGTCAGTTTACTCTGCGGATAATGTAAGCGACAAGCTTCGTAAAAACGGAATTGAGGCCCTGGCCATTCATAGCAGGAAAAGCCAGGGAGCGAGAATGGAAGCATTGAGTAAATTCAAATACGGCGAACTTCGAGTGCTGGTTGCCACCGATTTATTATCGCGCGGAATTGATATTAAGTTTTTGCCTTACGTGGTTAACTACGATCTGCCCCGCTCACCAAAAGATTACATACACCGCATTGGCAGGACAGGACGCGCCGAATCGCCCGGTGAAGCCATTTCGTTCGTTGCCCCGGTTGATGAACATCATTTTAAAGTGATTCAAAAAAAGACGGGAAAGTGGGTAACGATGATTGATAGTGAGAATTTGGGGATTTAAAAATGCGATAATTTGAAAATGCGACAATTTGAAAATTTGGGGATTTGGGGATTTGAAAATGCAGTGATTTGAACTTCGGAGAGAGGACTTTCGACGTTTGACTTTAGACATTTGAACATTAAACCTTGAACATTTGACCCTGGACTTTTGACTTTCGACATTTGACTTTCGACATTTGACTTTCGACAAATAAAATAAGTACTGATAAAAACTAATGCTTCCCGAAAAGAGAGAACACCCGAAAGAAAAATCGAAGATGCATCCCCGGAATAAGCATCGCGAACGATATGATTTCAAACAACTTATTGGCAGTTGCCCCGAATTGGCAGAGTTTGTAAGGCCCAATGTTTACGATGATGACTCCATCGATTTTTTCGATCCGGAAGCAGTAAAAATGTTGAACAAAGCCCTGCTGAAGCATTATTATGATCTCGGCTACTGGGATATTCCAAAAAACTATTTATGTCCGCCCATCCCAGGCCGGGCCGATTATATACATCATATTGCAGATCTGCTTGGAAGCAAAAACAAGGGACAAATTCCGACAGGCGAAAAAATAAAATGCCTCGATATAGGCGTAGGAGCCAATTGCGTTTACCCGGTAATCGGCAACAAGGAATATGGATGGTCGTTTATCGGCTGCGATATCGATGCTGTTTCAATAGTA
>JBAXBJ010000086.1:0-20823 GCA_037142075.1 Bacteroidota bacterium
GCCGGTGATTTGCTCTTATCTGTCAGTTTCTGACGACCTTTACGAACCAATTGTGATATTGTAGGCATATTGAATCTATTGATTTTTGTATTATTTCAGCTTTTTTCTAAAGGGCTGCAAAAGTACAACTTATTTTTAACTATCAATCAGATAGTTCATTTTATTTGCAATTTATTCACCTCTTCGTTTTGCTACGGACAAAAAAAATGCCCTTCGCGGTTTTCTCCGGCAAGGGGCTTCGTTTACTGTCTTCGGGATATAATCCTTCTTATAAGACGGTTAACACAAGAGGCTTTCGTAAAAGCTGGCAACGAAAAATCGTTACCTTTATCGTGTTTTGAAACCTATATCGTCTTACTTTTTCAGGTTTCCCGGACTATGAAAAACTTTAGTCCTTCGCTAATAAACAATTGCAGGTATTAAATGCTACTGTTTTAGGAGGGTGCAAAGATACAACTTATTTGACTCGTGCAACATCCAACGAAAAATATTTATCACTAATTTTATTAAATATGCGTCAATTACAGGTTAATAGCTGGGAAATGAAGCCATTGTATTTAAAAATGAAGCTAATAATATTTGAAAACCCATTATATTTTATTCTTTATGATCATGACAGTGCTGTCCAGATCAGGCAAGAGAAGAAATTGTTCCGGAATGTTAGCAGTAAATTCGTCGACAGCTTTCATCAAACCTTCCCATTTATAGTTGTAATCGTGAATAAAAATGACACCCCCCGGTAAAAGCCGCGGATAAAAATATTCGAGCCCTGCTTTCGTCGGGTTGTAAAGATCGGCATCTATATTTACAATGGCAAAATTCGCATTTTCTAGTTCATGCGTGAGTTGGGGGAAATATCCGGAATGGATAATAAGTTTATTCCGGTTTCCACCTATATACTTCAGAACTTTATCACGGGATGTATCGGCAAAGCTCCTTGTGGAATAGGTAGCGGCTTCGCCGGTTTCAGGTTTTAAATCTGTACCCGTGAAACCTTCGAACGTATCGAACAGATGAAAATTACGGTCAGGATCCATCAAGTGCAAAAGCCGGGCACTTTCGCCTTTGTATACTCCTAGTTCGGCAAAATCTCCATTCAAACCTTCCTTATTAATACGTTGAATCTGAAGCCAGAAATTATACAGGCGAATCTTGTCCGGATAATTACGCGATGCTTTAAGCAATTCCCGGCTCAGCCTTCCCTCCTTGCGGGCTTGTTCCCAGGCAGGAGGTTCGTAGTTTTCGCCAAAAAACATATCCCAGAGGTATTTGATAAGGAATATCAATACAACAAGGATAATGGAAAAATTAAGGAAATAGAAGATGGGAAGGTGCATGGAGAATTTCGGATTTCGGATTGCAGATTGCGGATTGCGGATTGCGGATTTGAGATTTGAGATTTGAGATTTGAGATTTTGGATTTACACAAATGTACTTTGTTTGCTCATAAACCAGAAATCCTGAATAGATTTCAAAAGTTGATTTTGAAAATATCTCTGTTCATTAGTAGTTGCCTGCATCTATAGCATCGCTCTTAGTTTCTTATACCCTTCGGCACTGGCGCGGAGTTTGGCTCCACATTTTAATGTAACCATATGAGTATCTTTGGTATAAGGGTCTATGGCAGCTATCTGCGCTAAATTGATAATAGAGCCCCGGTGAATCCTGACGAAATTATTTGCGGGCAGATGTTCCTCGAAGAACTTCATGGTTTTTTCCTTCAGGTGGTTACCCAATTCGGAATAGATCATGACATAATCATCTGCTGATTCAATATACCATATTCTGTCAACCGGAATAACCGTTACTTTTGATCCGAGACGGGTTACCACACGATCGAGAGTTCCCCGGGATTCCTGTATATTCTCTTTCAGGGTATTAAGTGCATTATCTGGCAGTGATTTTTCCTGCCTGATGCGATGCAGCGCTTTTTGAACAGCACTTTCAAATCTTTCCTTCGAGAAAGGCTTCAGGAGGTAATCAACGGCATTCATTTCAAATGCTTTAATGGCAAACTGATCGTATGCAGTTGTAAATATTATTGCCGGGCTGTAATCAAGCACTTCCAGCAATTCGAATCCGTCAAGTTTTGGCATTTGGATATCAAGAAATATCAGGTCGGGCTTATGTGTCTGTATCTGCCTGAGTGCCTCGAAACCGTCGCTACATTCGGCAACGATTTTCAATATTTCAAAATCAGATGTATACCTTCTCACTATTTCGCGAGCCAGGGATTCATCGTCAACAATCAGAGTATTTACTGTTTGCATTGACTTGGGTATTTAATCATTATACTGTTATTCAGACTGATAATGAGTTGAAATTTATAGTTAACTGATCTTTTGCGGAACAGGTATCTGAAGCCTCACCTCAAACACTTCATTTGAAGAATTGCAGGCAAATAAATCATTGCGGCCGTAAATTGCCGCCATGCGTTTTTTAACATTGTTCAGGCCAGTGCCGGTACCTTTTCGCGGAACTGCATCGGGATCAAAATTATTGCTTATTACTATTGTCAGATATGACTCATTGCATTCAGCTTTCAGCGATATGGTGCATGCAGTAAGCATAGTATTCACACCATGCTTTACGGCGTTTTCAAGTAATGGTTGCAGAATCATCGCCGGCAGTGTTATATTTCCACAAACTTTATCAATTTGCTTTATGATGATCATCCTATCGGAAAATCGTACTTTCTCGATGTCGAGATACAAGCCTGAGTGGTATAGTTCGTCGTCCAGGGTATTAATGGTATCGGAACCAAGAGTCAGGGAATGACGCATGAACTCAGAGAGTTTGATAATCATATCCTGGGCTGCCTGTGGATTTGAGATCGTTAATGCACTGACTGAATTCAGGCTATTAAAAAGAAAGTGGGGCTTTATCTGGGAGCGCAGCATATTGAGTTCGGCATCGCGAAGCATGGCTGAAAGGGTAGTTTCGTGTTCAGCCTGTTCCTGCATTTCTTCGAAACTTAAAATGAGGAAATCAACTGATATGAGAAGAAAATAGATGAGAACTCCCGTCAGAACCTTTACTATCATTGCAACTGCCAGGAAGTTCATAAAAACATCATTGTTTCCAAACAATATCCTGAGAATTGAATAGGTCCCCAACTGCCAGATCAATATGGTGAAAACGCAACTGCCTAGATAATAAGCCAGATTTTTTACAAAGCCAACTATCTGTTTTCCTGAAAAACGAACCATGTACCATAACCCTATCCCAAGAAGCCCAAATACCACATTCGATACAATGCTATCCGCCAGGGAGGTTAGCAGTTCCTGACCGTACACTCCATATGACAATGCAAATTGGATGACTGAGACAGCCATCCAGAATGCGATAAAATAAATCCAAAGATTACGGGTTAAAAATGGTTTGTCCAATGGTGTCGGGGGTTTGGTTTTGGGGGTTAGGGGTTAGAGTTGTCGGAGATTGGATGTTGGAGGTTTATTGATTAGATATGGTACATCCGACATCGTACATCCGACTTCGCACATCATATAATCCGACCTTAGTAACTTTTCACTTCGCCACCCCCAAAGATAGTAACTCCTTTTACAATAAGCGTCTTGTTGTAGTCAACTTGGGAGGAGATTCGTTTATCGACATATCCGCCAAAGATATTAAAAACTTCAACTTTAACATTCCAGTCGGATGGTACTACTAATCCCGATCCACCAAATATAGATACAACTTCTACCATCGGCCTGTCGCCGGGAGCGATATTGCAATGGGTCAGATCCACCTTTGAGCCTCCAAACATGGCAACCATGCGTCCACCTTTAAAGGTCGGGGTAACCACCTTACGTTCGCCACCTCCGAAAATAGCAATGTCTTCGAAAAAATCTTCACTTCCCACCGAATGATTGAACATAGGCTGTTTGAACATCCCTTTTTCGAGACGTGACGGGCCAAATATCATCTTTAGTCCAACCAGAATAATAAGTGCCGGTAAAAACAACTGCCAGGTGCTGAAAGGCATATGATAAAAATTAACCAGCAGGAAAAAGCTACCTATACCTATTAGTATAACACCCGACCATATCGACTGCCGCCAGAAAATATTAACGACTCCAATCGCTATCAGCAGCATCTCCCAGGAAAAAAGAATACGGCTCACGGTTTCGTTGAGCAACCCGGTATTACGGGCAAGCAATAAAAGGCCTGCACCAATTACCACTATTCCCAGCCCGGCAGCTTTCCCGGTTATGCCTTTAGCATTCACATCTTTTGGTTCGATGTTTTCGTTTTTGTTAAAATTGTATTCCATGGCTATAAATTTTAATTGTTGGTTTGATGATACAAAATTACGAGTACAATGCTAAGTACGAAAGAGGAAATCGGTGAATGACGGAATTTTACGGGGGAATGGGGTTGGGGAAGGCGGTGAAGGGAAAAAGTGAAAGGAGAAAGGGCGAAGGGTGACAGGGCGAGGAGTGACAGTGCGAGGAGTGAGGAGCGACAAGGCAAAGAAGTGAAATAAATACATTGCAAAAAAGGGCGTACCTTTGTCGTTCAATCTAATCACAAAGCAATATGGCAGCAATCGGGCGGTTCAATGTATTAAAGGTTCTGCGGGAAACCGGGAGCGGTTATTTCCTTGATGGCGAGAAACTTGGAGATATTTTACTCCCGGGAAACAATGTACCGTCGGCCCTGGCCGTTGATGACCAGATTGAAGTTTTTATCTATTTTGATTCGGAAGACCGTATTATTGCCACAACCGATGATCCCTATTGCGAAGTGGGTGAATTTGCTTTGCTGGAAGTGGTTGAAGTAAATGCAGTCGGTGCCTTTTTAAATTGGGGATTACAGAAAGATCTATTAGTACCCTTCCGGGAGCAGAAAGTAAAAATGGAGCCTGGTAGCTGGCATTGTGTATATGTTTATCTTGATGAGCAAACGAACCGGATTGCGGCTTCGGCTAAAGTGGATAAATTCCTGGGTAAAGAACCGGCGTCTTTTAAGCCCGGCGATAAAGTTGAGCTTTTCATTTATGGCCCGTGTCCATTGGGGCACAATGCCATAATCAATAATGCTCATTGGGGGATGTTATACAGCGGAGAGGTTTTTCAGCCATTGAACCGGGGGGAGCATATTACCGGCTATATAAGTAAGGTGCGGGAAGATGGAAAAATTGATTTAAATCTTTATCCTGCGGGGTATAAAAAAGCAAGTACTTCCTCGGAATTAATAGTGGAATACCTGAAAAGAAAAAAAGGATTTCTTCCATTGACCGATAAAAGTCCCGCTGACGAAATCTACGAAACCTTTGGCATAAGCAAGAAAAATTTTAAAATGGCAGTCGGAAGTTTGTATAAAAACAGGGTGATTGAGATCGGAGAGAATGGGATCAGATTGGTTGAAGATACGGGGAATTAGAGCAGATTGAGTTGTCATTCAATCGTCATTCGGTGGAAATTCAATTGTCGTTCATTGTCATTCATTGTCATTCACTGTCATTCGATGATTATTCATGATTGTTCATGGTCGGTCGATGATTAGTATTTTTGAAATTTTCCGATAATCCGATACAAGGTCTGATTAACAGACTATTTACCCTTTTCTATTTTTCTATTTTCTATCCTTTCACCAGAGCCAACCTTAGTGTTAATAAAAATCTTCGGAGCGCTAAGGCATATATCTTAAATTTGCAATTCCTTAAAACAAACCCATCCATTGAGTCATAATATCCTGAACGAACTAAACGAATCACAGCGTAAAGCAGTGGAATGCATTGACGGCCCGCTCATGGTAATTGCAGGAGCCGGCTCGGGTAAAACCCGCGTGTTGACCTATCGCGTTGCACACCTTATTAATAAAGGCGTCGATCCTTTTAATATACTTTGCCTTACGTTTACCAACAAGGCTGCCCGCGAAATGAAGGACCGGATTGTAAAAATTGTTGGCGGTGAGGCCCGCAATGTGTGGATGGGCACTTTTCACTCGGTTTTCGCACGAATTCTGCGCATTGATGGTCATTTACTCGGTTATCCTCCTAATTTTACCATATACGACAGCGACGACAGTAAAAGCCTGATCAGGAATATTGTAAAGGAATTCGAACTCGATGTGAAGGAATATGCTGCTAATAATGTGCTTTCACGCATTTCGGCTGCCAAATCGAACCTGATAACGCCTGAGGATTACAACAATAACGCTGAAATCATGGAACAGGACAGGCAGGCACGTAAACCTGCGATCGGCAAGATTTACACACGTTACCAGGCACGGCTTTTCAAATCGGGTGCCATGGATTTTGATGACCTTTTGTTTAATACCAACGTTTTACTGCGCGATCACGCTGAAATTTTATATAAATACCAGGATAAATTCAGGTACATCCTCGTGGATGAATACCAGGATACCAACTTTTCCCAATATATTATTGTAAAAAAACTGGCTTCGCGTTTTCTTAATATTTGTGTTGTCGGCGACGACGCGCAAAGCATATATGCGTTCCGCGGTGCTAATATTCAGAACATCTTAAATTTCCGGAACGATTACCCTGAATACAAGCTCTTTAAGCTGGAACAAAACTACCGCTCAACTCAAAACATTGTAAACGCTGCCAATAGTATTATTGCCAACAACAAGGATCAGATTCAGAAAGAAGTTTGGACCGACAATGAAATCGGGCAACCGATAAAAATTATAAAAGCGTCGAGCGACACCGAAGAGGGAACATTGGTTGCCAACAATATCTTTGAAATTAAAATGAACGAGCAGCTGCGTAACGATGCTTTTGCCGTGCTTTACCGCACCAATGCACAATCGCGGTCAATTGAAGAAGCTTTGCGACGTTTGAATATTCCTTATAGAATTTATGGAGGCTTGTCCTTTTACAGCCGCAAAGAAATCAAGGATTTACTGGCTTATTTCAGGCTTGCCGTGAACCCGCTTGATGAGGAAGCCCTGAGGCGAATCATCAATTATCCGCATCGTGGAATTGGCGAAACCACCATGCAAAAAATCACCATCCTGGCTTCACAAGGCAATCTTCCCTTATGGGAAATTCTGGTCAATCACACTTCGTATCAATTGGGATTAGGCGGAAAAGCGACTACGGCTATCAGCAATTTCACCACCATGATATTATCCTTCGGATTGCAGGTGCAATCGAGGAATGCGTTCGAACTTGCCGAGTCTATTGCCAAGACATCGGGTGTTATCAAGGATATCGACGAAGATAAAACTATTGAAGGCCAGGCCCGGATGGACAACATCGAAGCGTTACTGAATGCCGTTCAAGAGTTTACCGAACGGGAACCCGCCGCCGGAGAAGAAGCAGGAGAAGTTCGCCACCTTGACCTTTTTATGCAGGAAGTTTCGCTGCTTACCGATCAGGATACCAATGATAAGGAAGATACGGACCGCGTTTCGCTCATGACCATACATCAGGCAAAAGGTCTTGAATTCCCATATGTATTTGTTGCCGGGCTCGAGGAGAACCTTTTCCCATCTTTCATGGCTATTAATTCCAGGGCCGACCTCGAAGAGGAACGAAGGTTATTTTATGTAGCTATTACCCGGGCCGAAAAACGTGCTACCATTTCCTATGCCGAAAGCAGGTATAAATGGGGCCAGCTTACCTTGTCGGAACAAAGCCGGTTTATTGATGAAATCGATGAAAAGTACATCGAACGGCCTGTGCGTGCCAAATGGAATCGCCTTGGTGAGGATCTTAAAACTACGCAAGTCAAAACAGCCTATTCCCCAAAGCCGGCTCAAACGCCTCAATATCAGGCACCCAAACAAAATCCGCCTGTTGGAGGCAATTATAAAAAAGTTGGCAGTTACCAAAAAGATTCACCTGATACCCCCCAGCAAACGGCTGGTAGTGATGATTACGAAAAAATACAGGAAGGAATGACCGTTGAGCATACTACTTTCGGTAAAGGCCTGGTTCAAAGTGTTGAAGGCTCGGGTCCAAACAGAAAGGCAACAGTAGTTTTTGAGAGTGTTGGTCAGAAACAATTGCTGCTCAGGTTCGCAAAGTTGCGTTATTAACGAATTTTGGTCAAATTGTAAATCTGATAAAATATTCGTTGTTTTTTTTAGTTTTTTTTTACCCTATTAAATAAAATCGAATTAAATTTGCCCTCAAATTATTCTTCGTATGCTCTTCAAACCTGCGACCTGCTTGATTTTAATGTGTTGAAAAAATATTTTTAATGAAAAGTGAATTTTCAATAAAATGTACTTAACTTTGCCTATCTTCAATTGGGGCATTAGTAATTATTTTTTTGAGTATTATTATTACTTCTCAAATTCTAAAACACACAAATCACCCACAAGTGCTGCTTGAAGACTACCAACAAATTAACAGGTTGCTGCTATTAAATTTAATTTATCAAGAGCAGCCTATTTTTCAAATTATTTATATACAATTAAGATGGAAGAAAAAATCAAAAAAATCGGATTGTTTATCGATGGGACTTTCTTTTTGAAGGTCAATTCTTATTACAGATACCATCATGAACGCAAAAGCACAATCAATTTTAACGGTCTCGCCGAATTTCTGCGCGATGAGATTTCAAAACTGGAAAATTCAGAAAAACGCTACTGCCAGGTGGTTGAAACACATTGGTTCCGTGGTCGTTATTCAACCAGTCAGTTAGAAAAAAAGTATCCTGACGAGGCTTATCGCCTTACGCAAATGACAAACGAGCGTCGTATTGAGGATATTTTCATGTACGAAGGCATAACAACCCACAATTATCCGCTTTTAGTGGATTCGCGTACAGGCGATGCCGAAGAAAAAGGCATTGATGTTTGGTTTTCGCTCGAAACATACGAACTTGCACTTTCCAAGCAATTGGATGTGGTTGTGATTATTGCCGGAGACACCGACTATGTTCCATTGATCAAGAAGATCAACAGTCGGGGTACAAGGGTAATGGTTCTTGGTTGGGATTTCTCTTACGAATCAACCTCTGCTGCCGGCCGTTCGTATAAAGTTACAACCCGTACCAGCCAGGCATTAATTGATGAGTGTGTTTACCCACTCATGATGGACAAACGCATTGATGATCGCACAAGCAAAAACGACCCTATCGTCAATTCGCTGTTCAACGTATAATTTTACCCGTAAATACAGTAGAATCGCATTTAAAAAAAGCAGCAACTTTAATAAAGTTGCTGCTTTTTTTGCTTCTCACCAGTTCTTCCCGAAACTATAAAGTATATTATTCTCTAATGAAAATCAACCAGTTTCTTTATTGTAGCATCATTTTTTCTAATCCCGACAGATTGCCTTTTATATTAGTAAACCGGATAAAATAGCATCCGGCCGGAAGTCCGCTTCTGTTGAGCTCGACCCGGGTAGAGGTAATATGATCGATCTGCTGCACTTTTTGTCCCGCCAGATTATAAATTTCAAGTGTACCGTCGTCAATCACTGAATTCGTGTTGATTTTCAGCATGGCGGTATTCCTGAAAGGATTAGGGTAAACAGTGAGTGATAATTTACTGGTAGTCACTGGTTCATCAAGGCTCACATTAATGCTATTTTCGGCACCGGGTGTGCCATGGGTGTTTATGGCACTCGCTTTCCAGTTTTCGCCCAGGGCGTTATCAAGGGAAGGCGAAAGTAATTCGAGAGTGGCACCTTGCCCGTCAGGCCGTGTTGGCCATGGAGCAACATCGTCGTAATTAACCGTATCAACCAGTGTGGCATTGTTGTTATAAATCCGGAGCAGTTCTCCACCACCTGCAAATCCGAATCCCATAGGGCCGACGTAATTGGTAACTGCAGGAAAAAGAGTGTGAAAAGCTGTCATATCATATGCGATTACGATATAACCCTTTGCCGGAATTTCCGTTCCCTGGCTGAAAAGAAACGCGTGGGTATCGACTTCATCTTTAAAAACCCAGTTCGAAATATCAAGTGCGTGATCCTGTGGGTTGTATAATTCGACCCAGTCGCCGGGGTCAAAACTAACCTCCGAATTATAATTGATCTCGTTAATAACAAGGGAATCAGAGAACACGCGGGGAACAAAAACAGCCACCACAGTATCATTGGCATTCAGCCGTACCCTAATGCTGAGCGAAGTATCGGTAGGACTTATAACACTGCTGTTTACTCTCCAGTGATCGAATTTAAACTGCTGATCTGTCTCTAAAGCCGACAGTTTGGTATCCATACCTCCGTAATAATTGCCTGACCAAGGGAAATTATTTAATGTAAGCGAATTAACCTGAACCTGGCCAACACCTGCCGGTTCGACATTTACAACAACCTGGTAAGGTCCTGTAAGTGAGTAGCATGTATTAAGTCCGGAAGCTACTACATTGTACCTTACATTGACAAAATCACGGATTTTCTGCACATTATTTTGCCATTCCACCATGTTTCCGCCCCAGCGTGAACAGTGTTTCTGCATTTCGGGGGCTATTATGTTTACGAGGCTATCGTAGAGTGAGAGCATATTCGAAGGTTTGAAAGCAGTATTCAGCAGATCGGCGTACCTCGAAATATAATACTGATTGAAGTCTGGATTTTGTCTCAGTTTATTCAGCACTTTTACATGGCCGTCAGGGTCGGATGAACCTGAAATATTTTCCTGGAAACAAGGTGTTACATAAGGGTTTTGAGCAGGAATCCCTGTATAATTAATGTAATGACCAAAAACCGCATCTTCGTCCCAAAGCATGTAGCCCCAGCGTTTATGGCTTCCGTTGGGGTTGGTGCCTTTCCACCAGGCCACATTCCAGTTGAGCCAATCGGAGCAAACCACATAGGAATTCAGAAGCATATAATCGGTCAGACTTGTGACATCAAACTGCGATTCGACGTAGGCGTAATTTTCAGGAACTGCCATATTATGCATTAAAATATAGTTGTAAAGGGCATTCCAATCGTCGAATGCTGCCTGTCCCCCGTATTCAGCCCAGGTGTTTCCCCAGAGCATCAGATAATAGAGGTCATATTTATCCTGGTCGTAGTAAAACTTCGTGTAATCGTGATCATTGGGCTTCTCGCGAATTGAATATACGCCCCAATACTGACCGTTGGCATACATGATGCACCTGGCCGATTTACGTTCATCGAGGCTCATCCCAGCTTTTACCGAAACTGTTTGAACAAAATCGTCGCGCATCAGGGCACTCGTATCGATTCCAGGGTAGTTATCATCGCCGCAGGCCCGGAGAATGATTTTCTGGTATTCATCCCTGTCGGTATCCGAAAAAAGCTTTTCAAGCAGGGCATAATTATAACCACATTCGTCGCGCATCTTATAATCGAGGCTGCGTTGAGGATGCACCCACGAATCCTGCCCATGCCTGCCAAACTCGCCATATCCCGAAGTAGTGCGCACTTTATCGGCATTGTAATATTCTATTGACCCCCAGGGAATCAGGTTGCCATTTCCGTTTAACAGAGAGATAAGGTCGGTGGCTGAAATCGACACTACCGGAAGCGTGAAGTTTTCGTTAATGAAATAGGTATTGAATTCTACCAATCCCGGTAAAATGGCAGCATCATTGCTGAAAAGTCTGGCTTTTACAACTTTGGTTGATGTAACCGAAACCGGGCCTGTATAAATTGTTGAATTTGCCACCGGTTCATTGCCGTTGGTGGTGTACCTGATTTTGCAATTGGGTTCGCTGGTAGTGATAGTAACGTTAAATCCATTGGGATAAAATCCGCCGGCAACACTCATTACAGGTTTTTGGGCATACCGTGTATAAGCCGTTGTGCTGTTCGGACTACCAGGGGTTGGAACCGTGAATACTCCCCAAACCACATTACCATTGGTTATTCTGCCATTCGAATGATCTTTCTGCGTGATTGAAATTTGTTGCTGATCAATAATGGTACCGGTGGGATTGGACAATACAATAAACTCGGGCGTGGTTTTAGTTTGGGTAAGTTTAAAATTGGTATGATAGTTCCCCGGATTCGCAACATCGCGTCCTGAAGCCCAAAACCTCATAAAACCTCCGGCCGGGATACTTGCACCTGCCGGAATTGCCCACTTTAATGGTGCATCCGGTTTGTCGCTCAGGTAATAGCCGCTCAAATTCACTGCACTGCTGTTACCGTTATATAATTCTATCCAGTCGCCAAATTCCTGAAAATCATCCTGAAAGCTATCATAATTTGAGCATGAATATTCATTGATAACTACTTGTGCTGAAGCTTTTTGTGGATTAAAAACCGAAATTGATCCGAATAAAAAGAATCCGCATAAAAATGTAAAAACTGGTTTCATGGATATTTTGTATTTAGTTTACACACAACTAATTATTAACAAAAGTAAGGAATATTTTGAAATAATGCAGATAAGTTACATACCAGGATTTGACCACGAATCATTTTTTACTGTACATTTGAAACGCTTTTAATACTAAGTTCCTATGTCAGAACACAAAAATGAGCCTGTCAAAGGCCTCCCCGAAAACGCCTACACCGAACTGAAACCGGGCGAAACCTACGAACCGATCATGTCGCCTCACAAAGTCTATCCCGAAGTAAACACCTGGAGTGTAATTTGGGGGATTATTATGGCTGCTTTATTTTCGGCTGCTGCCGCCTACCTTGGACTGAAAATCGGCCAGGTTTTCGAAGCTGCCATTCCTATAGCCATTATTGCTGTGGGGCTTTCCACCGTTTTTAAACGCAAAGGTGCGCTGGGCGAAAATGTAATTATTCAATCCATCGGTGCCAGTTCAGGTGTTATTGTTGCTGGTGCAATTTTTACCCTGCCGGCGCTCTATATTCTAAATCTGCAGGTTCAATTCTACCAGATATTCATGTCATCCTTACTGGGTGGCTTCCTTGGAATCTTATTCCTGATCCCTTTCCGCAAATATTTTGTTTCCGAAATGCACGGCAAATATCCATTTCCTGAAGCTACAGCAACAACTGAGGTCCTGGTATCGGGAGAAAAAGGAGGAAACCAGGCGCGACTGTTGCTCGTTGCCGGCTTGATTGGCGGTATTTATGATTTTGTAATTGCCACTTTCGGGTTATGGGCCGAAGTTTTTACATCCCGAGTTATCCCAATCGGGCAGGCAATTGCCGATAAGGCAAAAATCGTATTCAAGCTGAACGTGGGTGCCGCCGTTTTAGGCCTTGGTTATATCATCGGGTTGAAATATGCGGCTATTATCTGCGCCGGATCATTTGTAGGCTGGTATGTGATCATCCCGGTTATTAATTACTTTGCCGACGGGCAAACTTTAGCAGTCGGAACCAACATAACAGCTTTGATCGCAAATATGTCGGCTGAACAGATTTTTACATATTATGTGCGCCCTATTGGAATTGGTGGTATTGCCATGGCTGGAATCATCGGGATAATACGTTCGAGCAACATTATCAAATCGGCTGTTTCACTTGCCGGCAAAGAGATGTTCGGGAAACACGAAGGAGTTAAAACCAACCTCCGCACCCAGCGCGATCTGCCTATGGCTATTATCGCAGGGGGCATCGTTCTTACCGCAATTGTTATCCTGATATTCTTTCACTTTGGTGTTGTTCATAATATCAAATTCGCCCTGGTAGGCCTGGGTATTGTTATGATCATCGCTTTCCTTTTTACAACCGTTGCTGCCAATGCTATAGCCATTGTAGGCACCAACCCGGTTAGCGGGATGACATTGATGACCCTGATCATTTCGTCCCTTATACTGGTTTCGGTCGGGCTGAACGGATCAGCCGGAATGGTTGCCGCACTTCTGATTGGCGGGGTTGTTTGTACAGCACTTTCGATGGCTGGTGGTTTTATCACCGACCTGAAGATAGGTTACTGGTTGGGAAGTTCACCGTATAAACAGCAGTCGTGGAAATTTCTTGGCACTTTCGTTTCGGCCATTACCGTTGGAGGAGTGATAATGGTTTTAAACAAAACTTACGGCTTCACAGGCGAAAATGCTATGGTAGCGCCACAGGCAAATGCAATGGCAGCCGTAATTCAACCGATGATGAGTGGCCAGCCTGCTCCCTGGATGCTATACGCAGCCGGAGCTTTTTTATCGCTCATTCTCACCATGATCGGTGTTCCGGCACTTGCTTTCTCCCTGGGTATGTTTATCCCGTTGCAGTTAAACACTCCGCTTCTGTTAGGCGGAATCATAGCCAATTTTGTTGGCAATCGCAGTAAAGATGAAAAACTGAACCAGGCACGTAAGGAGAGGGGCACATTGATAGCTTCCGGTTTTATAGCCGGTGGTGCGCTGATGGGCGTGATAAGTGCGGTATTGGCTAATTTCGGGATCAATTTTATCAACAAGGAATGGTTCGAGTCGCATAGCGCCGAAGCGCTGGCTTTGCTTATGTTGACAGTACTTTGCGGGTATTTTATTTGGGAAACGTTGAGGGCGAAAAAGGAGGAATAACCAGATTATGCTAACCACAAAGGGCACAAAGTTTAGCACAAAGTCCACAGAGATTAAATGACAGAAGACGAAATAGCAAAAGCAGTAATTGGCTTATCCATTGATGTTCACAAAGCATTGGGTCCAGGCTTGTTGGAGAGCGCATACAAAGAAACGCTTTTCTATAAAATCAAAAAAGCCGGATTAAAAGTCGAAAAGGAAAAGCCCATGCCTTTAATTTTCGAGGAAGTGAAACTTGATTGTGGTTATAGAATAGATTTGCTGGTAGAGGACAAATTGGTTATAGAACTAAAAAGTGTTGAGTCTTTAACGGATGTCCATTTTGCACAGACTCTGACATATTTAAAACTTGGCAATTATAAGTTAGGTCTCCTGATCAATTTTAATGTTGCTTTGGTTAAGGACGGAATTAAAAGAATCATCAATGGCAATCTCTGATGGAAAACCATTGTGACCTTTGTGAATCCCTTAGTGTGCTTTGTGGTTAAAAAAAACAGAATATTGAAATAACAGAAAATAATATGAAAAACGAAATCCTCAACCGCTTTCTCTCATACGTCGCTATTGATACACAAAGCGATGATACATCAACCGCTTTCCCCAGCACGGCAAAGCAATTTGATATGCTTAACCTGCTTCATGACCAGCTGAAAGCTTTCGGGCTGGCAGATGTGAGTATCGATTCCAACGGCTATGTCATGGGAACCTTGCCTGCCAATTCCACCAAAAAAGTCCCTGTAATCGGTTTTGTATCGCATGTGGATACAAGCCCGGATATGAGCGGTGCCAATATCAAACCCCGCTTGGTGGAGAATTACGATGGAAAAGATATTATTCTGAACCAGGAGAAAAACATTGTTATGACAACAGTAGATTTTCCTGAATTGCATGACTATTTGGGCCAAACCATTATTGTTACCGATGGAACCACTCTGCTTGGCGCTGATGATAAAGCCGGTGTTACCGAAATTATGTCGGCTATCGAATACCTGGTAAAGCATCCTGAAATTGAGCATGGTACGCTGAAAGTTGGTTTTACGCCCGACGAAGAAGTTGGACGTGGTGTTGACTTTTTCGACGTGAAGAAATTCGGTGCCGATTTTGCCTATACCATGGATGGCGGAGGCGTCGGCGAACTTGAATACGAAAACTTCAATGCTGCCGGTGCAAAAGTGATTATACAAGGCCGCAATATCCATCCGGGCTATGCCAAAAACAAAATGAAAAACGCCATCCTGATGGCTACGGAATTCAATGCCTTACTTCCTGTTAACGAAAGACCGGAATTTACCCAGGATTATGAAGGATTTTATCATCTTATCAAAATGGAGGGCTCCGTTGAAAATTCGTTTATTCAATACATTATCCGCGACCACGACAAGCCAAAGTTTGAACTTAAAAAACAACTTTTCAGGGATTGTGTCGACTTTATGAACAAGCGTTACGGCGAAGGCTGTTTTACACTCGAAATGAAGGACCAGTATTACAATATGCGCGAAATGGTGGAACCAGTTTACCATGTGGTTGCCACTGCACAGGAAGCCATGGAACAGCTTGGTATCGTTCCAAAAGTTGTTCCCATCCGTGGAGGAACTGATGGGGCGCGACTTTCATACATGGGACTACCGTGCCCGAACATCTTTGCCGGCGGTCATAATTTTCACGGCAAAATGGAATATGTTCCCCTGGAATCGATGGTGAAGGCAACTGAAGTTATCCTGAAGATTGTGGAACTTTATACACAAAGGAGTTAATGGATTAAATTCAGTTTTTCAATCCAGAATAAAAATTCCCGGAGCTAAAATTTAGTATTCCGGGATTTTTATTTACTTTCATGCAACTATTTAAAATACCGGTGTCTGATTGTAACAACGCATGGACAAGGAGGAAAAACTTATAGAAGGATGCCTGGCGGGTAAGCGAAAAGCTCAGAATGAGCTTTATTTGCGCTTTTCCCCGCAGTTTTTTGGTATCTGTCTCCGCTATGCCTCTATCCGCTCCGAAGCCCAGGATATGTTACAGGAAGGGTTTATAAAGATATTTTCCAGCCTTTCGTCTTTCAAAGGGAATGGCTCTTTTGAAGGCTGGATGAAACGAATCGTGATCAATAATGCACTAAATCATATCCGTATTAACACAAAACAGCAGCTTTTTTCCGATTTTGCGGAAGTGGAAAACATAGCCGATACTCTGTCGGAAGTGGACGAAGCAAAACCGCCACCCGACACCGAAACCATGCTTTTATTAATACAGGAATTGCCCGAAGGCTATCGAATGGTTTTTAACCTGTATGTTTTCGAAGATTACACTCACGGAGAGATTGCAGAAGCAGCCGGGATCAGCGAAAACACGTCCAAAACACAGCTGATGCGGGCCAGGAACCTGCTTCAGAAAAAGATCAGCGCATTGCAACAATAAATGAAAGAAGAAAAAGACATACAAGCTATTGATAAACTGTTCAGGCAGTCGTTGGAGGGAAATAGTCCCGTTCCACCTCCTTCTGCCTGGGAAAATATCAAATTGCAGGTTCCGAAGCAGAAATCCCCAGCAGGGAAATGGCTAGGCAGTCCCGGTGGATTATCGGTGGTTTCGGCTGTACTGCTGGTAGCTGTTTCGTGGATTGTATACAAGTCATTCCTGGCTGAACCTCAAACCAGTAAACGAGTCACATCCATTCCTGCACTTATTCCTTATTCATTTGAAAATCAGCATATTAATGCTGATACACTGGGAAATTCAGACAAAATTCATGCTAAAGCAAATGCAAATCTTGCTGTGACAGATAAAAATAATAAAAAATACCAGCAGTCTGATGACCGGGGATCTGAAAATCCAAAAGTTCAACCTTCCAATAGTAAAAATTCTGTAAACCAATATGTTGACAAAAATAATAAAACCAAAAACCAGGAAGTAAAGTCGGGCCGACAATCCAATCTACCGGTTTCTATACCCGGTAACCAGGCTCCGGGCAAAAAAAATGAAAATCCGGAAGCAAACTACGACCTTAATTCCTCCCTGGCATCCAGGCAAAATAGCAAAACCAGCAAAATTGAAAACGGTGATCCGGTTTTTCCCATAGCAGGAAATCAAAATATGGATTTAACACAAGACACAAAATATCAGGCCATTGAACAAAATAAAAATACTTCAGGTACTATAAAAAAGGATGAAACTGCAGAATATTCAATCCAACCGTCCATGCCTTCCGGGCAAGATACTATTGGTAAGAACGAAAACAAGCCGGTTTCTTTCAATCCGGTAAGCCAAGATAAAAATGCGCCCAAAAGCAATAAGGCTAAGAATGAGCCTGGCGACCCTTCAGCACAAAAGACTAAAAAACTAAACTTTACGTGGGAAGCCGCAGCATTTGGAAATATCGGTCAGGTTTATCAGAAGGAAAGGAATGCAAACTTATTTTATGGAGGAACGGTAACAGCAGGAGTATGGTATAACAAATGGAAAGCAGGAATCGAAACAGGTGTCGGAATGGCAAAATACAAGGATTATGGGTCAACAGCAGATAGCATGATGTTAGCTGAAACAATTATAACAGTCGACACTATCTGGCATCTGCAGGATTCAATACCCTATATGGAAATTGTTATTGATTCAGTAACCTCCCGCGCCTATTATACAGTCACCACTGATTACAAATACACTTATACTTACCTGCAGATCCCGTTTTATATCACAAAACGAGTAGCTGCTTTCGGCAAATTTTCGCTTGGTATAAAAGCTGGGCCTATGGTTGGTTTCATGATTTCGAAACAGGAAAATGAAAATAAATCCGGTGAAGTTGGAAACGGAATATTGATCAGCAGCAGCAATAAAAATTATACACGACTTGATGTTAGCTGGCAGTTGCATATGGCAATGCAATTACGATGGGATGTTTCCGACTATTTTTCAATCAGCCTCGCTCCTACTGCCATTTATTTTATAAACAACCTTTATGACCCCAAAAACAGCTTAGTATCAAAACCTTATGGAATTAGTATCAGCGGTGGAATAGTTTATAAATTTCATTAACTTTGCATTCGTAGATGCAACCTTTTGGGGTGCTAAGTGTCTTAAAGGAAAAACATCAACACCATTAATCCAAAATAATATGAAAACAATAAGATTACTCTTTGCTTTAATTTTAATGTTTGGGGCAGGTTCCATAAATGCCCAAACTGTGACCGTACTGATAAATGGTCATGTTATGGATGAGCAGACAAATGTTCCCATTGTGAACCATGTGGTGGAAGTGAAAATTTATGCTGATAGCTCAAACACTTCGGGAGCTTATTTTGCCACCGGCCTCACCAACCCAAGTGGTTTTTATTCAATACCTGCTGTCTTTCAGTTTACACCTGGAATAGTAACCCCGATATATGTGGGAACTACCGACTGCATGATGATGTATGTGGGAAATGTATTGTACTATACAGGCAGCCAAACTGCTTTTATTTCCGACTTCAGCATCTGCAACGACAGTATTATACCACCATCTCCCTGCGAAAATAATATCGGAATAACAGGTATTCAATCACTTACAGTTGGATTTAAGGGAAGTGTAGCTAATACTCAGGTAGCTACTTATACTTGGGATTTTGGCGATAACTATTCAGGAACCGGTGAATATGTTACGCATACCTATGCCCAGCAAGGATTTTATAATGTGACTCTGCAGACCGTCACAGCCAATGGTTGTTTCGACGAATCAACTTTCCCTCTTGTTTTAATGGATTCAATCAACCCTCCGTCTGATTGCCAAAATATAATAACAGTTGGCAGCATTCAAGGACTTACTGCTACCTTGCAGGGAAATATGTTAAATGGTCAGGCAGCATCCTATTTCTGGGATCTGGGTGATGGACATTCTGCAAGCGGTCAAAATGTGACGCACACATACGCACAACAAGGATATTACAATGTGACGCTATCAACAATTACACCCGACAGTTGTATGTCCACATCCGTTTTCATGCTGATGCTTTCGGATTCGACCAATACCGGGTGTTCCGCTGTTTTTATTGCCACTCCTACCAGCAACCCTATGAGTATTGCGTTCCAGGCTATCACTCCAAATGCACTTCCCATGCAGTTTACCTGGGAATTCGGAGACGGGACCACAGGTTCAGGACAAAGTACAACACATACCTACGGCAACCCGGGCACTTATATGGTGCAGCTTATTTCCTCTAACAGCGTGTGTACTTCTGTGTTTTCGGCCCCTGTGACAGTTCCTATTGATTCAACGGGCACTTTGAATATAAACGGATATGTCGTTGCCACGAATAACATTGTTTATAATGCACAGGTCACACTTTTCGGCATCAATGCTGCAGGTTATTTCTACCCGACTCAAAGTACCTATACAAATCCAAACGGTTGGTATAACTTTATGAATGTAATCGCAGGAACATACATCATCCTGGCTATACCCGCATCGGATTCTATGAATGCCAGCCAATATCTGCCGACATTTTACGGTGATGTTGTTTTTTGGGACCAGGCTACTGAAATCGTACTTGGCGTTCCTCAAAACCCCTATAATATCAACCTGCAAAGTTTCGATTCCATTGGTAGCGGCGGAGGTTATATAGGTGGCCAGCTTTTAGGCGGCGGAAAAGCCATGATGACTGGCGGGCAGGAAGTTTTATTACTCGATTTATCCAACACTCCTGTTCGTGTTACCTACACCGATGCACAAGGAAATTTTAGTTTTGCCTCGCTGCCTTTCGGTGATTACCTGGTTAGTCCGATGGTTACAGGTTCCACAACAGTACCTACCCAGGTTAACCTGAATGCTTCAAATCCAACTGCAAGTATTGTGATGACTATAAATGGTAACACTATTACCGGTATAAGCAAAGCAGAGCCAACAAGCCAGATCGGAAATATTTATCCCAATCCTGCTGTCAGCGAAATTTCAGTAAATGTAAAATCGGAAGGCAATGTTAAAATGCAAATTCTGGATGCCACCGGGAAAACTATTGTTCTGCAAAACATCACAGTTCCTGCAAATGGTAAGTTGCTGACAATTCCGGTTTCAGGTTTAACTCCTGGCTTGTATTTCATGGTTATACAGGACGAAAACGGGAATACTTCCTCGAAGCGATTCGTAAAAAACTAAATCCCTTTATCTGATATTTTACAGAAAGGCTGTCCTAAAAAGGGCAGCCTTTTTTTGTTTCTGTTAAGTCAAAATCCCTCTCTGTTCTCATTGCATGAAAAAATATCAGGCAAATTTAATAAAATGAAATATTTATTTTAATCTATTACGCTTATTATCAATCGAATAGATCATTTTATAAAAAATAATATTGCATTCTTTAGTACTATGTATTGCATAGTACTGTTTAATGTATTATATTTGCAGCGTGATTCAAATATTCACCAAATGGAAAAAGCAGATTCAACAATTGCACAGATGCGGAAAGGCGTGCTCGAGATGTGTGTGGTTGCGGCCATAAGCAGCCG
>JBAXBJ010000087.1:0-20061 GCA_037142075.1 Bacteroidota bacterium
TTTTTATCTCTTTTTCTCTGTTCATCTTCCCTGAAGGTCATGTCCAAAGTCCAATGTAACTTATTTTCTATACCCCAGTGTAATCGTATGAATTTGTTAAAAGCCTCTGCCTCATCAAGTAAACTACAGATATACAACCGTATTTCAGTTGTTTTCTTTTCGCTGATTTCTCTTTGGGATGTGATTTGAACCACCGATTTGAGTCCTTTCCACTTTTCTAAATCTTCCAGCAGTTGAATTTGATTGTAAACCTTGCAGTTTCTGGTTTCAATTCTTCCATGCCCTTTTTCGACTGTTTCACTTTCTGAATCTGGCTTCATACGCTTGCAAAGGCTTTCAACATCTTGTTTCAGATAGGTTTGGTTGCCTTTTAAAGCAAGGATGTAATCGGCCTGATTGTCAATAATAGTTGCGGCTATGTTTCTCTGTGTCCCCATGGCGTCAATGGTAATAATGCTCCCTTTTATATCAAGCATTTCAAGCAATTCGGGAATGGCTGTGATTTCATTCGATTTATTGTCAACTTTACATTGACCAAGAACAAGTTGATTGCCATTAGACCAGGCACTTACGATATGTATCGGCGATTTTTCATGAAAACTATCTTTTGAACCACGAACGGTTTTCCCATCTATGGCTATAACATCATTGAGTAAAGTCTTGTCCCTGAGTGTATCGACCCAACTCATAAATATGGACTCAAACTTATCGGGTTTGAGTAGTGAAAAAACCCTGTTGATCGTATCGTGTGAAGGAATACCATTTGGCAGAGAAAGTATTTGCTTTAAAAATTCAATTTTCGTTGTGCCGAACAACTGAATGGCATTCCAGGATTCTGCCCCGCACAAAACAGCCAGGATACTCAATACCAGTATGTCTGTCAGGTTATGTTTTTTGTTCCTGTTAAGCCTTGGATCGGGCATGTATGAAAATAAATCATAAAGTTTTGTTCTGGTCATGATGTTGGATGGATTAGTCCAACAAAGTTTTAATGATTTTTTGACATAAACACTATCAACTAACAAGTATTAATTAACAGATTTACAAATATTTAGCCCAATTTTGTTAACAACCAGCGAAAAAACAAAAACCACAAAAAACCCTGTTAATATCTCAATGAAATTTGTTAACAAGGTCGATTTTTAAAACTTCTTCTTGCGTTTGCCCTGGCAGAAAGGCATACTGTCAGCAGGCAGATACACGCGCAGACCAGGCAAATTACCACAGTCAGACCAGGCAAATTACCACAGTCAGACATATAATGAATAGAGGTAATTGGTAAAACGTGGTTTACGCAACCGGATGATTTTCATGAAATTTCTTTAGCCTGTATTCCAACTCAGGAAACTGGGTGCGCATTACCAGCGAAACGCAGGCACGAAGGCCTTCGCTATGCTCACTGCCCGTAATTGAGAGCGATATAGCACTAATTCCATAATACAGCAATTCTTCAATCAGATCCGGTCCGTCGAAGCCCGGGTACATAATCGTAAAATAGAAACCATCTGCGATGGGTTGGTCTATATCTTTATCATAAACAATATGGAATCCGTTGTCAAGGAAGAGTTTTTTCATGATCTTGGCTTTCTCGCCATATTCTTTTACTTGTTCAACGAAATTGAATTTGCCTTCGTTGGCAGCTTTAAGAATAGCCGCAAGGGCGTATTGAGCTGAGTGGGCTGTTCCGGAACTCAGGGAATAAACAGTTCCAAAAATCATGGCGCGGCCAAACTGATCGCTCGAATAATTCCGTAACAAATCTTCGGCCCGTGTATTGAATAATTTATTACTGATCACCATCATCCCGATCCGCTGTCCGGCATAGCTGAAAGCTTTGGAACTACTGATCAGAAGTATGTAGTTATCCGTGTATTTGGCAACAGTAGGCTGGTAAGGCGGAACTCCCGGCTTGCTGTAATCTTTCCGGAAATCCATACCGAAATAAGCCAGATCTTCTAAAATAACGACATTGTACTTATTTGCCAGCTCTCCTATAATTCGGAGTTCCTGATCAGTGAAACAAATCCAGGAAGGGTTGTTGGGGTTGGAATAGAGTACAGAATGAATATTTCCTTTTTCAAAATACGATTCCAGTTTAGCCCGCAGTTTTTCGCCACGGTAATCATACACATCAAAACTCTCGAACTTATAACCCAAAACCCGGTGCTGCTGTTTGTGCACCGGAAAACCGGGATCGATAAATAAGGTAGTATCTTTTTCCTTGTTCATCCGCGAAAGTGTCATAAACGAAGCAAAACCACCCTGCATGGAACCTACAGTCGGGATGCATCCGGCCGGGTCGACCTCAATATCGAGGAAGTTCTTCACAAACAGGGACACCTCTTTTTTCAACGAAGGGATGCCGTCAATATCGGGATAAATAGCAGCTACTCCCCGCTGTAATGCAGCAATTTCAGCATCTGTGCCAATCTGGGCAGGAGGTAATCCGGGAACTCCCATCTCCATGCGTATAAATTTTTTACCCGATGCTGATTCAATATTATCGACAAGACGTTTTATTTCCCTGATCGTGGCTTTGCCAACAACAGGAACGTTAAGTTCCTTTATCTTTTCATTTACAATGTCAAAATCGATAGGGGTGTTGTTAGTTGCTGCTTTCATCAGGTTATGAGTTACTTAAACAAATAAATTACTATTGTTAAATGCTTCACAAAGGTTAGAAAAGGGAATGTGATAAAAAAGGAAAATTTGAAATTTTTTCAAATTTTAATTCAGATAAAACAAAACGAATCTTGATTCCAGCTATATATATAAGGTCAGATGGCGCGGAAGGACGATATATGCCAGAATACGATAAATCTGATGAAATTTATCTGTTTCGAAAATCTGTTAATAGTACAGATATTCAAGTTCTTTCGGCAGCCTTAAAACTATTATTTACCCATCAAATCTCTGAGAACCACCGATGCGCAGTAACAACCAAAAATAGCCGGCATGTACGAAATGGTTCCAACATTGGATTTTTTATTCGATTCTCCTTCCTGAAGAACCACCGAACTGCGATCAACTACTTCCGGTGAAAAAACAACTTTGATGCCTTTCCAAACGCCCATTTTGTGTAAACGCTTTCGCATGTAATAGGCTAATTTGCAATTATATGAGTCGTTTATATCTACGACACTGATCAGCGAAGGATCGAACTTCCCACCGGCACCCATCGAACTTACAACCGGTAAACCCAGTTGCACACAGTTATAGAGCAGGAAAACCTTAGGAGATAGCGTATCGATGGCATCCACAACGTAATCATATCCTTGCTGAAGAATTTCAAGAGTCCTGTCATCCTTAATATATTCATTCAGAACGGTTAGCTTCAGGTCAGGATTAATATCCATAAGCCGCTTAGCCATTACTTCTGTTTTCGAAATGCCTTCGGTACTTACCAAAGCCGGAAGCTGACGGTTTCGGTTGCTCCTGTGAACGGTGTCGCCGTCAATAATGGTCATTTTCCCAACACCGGCGCGGCAAATCTGCTCGGCAGCCATGGCGCCAACTCCGCCTAAACCAGCTATAAGCACATGCTTGCTGCGAAAGGAAGTAAGTTCATCTTTTCCAATAAGCAATTCAGTGCGGCTAAGCCATTGGTTTGTTGGCATGAAGGATTAATAAAGAATTTGCGAAGATAGGTAATATCCGGCTGATGAAATTCAGGTTTTAATTCCCGAATGTAACTTATGAGCATTATCTGGAATCAATATTTTTAACGCGAATCATTTTTTATATAGCCTTTGTTATATATGTTAAGTAACTGTTAATCTGTATTATACTTAATAATCTGATTTGCCGGATTTTAATGTTTCAACCAGCACTTTACAGTAAACTGACTAAACACCTGCATTTTTTCCTAAATTTGCATTCTTTCAAGTATAGGGTCAAAGAATACCGGTAATGATGGAAATGGTTAATGTGAGTTGGATCGTTACGCTGCTTGGCATATTTGTGTTGTTTTTTGTCCCTTCCCGATATAAAGCCTATACAGCAGCATTTGTGGTATTGATAAATTCCTTCATTACTTCATGCTTAGCTTTCCCTGAACTGAATGGACAAACAGTTGAACTGGCTATATTTGCAGGAACTTTTTTAGGCGATATCGCTATCCGCATCGATGGTTTGGCTGCCTGGTTTATATTTATTATCAATTTCACTTCGGTAACAGGCGTATTTTATGGTATAGGTTACCTGGAAGCCTACAATAACCCGCCTCCAAAGCTTACACTTCATTGGTCTCTATTCATTTTATTTCATTTGTCAATGGTTTGGGTCTGCATGCTGCAGAATGGTTTTGCATTTCTCCTGGCCTGGGAACTGATGTCGCTTACCTCTATGTTACTGGTAATTTTTGATCATACGAATGCGCAAACTCTTAAGGCCGGAATCAACTACCTGGTTCAGATGCATATAAGCGTTGTATTTCTGACTATTGGCTTTATCTGGGTTTATAGTTCAACAGGATCGTTTAGTTTCGAGGCTATTCGTGGTTTTTTTCTGTCGAATAATAATACCTGGCTGTTCCTGGTATTCTTTGTTGGGTTTGGATTGAAAGCCGGTTTTATTCCATTACACTCCTGGCTGCCACATGCACATCCTGCAGCACCCTCTCATATTTCCGGCGTAATGTCGGGCGTAATTGTAAAACTTGGGATTTACGGGATATTCAGAATGATTACTTTTCTGCATTCCGATTTTATTCTTTTAGGTGAAATTATTCTTTCTCTTTCGGTATTGACGGGCATTTATGGAATATTGAATGCCACAGTACACCGCGATTTCAAACGAATGCTTGCCTATTGTACCATCGAAAATATCGGCATAATCGGTATCGGAATCGGCATCGGACTTATCGGTATCGGAAACGGGTCGCCTGTTATGTATTTCCTGGGATTCGGCGGAGCGCTGCTGCATGTTTTCAACCATTCCCTGTTCAAATCTTTGCTGTTTTACTCAGCCGGATCGGTTTATCAGCAATGCCATACGCGCGATATGGAACAATTGGGCGGATTGGTAAAGCCGATGCCCAAAACCGCAGCACTATTTCTTGTTGGGG
The DNA here is from genome assembly GCA_037142075.1 of Bacteroidota bacterium. Classification (GTDB taxonomy): domain Bacteria; phylum Bacteroidota; class Bacteroidia; order Bacteroidales; family UBA4417; genus UBA4417. The sequence goes on from JBAXBJ010000087.1 coordinate 5,066, forward strand.
CAGTTGCCATAGGTGGTCTACCGCCATTGAATGGTTTTGACTCCGAATTTGTAATCCATATCGGTCTTATTGAGGGTAAGCATACTAATAGTCTCAGCCAGATATTGCTCTTTGTTCTTTCACTGGCAGGTTTGAGTATTATCGGTGGATTGTCGGTTCTCACTTTTACCAAGACTTTCGGAACGATTTTTCTGGGCCAGGCGCGAACAAAACTTCATCACAAGCCAAAGGAAGTTTCAAATCTTATGCTTGTACCTCAATATGTTATTATTGTGATCATGCTGAGCGTGGCATTTTTCCCCCAGGTTTACCTGAAGGTTATCGGAAATGCCCTGATGACAATGGCACCTATACAAGGAGATATGAATCAGATTGCCGGATTTGCAAACACCATAAGCGGAATCAGCTTGTATTCGCTTCTTTTTATAGGAATCACAACTGCCATCTGGCTGGTACGATCATTCGTGATGAAGAAACGTATTCAGCGTACAGATGCTACCTGGGGCTGTGGCTACGTGGCACCAACTAGCCGGATTCAGTATACCGGGAAATCATTTTCCAAGCCATTGGGAAAAATATTTAACTTCGTTCTGATCGAGAAAAAGCATTATGATGAATTGAAGCCAGGCGAAATCTTTCCGGCAAAAAGATCGTATGTGTCTCATTATCATGATTTTTTCGAACGCAACCTGATTGACCCCATTATTTCACGGGTAAACCACTCGGCCAATTATTTTAGTTTTATACAGAATGGCCGAATACAATCCTATGTACTGTATGGCATCCTGTTTATACTGGCCATGTTTATACTCACTGTATTTAACATTGTATCATGAACCTGGTAATAGCATTTATCCTTGTACCCCTGGCGGGTATGTTTCTCATTCCTTTCCTGAAAGTGAATGGGAAGGGGATTGCGGCCTTTGTTTTATTACTGGTAAATGCGTTGATATCAAGCTACTTTGCAGTCCAAAGCCTGGCGGGTAATGCCATCAGTTTCAGTTTACCCGGGAGTTTCGTTACCGGCAATATTCCTGTCAGGATAGATGCTCTTTCGGGATGGTTTATTCTGATCATAAACCTGGTATTTGTAACGGGTGGCTTTTATGGATTGTTTTATATGAAAGCATACAGAGAGCAGCGTAACAATCTCACCTTGCACAGCATCGCTTTTGTTATCCAGCATGCATCCTTGCTGAGTATTTGTGTGATACAGAACAGTTTCGCATTTCTGATTGCCTGGGAAATCATGGCGCTGGCTTCTTTTCTCGTCATCATTTTCGAACATGAACATATTTCAACCATCAAAGCCGGAGTTAATTACCTGATTCAGGCTCATTTTTCCATTCTGTTTCTGATGATGGGTTTTATCTGGGTGGCTTCAAAAACTGGCAGTTACGATTTTCGGGCAATTACTGCTTATTCTGCATCCATACCGGAATCGGCTTCGTTTATGCTTTTCATCTTCTTTTTTATCGCGTTTGCCATCAAAGCCGGATTTGTGCCTTTTCATACCTGGTTGCCATACGCCCATCCCGCAGCACCTTCGCATGTTTCGGGAATAATGTCGGGAGTAATTATTAAAATCGGAATTTTTGGTATCCTCAGAATGTTACTTGTAGTAAAAACGGATTTGACCTCAGTTGGATACCTGGTACTAATCGTTTCACTGGTTTCGGGTTTGTATGGTGTGATGCTTGCTATCATTCAGCATAATCTTAAGAAACTGCTTGCTTATCACAGTATCGAGAATATCGGAATTATCGGGATCGGGATAGGGATAGGTTGTATAGGCCTCGGCAACGGAAACCAGGTTCTGGCTACTTTGGGTCTGGCCGGAGCACTGCTTCACACGCTGAATCATTCCTTGTTCAAATCACTGCTGTTTTATACGGCCGGAAATGTATACCAATCTACTCATACCATGGATATTGAGAAATTGGGCGGACTGGTAAAAAAAATGCCTCAAACTGCAGCACTTTTTCTGATTGCAGCCATAGCCATTTGCGGCATTCCGCCTTTTAACGGATTTGTCTCCGAGTTTATCATTTATATTGGTTTATACAATTGGTTATCGGATGCTACACTGGTTTCGCTGCTTGCCGCCATTTTTTCTGCAACCGGACTGACATTGATAGGCGGGTTGGCCATGTTGTGTTTTACAAAAGCTTTTGGTGTCGTTTTCCTGGGTGCGGAAAGGAGCGGGTTGCCGCAAACATGCAAAGAAGTGCCATTTCTGCAACTTCTTCCCATGTATTTACTGGCATCGGTAATTCTGCTTATCGGGGTATTCCCGATGGCATTTATTTCACTCCTGGCTCAGCCGGTCAGCCTTTTTACCGGAGACTTTTCTTCTGCTTTTAATCCGGGACAGATCAAAGTATTAGAAGCAATACAACCCATAAGTTGGGCTTCCTGGCTGCTAATTCTGCTTGTAATCAGCATTTTCGCAATACGACGATTAGTGATGAGCCGGCACAGGATTACTTCTGGTCCGACCTGGGGTTGCGCGTACACGGCTGCAACGCCGAAAATACAATATACAGCCGGGTCGTTTGTCCGCACTTACAGCAAATTATTCGCGCCGTTTTTATTGATCGGCAAACACGAAGAGGAGGTTCACGGAATATTTCCTTCCGGGGGAAAGTATCATACTCATCCCTACGATAAGGTTGAAAAATGGCTGATTGACGACCCTTTGAAACTCAGTAAATCATTCATGGGCCGCTTTGTGTTCCTAAACAATGGGAAGTTGCAGTTTTACATACTGTACGGGGTGCTTTTTGTATTGGCTGTGCTGGGTATACCGTTAATTTATCAAACCATGAGGTCATTCATCGACTTTTTAAAACTTTTATAACATGTTGAGTGTATTTTTAATAGTGATAGCTGCCATCTTTTTTACGGGGATCATTATCCGTACCAAGAGCCTGGCTTCGGGAAGGAAAGGTCCCGGCATTTTACAACCAATCCTCGACGTTATCCGTTTGTTCCGCAAAGGAGTGGTGTTTAGCGAAACTACCAGTTTTGTTTTTCAGATTGCACCAACCATCTACTTTTCATCTGTTGTCATGGCGATGCTGGTTGTGCCATTTGGCCAATCGCGCGGAGTGTTAAGTTTTAACGGCGATTTTATCTTTTTCGCCTATGCACTGGCTTTAGGTAAGTTTTTCAGCATTATTGCAGCCATGGATACCGGGAGCAGTTTCGAAGGCATGGGTGCCAGCCGCGAAGCCTTGTACTCGATGTTTGCCGAGCCTGCATTTTTCATTCTGATGGGATCGCTGGCACTGTTATCAGGACACACATCCTTCCAGGAAATATTCGCAGCACTTCATATCGGTTCACAGATCAGTTATGCATTAGCTGCGCTTGCAACATTTGTTTTGCTGATGATTGCTATGATCGAAAGCAGCCGCATGCCGGTCGATGACCCGAAAACGCACCTTGAACTGACCATGATACATGAAGTAATGATATTGGACAACAGCGGTTTCGACCTTGGGTTAATACTTACAGCCGGGTACCTGAAATTTGCCGTTTACGGTGCACTTATTGTGAATTTGTTTATAGGTGTAATCCCTTATGAATATGCGATTCCATCTTTCTTCGTCATACAGTTTATGATGGCGGTTTCCATCGGATTGATCGAGTCGTTTATGGCACGTTTCAGGATGAGCCACAACCCGCAGTTTATTGTTGCGCTGACATCAGTTAGTTTACTCATCTTTTTCGGCGTATTGCTGATTCTTCAAAAATTCATGTAAAATGCTTAAATACAGTTTTATACAATGATACATGTACTTTTAATCACTTTTATTATAACGCTTTTCTACATGGCCATTGCCAACAGGCTGATGACGTATATTAAAGTGCTTGCCCTACAGGGTGTATTGCTGTTTTTCGTAGTCTTTATCCAGCTTAACGAAATTAATACGCTCAACCTGGTTCTCATTCTGCTCGAAACCATTGTATTTAAATCACTGGCAGTCCCGCTTTTTCTTGGGTATTTACTCAAGCGCAATAACATTACCCGTGAGGCGGAACCTTTCCTGCCAAATTTTGTGTCACTGGTGATTACGACCCTTATTGTTGTGATCACTATACTGATTTCCAATACAATAAAGGATAACAACCTGGATAAAATATTCTTCGTTGTAGCCCTTTCAACCTTGTTTTTCGGACTTTACCTGATAGCTACAAGGAGAAAAATCATTACCCATGTTATGGGTTATATGGTGATTGAAAACGGTGTTTTCGTTCTTTCATTGGCTGTTGGCAACGAAATGCCCATGCTGGTGAACATGGGTATTTTACTGGATATTTTTGCCAGCGTGCTGATTCTTGGAATTTTCCTGAATAAGATCGGAGATGTATTTAAAGATGTGGATGTGGATCAGCTAAGTAATTTAAAGGATTATTAACAGAGAAAACCAGGAAAGCGATGATTGGAATTTATCTTTTAGGAGCGTTTGCCATTGCCCTTTTCGTGTTTTTTAGCAGGAACAGGTTATCGGGTTATTCGTTAGTGAGCTTATTCCTGGTTTTGCAGGTGTTGTTTACCGTACATGCCTGTTTTCATTCAGGCAATACCGAATTGGTTTATTTCACTTACGATTCGCTTGGTATTCTGCTTTTAATCACATTGAGTATTATTGCCATACCTGCCGCCATCCACAGCCGTATTTACATCGAAAATCATAAAGAAAATGCCCAGGCACGTGCCATTTATCTTTCGGCGCTTATACTTTTAATAACAGCTATTACTGCCGGATATCTTTCGAATCATATCGCCGTTACCTGGATTTTTACCGAGATAACTACCCTAAGCGCTTCGGCTCTTATCTACCACCACCGTAATAAGTTGGCTCTCGAAGGAACCTGGAAATATGTTTTCATCTGCGCCATCAGTATCACATTTATTTTTATCGGGATACTTTTTTTAAGTCTTTCGTTGCAGCATGCGGGCTCGGATGATCTTTCGTTCAAAAACCTGCTTGCCCGGAGTGACGAACTTAACCCGGTTTGGCTTCGGATGGCATTTTTATTCATCTTCACCGGCTTTACGGCTAAACTTGGACTAGTGCCCATGTTCACTGCCGGGATCGATGCAAAAGATACGGCACCTGCACCGGCCGGGGCTCTTTTAGCGAGTGTGCTGATGAACCTGGGTTTTGTCGGAATTTTCAGGTTTTACATTGTAGTTGCCAATACGCCTTTACTGCACTGGGCGCAGCTGGTGGTCGGGTCAGCCGCTTTCCTTTCGTTGTTCGTGGCAACGGTATATATGATGAAAGTGAAAAATATCAAGCGTATGTTAGCCTATTCCGGTATCGAACATATGGGAATTGTGATGCTGGGTGTAGCTGCAGGTGGAATTGGATATTATGCGGCTATTCTACACATTATATTACATGCTTTTGTGAAATCGAGTCTGTTCTTTCAGTTCAACCAGCTTTACCGGGTTTTTCAGAATAAAAGCATTTACCATGTGGGAAATTATTTCAAATACAACGCAACCGGTGCCATGGTTCTTTTACTGGGCTTTATAAGTGCAACAGCAATGCCTCCTTCCGGACTGTTTGTGAGCGAATTCCTGATTTTTAAATCACTGTTCGATGCACGGCAAATCATTCTCCTGATTGCAGTTCTCCTGCTTTTAACCATGATAATATGGTCTTTCGGAAAAAATATTTTCAAAGTACTTTTTGTACCGGCTGTGGGTTTCGATGATTCGAATGTAGAAAAAATCAGTCCCTGGGAATCGGTATCACAATTTATTTTGCTTGCCTTAGCCGTTTACCTGGGATTAAATCCACCCGTAATTTTTGTTCAGCTTCTGAAGGACAGCGTGAGCCTTTTGCCTGTTTAAAAGGGAGTTAATGGTTAGTGGAAAATTTTTAATAGTCTGTGACTTAGAAAAATTTGAACCAATAAATACGATTAACCAATAACCATCGCCACTACCATCTTATAACTCATAATTCATATCTCATAACTCATAATTCATATCTCATAACTCACAATTCATCTCTCCGGCAAATGCACTACCTAACCATAAACAACAATCAGTCGGTACCGGTTTCAGATATTCCTGAGGTTTCGTACAATGCTTTCCTAATCCTGAATACAGGAATGGTGGTAGAAACTCCGGGGCGGCACTGTGTGAATTATTTCGGTTACCCGCAGGGCAGTAAAATTAAACTGGTCTGTTGCATAGCCGGTGATATGGATCATATAATTTATGTATCATCCTGTGTGGTTGACAATCATTCTGAACTTGCGTCGTTTACGGCAAAAAATCTCTGTTTCGAGAAATTTGAACGGGAGATCCACGAAAATTTCGGCATTCAATACCCGGATCATCCCTGGTTAAAGCCTGTTCGGTATCCGTACGATCGTTTTGATAAAAGTAAAACGATCGCCAATTACCCGTTTTACTCTATTGACAGTGAGGAACTTCACGAAGTAGGAGTTGGGCCTATTCACGCGGGGGTTATTGAGCCCGGGCATTTCAGGTTTATATGCAATGGCGAACAGATTCTTCATCTTGAAATACAACTAGGCTACCAACATCGTGGAATCGAAAGACTATTTCTGGAAAAGAAGCAACTTAACCAATTAGCTACTTTAGCCGAAAATATAACGGGTGACACTACCGTGGGTCATTCCGTTGCTTTTGCCCATATATGGGAAAGCTTGAGTGGCTATGAGTCAGCCCGTGATCTCGACTTTACCCGTACCGTTGCACTTGAACTGGAACGAATTGCTATTCATACCGGCGATCTGAGTGCTGTTTGCACCGATATAGCCTATCAACTTGGCAGTTCGGTTTTCGGAAGGTTGCGTACCCCGATTGTGAACTTTATGCAGGAATGGTGCGGAAACCGCTTGTCGAAGGGATTAATAAGACCTTGTGAAAACAAAATACCTTTTACCCAGGCACTGGCAGAGAGGCTTTCGGAAATACTCGATATTTTTGAACCTGATTTTGCCGAGATGAACAAAGAACTGTTCAACCTGCCCAGTGCTTTGTCACGTTTCGAGCGTACAGGCGTGGTTTCGGTTGAAGATGCATCTGCAATTGGTGCCATTGGTATGGCTGCCCGTGCATCGGGAGTTACCCGCGATATCCGGATTTCGCATCCACACGACCTTTATCCGGAATTGAATCACGAACCCATTGTAAAACGCCATGGTGATGTGTATTCGCGTGTGGCCATACGAAGGAAAGAAGTTTTTCAATCCATAAAATACCTTCGAATGCTCATAGCCGATGTTCCGGAAGTTAGCAGTTCATCAGTGATAGATTCAACTAAAAAACCTGGTGCAGATTTGTTTGCGATTTCCCTGGTTGAGGGGTGGCGAGGCGAAATTTGCCATTGTGCCATTACAGGTTCCAAAGGTGAATTAAAACATTATAAGATCAAAGATCCTTCGTTCCACAACTGGATGGCGCTGGCTCTTTCGGTTAGGAATAACGAAATTTCCGATTTCCCTATCTGTAATAAGAGTTTCAATCTATCGTATTGCGGACATGATTTGTAAAGGATTTAGGGGTTAGGGTTTGGGGTTTAGGGCTTCCTGCATCCGACATTCCGCATCCGACTTTCGACCTTCGACTTTCGACCTTTGACTTTCGACACCTGACTTCCCATTTTCTATTAACGATTAACCATTTTCCCTCATGTACAACAACCTCAAAATCCTCTACCACCAGGGCAAGCAGTTTATCCCCGATGTTACCAAAGTCAAAGTGCCGGGAAAATTTCGTGGCAGGCCGGTGATAAGCATGGTAAAAGTTGACGAAAGTGGGTTAAAAGAACTCTGTCCTGTTGATGCAATTTCCGTAAAACCGCTTAGTATCGACCTGGGTAAATGTACTTTCTGCGGTGAGTGTGCCATGCGGTTTCCTGAAAAGATACAGTTCACTACCGATTACAAGATTGCAACGAACGAAAGAGAAAGCCTTGTTGTGACTGAAGGTGACGACAAACCCCTATCAATAAATCCGGCAAAAGTCAGGAAAGAAATACATAGTCTCTTTAAAAGATCCCTAAAATTGCGGCAGGTTTCAGCCGGTGGCGATAACAGTTGCGAGTGGGAACTGGGTGCTGCCAACAATGTGCAGTTCGATATGGGACGCTTTGGGATCGAGTTTGTTGCTTCACCCCGACATGCCGATGGGATAGTTGTTACCGGCCCGATTACCGGAAATATGGCCGCACCGCTCCAGATTTGTTATGATGCCACTCCCGATCCCAAAATAATTGTACTTGTTGGTACCGATGCCATCAGTGGTGGCTTATTTGCCGGCAGCGAAGCCATCGACCGCAGTTTCCTGGATAAATACCCTGTCGATCTCTTTATTCCCGGCAATCCTGCCCATCCGCTGACTATTATTAACGGGCTGCTGGACTTGACAAGGAAAGTAAAGGGTTGATCGTTAATCGAAAAAAAAATGCTCTATCGGAGCTTTAATATTTTCTCCAGTGAATTCGGATTGCGTGTTGTTGCCGCTATTCCGGTCAGTTTTTCAATAAAACTGTTTGGGAAACCATAATTGCCTTTGAACAAGGTAGAAACGGAAATCATATCCGCACCGGACTGAAAGATGATTTCTACATCTCTGTTTTTCGAAAACAAAGGAAGAACAAGCGGTTCCTGGTACTTTTCTTTCAGGAATGTGATATAATATTTAGTTCCCTCATCCAATTTTATTTTGCTAAAAAAGGGGGAGTTTACCATCGCTTCAATTTCGGAATATTTACGCAGAATCACATCCGTACGAAAACCGAAAGATTCTGCAATCAGGTTTTCAATAGTATGGATTAAAAGATGGGAGTCGTGAATCGGAGAGTCAAACAAAACGTTGCCACTCTGAATATACGTTTTCACTTCAGCAAATCCCGCTCCCGTCAAAACCGCCCGAAGTGTTTCCATTTTGATGATTTTTTGCCCGGAAACATTTATACCGCGCAGAAAAGTAACATATCGCTCCATGCAACCTGGTTTGCTGATATTGAAGTTAGAAAAGGATCAGTTAAAACCGGAACCAAGGCCTTTCAACACCCATCATTCCCATGGGTATCATAGCCAGGATAAGCAAAAGTGCAATCCCCGTCCAGATGAGCGTACGTTTGTTTTTGCCTGCCGCATCCTTTCGTTTTTTTACTAAAATGCTGCCCGTTTGAGCAAGCCCTATAGCAACAATGTTTACAAAAGTATGTTCAACAGCCCAGAAACGAAGAACGGAATCTTTCATAGCACCACCGAAATTGCTGAATGCCTGTGCTGTATAAGGACTTAAAAAGAAGTACATAATTATACCTACCAACAATTGCAGATGTAGGCTGCTCATAAAAATCAGCGCCCATCGTTTCTGAAACGGACTGTAATCCGATTTCGACGAAAGCCCTTTTACGGCTGCAGCCAAAACAATTACCCCGGCAACAAGGATCAGCCAACGGTTCCAGGAATGAAGAAAAAGTGTAACAGAGTATAATGTGTTCATTATTCAGGTTTTGTACTATAAACCATTTGGAAGGTGCTTTTGTTTAATCTTTCCTGTAATAAAGTATATGCATGCCCGCATTGTGGCAGGCCTAAAATTCTTAAAAACCATTGACATAAGCGAATCTTCCATTTTCTGCCTTCCGTCTTTTGCCTTTTGTCTTTTGTCTTCTGTCTTCCGTCTTCCAACTTCTGACATCTGTCTTCTGACTTCTGTCTTCTGACTTCTGACTTCTGTCTTCCTACAATATAATCTTACCAACTAAACTAACAGTAGAACCAAAGAAGTAAAAAAAGCAGTAACTTCATAGGGTATTTCCCTTCTGAAGTATCTTATATAGGTAAACAGACACCATTCATTAACCTATAAAAACCCCTTGCCATGAAAACTTTAGTTCACAATGTAATGCGCTTTGGCTTGATCATCATGTTAATGTTCTGCTTTGGAGCAATTTACGGACAAGCCAGCACCGATTCGTTTGTCACCGTTACAGGACAGTTAAAAGATGCAAAAACCAGGGATAAAATTATCTACGCTACAATTTCCGTTCCCGGTTCGGGCATTGGAACCGTTTCCAATTCCGAAGGAGAGTTCACACTAAAGGTCAGCAATTCAATTAAGGCTGATTCCTTCGAAGTTTCGCACCTGAGTTATACAACTACCAAATTTAAAATCAGCGAATCAGCAGGGAAAGAAATAATTTATTATATTGAGCCGCAGGTAGTAATGCTGAATGAAGTTGTTATTATGCCCAAAAGTGCCAGGGCCATCGTGGATATGGCTATGAAAAATGTCAGGTATAATTACAGTAACGTACCGAATATGATGACCGGTTTTTATCGCGAAACCATCAGGCAACGCCGCGACTACCTCGCTATTTCCGAAGCGGTTATCGATATTTATAAAGCTCCTTACACAAGCGGGCAATCCGACCAGGTTAAAATTTATAAAGGACGTAAAGGTGCCAATGTAAAAAATGCTGATACTTTGATGGTTCAGTTGCAGGGAGGCCCGCATGTTTCGATGCTACTCGATGTTGTTAAAAATACAGACCTGGCCATAGCACTCGATAATCTCGATAATTATGAATTCGAATTTGGCCCCATGGTAAATATTGATGGCAAACTGACCTGGGTGATCAACTTTACACCAAATGTCATCAGAGACGAGCCCCTGTACATCGGCAAACTTTATATCGCCAAGGATAACCTGGCAATTACCAGGGCCGAATTCAGCCTCGACCTGAGCGACCAGGAAAAAGCCACAAGCGCATTTGTACTGAAAAAACCGGCCGGATTGATCTTTATGCCAATTGCAACCAGTTACCTGACAACATATAAGGAAAAAAACGGCAAATATTACCTGAGCTATGTTCGCGTTGATCTGAAGTTCCGTTGCGACTGGAAGAAGCGACTGTTCAAAAATTACTACACTGTGATGTCGGAAGTCGCTATCACCGACAGGCATGAGGATAATATAGTTAGATTTGCAAACCAGGAAGTATTCAGGTCGAATATGGTTTTTGCCGATAAGGTCCAGGATTTTACCGATGTTAATTTCTGGGGCGGATCCAACATCATCGAACCCGAAGAGTCAATAGAAAACGCAATAAAAAAGCTTGCAAAAAGTATGAATAAGTAAATTTGAAAATTTGAGAATTTGAAAATGTGATAATGCGATAATGTGATAATGCGATAATGATGTCCTAATTAAATAATGAAAGTAAGATATGTTGGAAATTAGCACATTAGCACATTATCACATTAATTAATTAGTTCCCTTATGAACCTCAATGAGTTCTTTATTCAGAAGAAAATTCAAGGTGGTGACATCAGGGAATTTGAACGCCTTTTCACAAAGTACTATGAGCCCTTATGTAAGCATGCGTGCAAAATACTCAGGGATATGGATACGGCTGAAGACATTGTGCAAGAGTTTTTTTACAACTTCTGGAAAAACAGGGAATCATTCAGCCCAAAGCTTTCTTTAAACGCCTACTTGTACCAGTCTATCCGCAATAACGCCCTTCACTATCTCGAACATGTGGCGATAAAGCAAGCTTATGCTCAACAGACAATAAGTGAGTTTCAGGGGCAGATTCCGGTTTCTGAGCAGTACGACGTTGAGATGCAGGATTTGAACAAGGTGATTAATGCGACACTGCTTCAAATGCCCGAACGCTGTTCGTCTGTTTTTCGGATGAACCGTTTTGAAGGAAAAAAATACCGGGAAATTGCTGAAATCCTTTCCATTTCAGTAAAGACTGTGGAGGCAGATATGGGTAAAGCATTGCAGCTTTTTCGAAAAATATTGAAAGAGTTCACCGGGGAGGAAGTGAAAATAAGTGAAAAGTGAATAGTGAATGGTGAATAGTGAATCGGTAGAAATTATGAAACTTGAAACTCTGGAAACTGGAAACTGGAAACTGGAAACTGGAATCTGGAAACTGGAACTTGGAACCTGGAACTTGGAACCCGGAACCCGGAACCCGGAGACTGCACAAAAACTTTGAAACAATGAAAACAAACAATAATAACCAAAAATATACCGAAACCCTCGCCCGATACCTGAGTGGTGAAATGAGTACTTCCGAAGCGCGTGCGTTCGATGAAGGAACCGGTATTTCGGCGGAGGATAAAAAAATGATCGAAAAAATGAAAGCACAATGGTCAGCCATAGAAAGATACGAGGAACCAAAAGTCACTGACACCGGAAAAGCGTGGAATAAACTTCACAGTCGACTCGTAGAAGAAAATCTTATTCAGAATCAGGTTGTTGCACAAAAAAACCTTTTCATTCCTGTCATGGTTCGGATAGCTGCCGTACTTTTCCTCTTTTTGGGAATTGGCGCTGTAGTATATTTTGCTCTTAACCGCAAGCCAGCAACTGAATTGGTGGAGGTTAATACCAGCAACGAGTCGAATACGCTGATAAAGACACTATCCGATGGCTCCGTTATCTATATTGCTCAAAATTCGCTGTTCTCATTTCCGAAAGAATTTGAAAAGGATTCGCGTAACGTGGAACTTAAGGGTGAGGCTTTTTTTGATATTGCTTCAAATCCCGACAAACCATTCAGCATCGAAACCGACAAGGCGATAATACAGGTAATAGGGACCGCTTTCAATATAAAAACGCAAAATGGGACTGATTTTGAGCTTCTTGTCGACCGGGGAAAAGTAAAAGTTTCCCTGAAAAGTGATCCATCCCGTGCCGAATTTGTCACTATGGGTGAGAAAATTTCGATTCATAATGATGGCCTGGTTAAATCAAGACAAACCAGCTTTGAATCCACTTCCTGGTACAAGCAACGTATGCATTTTAAGGACGAATCCCTTCGGAATATAATTAGTGTGCTAAATCGGAATTTCAATACTACATTTGTATTTGCTGACAATGAGACAGGAAACCGGAAACTGACGGTCACATTCCGGAACGAAACGGCCGAAACCATGACCGAACTTATTTGTACGACCCTCAACCTGAAAAGCCAAAATATAAATGGGTCTGTTGTATTATCTGAAATTAAAGAAGGCGCGTCAAAGAATTAATATTCAGTACTTTAGCGTTGGTATTTCATCACAAAAGTGTCTGCTCACCTGCAAGGTGCCTGACGCTTTAAAGTTCTGTTGCATTTTATTTATACTGTTTTCAGCAAATACTGTACTTGCCCAGCAATCTTTGCTTGAGAAAACAATCTCCATTCCTAAACAACATACAACGCTTTATAATGCCTTGAATATCATTTCGCTGAAAGCAGATTGCCTGTTTGTTTACGACAGCCGGATAGTCGAAAGTGATAAAAAAGTAAAACTCGTTGCCGATAACCTGCCATTAAAGCAAGTGCTCGATAATTTACTCGCAAATCCTGAATTGGACTATAAAGTCATTGGAGAACATATTCTTATTTATCGTTCATCTAAAGATCGTCATGCTGTTTTGCTGCCGAAACCGGCCCTTCCGGCAAAAGATACGCTCAAAAATATTGTTATAAAAGGCCATGTGTTCGATAACGAAAACAAAACGGCTATTTCATACGTGTCTATAGGTATCCAGGAAGAAAATATTGGAACCATAACCAACGACGATGGCTATTTCACACTCAAAGTGCCGGCCTCATACTCCGGATCGTACCTGCACGTATCGCATATAGGCTATACCGGGCAGCGTATTCCGATACAATTGCTTAACGAACAAAAAGTCGATATTTTTCTTGACCGCCGCATCATTTCTATACAGGAGGTTATCATTCGTTATATCGATCCGAAAACAATTGTCAGCAAGGCAATGGAACAGCGAAAAGTTAACAATTGCCAGCAACCCTTTTATACCACTTCTTTTTACCGCGAAGGGGTTCAGGAAAACGAGCGTTATATCAGTTATTCCGAAGCGGTATTCAAGGTGTACAAGTCGGCTTACACATCAGGTGAGTATTCTGACCAGGTAAAACTTCTGAAATACAGGAAAATACAGAACCAAAATCCGAACGATACTGTTTTTGTGAAACTGAAAGCCGGTGTACTTTCGGCACTGCAATTGGACATTGTAAAGTGTATTCCCGGTTTCCTCGACCAATCCCCTCCAATCGAATACACTTACACCTATTCCGACCTGGTTTCATACAATTCGGCAGATGTGTATGCTATTACTTTTCTCCAGAACAAAGGCATTGAAGATGCGTTATACACAGGAACTCTTTATATTGACAAAGATACTTATGCTATACTTGGTGCAGATTTCGAGGTAAATCCCAAGTATATCGATAAAGCGGCCGAAAGCCTGGTGCTCAAAAAGAGCCGTAACCTGATTGTAAAACTCGAAAAAATTAATTATTCAATCAGCTACACGCCATACAATGGCAAGTATTACCTTAATCATGCGCGTTGTGATATAAAATTAAAAACGCGTCGGCGGAACCACTTGTCGTACGATAATTTTAATACCTATCTCGAACTTGCAACCTGCCATATCGATACAGCCAATGTCGTGAAATTTTCCCGGCAGCAGGTACTGAAGCCCAACGTGGTTTTCTCCGACGTACCATATAGTGCCGACGATGCTTTCTGGGACGATTACAATATCATCGCCCCTGAGGCTAGGCTAAGCGAAGCCCTTTCGCGGATTATCGGGAAAATTGAAGAGATTAAATGAGATGTAGTCAACATGCTGTAACACATTGATAGATTGGTTCTTTCGTTTATTTCAGAACCTGTATCCCAGCAGAAAGTACAGCCGGTTTGTTTTTGATGCCAGCGAAGAAGTACCCGAAACTCCGTCGCCACGCTCATACCGGGCTTCAAATGAGTATTTATTAAATCCTCCGCCCAGACCAGCCAGAAACCCGGTTTCAGTTTTACTCGAAGGGAATAATTCCTTTTCGGTAACGGTGGCCGGGTCGTAAAAAGTCCGGTTTATGGTAATCGAATTCGGGTCAGGTACAAAAGTTGGGGATTAGACTAAAAATTGATTCCTTTGCAAAAAA
>JBAXBJ010000088.1:0-19982 GCA_037142075.1 Bacteroidota bacterium
CATACCCATACTTGAGAAACCACCGTCATTAAAAAGATTTTGCATAGTAACTTTTCGCGTCAGATCGCTGAAAAGCGTGAGGCAATAATCAGCACATTCTTCGGCAGTTGCATTTCCCAGCGGCGACATACGTTCGGTAAAATCCATCAAACCGCCGATTCCTTTTACACCGCTTCCCGCCGTAGTAAGAGTTGGCGACTGAGATATGGTATTGATGCGGATATGTTTTTCGCGACCGTAAATATAGCCAAAACTACGGGCTATACTCTCCAGCGCAGCTTTGGCATCAGCCATATCATTGTATTCAAACAGCGTACGTTGGGCAGCCACATAGGATAAAGCTACAATGGATCCCCATTCATTCAATGCATCGAATTTCTTGGCAGTCTGAATAACTTTATGAAATGAAATTGCCGAGATATCCATAGTTTTCAGGTAATTTTCATAACTGACTGCGTCATAGGGAATTTTTTTTCGCACGTTTGGCGACATACCAATGGAATGCAGGATAAAATCAATTTTACCATCAAAATGCTCCATCGTTTTCGTGAAAACATTTTCAAGATCCGGTATACTGGTAGCATCGGCCGGGATAAAAATGGCTCCGGTGGCTTCGGCTAATTTGTGGGTATCGCCCAAACGCAGTGCCATTGGCGTGTTGGTCAGAACAAACTGAGCTCCTTCTTCATGAGCTCTTTCTGCCACTTTCCATGCAATCGACATGTCGTTCAATGCACCGAAAATGATGCCTTTTTTGCCCTTAAGTAAATTGTAAGCCATTGTATTTGTTTTAATTAGTAATTCAATTTATAATCCTATCGTTTAATCAGTAAAGCTATAAATAAGGAAATTTCACCTTAATCCAGCTACCTGATATACCCCGTTTTCATTTCTAAAACTTTGTCTAAGATAGTGCAAAAAACGGAATTTTAGTTAGTGTAATTAAGCAACTCACGTGCCGTAACTTTGGCTGATTCGGTTATTACTTCATCGCTCAGCATTCGTGCAATTTCGTTCACACGTTCCTCGTTCGAGAGTACTTTCAGGCTTGAAACAGTCGAAGTGCCTCCATCTTCTTTATATGCGAGCAAATGACTGTCAGCTTTACCTGCAATCTGCGGAAGATGGGTTATCGCTATTACCTGCATGTGTGTTGACATGTTACGCATGATACTCCCCACTTTTCCTGCAATATCACCCGAAACACCGCTATCAATTTCATCGAAAAGAACCGTTGGAAGTAAACTGCGGTTCAGAACCAACGACTTAAGTGCCAGCATCAGGCGTGAAAGTTCACCTCCCGATGCAACTTTCTGAATTTCACGTATTTCGCCACCCTTATTGGCCGAGAATAAAAAAGTTATCTTGTCGGTTCCGGTAGCAGAAAAATTAGCCAGTGATTCTTGTTTTATTTTAAATGTTGCAGATTGCATGCCCAGATTTTCCAATACCTTGTGCATTTCAGCCTCAATGTTTGGTATTACTGCATTTCTTTGCTTAGAGATAACATCAGAAGCTTTTAAAAGTTCACTTTCCTTTGCTGACAGTAATTCCTTTAGCTCAGCAATCCGGGTTTCGATTGAGCCGATTGAATATAATTTATCGGATATAGTATTCATGATCACTATAAGTTCAGCCACAGACTGAACCCTGTGTTTTTGCTCCAGGTGGTAAATTAAATCAAGTCGTGAACTGATTTTCTCAATCCTGTCGGCATCAAAATGAACCTGGTCTGAAAATATCCTGAGTTCGTCCGAAATATCCTTAATATCAATAATGCTTCCGTTAATCCGTTCGGCAAGTGGTAACAGGTGGTGGCTGAAGCGGGCAGCCTGATCAAGAAGTTGTTTTATTTCTGTAAGCCTGTCAGTTATATTTGTTTCATTATCAGCTAGTAAGCCAATTGCCGAAAAAGTGCGGGTTTTGATTTCTTCAGCATGAGTCAGTGTAGCTAATTCTTCTTCTGCTTCCAGTTGCTCGTTTGGCGAAAGATTTGACTTTTCGAGTTCTTCAAACTGAAAATTCAGAAATTCCTTTTCATTTATACTTTGCTGCTCTTTTTGAACGCAGTCCGTTAATTCTGCTTTAAGCGCATTGTATCCGGCAAATAAATCCCGGTATGCAACGAGTATTTTGGGTTGCCCGACATACGAATCGACCATACCGAGCTGAAATGCAGCATCATTGAGTTCAAGAGTCTGATGCTGGGAGTGAATGTCGACCAGCCTCTCCCCTATCTCTTTGAGAGCATTCAGATTTACAGGAGTGTCGTTGATAAAAGCCCTTGATTTTCCCTGGGGGTTTATTTCACGCCGGAATACTGAAATAGGTTCGTAATCAAGGTCATTGGCTTCGAATATATTGTTAAGATTATATCCTTCAATTAAAAAACGGCCTTCAACGATACATTTCCTGGTTTTATCCCTGAGTACCGACGTATCGGCACGCTGCCCCAGAATAAGGGAAAGTGCACCGACCAGGATAGACTTTCCAGCTCCGGTTTCGCCTGTAATACAGGTAAATCCCTTATCCACACTTATATCAAGTTTAGGGATCAGTATAAAATTTTCGACCGAGAGATGCAGCAGCATGTTCAGGTATTTAACTTTGCGAAAGCAAATATAAGGAATTGTGTGGATTGAGCCCTACTTCGGTGATTGCATTATCTGCTGATACTTTGATCCACTGGCAGGATCAATTTCTTTCAGAATATTAATTACCTTGGTCTTATCCATGGGTGCTGCCTGCGTGTAAATGTTAACAATTTCATCGCGCTTGGCATCAATAAATGTTTGAACTATGTATATACCGGATTTTTCGCGGTTTACTTTCTGAATGTTTTCGAGGCATTCAGTTACGCCGAGCCGACCCATTTCAATATTATCCGACATTAAGTCGAGGCCAAGGCGGTGATAGGTGTACAACCCTTCGCGGAAGGGTGCGTAGGTATTATTCATCAGGTTTTCAACAAGCCAGAAACGATTTTTAAGACTTTCGAAAGCTTTCCAGCCTTTTTCAGGAGAATTCTGGGCTGCATTCACGACGGCACGTGCTTTTTCGTAATAGGGAGTTCCGCCAAATTTAGTGAAAGAGTCGGCATCAACACCTAACATCACATACAGGTAGTAAGCAACCATCGAAGTCAGGTTCGATGTATACACATCATCGTTGTATTCAAGCGGGTCAAATTCAACATATTTGAAATCAAAATCTTTATCTACAAGGTTCAATAAATTGGTATTATAGGATGTTTTGTACACCGGGCGCTGCAAAACAATATTTACCTTGCCCTTAAACTGATCAGTCGAAATCCGGTCAGTTATGGTGATCATGATCGAGCATTCGATCCGTTCTTCGGTTTTGTAAACGAAATTTGACCATTTCCGGTTATTAACAAACTCATACAGTTCAGTTTGCAAGGTTTGGAATACTTTTTTCTCACTGCCTTCAACCTGTGATGAATTTACCGATATCTGACACATGAACTCCTGCGCCTTTACTAAGGCCGGTAAACAGATAAGCAGTAAAACAATCAGTTTGCGGAACATATGTGTAAGTTGGTAAGAAAGTGTTAAACTATTTCGTTCTGAATAAAATTAAAAATATCTGAGGCAACTTCGGACTTGATTTTTAATCCGAATTCACTGATTTTCTGATCTTTACTGATAATAGTAATCTTGTTGGTATCGCATCCAAAACCGGCACCCTCATCGTTCAGAGAATTAAGAATGATAAAATCAAGATTTTTAGCCTGCAATTTGATCATGGCATTCTCCTTCTCGTTTGATGTTTCCAGGGCAAATCCGACAAGTACCTGCTTGCTTTTTTTAAGTTTCCCTAAATCAGCGAGTATATCCTTTGTTTTGGTGAGTTCCAGCAAAAAGCTGTCTTCTTTCTTCTTGATTTTTTCTGTTTCAGGATTTGCCGGTGTATAATCGGCTACAGCAGCGGCCATTATCAGAATATCAGCCTCATTGAACAGGGTTGTAATACGGGAGTACATCTCCGAAGCTGTTGTAACTTTTACAAGCCGGATGGAAGGATGCTCAGGGTAGGTATTCACGGGGCCGGAAACAAGAGTAACGAGGGCTCCACGTGAAGCAGCTTCCATTGCCAGGGCATTTCCCATCCGACCCGACGAGTGATTACTTATAAAACGCACTGGATCAATTGGTTCTATTGTAGGTCCACTCGATATAAGCACATTTTTGCCTGATAATGATTTTTGCAGGGAGAAAAAATCACGAAGGATTTCAAGCATTTTTTCAGGTTCTTCCAATCGTCCCATCCCGGTAAGTCCGCTGGCCAGTTCGCCCGACTGGGGAGCGATCAGAATATTACCATGCGATTGGAGTGTTTTAATGTTTCGCTGCGTAGTCTGGTGATGGTACATATCAACATCCATGGAAGGTGCATAAAACACAGGGCAACGGGCTGCCAGGTAGGTAGCCAGTAACAAATTATCTGTTATGCCGACCGCCATTTTTGCCATGGTATTGGCAGTAAGTGGTGCAACAACGAATGCATCGGCCCAACTCCCCAATTCGATATGACTGTGCCATTTGCCATCAACCGAACTGAATGGTTCAATTGAAACCGGATTTTGCGACAATGCCGAAAGTGTGAGCGGGGTAACGAAATTGCAGGCTTCCCTGGTCATCACAACCTTTATTTCAGCGCCTTCTTTTATGAGAAGCCTGATTAAAAAAGGAATTTTGTACGCAGCTATGCCACCTGTAATTCCGATAAGAATTTTTTTACCTTTCAGCATCTGTCAACGGCAAAATGTTACCAGGTATTTTCTTTTTCTTTGGTTGGATTGCGCGAGAATATCTGGTCTTTCAGAAATTCGTTGGTAGCGATGAGGGTAGCTTTTGGAAGGTTTTCGTAATATTTAGCCAATTCAATCTGCTCGCGGTTTTCGAAAACTTCTTCCAGGTTGTCGCTCGGAGTAGCGAATTCATCAATCTTAGAGTTCAATTCTTCTTTAATTTCCTGCGATATCTGGTTGGCGCGCTTGGCAATGATGGCTACCGATTCGTAAATATTGTCGGTTGGGTCGTTAAGCTCCGACATATTACGAGTGATAGTAGACGTTTCAATTTTTAGTTTTTTGATATCCATTTTGGGGTTGTATGTATGCGTGAATTATTAATTTGTTTCTTCTAAGATGTTGTTTTTTATGATTAAAGCTTTCTCGCTAAATTCACCAACAGGAAAGCCGGCATGAAGTTCATCGTACGAATCCATGGCATCGGCAAATCGCTCGGTTTGTTTGCCATAAACACTATTGATGGCATATTGATATTTAGCCTGAAGTATGGAATAGAGAATAAGTTCTTTTGATTTCGTATCGGGATAATCCTTCAGCACATTATTTAAGGAAACTATGGAAGCCTTGAAATCCGACATTTTAAAATAAAGCATCGCTATTTCAATGTCTTTCTTTTCGAGTTTGGAACGCAATTCATCAATAAATTTATTGCATTCAGGTATTCGACCGCTTTTAGGATACTGGTTGATAAACACTTGTAATGCTGAAATAGCTTCCCTGGTAGAAGTTTGATCCAGCGAGGATCGCGGTGAATCGAGGTAACTGCAATATGCACTTAGGTACAAGGCTTCCTCCGAATAGATACTGGCTGAATAGTTAGTCGAAAATGCTCTGAAATAGTAACCGGCAAGTATGTAATCTTTCTGTTTGTAGTAGCAATTTGCAGTGTAATATGCAATTTTCTCTGATTTATCAGTTCCCTTGAAAAAAGCCTGAACTTGTTCGAAAAGTTGCTGAGCCGCCGTATAATTTCCTTTTTCGTAATACTCAAGTGCTTTTGTGTACTTAAGTTCAACATCAGGGTTTTTCAGTAATTTCTGGAAGGGGCTGCACGACACTATCAATGTAGATAATATCAAAACAAAATAGATAACCGGTTTTCTGATCATGCTGCAAAAGTAAACAATTTACACTGAATTATGAAACGATAAGAGATATTGTATATTGCCGTATTCACGTTAAAAATTACTAAAAACACGATTAAGACTGTTATTATTGGCCTACAGGCATTTCGCCCCAAGCGTTTTGTGATTGGATATACTAAATATGACACCGCATTTCACTTTCTGTAAAAATCAAAACATGACCTCCTGGCTTGCTTGAACTTGGGACTTTTTAGCAAATCTAAGGGGATTTTGCGCCAGGAATATAAATAAAAACAATTCAGAAGGTCGGATTTTATATGCCCTGCGTAACAGTGCTTCCCCGCTTTTTATGCTTAATACGGTATTGTCGAGATCGAAAAAGGCGACATATCTCATTTCTTTCCAACTAAGGCATCCTGAAAAAGTGATTTCCCGCAGGGTTGTATATGATAGTAAGTGCGGAAGGTAAAATACTTATATCGAAATGCCTGGCAAAATTCAATTCCCCATCCAGGTGAAATGGAACTTCCTGGCTGAATTCAATTTCTATTTTGCTGGTTTGGTAATAATTCACTTTTTTATTCTGAAGGTGTGTTCCTTTTGGCACTTTGGGCAAAATCATAAATCGTTCGGCTAGGGAAAGTTTATCTATCATACAGACATCCAATAATCCATCGTTTGCTATGGCTTTGGGAGTAAGGAAAAAACTACCTGCAAAACGTCGGCCAATGGCTACTGTGTTAATGAAACAATCAGTTTCCTGCCTGGATTCTGCTGACAAAACGGTCATTATCTTTTCTTTATAAAACAATAAGGTCTTAATAATATGCCAGATATATTTGTTTTTCCCTCCTTTTTTTTCTTTACCTGGTTCAGTATAATTTTCAGCTGCAACCTGTGCATCAAAACCTAATCCCATCCCGTTAAAGAAGGGAAATCCGTTGCACAAACCAACATCCATGGCAATAGTTCTTTTTTCGAATAAAACTCCCCAGTCTTTTTCTTCAAAATGACCGGGAAAACCTAAAATTTGTATGAAATCGTTGCCTGTACCGGCTGGGACTATACCTAAGGTTATCCCTTTTTCATGTAAAAGTGCTGAAGCAATTTCATTAAACGTTCCGTCACCGCCAACACCAATAATATATTTCGAACCATTGGCAGCATAATGCCTGGCTAATTCGGCAGCATGACCCGGTTTTTCTGAAAACACAACCACCGCATTTACAGCATATTTATGAATCATTGCCTCTATTTCGGGCTTCAATAATTTTGCATGCCCATTGCCGGCAGAAGGATTGATGATAAAAACCCATTCCTTATTTTCAATTTTCTCCATTGATTGATGTTTTTTGATTCTTTAAACAGACAGGACTAAAACTTCCTGATTTCAGGGCTTTTTTTATTTCCGTTATAATCTCGTCGTCAGACTTTATTTTCAGATCAACGGCACTTATGGGCTTATTAATAACAACGCTGATTTTAGCTCTGAAGTCGATGTGAAACCTGTTTTTTGGCTTTAAAGCATAGAAACCATTGAGCGTAACAGGTAGTATGTCAGCATCCGAAGCCCTTAAAATATAAATAAAACCTCTGAAAAAGCTATTCATGTTTCCATTAAGTGTTCTTGTTCCTTCCGGGAATATCGCTATAGTTTTAAGTTGTGATTTCCTGATGATCTCTTCCAGCATTCGTTTGGTATTCTTAAATGTAGGCTCCTTCATAGGCATATAGTCCATTATTTTCAGAATCTGATTGAACACAGGAACTTTTAATAGGCGCTCATGTCCAAACCAGGCCACGTCAGGGTGAAACGACATAATGGCCATGATATCGAATAAACTTGCATGATTCGAAATAATAATGTATCTCTTATTTTTGGAATAATTTTCAATACCATAAATTCGTAATCTTTTTCCTAAAATCCAAAATACCGATTTGGCCCATAAGCGTATAAGATATTTTACAGTTTTTCTAAACCGGAGATAGGCAAACGGCAGAATAATGAGTACCATAATTGCAGTATGAAAATAAAGTACTGCAAATGCCAGAATTGTTATGAAGTTATAAATTCGGGTTCTCATGGCTTAATATTGGATGCAAGATACATTTTTTAACTTTAGCAAGCTGCATATAAATTATAGTGGCTGTGTATTTCTTGCTTTAAACAGTGTGTTGGAATGAACATACATTTGAAAATAGATATATTTCAGATTCTGAAATTCTTTATATTTGTGAAAAAATAGCATCAAGTTTTTACAAGCACTGTCCTGCTATATTTTACAGCAAACTGACATTCATGAATTTAAGAATTGTTTCTTTAATAGGTTATACTATAGCTGTAATCGCAGCCTTATATCTTTGGGAAGTAAATTGTGTTTTTTCAAATAATCCCATTACAATGACCATCCAGATTTGTTCGGTTGTGCTCATGATTTGGGCTCGGATTACGTTTGGTCGCCGAAGTTTTCATGCTGCAGCAAATACTACAGAAGGTGAACTTGTGACAAGTGGCCCCTATAGTTGGCTTCGACATCCGGTATATGCCTCTATCATTTATTTCTTTTTGGCTTGTTTGATACCTTACCCTTTTATAAAGACATTTGTTGGAGTTTTCCTGATATGCGGAGGGCTATTTGTTAGAATGACAATAGAAGAAAAATTCTTGCTGGTTGCGTATGCTGAGTATGCAGATTATTCTAAACGAACAAAAAGAGTAATTCCGTTTCTGTTTTAGTAAATTTTATAAATCAATAACCCGTTATTAATTTTCAAACGATTGATTATCATAAAGATGCGTACTTAAGTCTTTGTATCATTGGATGTTAATTTCTTCTTTTTTCTATTGTGCCCTTATGTGACTATTGTGGTTTCCATTTTATTCAGGTAAAATACGACTAAATAAAGCGTGAATTGATAAACAAAATAGATATATCTTTGACCTTTTAAACAAAATAGTCAGATAGTAGTTTATTGGATTAAATTCAAGTAAATTGAACCAGGAAGAACCGAACAAAGATACTCACAGCAAAGTTGAGGTTATTTTGCAGGCAGCCCAGCGCAGGCTTGGTCTCTATGGCTACGAGAAAACCACGATGAAGGAAATTGCCGACGATATTTTGATGTCGAAAGCTTCCTTGTATTACTATTTTACGGATAAAGACGCGATTTTTAAAGCGGTGGTCGAAAAGGAACAAAAGGAATTTTCGACCCGGATAGAAACCAAAATTGCAGAGTTGGATGACCCTGAAGAAATGGTGAAAGTTTTTATCGACCAGAGGATGAAGTATTTCAGGGAATTTATGAATCTTAGTAAATTCCGTTCTACTGAACCTGAACAAGTAAAGCCGCTTTTAAAAGAATTGTTTTTCCGTTTCCGGATGGAAGAACAGAAGCTTCTGGTTAAAATCCTTAAAATTGGCAAAAACTCCGGACTGTTTCATTGCGAAAATGAAGAACTTTATGCCGATTTATTCCTGAATATCGTGAAAGGCCTGCGATTTTCACTTATTCAGCAAAAACCATATATCGAACTGGCCCCGGTAGAACTGGAAGTTCTTGTCAAGGCCTTCCACGATTTTACAGCACTCTTTATCAGGGGATTGAAATACAACGAATCAAATTAAAACATAAAAAAATCACTTTAAATATTCAGGCATGGAACCAGAAAATGAAAATAAAGGAAAACTTGCACGAAGAATAAGAGCATATGCAGCGCTTGCACTGGTGCTTTTATCCCTGGGATTTTTCGGTTATAAATGGTATAAAAATTATACTATGTTCGAAAAAACCGACGATGCTTACATTGATGCCGACAGGGTTTCGGTAAGCTCGAAAATGATGGGACGTATTGCCAGGGTATATGCAGTTGAAGGCGATTCAGTTTCTGCAGGCATGCTGCTTGTTGAACTCGACAGTACCGATCTTGTTGCCCAGAAAATGCAGGCAGTAGCTTCGACAATGCAGGCTGAAGCATCCACCAACCAGGCAATGGCCAAACTGGAATATGACCAGATGAACATGCGGGTACAGGAAGTATCGGTCGAAAAAGCGCAGGAGGATCTTGATCGAGCCACAGCCCAGCTGAAAGGGAATGTGATCAGCCAGGAACAGTTCGATCACATGAAAAAGGCATTTGAAACCGCCCAGGCACAGCTTGGGGCTACTAAAGCCCAGCTGGATGTAAGCAAATCAATGATCGAAAGCTCGAAACGATCGATCAGCCTGGCAGTATCGCAAGTGCATACCTTGCAAACCCAGATGCGTAACACACGTATTTACTCTCCAGCCAGCGGGCGCGTTGCCAAAAGGTGGCTGCTGCCGGGCGATGTGGCTCAGCCAGGGCAATCGGTTTATACAATTACCAAGGATGATTCGTTGTATGTAACTGCATTTTTTGAAGAAACAAAAATTGCCGGTTTATTCATAGGCAAGAAAGTCGAATTCACGGTTGATGCCTATCCGGGAGTTACGTTCAATGGAGTGATAACCTATATCGCAACAAATACCGCGGCCCAGTTTTCGCTTATTCCGCCAAGCAATGCTTCGGGTAACTTCACCAAGGTAACGCAGCGTATTCCAATCCGTATTTCCATAATTGGACCAGATAACAGCACCAAATATCCCCACATGAAACTTATTGCCGGGATGTCGGCATTTCTTAAAATCCCACGCTAACAACTGACATGCACAGACTTCCAGGTATAAAGCATCTGATTTCATTCGTTCGCAGCCAGAATGCCTCCTTCGACACAACGAGTCCGGGGTACAAATGGTGGCTGTTGCTAAATGTGATGATAGGCACATTCATGGCTGTGCTTGATGCAACCATTGTAAATGTGGGATTGCCCAAGATCATGGCTTCGTTTGGCGTAGGACTCGATAAGATAGAATGGGTTCTTACAGCATATATGCTGTCGCTTGCAGTGATGTTGCCGACTTCAGCCTGGCTGGCTGACAGGTTCGGGTACAAAAGGGTTTATTTCCTGGGTTTACTTTTATTTACTTTTGGTTCGTTTCTTTGCGGGGTATCTCCAACCGAAGATATGCTTATTGCAGCCCGTGTAATCCAGGGGCTTGGAGCAGGATGCCTGATGCCTGTGGGGATGGCTATTATCACACGCGAATTCCCGCCTGAGAAGCGGGGCATTGCCCTGGGTTTCTGGTCAATCGCTTCGGCTGCATCGGTATCGTTCGGTCCTTTAATCGGAGGTTACCTGGTGGATAACTTCAGCTGGCCGCTGATATTCGATGTAAATATTCCTGTCGGAATTGCCGGGATGCTTGCAACTGGCATAATCCAGAAGGAATATAAAAATAAAGTACACCGTTCGTTCGATATAATTGGCTTTATCTCAGTGAGCATATTTCTCCCAGTATTGCTCTATGCATTAACCGAAGGGAATGCCGCAACAAATTCCGGCGGGTGGCAATCGCCCCAGATTACAATCTGTTTCGTGATCGCAGCCCTGGCATTCATCGTTTTTATAACACGCGAACTTACTGCTGCCGAACCGCTTATCGACCTTCGCATTTTGAAAAATTATAATTTCGGAATAACCGCCCTGGTAACTTTTATTTTTGGAATCGGGATGTTCGGAAGTACTTTTCTCATTCCGATTTATCTTCAGAACGCCCTTGGTTACACAGCTATACAGGCGGGAATGGTGTTCCTTCCACTTGGGCTGATACAAGGCATTGCAGCACCTTTAGCAGGTATAGCTGCCGACCGCATCAATGCCAAAATCCCTATCATTATAGGCGGATTGCTACTTACTTTCAGTTTTTACCTGAACAGTTCCATGTCGTTCCTCACTGAGCATTCATACATTATGCTGACCTTGTATATGCGTGGCCTGGCAATGGGAATCATGTTTGGCCCTCTAACCGCTCTCGGGCTTTATGGTATACCCCGGGAGAAAATGGCACAGGCATCAGGACTTAATAATGTTATCAGGCAGGTGGGCGGAAGCTTTGGCGTCGCAATTTTATCCACTGTACTTACAACCCGGGTAATTTTTCACTCCCAGGTTTTTAGTGAAGCTTTACAGGTGAATTCTCCTGCATATCAAACGGTGATTCAGCATATAGGGGGATATGTTTCTTCAACTTTGGGAAGTGTCGGGGCTATAGCCGACAGCCAGAGCCGTGCGATTTTAATGTCAAATCTCAGCAAACAAGCTTTTATTCAAGGGGTTAATGACGATTTTTTACTGGCGGCTGTGTTCTCATTCATCAGCATTATACCAGTTTTCTTGCTCAAAGGCCGGAAAAAGAAAATTGTGCCCCAGGCCCCTAAAATACCCGTACAGGAATAAATTAAATTCTTTAAAAAATAGCGTAATGAAGCCTGTTAATAAAAATATAGCCCAGCTGATACTGTTTCTGGCAGCCGGTTTTGCCCATGTTTCAGCCCAGACAAACCAGGTGCCGGATAAAATGAATGTTGCTGATTCACTCTCGTTTGATTTCATCTTAAAAGAGGTGATAGCCACACATCCAACGGTAGTCAAAGCAACCGAAGCCATTCAGCTTGCCGAAGCGGGTATCGGCCTGGCAAAATCAGCGCATCTTCCGGATATCGATTTTGGAACCGGGTATACGCGAATAGGCCCTGTTCCGGCCATTTCAGTTCCCGGTATGGGTTCATTCGATATGGCTCCGGCTGACAACTTCAATGCTGCAGTGGGTGTGCGGGAAACGGTTTACGATTTTTCAAAAACGGCAAAAGACATCCAACTAAGGGAATCGACAAAGGATATGGCAACTGCAAATGTTGACCTGGTGAAACAGAGGCTGGCATTGGTTACCGCAGCCAATTATTATGTGCTCGTTTATTTGCAGGAAGCAATAAAGATTAAAAACCAGCAGATCGACATTCTGAAACAGCACCTTGATTTCGTAAATAAAAAGTTCGAAACGGGCTCAACTACAAAGTATGAAGTGCTTTCGACTAAGGTCAGGCTTTCAGCCGCCGAAACCCAGAAAGTGGACATTGAAACATCCTATACCAACGCTTTAACTTCATTAAATTCACTGCTCGGATTGCCTTCCGAAACTCGCCTGATGGTAAGATTTACACCACTGAACCCACTAGAGCCTGAAACCGGTGAAAAGATGGTTGACTTTGCATACAACCACCGCGCCGATATGATATTAGCCAACCTGAAACAACAACATGCTGAGCTCAACCTGGCTGCGGTCAAAGTACAGAATAACCCGGTAATTTCGGCATTCACATCGGGCGGATTTAAAAACGGTTACTTTCCTGATTTATACAGCATGAAAGCCAATTATACGGCGGGGTTAACTCTCAGGGTTCCCATTTATACAGCGTCACGTCAAAAATATCATGTTATGATGGCAAATACCGATATAAATATGGCTCAACAGGATCAGCAGCTAACCCGCCGCGATATTTCAACTGAAGTTTATCAGAGCGATGCAAATATGCAGGCGGCTTACCGAAAGATTGAACAATCGGAAATGCAGGTGCAGCAGGCGGAAGAAGCACGTATGTTAGCTGAAGTAAGTTTTAAAACGGGTTCCATCACGAACCTGGATCTGTTTGATGCCGAAACCCTTGAATCCGAAAGCCGGCTTAGCCTGTTGAAAGCGCGGACTGAATACAACGTCAGCCTTTTCAGGTTGAATATTTCAATGGGACGACCTATTTTTTAAACCTGTTTATGGGCATTGGCATCTATTTCATCAAAGGCATCAGCCACATCGGCCGTCTGTTTTTCTCATATGGAATAAGCTTAATTTGTTTTGGAACAAAGTGATCAAATATACAATTTCTCTCCTTATTGTATCCTGGGATTATTTATCTTTTTATTCGTATATAATTGTTTTTAGCTAACTTGCAGGTCATTATCGTATTAACAGGTTTTCATATGGAGTTAGATAATGGAACGTATAGCCGACTCTTATATTAAAAAGGTAAATTCGAAGACATGCTGAACATCAATGAAGCAAGTACCTGTAAGTTTAAAAGATCTTTAACCTTATTAAAATTCCAATGAAAGCAACTACCGACATATTAAATCTTATTCCTCCGGATATTGTTAAATTCATACTGGTAACATTATTTTCCCTCCTGATCGGGCTGGAACAACGACGACGCCATATTGAAGATGAGACAGAAAGCCTTTTCGGGACCGATCGCACTTTTACCCTTATAGGGATTCTTGGGTATATCCTTTATATTATCAGTCCTCAAAACTTAACGCCCTTTTTGGGTGGTGGATTGGTAATAGCTGCCTGGCTGGCAGTATATTATTATCAGAAAATACAGCTAAAGAAGAAATTTGGTTTTACGTCACTGGTTACAGCCGTTATCACGTATTGCTTTGCCCCTTTGATCTATACCCAACCCGACTGGCTCGTCATTTTAGTAATTGTTATCGTGCTGGTAATCACCGAAATAAAAGAAACACTTTTTGAGTTTTCAAAGAAATTCGATAACCAGGAATTTATAACACTTGCTAAGTTCTTAGTGATCGCGTGGGTAATTCTTCCTTTGCTGCCGGATACTCTCATCTCTGCCGAAATCAATATTTCCCCGTATAAGTTCTGGCTGGCAATCGTGGCTGTATCCTGTATTTCCTATTTCAGTTACCTGCTCAAAAAATTCGTATTCCCTGATTCGGGCCTTATTCTTACCGGAATTTTAGGCGGTATTTACAGCAGCACTGCCACCACCATTATCCTTGCCAGGAAAAGCAAGGAAATGCCTGAAAGCAATAAAGTGTCGGCGGCAATCCTGCTTGCGACAACCATGATGTACCTGAGGATATTTTTACTGGCCTTGTTTTTCAACCAGGAAATTGCATTGAAACTTCTGCCCTCGTTTGTCATATTCATTATAGCTTCCTCGCTTCTGGCATTTTACTTTTTAAAGTTTCAGCATACTAAAAAGCCCCAAAAGCTTGATGCACAAACATTCGAACCAGCAAATAATCCGCTCGAATTTAAAACTGCACTGGTGTTCGCAGCTTTATTTATTTTCTTTGGAATAATCACAGGATTTATAAATAAGATGTATGGAACAGGCGGATTAAATGTGTTATCCTTTATAGTAGGCGTAACCGATATCGATCCCTTTATCTTAAACCTCTTTCAAAGCAAATGGAATATTGACAATACTGTCCTTGTGATGGCTGTGCTTAATGCAATCACAAGCAATAATCTGCTAAAGATGATTTATGGCCTTTCATTTGGCGACAAGTCCATCCGTTTGCAATTGATTACCGGATTTGGTGTATTAATAGGACTAGGACTGTCAATGTCTTTTGTATTTTATTTTTAGATGTGACAGGGAAATATACGGTCTTTTATCGTTTAACAGAACAAGAGTCCGTTAAAAATCTTCAAACACTTAAATACCAGCAAGATGCGAAAAGAAATCTCTGCACCCTAAAGTGTTGATATTTTCCGTTTTAGAACTTAGTGACCTTGAGGTAAAAGAAAATTTAACGAGGTATAGATAAAGAAACTCTGGCCTTACAGAATTTAAATAAATCCTGTATCCACTATTTTCAGTAAGTCGCCCTAATGAGTCTGATATGCATATTGAAATTTGATAACAACTTTCTATTTTCTCCAGATCACACATTGATTTGCAAATTATTAGTACTCAACAGAATTATCTGGAATTGTTGGTTCATTTTCACCCTTGATTGAGTTTTTGTATCTCCTCTCCTGTTTACTATCGGTCCTTACCCCTGTATCGGTTAGAACACCTCCAAGAAATATTTTTACCCAATAATTAACAAACCCTTTTTCAGGATCTCTTTTTGCATAAACATCGCTGATTCCCTTCTGATGCTTTTTATGAACAATGCGGTTCGCAAAAAAGCTGATTGTTTCTGCCTTTAACGTCTGATGCGTTGTATCACCCTTCACGAGGTACTCCACTTTAAGCCCGTGATAATACATATCCATTTCTCCGTAAGCAGAATGTTTCCGGCCGGTTACGCTCATGCTGAGCGTATCGAGGAACCCGCTTTTGGCTTCAACCGATGCAAAGGATTCGAGCCTGGGATTAAGAGTTGTAAGATCGAATGAACTGCCAGTTACATCCAGATGAAATCCCGAAAGCCTGTCAGCATATGATTGTGTATAGTTTACGTTTAAATCAGTTGCATCCATAAACATATATAAAGATTGAAAAGGAGGCTGTCGGAAGCGGTTAAATTATAATTGCTGATACCGGTTATTTCGCCTTTTATTTGTGCAAATTTTACTTTTGCATAGCGCCTGGTCTTGTCGTTAAATTCTTCATATTCTATATTTGAATTTCTGACATTAAGTGAATCAATCAAAATCTTCAGTTTAATTTCTTTCAGCATGTCGGTAAAAAGCGGTTTTTCAATTCCATGATGAAACAGAAGCCGTTTATCCTTATAATCCAGAAAATGAAAGTCATCGACAATAATTTTCTTTGAGTTTATAACCGTATCATTCAACAAAAGATAAGGATGCAAAAAAAAAGCAATTCAACCAGAGATTATATATCAAAATTTTCAAAATAAATTTGACGCCTTATTTATTTCGTACTTTTGCGAAATACAAAATATATAATGAAAACACCATATACTGACAACCAGGTTAAGTTAGCCCGTTTCGCTAAAGCCATGGGAAACCCTGCCCGTATAAAAATACTCGAAATCCTTTCGGAGCGTGGTTGCTGTTACAGCGGTAATATAGCCGATGAATTTCCAATAGCACTCTCAACCCTTTCACAGCACCTGAAAGAATTGAAAGCATCTGGCCTTATTCAGGGTGAGATAAATCCTCCATTCATAAAATATTGCATCAACCAGGAAAACTGGAAACAGGCAAAACTCTTATTTGATATTTTCCTTGCCGATAAATCAGTTAAAGCCGCAACCTGCAATGTCTGAAAATAGCTTTTCACTTCGTAATACAAGTATCAGTAAGTTTTTGCCATTGCTACTCCTGCCTGTTTGGTTTCTGCTATATCATAACCTCCAGTGGCTGACTGATAAACTTGTCAATGATGTTCTCGGTTTAACAGCCGGAACGCATCTTACCGAAACACTACGTTTCTTTATTTTTGAAGTCCCCAAAGTACTGATGCTGCTGGCACTCATCATATTTTTTGTAGGCATAATCCGTACTTATTTCTCTCCAGAACGTACTCGCAAAGCCCTGGAAGGCAAATCCCTTTTTACCGGCAATGTTATGGCAGCTTCGCTGGGCATTGTAACGCCATTCTGTTCCTGCTCAGCAATTCCGCTCTTCCTTGGTTTTATCGAATCCGGGATTCCGTTAGGTGTAACCTTTTCATTCCTTATAGCTGCACCAATGATTAACGAGGTAGCAATTGTATTGCTTTTTGGCCTGTTCGGCTGGAAAACTGCTTTTATTTATGTGAGTACTGGCTTAGTAATAGCAATTACTTCAGGATGGGTAATAGGCAGGTTGCACCTCGAAAAATGGGTTGAACCCTGGGTATATGAATTGAAAGCCGGTGCTCATCTGGAAGATGAAAAAATGACCTTTTCTGCGCGTGTAAAAATGGGCTTTGAAGCTGTTAAGGAAATTGTTGGTAAAGTCTGGATATTTGTAATGATAGGTATTGCTGTAGGCGCAGGGGTTCATGGATATGTCCCCCAGGACTTCATGGCATCCTTTATGGGTAAATCTGCATGGTACTCAGTTCCGATTTCAGTGCTGATAGGTATACCTCTTTATTCCAATGCAGCCGGAATTATTCCAATTGTTTCTGCCTTAATCGAAAAAGGTGCCGCCCTTGGAACAGCTCTTGCATTCATGATGTCAGTTATCGGGCTTTCACTACCCGAAATGATCATCCTCCGCAAAGTACTCAAACTGCCCCTTATCTTCACCTTCATTGGTGTTGTAGGAACCGGCATCATAATTGTAGGTTTCTTATTCAATTACATCTTTTAATTTGAAAATGCGCGAATTTGAAAATCACTAATAACCAATCACTAATAACCAACAAAATGGAAATCAAAATCTTAGGAACCGGTTGTTCCAATTGCAAAAATCTCGAAAAAGCCACCCGCGAAGCTGTTGCTGAACTTAACCTTGATACAACTGTCGTAAAAGAAGAAGACATCGTTAAAATCATGAGTTATGGCATCATGCGCACCCCTGCTTTGGTGCTGGATGAAAAAGTATTATTTTACGGAAGAGTTCCGTCCGTATCCGAAATCAAAGAAATGCTCAGTAAGAAATAACTCTAACTCTTAAATCTATGAAGAAGATCGTTTTTATTGCTCTTGCTTTGGTAATGAGTTCAATGGCTTTTGGCCAGAAGGCTACCAAATTGCAGATTGTTTACTTCCATGCAAAATACCGCTGTGCTACTTGTATTTCCATAGAGGAAAATACAAAAAAAACACTTAATACTTATTTTGCCGCTCAACTGAAAGACGGTACAATTAAACTTCAGGTTTTGGATGTTTCGGAAGAGAAAAATGAGAAGATAGCAGAAAAATACGAAGCATCTGGTTCATCGTTATTCCTTACCAAATTAAACGGAACAAAAGAAACAACCACTGACTTCACAAACTATGCATTCAGCTACTCTCATACTCAGGCCGATAAATTCATAGCCGGTCTCAAAGCCGAAATAGAAAAGAATTTGAAATAACGGCACTACTTTTCTTCAATCCGACATCAGCAATCCGACATCAGCAATCCGACATCCGCACTCCGACATCCGACATCCGACATCCACAATCCGCAATCCGACATCCTTATGGAGTTCCTGCAAAACCTTATCGACCAAAGCACCTTCCCCCTGCTTACAGCATTCCTGCTGGGTTTAATGACAGCCATTAGTCCTTGCCCCTTAGCTACCAACATTACTGCATTAGCCTATATCAGCAAGGATGTTGAAAACAAACGAACCGTTTTTCTGAATGGGCTTTATTACACCTTAGGTCGGGCTCTCACCTATACTATTCTCGGTGCAATTATCTTTTTTGGAGCAAGCAAGTTCCAGGTAAGTCGTGCTGTGCAATCCAGTGGTGAAAAATGGATCGGACCTCTCCTTATTGTGATCGGAATATTCATGCTTGGCGTAATAAAACTACCAGGATCATCCGGAAACATCATGCAAAGCCTTGCCGACAAGGTAAAACTTGGCAACAGTTGGGGCTCACTTCTTCTTGGTATGATCTTCGCCCTGGCATTCTGTCCATACAGCGGTGTACTCTATTTTGGTATGCTTTTGCCTATGGCCCTTTCACAGCCTGCCGGCCTGCTTCTATTACCTGATTTCGCCATTGCCACCGGCTTACCGGTTATTCTGATGGCATACCTTCTTGCCTTCAGCATTGGCGGAATCGGTAAGTTTTACAACAAGATTAAATCTTTCGAAGTCTGGTTCAGGCGTATTGTAGCGATATTATTTATGCTTACAGGATTTTATTTCGTCTGGATTTATTTCTCATAGAAATGAAAGAAGACTTTAATAATCTGGGATTTGAAATTGAAGGACTGCTCCACCTCACTGGCAAACAAGCCCTGGTTTGCATTCAAAACGGAGGTTTACTTGTTGATGTGCGCGAAGATTATGAGATTGCTATAAAAGACTTTGGTGTTAGTAATGTTCTGTTATGCCCTTACACTGATTTCGAAAAACTCTACAAAACCCTACCTAAAGATATATCGCTTATTTTGGCAGATTGTGTCGGATTGCAAAGAAAGGAAGCTCTGAAAAATCTACTTGAAAACGGATACACAAAAGTAGCCAATCTCATTGGTGGTATTGCCAGCTGGGAACTTGATGGCCTTCCTATGAGCAGTGATGTTGAAACTATGAGCGGGCAGTGCATGTGCCAGATAAAATCCAGGAAATCTAAATAGTCCACGACGAATTACACTTTGCATTCGTTGCCGCTAATAGTTTCAATAAAAATTTATTTATCAGAAAAATTATCAATAAAAGCATGATTACAACAGATAAACCAATATTTCAGGAATTTAACATTGAAGGAGTGCAGCACATCACACCTCAGAATGCTTTGGCAGAGTTGCAAAACGGAACAGCCATCATGGTT
>JBAXBJ010000089.1:0-19769 GCA_037142075.1 Bacteroidota bacterium
TTGATGGTGTGCTTAATTTTTACGATACTCCAGGAGGGTTCATTGATGATGAACTTACGAACGCATTCATATAGCATACTTCTTGGCCTGTCGCTCTTGGAAAGCCCTATATTGTTAAAGGTTCTGATGCACTGGCGGACAAAATAGGTTCAGGCTTCTACAGTGGGATTACTGCCACGGCAGCAGGCTTCTTTGGTCCACAGGGCAGAGAACTCCGCATCAAGCTTGCCCATCCTCAACTCAATAGCCTGTTTGAATCCTTTAATCATAAGGGAATGAAAATTTCCAATTTTGAAATGGAAACGTCGGCGCTATACGGCCTTGGTGGGATGATGGGACATAACATGTTAACGGTTTGTCTAATTATAGCTAACCGTATCAAGCGTGAATATAGCAAGGATTACAAACCACTGATGGATAAGCTCATCCAAACTATCTTGCAGCGCTTAACCGCCTAACAAGTCTTTACAATATGTGTCTAAAGTCCCATTGCAGTATAAGTAATGGGATTCTCTTTTACATCAGTCCCCTCAAGATTATCAAATTAGCCCAGATGAGACTGGCCGATTAAGCAGGTCTTTGCTAACTTATGTAGAAATCTTCATAAGGTTTTCTCCTTATTGAATCTTTTTTCGCTCTCAATTTTCAAATTTGAATTTTGGTATTCTATCATTCATAAATTACCCGTATTTTAACATAAATTGCCGTTAATTTATTGCGGAAATTAAGAACTAACCTTGAAAATTTAAAGCAAATAATTGCATATTAGACGAGCATATTAACATCAAACGTTTTTCATCTTATTGTTTTCATGAACTAATTAGTTTTAAATGAACTAAAAATTAATGATTTAATAAAAGGCAATCGCATGTAGCCATTATTTATATCAGTTTTTTGCAATTACAAAATAAAACGCTAATATTGCATATCGAAAAGCAGATTACAGCATGCTAATAAAACAGGAAAGAAAAACAATTTTAATCTTGATCCCCATGAATAGAAAAAAAATCTGGTTCCCGTTTGCATTGATAGTAATAGTATTTCTTACGTCCTGCGGAAGCGGAAATGAAAATGATCCTTTCGCCAATATGAATTTTTTGGATGATAGTCTAAATACACGCATAGATGGGTATTTTGACGCAACTCTTGGCGAACAGGTAAATCCAAAATCCGGAAACCCTAAAGTGTATATAGATTTCTCTGATGGTCTATACAAAGCCTATACTGGCAACGCAGACAATCCGAAAATTATTGAAGCCATTACCCAAAAACTTGTTAGCCCACAGATTGAATGGCTTGGATTAGGTATTGAGAAAGGACAGTTATTGAAACTTGCCTATAATAGCAATCAACTGTTTAACAAAGTGACAGATCCCTTGGCATATAAGGGTATTATGGCACCTATACAAGTAGCGTTGGATTCAATTACCTCCTCAAAGAATGATGCGCTTCTGG
This sequence comes from Bacteroidota bacterium, assembly GCA_037142075.1. Lineage (GTDB taxonomy): Bacteria > Bacteroidota > Bacteroidia > Bacteroidales > UBA4417 > UBA4417. The sequence goes on from JBAXBJ010000089.1 coordinate 1,456, forward strand.
TTACGGATTTTGAAGAATACACAACTGATGGAAAAGAGCAGTTTGAAAATTACGCAAAAACATATTTTATTAAGTGGCTTGCTAAGGGCAACTCCATTACCTTTTATATTACCAACTATTCCGAGACCAATAAAGTGATAACTACTGATAAACACTTGTATTTTGCCATTTTTAATTACGGTAGTGTTAAAGAAACAAGTTTTAAAACCGAGGTTGAAAAAGCATTAGAAGGCAGGTCAATTAACTATAAAAAGTTTAACCTAAGTAATTCTGCTTACGAATTATCGAATAATTATGGGGGCGCACAGAAAAGCGGTATTTATTATGATGCAAAAGGGAATAACACCTTCGAATTTATTGACTCAAAATATGTAAATGGTTTATTTGACAAAAAGAAAAACTACGAGTTTATTTCTGTAAACCTTGACTGGAAAACGCTTGCTGAAACAGTAAAAGCAGAATCAGCAGAGGGATTCAAAGATTTTTTAAGGAAATTGATATTGAATGCTTCTGATAATGACTCATACGCAATAAATGAACTTGATGTTGTCGCTTACGATGTCACTGACGATTTCAGCTTTTATAATAAATGCAATCTGGCATCATTACACTCTCCAAAATTCGCCAAAGATAATAATGGCAAACAGATTTTCGCTGAAGGCAGCGATGATATTGCTAAAGCATGCTATGATGAATCAACAGGCAAATTGAAACCAGAATGGATTTACAAACCGAAAGGCAATACTGAATACAAAGAAATCTTCTCTTTAAATTCCGAGTTATTTAGTAATAACAAAAAGGATGATCCATCAAAAATTGAAATCGGAGTGCAGTTTCATCCTAATTTCGACTTGAGCAAAATTTCGAATAAAAATGGTTTATTAAGAATTGATATTGTAATTAAAGATTGTGCTCCAAATATCAGCGGCGATAAACTGAGCTTATTCCAATGGAAATCGGCTATTACAAAAGACAAACCGAATACAAGTTTGTATGAGTCTGTGAGAAATACTCTTCAGGATAATACCGTAATCCCCAAAGGAAAAATCATCTACTCATTTTATTTAAAAACTCTGGATCAGTAAAAATTCATTTATAAACTTAACAAAACCATACCTATGGAATCAATCACTGCTTACATTGTTGCCGGCGTTGTTGCTTTGTGTTTTTTGTTAATTGCAGCACTAATATCAACAGCAATTAAATTCGAAGGTGGGAGCAACCCCAAAGATCCTAAAAAAAGAAAAATGTGGTTTTGGATTTTTGCAATCCTGACACCAATTGTGAATTTTATTCTGGGCTATTTCGTATTTATGCCCGTAGGAAAAGTTGCCCAAAACAAATTTATCATCGCCCTCTCAATAGCAACGGGTCTGGCATTTATATTATATGTTCTTCTTGGATTAATATTAAGTAAAATGTTTAAAAACGGTAAACTGGGTAACTGGTTTTAATATGCGTAAAAATATCAATTATGAGCCAAGATAAATTATTTGTTATTGCAGTAGGCGGTACTGGGATGAGGTGTTTAGAAGCCTTTACACATCTTTGTGCTATCGGGATGTTTGATAATCAGGAAATCGAGATTTTAACTTTAGATACTGACCAAACCAACGGAAACAAAGCCCGGGCAGAGCAGCTAATCAACTTATATTCTCGAATTAAAACCTCCGGAAGTTCCATTGGCGGCACAACAAATTCAAATACTTTTTTTTCTGCAAAACTGAATTTGCATAGATTTTTTACGGATTATTCAGGCGTGGGAAGAGAAAATTACCGAAATATTTCGAAGCTTTCAACAGGCACACTGGAACAACAACGTGCTAACAAATTAATCTCTGACTTATTCTTAGAAACTAATTCGGTTCAGGAGTTTAATCTGGCTCATGGGTATCGAGCCCAAACTCATTTAGGTTCCCATCTAATGTATCATGGAATCGTCGAAGCGGCAAGAAGTTTAGCAAGTGGTAAAAACGTCAAGACCCAAGAAAAAGAATTAGGAGATTTTATAGGTAAATTAGAGGCCGCAGCAAACGCCCGGGTATTTATTTTTGGCTCTGTTTTCGGCGGCACGGGAGCATCCTCTATTCCAGTTATTCCCAAAGCATTGCAAGACTTTGTATATATTAGATCAAAAGGCAAATCAACATTTGATTTTTCAAAAGCTAAATTTGGCTCTACAATATTGACTGAGTATTTCACATTTAAAAAGCCTGATGCAAAGCAAATGGCAACAAAAGACGATAGTGTAATTGCAGACGCTTCGTTTTTCCCATTAAATAGCCAGGCGGCCTTACAATTTTATCAAAGTGATCCCACTGTACAACGCTGTTATAAGCGCTTGTATCATATTGGATGGCCGATCGAAAGTAAACCTCTGGACCAAAACAAAAAGGAAGATAAGCCCATTACTGGTGGCGCTAATCAAAATAATCCGTGCCATATTACTGAACTGTTGTGTGCTTGTGCCGCATACGACTTTTTCTCCCGCAATGATGGATTTGATATGCCCAAAGCGGAATATGTTTATAAGGCCGTCGAGTTTAATAATAATTCGTTCCATTTTTCTTTTAATGATTTTGTTGGAAGTGAAAATAAAGCAGGAGAAACCTTTGCAAATAGATTAGGTGCGTTCTTTTCATTAGCTCATATTTCACTATCAATTAATGGAGCCGCCAAGGGAGATAGCGGCATCAAAGGGTTTATAACAAGATGCGAAAAGCAGAAATTAAATCAGTACAACCCTATTACAACTGAGGAGTGTAATGAAATCAATGAATATTTCAAGCAGTTTGCATATACTTTTGATGGGGAAAAATTTTCTCCAGGATGGTTATATCAAGTTCGGTCAACGATTGCACCTGGTGCTTTTTTATTTGATAATAAAGCATTCACAGAGAATCCAAAAGAGTTGAAAGATTTAGACGTTGGAAGTTTATTTTTAGAAAAAAATAATCATTGGCCTAAAGGTGGGGTAATGTCAAACAGGTATGACACTTTTATATCGAAATTGATAGAAATTGGGCCCCAAGATGAACAAAATGTAAACACAACTAAAGAGAAATTCTTAGCTCATATTTTTAATGCTATCACAGTATCTCAAAACTTTCAATTAAAATAATCAGAATATGGCTGATAAAAAAATTAGAGCGCTAGCAATAAAAGTTAATTCGAAATCAGAACTCGCAGGCGTTGAATATAAATGGGATAAAATTCAGGCACTTGAGGTTTTTACAAAAGATATCATCATTCCAGAAATTGCAGTTGACAAAGATGGAAAAACAAGTGTTGATATCGGATCAATTGTTTCCGGAATGCCCACGGTTTTTGCAAGAGCAAATCTATTCAGAAATGCCTTAGACAATATCACTGATAAGGCGGCGGAGGTTTCCGGCTTGATGCTATTTTATAAATCTCTAATTAACGAGTGGAGGGGATTTATTAGTTGTATAGCATTAAATTATAAGGATATCAAAGTTGAACGAGTTTATTTATCCTATTCTGATGGGAAAAAGATTCTTGATACTGAAAACATTTATGAACCTCTAGGCGCATTTGGGAATGTGCTTTTTGAGAGGCAACCGTTATGGTGTGACCAATCGCTGTCCAATAATGCGGATAAAATTCCATTTATTGATGTTATTTCATTCAAAGGTGAAGTCGTAGGAGGAACATCTCCGGACAGTTTTTTATTTTCATCGGTTGCATACTCGATAAAGGAAAAATTTCCATTTATTAATATCAATAATGGTAAATTTATTGATCCTCTCAACTCGGAATTACATCCCGAAGAATTGAGTATTATTTTTGGTTACGCAAAGCAAATATTGAACAATATTGAAAAATTTCGGTTAAATTATAATGACGTTGAAGATTTCCTGAAACCAATTTACGATAATATAACGGGGAACCTCCAAGATTGGATGAAACAAATGGAAGCGTATGCTCAGAAAAAGGGGTGGTCAAAGTTAACAGACCAAACCCCTCCTGAAGTAGGATCGTTGTTTCAATACCCTTTTAGTATTTTGTTTAATTATTCCACAGAGCTTTATGGTTCAGAAGGAACCATTTCTAATGATGCAAATTTGCTCGGCGGAATTCCTTTTGATCCCAAAGATCTATTACTTCCCGAATCTACTGAAATAGCTCAAATAGAAAACTTCGGAAAAGAAGGACTTGAAAATAAAAATTTTCTTCAATCAAAGCCAATATTGCTTCTTACAGCGGAGATAAAAGGGCAACCAAACAAGTTTTCCTATTTTTCATTACCGCTTACGCCATTAGCGTTGAACGTTTTTGGTGCGACCTTAATTGCATTGGTTGGATTAGATCCTACTTCAAATGTTCGTTCCAGGCTTACAGGTATTTATGATCCTAACGATAGAGATGGCGAAAAATTAATAGTGCAATTAAGGTTGTTTACTCAAAATGGAAAGGAAATTTCAAAACAAATTATTTATAAAGTTAGCAAACAGGTAATTAATGGTCAAGATATTTTGTTATGGCCAAATTTTATTTCAAAAAAATGGAATAGATATTTTCTGTATTCTGAAATACCTCATAATAATGTTGCCGGGTTCCAGGCGACACCATTTATTGGTGATGTGAATGATGATTACTTTAGAATTGTTCTCGATGAAAACAACTTACCTTTATATTTATCAAAAGATGGGAAGGCCAATGCGATACCAACGAAGTACGGTAATATAAAGGCTCAATTACATATTGTTTCGAATAATGCGGTATCGGACAATAAGTATAAATATGAGATATATGAGAGCAATCAGCCGTTTAAAGGAATGAAATTGTCATTTGGTGGCAAAGACTGTGGCTTCGCAATAATACGCTATGATAGTAATGGAACAGACAAAAATTTGCCGACAAATAAATTGAAGGAACCACTTACAGAATTGGCACCGGCATATCTAGGTGTTGACTTTGGCAGTACGAATACTTCAATAGCATATTTTTCCGGAAGAAATAATGTTGTTTGTGATAAAATTACTTTAAAAAATAGACGCGTTTCGTTATTATCAAATGACATGAAGGATAATGATGTGAGGCATGCCCTTGAAGATGAAATTTTCTTTTTTCAAAACGATGAGATCGTAACAAATGCAATAAAATCAATTTTGACCTTGCATGATCCAAAACGCATGGTTAACGAAAATAATATTGAAACAGATTCTTTAATTGGTAAGGCCGTCAAAGGTGGCTTCCCATGTTTTGAAAAAAATCTACCAATCGAAAATGCAAAGAGTGACAGGTATATTTTGAATTTCAATAGAGTCGGCTTTGCAGAATTGGTACATAATATGAAATGGTCAACTCAGAAAATTGACAAAAGCTATAAGTCTGCATTTTTAAGCTCATTATTGCTTCATATATATGCTCAGCTTTTTGAAGAGGGGCATGAACCTGATACCTTAAAATGGTCATATCCCTCGTCAATGGGACAGGGGTTATTAGGTGAGTATAAAGTTATATGGGATTCATTATGCGAAATTAGTCCAATAGTTAGCGATAGAAAATTGAAGATATATTCTCCCGATATTGATTTTGGGGATACTTCCGGCAGCAGTTCTTGGGATGGAGAACAAAGCGGGACTGGTTGGGATGAATCATCATCTGTAAAAGAAAATTCCTCAACTTCTTTTGGTGGAAATGATAACAATTCTTGGGGAGATACTGGTACCAATGAACCTGCTTCATCATGGGGAGAAAAAGAGGTAAAAAAATCAGGCAATGGAGTAAATATAAAAACGGATACCGGACCAATTCGTTTTGATTTCAAACCGCTCGGCGACGATGAATCTATGTCAGAAGCATGTGCAGTTGCAAATTATCTGGTCAATTCTGGCTATTCTGTTAAACCTGGCGAACTGGTCTTGTGTTTTGATATTGGAGGAAGCACAACTGACATTTCTGCCTTGTGCCAGATGGAGGGCGGAAAGGCAATGATTAAGCAAAATTCAATTCGTCTGGCAGCGCAACGAGTTGCACAAGCATCAAGCCTAACACCCAATTTTAAAACTGTGTTACTGAAAATTTGCGAAAAGAAAAAAATTTCAATCCAAGGTTTAAACAAAGGCGAAAATAAATTTAACGAAAATACGGCACCGTATTTCTTTGAAAAGGTAATTGATCGATTAGACGATTCCGATTTTAGTTTCTTTTATCAATTAATTGGTGCAGAATGCAAGCCATTGATGTGTGTAAATTTATACATCACTGGATTGATCATGTTTTATGCGGGGCAACTTGCATTTAAATTGAGAAGCGAGATAATGAGGTCTGAAGATGCCCCACCGGCTGTGAAAGCAATTGCTCCTAAAATTAACATTGCATTTGCTGGTAAAGGGGCAAGGATTTTTGATTGGTTTAGTGCGGTAAATCCTAAAGCAGCAAATGATTATTATACTCAGATGTTTATCCGAGGCATTGGCGGGGAGGCTGTCGCAAGAAAAACGATTACACCCATTAATTTCCCATCAACTTTGATAAATATTAATACGCAAAAAAAAGATGATAATGCTGATGTGAAATATGAGGTATCAAAGGGCTTAGCGATACCAACTCATATTACAACTCTCCTGGTACCAAGAAATAAAGAAGCAATTGAAATTTTAGGGGAGGAAGGGTTTTGTATTATTACTCCATCAGGAGAAATGAAATACTTAAACTATGATAATTCAATAACTCCTGAGATGATGGAGCACATCGGAAATCATTTCATCAGCTCTCCACAACAGGGGCAAAAACCATGTCCCAGATTTATGGATTTTGCGGACTTATTCTTTAAGGTATCTTCGACACTTTTTGGTTTGAAAATGAATCAGACGGATTTTATGACGGGATTCCAAAACATGAATATTGAAAGTTTCATCAAAGAGGATCCAGACTTTATAGAAGCCCAAAAGAGGGCAAAGGAAAAAAAGAAATTCGATTATGTTGCGCCAATTATTATTTTGGAAGGCATGAAGTTTTATAGAGATTACTTGTTGAAAGGTATTCAAAAGTCATAATTGATGAATTTCTGTGTTCTGATTAAAATAAAGAAAAATCTTGTCTCCTTTTGGTATCAAATCAAAGGTTCAAATTATGCACCTTTAAAAATAAAGGAGAGCAATGAAGTCCCGTTGTATTTTTATGTTAATGGAAATGATTTTATTTTTGGAAATTTAGCGAGAAATAGATTTTATTGCAATGACCCGTTTGCTTATGGTAATTATTTTAATATTATTACAGACCCAAGCAAACACTTTACTATTTATGGCAATCAAAAGCCAATCAAACAATTGCTATATATTGGTATAGAGCAGTATTTGGACTTTTTTATCAAAAACGTGCTTTATAAGAGTGAATCCATTGAATCATACCGACAAAATTTTCCGATTCGTTTTTTGTTTGACAGTGATATTGAAGACAAGGAGCGGTTTTTGGTAGAATCACTTTTTAGCGAAGCTGGATATGATAATATAAAAACAGAATCATATTACAGTGCATTACTAAATTCGCTAGTATCAGAGGGTATAATAAATGAAAATTTCGCAGTTTTGCTACTTACTGGTATAGATAATGTACTTTACTTGGAATTATTTAAAAAACAATTTCTATCTCCAGATGCATTTTCAAAAATTGTAGGTCAAGGCTCAGATCCAAGAGTAAGAGTTTTATCTGAAATCATTTTAGAAGATATTTTAGCGCGAAACTCATATTTGCAGGTTTCGAGGGATAAAGAAGTTGCCGCTATAGTGCCTTTTTCTGCATCATTTTTGCAAGACCCATTGCCAATAATTACTGGTGATGTAGCACTTTCTGATGGAACATCATATTATTTTAAAATTAAACTGAGGGAATTGAACGACCGAATGCTTTTTTATTCGGGTGATAATAAAATATTCAATAGTATTGAGGATTTATTTTCAAAAAATGGAGTAAATAATACATCTGCGGTTTTATTACTTAATGGCTCGGAGATTAATACTACTTACTTCTTAGAAAAACTTTTAAAAAAATATCCAAATGTTGAAGGTGTTCCGCAAGCTATTGAAAGTGACGCACTAAAAACAATATTTAAAAAGATTGAGGACGAAAACTATTTTTCAAAACGAGCTTACCCAGGAGTCCCTGGTCTTCCACCAATTGTTACTTCTACTGAAGGCACTCAGGTACCTCCCCGGCCTCCAGTGATCATACCTAAAAATGGAGATAAAATATCATCGGATGGCCCTGTCGCTCCCAATCTTCCTCCAATGAAAAAATCTGAACCTAAAAAAATAATTGCACCGCCACCGCCTCCTCCTGCTCCGATTAAAAAAGTAGAACAAAAAAAAATAGTTTTGCCACCTCCGCCACCTCCTCCAACTACAGTAAAAAAGGTGGAGCCAAAGAAAACAATTCCACCACCACCTCCGCCTAAGAAATAATTAATATCATACAACGCCACAATGGAAACGGTTTGAATAAAATACAATGAATCAACATTTCAGTGACAGTAACAACGGTTAATTCAATTTTTTTTATATCGCTTTAAAACTTTAACTTAAAACTATAAATATTTATGGCAATTAATTTAGCAAAAGGTGGTTCAATTAACCTCCAAAAAGAAAAACCCGGTATTGATAACGTTACTGTTGGGTTAGGCTGGGATCCAAATGCCGGTGCATCATCATTTGATTTTGACCTTGATGCCTCCGTATTTGTTCTTGGCGAAAATGGTAAGCTACTAAGCGATGAACATTTTGTATTCTACAACAATAAAACTAGTCCAGATGGTGCCATTGTCCACATGGGAGATAACCGTACCGGTGCCGGCGATGGTGATGATGAAGTTGTAAATATTCAATTATCAAAAATCAGTCCTCTTGTCATGCAAATTGTTTTTGCAATTACTATCGATCAGGCTACTGAGCGCAAACAGGATTTTAGCATGGTTGAGAATTCTTTTGCACGTGTTTATAATGCTGCCAGTGGTGAAATGCTCTGCCAATATACCCTTCAGGATAAATTTCCCGGAAGTGATGCACTACTAATTGGCCGTTTCTACCGTTCAGGTAGCGAATGGGTATTTGAAGCACTTGAAAATGCCTATAACAATGGCTTAGGTGGCTTAATTGAATACTATCAATAATTTTTATTCACATAAAACCCTACACAAAATGGCAAAGTTCAATTTACATAAAGGAGAAAGGTTCAACCTTTCTAAACAAGCAGGAGGCTTAAACAAAGTAAAAATCGGTCTCGGATGGGAAGCAAATGAAGATCCAAATGGCCCTAATTTCGACTTGGATGTTTCCGCATTTATGATTGGTGACGACTTTAAAATTCCTGATGACGGGTTCTTCGTTTTTTACGGGGCAGAGAACAAAGGAAATGATTCAGAAGGAAATGAGCGCCCAATGTCGCAGGATGAAGCCATGCTGGGTGCTGTTGATGAAAAAGAAGGGGGAAGTGATGATGAGGGTGGCGATACTGAAGATATGATCCTTACTTTGAATAAAGTTGATAAGCGTGTGCAGCAAATCATCATTACAGTTACAATTTGCAAATACCCTCACGACGATAAGAAAGACAGAAGAACGTTGGCTCTGAATTTTGGCATGGTGCATAAATGCTATATCCGGATATGTAATGATGAATCGGGAGAAGAAATTGCACGGTATGACCTTGCCGAAAAATTCGGGAATGAAGATGCTGTTGAGTTTGGAAGACTCTACCGCCTCGGAAATGAGTGGGAGTTTGAAGCATTGGGTCGCGGATTAAACGGAAGTATGCCGGCACTTATTGAAATGTACACTTAAAACCTGCCTTATGAAAGATGAGAAAAATAAGTTCAAGTTATCCAAAAATGAGGATAACCCTAAAGATAAGTCCAAGTTTAATTTATCCAAGGGTGAGGATGTTTCAAAGGATAAATCAAATTTCAATTTATCGAAAAGCAGTGAAAAAGGCGGGGATGTAAATCCTGAAAAAAAAACGACCCCCGCCCTGAAAAAGCAGGATGCAAAAAAAACTGCAGATCCCACGACTAAACCTCCCGATTCAAAAACCAATATTTCGGTTACATCAGGCGGAAAGAAAAAAAGCAAAGCGTGGATATTTATTCTTCTGGCAGTTATAGTTGCCGGTATCGTTGTGGCATTGGTCATGATGAATAGAAATATAGAAACCACTCAAACCGTCGATAAAAGTAAAACTCCGACCACGGAAGAGCCTAAAACCACTCCGGCAAGTACGGCCGACACATCTGGAACAAAGACTGCTGCTGGTAATGACGGCCAAAATACAGGAACTGCACCTGCTGGTGCTTCTCAGAAATATGTAAAAGGGACAACTTATGATGTATATCATTTCGCTTCTGCAAGCCCTGCAATAACCGGGGCAGATGCGAAGCTGGATGAATTATATTCATATCTTAAAGATAATCCTAAAGCAACGGTGAAAATTACTGCCTACACTGATAATGTCGGGGCTGTCGAATATAATCTTGCACTTTCTGAGCAAAGGGCCGCGGCAGTGTTCAATTACCTCGTTGCAAAAGGTATTGATGCCGGGCGTATGAAGTATTCTGGCAAAGGTGTTGAGAACCCTGTCGCCGATAATTCTACGAAAGAAGGAAGACAGAAAAACAGAAGAGCAGAATTTGAGATCACAAATTAACTAAATGTTTGAGTATTGAAATAAGAGCAGAGCGTGTTGTTCAAAGTGCAATCGCTCTGCTCTTTGTTTAGTGAACCAATAACTGATTTGGCAGAGAAAAGAAATTATTTAATCTCCTTAAATAGACCGTTATGGAAAAACTCAGTGCGTTGAAAAAATCAATTCTGGCTGATGGCATTATTGATGCAGACGAAGTTAAAATGCTTCGTAAACTTATTTATGAAGATGGTATTGTCGATAGAAAGGAAGCAAATTTTTTATTTGAGCTTAACGATGCTGTGAGCGGAAAGAAGAATGATGCTTCGTGGAAAAAGTTTCTGATTGAAGCTATTACATCCCATGTTCTGGACGATGATGAATCACCCGGTGTAATTGATGATAAAGAAGCAAAATGGCTTATTTCAAAAATTGAAGGTGATGGAAAGATTGATGAAATTGAGAAAGCCTTACTCTTGAATATTAAGAAAAAGGCAAAAGCAATATCACCACTACTGGATAAGCTTTTCAAACAAATTTAGTTTCCAAAATTGTTGTAAAGCAATATTTATCATTGGAATAGAAAAAACTCACCTTTATTAATATTGGCTGTTGTTTTTTGGTAATTCCTACATTACGCTTGGAGTCAAATGCTTCCAAAAAGTATTAAATACGTCTAAAAGAATAATAGAATGAACCCTCACAAACATTACACTGGCCTTACTTCAAAACAAGTAGAAGAGAGTCGTGCAAAGCATGGTGCAAATATTTTGACACCAGTAAAAAAAGATCCGTGGTGGAAATTATACTTAGAAAAGTTTGAAGACCCAATTATACGGATTTTGCTTATTGCAGCTTTATTATCATTGGGGATTTCAATCATATATTATTTAAAGAGTCATGAATTTAAAGAATTTGCCGAAACAATAGGGATTTTTTGCGCTATCCTTTTAGCAACGGGTGTTGGGTTTTGGTTTGAAATGGATGCAAATAAAAAATTTGATGTACTTAATCAAGTAAATGATGATACTCCTTATAAAGTTATCAGAGAGGGTAATGTTTGTCAAGTACCAAAGAAAGATATTGCTGTTGGTGATATTGTGATAATGTCTACTGGTGAAGAAATACCGGCTGATGGAAAACTGCTTGAAGCTATATCATTACAAATTGACGAATCGTGTCTGACAGGTGAATCTGTCCCTGCATGTAAATCAATAATGCCTATTGATTGTACAACAAAAACGGCATATCCATGTCATTCTATATTAAAAGGGACAATCGTACTGGATGGCCATGGCATCTTTGAAGTGACCAAAGTTGGTGATGCTACTGAATATGGTGTTGTTGCTGAGAAGTCCACAGAAATTACCGGTGATGTTACACCTCTAAACCAACAACTTGATAAATTAGCTAAGTGGATTGGAGTTATCGGATTCGGATTCGCCCTGATAACCTTTGTCGCAAGATTTTTAAAGGGTTTGTTTTTTGAGGATGTAACATTTGAATTAGGTCAGTTGGGACTATTAGGTGGTGTCCTTATTGCTGCTGCAATTGCTTTAATAAAAGTATGGCTACCTATTATCTATGATGGTTTCGAGTTGGTTGGCAAAGAAAAGAAAATGCCAAAAAGAGTTGAGGAAGGCAGTTGGTTTTTATGGATAGGCATAGCTGCACTTTCATTTGTTGTTATCGCAGGTATAGGTCGTATTTTTGGAGTGAATCCATTTTTGCAAGATTCGTGGATCCCTTTAGAAACCGCCAGTCATATTCTGACATATTTCATGGTTGCAGTAACAATAATTGTAGTTGCTGTGCCTGAAGGACTTCCTATGAGTGTTACATTAAGCCTGGCGTTGAGCATGCGCAAGATGTTAAAATCAAATAATCTGGTCAGGAAAATGCATGCCTGTGAGACCATGGGTGCGGCTACGGTTATCTGTACCGATAAAACCGGCACTTTGACTCAAAACCTGATGACGGTTTATAAACATGATTTTTTCAGCAGTGACGGGAATTTGTTATCTGGCAATAATACAAGTGATCTTATAAAAGAAGGCATTTCCGTAAATTCAACGGCATATCTTGATTATGCAGACTCTAATAAGGTTAAACCTTTGGGAAATCCGACGGAAGCTGCGTTACTGATGTGGCTTCACAAAAATGGGGTTAATTATTTAGAATTACGTGAAGAGGCAAAAGTTGTTGAGCAGCTTACTTTCTCATGTGAGCGGAAATATATGGCAACAATGGTTGAATCCCCACTGTTGAAAAAGCGTGTGCTCTATGTAAAGGGAGCACCTGAAATTGTTTTTGAAGAATGTGAAAACGTTTTGTACGAAAATGGACCAAGGCCAACGTCTGAGACCAAAAAAGAAATTGATAGCTTATTACTAAACTATCAAAAACAAGCCATGCGAACTATTGGATTTGCTTATGAGATCATTGATGATGGCAAGGATAGATTTGTTGATGGGAATCTGGCAAATCATAATTTGACATTTCTTGGTGTTGTTGCAATTTCAGATCCATTGCGCGAAGAAGTGCCCAATGCTGTTCAAGTTTGTTTAGATGCTGGAATTGATATTAAGATTGTCACAGGAGATACACGTGGAACGGCTATGGAAATTGGACGGCAAATCGGGATATTGAATGAAAATGATTCGGAAGAATGCGTGATTTCGGGTTATGATTTTTATAAATTAAATGATGATGAAGCGCAAAGCAGGGTGCAGGATCTGAAAATTATTTGCCGGGCAAGGCCTGTTGATAAACAAAGAATGGTGCAAATGCTTAAGATAGGGGGAGCCGTTGTTGCCGTGACAGGTGATGGTACGAATGACGCTCCTGCCTTGAATTACGCAAATGTAGGTTTGTCAATGGGATCAGGAACATCAGTAGCTAAAGAAGCAAGCGATATTACACTTATAGACGACTCGTTTGCAAGTATAACAAAGGCTGTTCTTTGGGGCAGAACAATATTCAGGAATATACAAAGGTTCGTTATTTTCCAGATGACCATAAATGTCGCTGCTCTTTTAATAGATTTTATCGGGGCTTTGTTCTGGCAAAAACTGCCATTGACCGTCACCCAGTTATTGTGGATCAATCTTATCATGGACACATTTGCTGCTGGTGCGCTTGCTTCATTACCTGCAGATCAAAAAGTTATGAAAGATAAGCCCCGTGACAGAAACTCCTTTATTATCAATAAAGAAATGGGGAGATTTATTTTTGGTATTGGTTTTCTCTTTGTAGTGATCCTTTTAGGAATGTTTATATACTTTACATATACCGACATATTTGGGGGTGGAGAACCTGGCTTAAGTACTAAAGAGTTGACGTTTTTCTTTACCTTTTTTGTCATGCTACAATTCTGGAACATGTTTAATGCAAAGGCATTTTTCTCTGGAAAATCAGCATTTAGTGGCCTTAGTAAAAGCGTTGGATTTTTGATAGTCGCAATAGTTATTTTCTTTGGTCAAATCCTAATTGTTGAATTTGGCGGCAAAGTATTTCGCACAGAACCGTTGACACTATTTGAATGGATTATTATTGTTGGCAGCACGTCTTTGGTATTATGGATTGGTGAAATAATGCGATTATTTGCAAAACTTTCGACGAAAAAATAATTTTGATGTCTAATCGTTTGTTTAATTGGTTATTACAAACCGAAAAAAATATCCGGTGGCTGGCGAAAGCCGTTGTAAATATTATTCACATGCGTTTGTTAATCAATATAATAAATGATATATCTTAAATTTTAAACACACTCTTAATCCATAAATATAAATCAGATGAATAATGAATTGGGAAATTTAAATCAAATATCAGTAACTGATATTAAAACTTGTTTGAAAAAGCTTGTGCCTGGTGAATTTGATAAAATGATAATATCATCAGAAGAGCCTGTGAAAAGAGCTAATTACTTTTATGTAAAGCACAAATCCATTTTTGCCACAAGGGAAGGGAAAATAGTTAAATTTCCTCTTTATGGAAACATCAAAGACATTTTTTTGGAAATTGAAGGCGGAGAGAAAAAGCATGGTGAAAAAGCAATCCTTTCATCTGAAAAAATTCTTGACACATTGAAATCCAGTTATGGTATTACACCAAGTATTTTCAATATTAAATCCATTGGTAAACCATTTGAGTTCCCTTTTGATGCAAACGGTGATATTGTACCTGAAAATCAAAGAAAGTATTTTGTACCTGATTTGACTTTTCAAGAACAGTGCGATGAGTGTAACGGTAATAAATATGTTCAGTGTCCTGACCCTGATTGTAAAGGGCAGCATATTTATGAATGTACTGAATGCAAAGGTAGCAGAAAGGTTCAATGCAGAGATTGCAGAGGAACTGGTTGGGAGAAATGTGATAAATGTAGCGGAACGGGTGAAATAAAATGTAAAAAGTGTGGCGGACGTGGTGAGGAAAAATGTTCAACTTGTCACGGCGATGGGCGTGATGAAGGTACATTTTTAGGTAATGTAGCAACAAGAGCTGCGGGTACTTTGGTAGATGTTACTGCAAAAGGAGATAAATATGTAAAATGTAAAAAATGCGGAGGTAAGGGATATATTCCTTGCCGTGAATGTAAAGATGGTTTTAATCGTTGTTCAGAATGTAACGGCAAGGGTGAAGTAAGATGTACTCCATGTTCAGGACGTGGTGAAGTTGATTGTCCTGTTTGTAATGCATCAGGGAAACTTACATGCGCAAAATGCTATGGAGATAAAGAACACTATGGATTGGTGGATTGTCCAAAGTGTAAGACTCAGGGTGTAATGGCGCAAATGGTTTTTGTTGAAACTGCAATAAATAATAATCAAATAGAAAAGATTTTTCTAAGAGGTGATAAATTAAATAATATTGATGAAAATTCAGTATTCAATAAACATCCAAATAAGTCAGAGCCAACAAGCATATCATTAATTAATATCAATGAGAATGTAAAAGAAATGTATGACGAATATAGTAAAGAATATTGTCAAAAAATTCAGGCAGAACTTGGATATAGTTTGAAGGATTTTCCAATAATAACTAATGAAGAAGTCAATTACCAAGTAATTCCGTGCATTCAGGTTACATATAAGCACATGCTTACAAATGAAATGCATGAAGTTACAATTCTAAATTTCTTCAAAAATGCAGAAGTGATTTTCCATTCAAAAGCCGAAGAAGTTAAAAAAGATTTAGGAAATGCAACAAAAGCGGTTGGCGGACTTTTCGGAAAATTATTTCAGACCAAGGGTTTTAAAATGAAAGAAGATAAAAAGAATGAAATCACTTTAATGATTTATTTAGCTAAGGCCGACGGCGTAATTGAAGAAGAAGAAAAAGTGACATTATCAGAAGTGATAAGTAGTTTGGCTGACTTTACAGCAGGTGAAAAGCAAGAAATATTTAATTTAATGAACACTATTATTTTGCCAGAATTGACAGTAAAGCAAACTACATTTAGCGATAAAGACCGTGCAATGGAGGTTATCGCAAACTTAGAAAAAATGGCAAGCGCAGACGGTATTATTGCAGGCAAAGAAAAAGAACTAATTGAAAAAATTCAATCAATGCTAAAATACAAATAATATAGCATTCTTACACAGGCAAGCACATTGTAACATTCTTTTAATATTTTAATGAATCTATGAGGATTTTCTGTCTGATATTGTACATATTTATCTCTTACTTTGCTGCCGCGCAAGACATATCCTATTACCCGAAATGTGATGCAAGTTGCACCGTTAACCATACCTATTATAGGCTGTGCTATAGCGAAGCTGATGAGCAGGCAAAATGGGTAGCATATAAGTTAACCGCTGCGCAGGTCAATAATAAACTTTGCGAGAGAACAGATGATTTCAGGGTTGATCCAAATGTAAAAACTGGTTCGGCAACCCTTGATGATTATAAAGGATCGGGATATGACAGAGGCCACCTTTGCCCTGCCGCTGACAGACATTTTAGTTGTGATGCGATGTCAGAAACATTTTTCATGAGTAATATGTCACCGCAATCGCCTTCCTTTAACCGTGGGATTTGGGGAAAACTTGAATCAAAGGTAAGAGATTGGGCCGTTTTATATAATGAAGTATTTGTCGTTACGGGGCCGATATTAAATGGTCAGAAACTGGGCGCTATTGGAGAGAATCAGGTAACTGTTCCAAAGTACTATTTCAAAACTCTTTTGAAAAATGATGGGAAAGCGTGGACGTGCATTGCAATGGTATTGCCAAATGAAGCGGGAAACCGGCAATGGGGTGATTATGCTATTACTGTAGATTCCTTAGAAAAATTGACGTCTGTTGATTTTTATCCTGGATTACCAGATAGTGTTGAGAATGTTATTGAAGCACAAAAGAACCTTAGCAAATGGGATTTAGCAGGTTCATCCACCGGCGTGAACAATAGTAAAAGTAAAAATCCCGAAACTGCCCCAAAAACGCAAAATAGTGATAAGCCTAAAAGTACCGGCGCCGTATCAAAACAATGTACCGCTGTAACACAGAAGGGCACAAGATGTAAAAGATTGACGACGAGCCCAAACGGAAAATGTTGGCAGCACGGTGGAAACTAAATTGAAAAACAAACGCCATTCCAATTGATAATACTACAATGACTGAAAAAATAATCAAGATAGCGCTCGCAGTACTTTTATATATCTGTCTCGCTAATTTGCCTTACGGCTATTATCAATTTGTAAGATTCGTGGCATTAGTTGGCTTTGCTATTCTCGCCTACAAGGCAAACGAAAGGAATAGTAAAATAGAAATGATTATTTTTATTTGTTTGGCAATCTTATTCCAGCCGGTATTCAAAATCCCTTTCGGTCGGATTATTTGGAATATTGTGGATGTCATTGTCGGCACCGGGTTAATCGTTTCATTGTTTATTAACAAAAGTTCTCATAAACGCACAAATTAATTCAACTAAACTCCTTTGTAAGACAATAGCCGGAATCGGCTTATAGCTTTAATATTGTCAATTTGTTTGAAATTACAGGATAGAATTTATGTAAAATTTTTGTGTTGAGAGTATTCTTCGAGTATCGTTATGCTAAATACGAATCAATTTCATTATTAATCATCTTCACCACTTCCTGTATTTTGAGCCGTTCAAAATAACCCCGGACAAATCGCAGGTCTTCTTTCAGTGCCTTATCATTTACTTTGAATGGGTTTTGCAGCCGCTTGTAAATGTTATCGAAGTTTTTCCCGGTAAGAAATTGTATGAAGCGGGCAATTTCAGTTTTATCAACGTCTTTGACGTTTGAATATTTAAGCAGGTAATGCACGGCCAGCACCTGGCGGGCAGTAGTAAAGTCCTTTGTTTGGGATGAAATGGATTCTGTGGAGATTTCTGCGTTCCCAATTATTGATCCCAAGTCTGCATATTTTGTTTTTTCCTGTTCCAAATACTCACTAAAACGCTTGTATGCCGTAAATTCAGCAAACATTCGGATAAGATCAATATTAGAGCATTTGGATAAATCAAAGGTTTCGGTTTTGGTGCTTTCCTGGTAATCAGATTCAATGGTCTCTCCCGTGGCATCAATTTCAAAAAAGTCAATGCTGGTATTGTCGGGTTCCGGCTTATAGGTCTTTCGCAGCTTTGAAAGGGACAAGGCAATATCTTTACCTATTTTATTATCATGCTCAAAATGCTCGATGATCCGGGCT
>JBAXBJ010000090.1:0-19756 GCA_037142075.1 Bacteroidota bacterium
GAATTAGAACGTTTGCTATAAAAAATGCGGCTTAGGGATATTTGTCGTACACCCTTGCGTTAGGTACAGTGGTTATTTAGTATTCAGCATAATTATCAAAGATAAAATAAATCTCCACTTAATTTCATTAATTTATATAATTAATAAAAATCATCCAATTATGTTATCTAAATAAGTTGAAAATATGCTAATATCACCCTTTAAAAAACGAAATTTTTATCCTCGATGTTCGTGTCTTTAAATTAGTCAAATCAATAAAAGCCAGGCCGGTGAAGCAGCAGAAAACATGAGCGTCTTTCACCAATTGCAGACGCTCAAGAGCAAAATGCTTATTCATCAGCAATTTGAGTTCTTCTGCATTCAGATACGCCATATATAAAATATCAAAAGCGAAACAATCAAACCGCTACACTATCGCTACCCACTTAAAACAAGAAGCCCGCAAACGTAATGTTAACGGGCTTCTTTATAAATTCAATGCGGAGAAAGGGGCTCACCTATCTCTTCACTTTCTTTCTCCCTCGCATCCAAATCCTCCGGCCAGGAATTCCTGATGAAGTCGATTAAAGCCAAGTTGGCAAAATGTTAATTAAATAAACTTCATTATTCACTTTTCATTATTCACTATCCACTCAGTTTCTCCCTCTCCCTGAAATACATTGAGACGTTTAGTTATATCGCGACAAAGTCCATTTAGGCTAATTTAGTAAAGACTGAATGCCCTTGAAATAAGCATTTAATTAGTCTTATACTGACACTTTTCTTATATATTTGCTTATTAAATCTAATAATTTTCGATAATTATGAAAACCAGATTTTTGTTGTGCATCGTAACGGTTATAATTCTTAATGTTATATCTGTTTACAGCTTGAGAGCTTCAGAAAGATGTGATACTATCGCAAAGACGAGTGATAGTGTTTCAATACCTGTTAGTGCAGGGCTTCCCCGCATACTCACACCGTATCACATGAATGTAGTTAAGTTTAACCCCACTCCAATGCTGCTTTTTAGTGAAACAAGGAATATCACATTCAGTTATGAGAGGCTGATCCGTAAGAACCAATCCATGTCAATTCAACTTGGATACCTCATAATTCCTGTGTACTTTAATGATACCATAGCTAATCTCATAACTCTCCATGATCAGTCCAGGAAAGGCATTAACATTGGGTTGGATTACAGGTTTTATCCATCAAAAAGGAACCGGCGACCTGCTCCTGATGGAATGTACCTCGGAACATATCTATCCTACTATGGCTTTAAACACTCAAATAAATTTAATTCGATAAATCAACCGTCAAGCCCGGATGGTTCATTCAGTGGAAGCCTGAGTATGACAAACCTGGGTGTTGAAATCGGGTATCAGTTTATTTTCGGCAAGAAGTTTTCAATTGACTTATTAATGTTTGGACCTTCACTAACATACTATAACACAAAATCTGAAATCACAGGCAGCCTGGATAAAAGTGAAATTGATGATATTAACGGAGAGTTCGCGGATAAACTTTTTGAACATTTCCCGGCCCTTAGTTACCTGTTTGATGGTGAAACCACTAACCTGTCAAACTCAAACTTTAAGTTAACTGCATCTTTTCGATACAGCATACAGTTTGGATTTCATTTCTGATAGATATTTGCCGAAAGCTTGATAACACTGATGTGTAAACTGCTGTTTCAAAACTACGCTTCAGATACCTTTTATTTATCCTTAACCTGTTTCACGTTAAATGCCGGTGCTTTATAATCCTTATCCAGGTAATTCGCAGGAATAGTGGTCATGTTCCCGTCGCGCTGGTTGCGATAATGTGGCGACATAATTTCTATACCGGCTTCGTTACAGCAATCCTGTATATTCTGGTGCAGTTGCGAGTATATGTTAACCTGCTCGTTGGCTTCGCGTGTGTAGCAGTTAATCTGGTACGAAACATAAAAATCATCGAGGCTGGTTTGCAGCACAAACGGTTCCGGCTTTTTTAAAATCATATCCGTGCGTAATGCCGCATTTATCAGTGCCTGGTGCATATCTTTCCAGGGTACATCATAGCCAATGGTAACCGTGGTATGCATGATCAAACCACTCTCCGGAGCTCGTGTATTAGTCGAGTAATTTGTAGTACTGCTCAGCAATACCGTCGAATTAGGTACGGTAACATCTTCATTCTTAATAGTCCGGATTCGGGTTACAAGGGTAGTTTTTTCAACCACGTCGCCGGTAATGTCACCGATCTTTACCCGGTCGCCAATCTTGAACGGGCGCATATAGGTAATAACCAATCCTGCCACCATATTAGCTATGGCACTCGTTGAACCCAATGAGAATAATATACCGATAAATACCGAAACACCTTTGAAAGCAGATGAATCGGAACCTGGAAGGTATGGGAAAATCAGCACCACCATAAAAGCATACAACAGGAATTTTAAAATCCTGAAGGTTGGATGAGCCCAATCTGCATGAAATCCACTGAGCTGGATTTGCCCTTTCTCAATCAGGTCGACAAAATATTTGATTCCTTTTATCGCATACCTGAAAATGAAAATAAGCACTAAAATAGAAAACAAATTTGGTAAGAAACCGATAAATCCACGAAGAGCCATCCCGGCCGGGCCAAGAATCCATTGAAGTAAAGTGTTGGTCCACATCTTCGTTTCCGGGAATATACTGAACAGTATGGGCAACGAAAGGTATACCGTAAGTATTATGACAATAAAACGTAAAAGACCTGTGATCCGTAATACAAATTTCTCGAAATGTTCAGCAGTGAAAACCTTGATCTTGTTTATGGTGAGACCATTCAGGAATTTTTCACGATTACGGGTTAGCCTGTTGTTTACCCACCTGAAAGCTTTATTTATCAATATGATGACGAGGCTCAATCCTGCAATGATCAATAGCACTAAACCTATACGTTTTAACCAGCTTACAAAGCTGTGAGCTTCTTTCTCTTTAACAATTGCCGTTCTGATCAAATTAAGATATTCGCTGGCTAACTGTTTGTTGTCCTTGTTTACTATTAATGCATCCACTTTGCTCACCATCATAACTGCCAGGTGATTTATGTAATCTATTTCAATTCCTAATTCTGTATTCTGTAACTTCAGCGAATCGGGATTAAATAAAGGATCCTGGTATACCTGGCGAATGCGTTTGTTAATGCTCCTGGCGCGTTCTTCAGGAGAATACGATACCATCTTGGCATATACCAAAAACAAGGTGTCATTGAATGGTGCCACTGCATACCCTTTGGCATGTAATTTAAGCGTATCAATTTTCTGCATTAATTCAACTTTCCGCAACGAATCCTTTTCTTCAATCTTCCTGAGTTTTGCTTCCAGTTCCTTTGTTTTACGGTTATCGCCTGAGGACTCTACAAGTTCACCCTGCAAACGCGCTTTAACCAACGAATCAAGAATATGCTCCTGGAATAGGATTGTTGCATCAGCTTCATTTTTTGATTTTGCAACAAGGGAGTCGTTGGCTTTGCTTTTTTGCGAATAGGCACCGAAATGGTACAGACAGAACAGTATGCTTAGAAAAAGGTATATATTTTTCATATGGTTGTTTTATTACAGTTGAGATTCTCTGATGTTTGCTAATAAAAGATTGAAAGTATGCGATATAGAAGCATAAAATTAACAATGATTCCGATGATTGACAAAATCATTTTAAAACAGAAATTTAAAACGAAGAAATTATTTCCTCTTCCAGTTCATATTCCGGAACAGAAAGTACCTGTAGCCTACCTGTGCAGCCCATTGATACCGCAATAAAAAATCACCATATAATCCGGCCCCTGCCTGAATCCAGAAGTTGGAGCGGGGAGCTGTTGCATATACCATTCGGCCTTCAAGGTTCATCGATGTGCCGCCGTGTACATAATCAATATACATAACAGGTGCAACAACAGTCCACATTTTCTTCGACCAGACTTTAATATATACTCCCTGTAGTTTTGTAAAACTAACGTTTTCTCTTGTTTCGTCCCCGCTGAATGAATTTGTTTGCTGTATAACAACTGACACCAGGTTTCCCGGCTTTTTCAACGTCCTGGTATAACTCAATAAAGGTATTATCATATTCTTTCCTGTACCAAGAAGTTTTGATTCCGCTGTGTTTAAACTTACTTCCATCGACAGCGTAAAAGCCGATTTTGGATCATCGATAAGTTTAAACCCAAGAAGGCGAAATGAAATGTCGCCGAGTCCATTATGCTTTTCACCTTCCGGTGAAGCAAAAGAGTTGTAAACGTATGGGATATCGAGCCTGGTTGTAAACCGTTTCCCAAGTTTTACTATGGTTCTGAGCGTGGTTTGGTTAAAGTAAAAATCCCTGGAATTATAATGCTGTAGCTCATTGAATAATTCAATACGTGTAAAAAACTGTGAAGGATCATCAGCGGCAGCACTGTTTTGTTGCCTGGCAGTTGTATCTTTCGCAGTTTGTGCTGCTATCCCGCCAGCATATCCCAAAAACAGCAGAATCAACAGAATCCGGCAATGGTTACGATTCATCTTTGATGGCTTTATTAATTTATTGGTATGTATTTTGTCCGAAGTCGGAAGACGGAAGTCAGAAGTTTCCCTGAAAACTTCATTTATCCCTGAAAGTTTGGCTTTGTTGAGCAATTGCCTTTCTTCAGGAATTTTTCATTACGTTGGCTAAGTCTCAAATAAGCTATTTCTTCCGACTTCCGACTTCCGACTTCGGTCTTCCGACCTTTTAAAAACCATCTCCATTTAATTCGTGGAAGAACCATTTTAATATTTTCCGTACTTCAAACAAAAAAGGATGTTTACCAGTCAAATGTCAGAGAATAGATTGCCAGGGCACCTACCACAATTATTAAAACAGAGATAAGAGTTCCCGGCTGGAGTAGATTATTTTTCCTTCCCCTCATCAATGTAAGTTCACGTATCCGTATTATGTAGTGTATCGTGACTAAAGTAATCAGAGCCGTTCCTGCTGAAGTTAGTATTAAACCTGCCATATGGGCATTTTTCTGCCATGCAATCCCGGCAATAATGCGTGCCAGGTGCACTTTGTCAATGGCTATTCCCGCTGTGATCAGTGTTATTACAGTACGAACCCATGCCAGTTGTGTACGCTCCATCGCAAGCATAGTTCTTTCCACGGCAAGGTCAACCCGGGGATCAACATCTTGATCGGCCTCTTTCCTTATTGTTTGTTCGTCGTTCATTTCTAAATCTGTTAAAAAATCCTGCCGGAAATGTTCAATTTACCATTTCAGAAGAAGTAACTCATACGACTATAAATGTACAATTTTCACCAGGAAATTCATAAGTACAAAACTTAAACCTAACCCTATGAAAACTGTTGCCGCTGCTTTAATCAAGCGTAATAAAGTTTTCCCGTTATTAAAGAGACGGAAAAACACTATCACCTGGTATAGTATAAACGAACTGAATGCACTGATGTAGAGGATTTCAAAAACTAAATTACCAGGCTTTAGCAGAATTACAATCAACATCCATACTACCATCAGAACCATGCTCTGGCTTATCAGGAAAGTGTTGACGATAAGGTGTTCGGCAATGTTGTATTTAAAGGACCCGTAAATGATACTGCACATTATGGCATAGGCAGGAATTGTAAGCAACATCCTGTAGCTAAAATACTTGCCGGTAAATCTGATTGTATCTCCGGATGCCAGGAAATTTTCATTCAGATGTTCAGGTACTCCCGACCATTTATAAAGAAATCCTCCAACCAGGCTAATCAGCAAGAGATAAGTAAAAGGATTAAAGTACTTTACCCGTTTGCCATAAATGTATCCGCGGAGCGTTTCCCCTGGTCGTATAAAAAGCTCCCTTATAGTGAATAATAGTCCGCTATGTACATGATAAAAGCCATGCAAAAACTCTCCAGGTAAATTACTAAGTATAAATCGCTTTTCTCCGGTTATCTGCCCGCAACTATTGCAATAATTACCATCAAAGATTGTATTGCAGTTTTTACATTCCATACGTTCACTTACAATCGTTAATTTCGTTTAAAAAACATTCACAACTCAATATTCAAAGGTATTTAAATTAAGGCTTAAGGATTCTTCTATTATTGCAATTATAACCAGGCCCTCAAAAAAATACCTACAAAGAGGTAATTTAAATGATTCGAAGAAAACAATTATAATTTTGTCAGTTTACTATTTAATTTTGCCACTATTAGCTGTTTGAAACAAGGTTTTTGTTAAATTATAAACATTTATTTATGAATAAAGCATCCCTTAAAAAGCAGAGGTTTAATAAGCTTATCAGTTTTGTCCTTTTGAATACTTTTCAATGTAAGCGCTCATAAACTCCTTTTCAAGTTTAACTTGTCTCTTAACGAATAAAAATTATTTGAATTAACGGGAAACTAAGGATTGGATTTAAAGAATAGTATTTTAAAAACAAAATTTACTGACATTATTCCAAAATGAAAAATCTTATAAAAACCGGTCTTCTATCACTCTTCTTACTGTTTTCCCTGACCTCAAAAGCACAGGTATTAATTTCTCTTTTATTCGGCGAAAAATTAAATACGCCTAAAATTGAGTTTGGACTTGTGGGAGGTTTGAACCGCTCCTATCTCAACGATATAAGCAATTCCGAAGGTAATAACTATTTTAATATTGGATTTTATTTTCATATTAATGTGAAGAATAATTCCTTTATAAGCACCGGGGTTTTGGTGAAATCCAACGTCGGAGCCACCGGAATGCCGGTTTACTCACTTGGGGATGCCAATTTTGATTCTTTATACAAAGATGGCACATTGACAAAAAAGATCAGTTGCTATTATGTGCCTGTAATGTTTCAGCAGCGCTTTAACAACCGCTGGTATATTGAAGCCGGGCCTCAGTTTGGCCTCCGCTCAAAAGCCAATGATATTTTCGAAACATCCACCCTCGATGGTGACCTGACTTACACCAAGGATGTAAAGGATCAATATACACGACTGGATGCGGGTCTTGTAGGAGGAATAGGATATAAAACCAAACGAATACTTAAAAGTATGGCCGTTGGTGTCAGCTACTACTATGGTTTGGTGAATGTAAGTAAAACACCTGATGTCACTATGAAAAATTCGTCGCTTAATATCTACTTCAAGCTGCCCATTGGTTTGGGTGCAAAACCGGAAAAAAGCTGATAATAGCTTTAATAATGCCATTTTCTATTTTAATAATGCAATCAGTATCAATCGAATTATAATTAAGAGTTTTAACCATTAAAAACAAAAATTATGAAAAAGCTGATTTTAGTATTTATCCTGGTGTTTATTGCCGGAATCACACGCTTATCTGCACAGGCAGAGATGCAGGAAAATATTGCCATGATAAAAAAAAACCTGACTGACAGTAAAGCGGCAATGAAAAAGTACGAATGGATTGAAACTACTACGGTTTTTGTTAAAGGTGAACAGAAATCAGTAAAGCAGAAGCAATGCTATTATGCTTTGGATGGAAAACTAACCAAAGTTGAAACTGGCGGATCAACCGCTGCGAAAACTCCTGGTGGAATCCGTGGCAAAGTAGCTGCGAATAAGAAAGCAGATATGTCGGATTATGCTAAAAAAGCTGTCGCCAAAGTTCAGACTTATCTTCCTCCGGATCCTGAAAAATTACAGAAAATTTATAATGATGGAAAAGTCGGGATACAGATTCTGGAGCCCAATAAAAAGTTCAAACTTAGTTTCCCTGACTATAAGGAGGCAGGTGATGTACTCGCAATTTCCCTCAGCAAAACAGATCAAAAACTTATGGCATTGGATGTAAGCACTTCAGTTGATGATCCCAAACAAAAAGTGGCTTTTAACGTATCGTTCAGCGACCTGCCTGATGGCACTCAGTTTCAGGGTACAACAACGTTGGATGCCCCGGCGAAAGACCTTAAAATCGTTATTGTAAATTCAGGATTTAAAAATTCATCGGGGAAATAGTAACCTGAATTACTGGCGGGATATGATCATCAGTTTACAATTCCTGTCTGACTGAATTATTGGAGTGGTTAGGTGTGATTTCCCGGATTACTTGCACTGTTTATTCATGTAGCCTCCACAACCGCAATAAATTAATAGAAACGTTGAATAACAGATAATTAATTATTAACAAAAAATTAAAAATCATGAAAACTAAATTATTCCTTCTGACAACCCTGTTAATCGGGCTATTGTTTGCATGTGTTTCGACCAAACTTGAAAAAAGCTGGGCCGATCCCTCCTTCAGTCTGAAGCCAAGTCCTTACAAAAAGGTTTTGGTAGTAGCTCCGCTTAAGGATGCAGCTTCGCAGCGGATAGCTGAAGATAAAATCGTCAAACAAATTAAAGCTGGAACTGGCGTTCAATCCTATACCTATCTTACATCAACCGAAACCGATCCGAAAATATTAAATGAAAAACTAGTAAAGGATAATTTTGATGGTATTATTGTGATGCACCTGACCGATGTGGAAAAAAGTGTTTCCTATAATCCGGGTACTTCACATGGTGGCTGGTATGGCTATCGCAATTATACCCCTGGTTATTATACCGAGGATAAAACCTTTTTGGTGGAAACCAATATGTATTCCGTTAAAGATGATAAGCTAATGTGGTCTGGAACTACATCATCCCTTAATCCTACCAGTTTTGATAAATCAATGGATGAAATTATTACTGCCATTAAAACCGAATTGCAGAAAAAGGGAATCCTTGAAAAATAATTGCCTTTCGTTCTGACAAAAGCACTGGATGTTTATTTGTTTAGTGGCCTTTAGCTGGTAAATTTAATTGAAGGATTGGATGTACTAGTGAATCGTCTGAAATAACTTCCCCTTTTGTAATAGAGTTAAATTCTGACAGGGCGAAAACTATTCATCACAGGTATTCACTGATATAGGATTTAGATCATCAGCATTGTCCGTAGGACATAAATACCAATAAAGAAAAATCCAATGACAAAGATTGCCCGTAGGGCATTAACATGGAAAAGTTTATCCTTAAAACCGCAAGGATTTTCAATATGGCCTAAATTACAGTAATTCGCAATTTACGTTCTTTTTAAAATACGTGATTGTAAATCTGAGGATTCTGCGGATTCTGTGGCGCCTGGAAATAAGCTTGCAGATTTAAGGTTGATAAAGAAAATTTCGCTTTGCCCGTCACCCGTTTTGAGGAAGTTAATATTGAAGTTTCACCTAAACATTAAAGTGATAAATTTTTGCAAATTAATACTAAACCTTAAAAACAAACAAATTATGAAAAAAATCTTATTACTTGGTGTTATTACATTGTGCGTAATTACCTTACATGCACAGCCCGGCACAATCAGCCTTAATCTGGACGCCGGTTATACTTTTCAGTCCAAAGTGAATTTCGATGCGGCATATACTGAAGTACAGGCCGCATTCCGCTATGGTGGTGGTATCGAATATTTCGCCGATTTTAATAAATCCATTACTTTAAAATACCATAGAATGGATACTGATTTCCCACTCTATACCCAGGCCGGGATTCGTTTAAATACGGATGATGAATCGAAAGGATCCGTGAATTATATACTGCTTGGTGGAAATACCTATTTTGGTGATATGGATGCAAAAGCCAGGCCTTATGGCGGACTTGGATTAGGCGTGGGAATTCTTGGCGTTAATGACAATACGGCCACCAAATTTGCCTGGGATGCAAGGCTGGGGGTCAAGATCAAAACTGCTTCCGTTGTTTCCTTAAAAGTGGAAGCATATATGCAATCTATCATTTCAACCTTTGGATCCGATGTTTGGATTGGATACAATGGCGTTGCCTACGCCGTACCTGATTATGCAACCCTCTGGCAGTTTGGTTTTACAGGTATTCTGTGTTTTGATTTCAAAAGATAGAATTTATCTCATGAACATGTAATAGGGTAATAGTGAAAGGGTCTTATTGTATTAATTTGATATTTATTCAATAAGGCTCTTTTTCCCCTGTTTGTTCAGGCAACTGGCTGGCCGTTTAATACATACAACCTTTTGTACATTTCAACATCTGTCTTAAATTAATTTACAATGATGAACAAGAGCATTTTATCAATTATGGTGCTGGCATTATGTTTGTTATGCGTTCCTGTTTTTTCTCAAACAGAGAATGATACGACATTATTAGGCTTGCCCGGCGATAACCTCGATCTTTATGCAGTATTAGATCTGTTTCAGAAATCCAAGACTATAGAGGAATTTGAAAAATCATTAAATGAAGAAAAAACAGGAATCAATAACCTGGATTTAAACCTGGATAAGAAGGTTGATTTTATCAAAGTAGACACCAAGCAAAAGGATGAGTCGTTTACATTTATACTCCAGGTTGATGTAACTGAAAAGGAAACACAGGATGTAGCCGTCATCCTGGTAGACAGGGATAAAAATAAGAAAGTTACTCTCCAGATCGTCGGAGATAAAGATCTGTATGGCAAAGATTATGTGGTAGAACCAAAACCAGCATCACCGGCAAGTACTGCTAATCCTGCTTATACAGGAGCCCAACCAGTTACGACTACTACTGCAGCTGCCGCTGTTACTGATGCAACAAAAACAACCACCACTTCTGCAACTACTCCGGCAACTACTACGGTTGTGGTGGTTGAATCAGCGCCAGTTATACAGTATGTCTATTCACCGGTATATGTACCTTACCATCCTCCATATCATTATGCATATTATCCACCTTATTTTGTAGCTTTTACCTGTGTTGCGATAAGTGCTTATCGACATAATCACTATTATCACCATGCCGCGTATCATGGTGGGCATTATGGAGGCGGAAATACGGTTGTGATTCATAACACAAACAATTATAACAACTACAATAACTCAAGGCATACTTCAAATACAGTGAACCACAATATGGCTAACGGAAGTTATAACGCCAACAGAGCAGCCACAAACCAGGTAAAAGGAGCTTCACCAGCTACGAAGCCGGCGGCAACAAAAAAATCAGCTTCCCGCACTGGCCGGAGGGCAAGAAGATAATGCAGAAGTTTCCAATAGAATGCGGAAAACTACAAACATAAATTGCAGATACTAATCAACTAAACCTAAATTGAATAAACACATACACATATGAAAAAGCTTATAGTTGCAATACTGGTCTCAATCTTTGTAGTTAACCAGGCCTGGAGCCAGGTTTATTCCGACAAAGTTGCCGGTAAAAAAAATCAGGCGCATGCCGATAGTCTGAAAAAGGCTGAGTATCCATATCTTCTCCCGATTTGGGGTCAGAAAGTTACTCAAAAGGGTTTTACGCTGCCTTATTCGGCGGGTCTGAGCTTAAACTATTTTGGCCAGGAATCGGATTTAATCATTGACAACCTCTCTGTTGGCTTCAATAATGGGCCACAATACGATCTCAACGAAATAATCCGTTTCAATAGTGCAGTCTCAACCGCACAATCAATAAGTCTCAGACCTGATTTCTGGATATTCCCGTTTCTGAATGTGTATGGAATTTTTGCAAAGGCAAAAACATCGACTGCAATTGATGCCGGTTTGTGGCTGCCTGATACTGCTAATAATTGGAACGAAATAGCAGCTTTTTCGTCAAAAGCCGATTTTGATGCCGTTACAGCAGGATTTGGTATGACGCCAACGGTGGGTGTTGCCGGTTGTTTTTTAGCGTTGGATATGAATATGGCATGGACCAGTATCAGCGCTATCGAAAAGCCTGTTTTTTCTTTTGTGTTTGGCCCCCGGCTTGGGAAATCTTTCAAATTTAAAAATCCAAACAGGAATATCTCCATTTGGGCAGGCGGTTTCAGAGTGAGTATGTCCTCCGAGACAAACGGATCGTTGAATTTAGCTGAAGTATTGCCTGTTGATGAATTGCAGGGCAAAGTGGATGAAGGTATTGCTAAAGTAGACGAGGCCGAAAATAATGTAAATGCCTGGTGGGTAGGGTTGACAGAGCAGGAACAAAACAATCCTGTGAATCAGGCAAAATACGAAACAGCCAACAACGTAATTGATGCGACTGGTAATATCATGACAGCACTTGACGGGGCTTTGAGTACGGCATCCACTTCCACTGTGCAATATTCGCTCACCAAGAAGCCGAAAGATATGTGGAACTTCGTAGTTGGCTCTCAATTTCAATTAAACAGGCATTTCATGTGCAGGGCTGAATATGGGTTTTTAAGCTCCCGCCAGCAACTTACACTTGGCCTGCAATACCGGTTTGGCTTTTAATCATTATATTCACAAAATCAAAGTGTTATACAAATGATTGGTGATCAGGAACGAAATTCGTTCTTAATGCAAGTCACGAAAATAAATGATATTAAATTTTGCAGTGATCAGATCAATAGTCCGACAATAATACTCAAATACTTGAATATCAACAAGATACAAAATGAAATCTTTGCGACCTAAAGTGTTGATATTCTGCGATTTAAAATTTTGCGTCCTTGCGGTAAAATAAAAATTAACGGAGTATAGATCAGATAGCAACTTACTTTTTTACATAATTCTGCATGGTATAACAACTGCTGTAATGCGATCGATAAAGCGTCTGCAGAAGTATTTATTAATAAAGGTTTGATGGTTGGTTGAAAGTTTGGTTTGTGAGAACCCGCCTTTTTTTAATTGGCGGGTTTTTCATTTACGGATTTTCAATCTCATTAAATCATCAAAGATCAGGAATCAATAACCTGGATTTAAATTTGGAAAACACATTTGATTTTATTCAAGTAGTTGTATGCAAAAGGATCTGTCATAAACATTCATTCTTCAGGTAGATGTAAATTAAAATGAAATATAAAATCGCCCGGATGTTCATTTGAACACTGGTCAGACCGAAATATATGTTTGTCTGTTTACAGTTTAGTTCTTTCTCCCGTAAGGGAACCGCTATAAAATTTCCCTTTTTTGTAAATAAAAACTTCACCCGGCTGCTTATACCCTATCCCGGCATCTATTCCGAATATCTTATCATTATAATGCCCTTTAATATTTTTGAATGTGGTGTGCCCGACTACAATATGCTTGCTGTCGTAAAAAGTAAGAATAGAATCTAATCTGCTTTCACAAAAAGTTGAATCTTCAAAATATCCTCTGTACCACAAAGGTCCATTGTCGCCGGCGAGTAACTCAACCTGCTTATTTTTGTTATCCGGAGGTATAATTTTGCCGATAATTTTACCGGCAAACAACTTGTTAGCTTGTTTCACAGGCAGTTTCATCCGGACCATATCAATTGAAATGCCGCCATGAGCAAATAGCAGATCATCAATAACTATCATTACAGGCTTATTCCTAAGCCATTTTCCCAGCACCGAATTCCCGGAATATAAATCCGAATAGTTTGTGTTGGTCAATTCTTCAACTTTCCTGTATTTTTCGTTAATGTATCTTTGGTCGCCACTGAGTACCATATCATCGTGGTTACCAAGTACAATATGAACCATGCCACCAGCCTTCCCGGCTTGCTTTTCAAGGGTAAAAAGATGCCAGAGCAATTCGGTAACCCTGTCACCCCTGTCGAAAGCATCGCCAAGAAACACCAGGTGCCCCCTTCCGAATTTCCAGTTCAGGTCCTTATCAATTACACCATTTGCGGTTAAAATATCAGTATATTTTCCAAACTGCCCGTGAACATCGCTTATTGCAATAATACTGTCAACGTCGGGGTAATTTTGCTGGAAGTCAGCCTTTTGGGAATTAACGCTTAGCAGATCTTTATACTGACAGTATAAATGCAGAGCCGTTTTTATTTCCGGGTAATTCCCGGCCGAAATATAATATTCGCTCAATACACCGTTTTCGATCATCCTGGCTTTGAGGCTGTCGTTCACATAATAAATATAAGGCCCGTCATTAACCGGCTCATAATTCCCCTCATTTCTGTAAACTGCTGATGAGTTGAGATTATAAAGACAGATTAACAGGAACAGGACAGTTTTCTTCATGGGTTTTGAATTACTGATAATGTCACTATTATTAATAATGGCTGACAAGCCATCAGGGGTTCCCAAAACAAGTGAAAGATAAGTGGTTACTCAATCCCGGGCTTTTTCTTTTCAACCCGGTAAAACACATCAAGCTCAGCATTACCAGCCACTAAATTTATTTTTCGAATCTTGATTTTCTCCGTTTTTATCCCGGTCCTGCTTGAAACATCTGTTTTAAGCTCTTTCATTTTATCCGGGCTAAGCAAGGTAAGGTTGTCGTAAAGAATCTGATGTTTTTTCAATGGATTTGCCTTTTTCAGCATTTTCTTCTCCTTTTTTGCGGCTTTCTTCTCCAATTCCTCTGGAGTCAGTTCCATTTTAACCTTTGCTGGTTTGACGACTTTTTTCTTTTCTTCTTTTTTGAAAGAGATTTCAAGCAAAAATATAGTCAGGATGATTATTGAATTAACGAGAATTGTTCCCCTTACAGGATTGGGATAATCCAGTAATGCATTCACAGCGGAGATGCCTATTACCATGAAGAGGTATGCCATATCTTTAATTGCCATGTTTTTTGTCCTGTAGCGTATTATAGAGAAAACGGCAAACAGCCCAAGCGCCATTCCCATCTGTAACTCCACATCTTTCAACACAATACAAAGCATAAAAATCATAGTCCCCATCAGGAAGAAGGCAAAAAGATTCCCTTTCTTATCTGAATACCTGTTGTACAGAAGCTTGATTATTATAAATAATACAGCAAGGTTGATGGCTAACCGGATAAGGGCTTCAATCACGAATTCGTTTGCAGCGGCACTTGTTTCTGGGGTCATAATGGTTAGGATTTATTTGTTAAAAATTAGTACAGTCGTTGAGAATATACTTTACTTTACTGTTGTGGTTATCAAAATCGTCATAAAAGCTATCCAGGTATTTAATCATTCTTGATTTCTCTTTTTTGTCTAACAATTCAAAATCGTTGATTACTTTATAAAAAGCTTCTTTCTTGCTGGCAAATTCCTTTATTGCGTTTGTAAAAACATCCTCTGTTCTGCAAATCCCGACATAACGCCGTTCACGTACTGATGATAAACCAAGCGGCTCAAATGGAATGGCATAATCCGCATCCACAAGACCTGAATAATCAAAATCATAAGGTACTATAATCCCAAGTGCAGGATTGCTGAAATTAAGTGATGAAAGGACCTTGCAGTTATGCTGATTTGGCACTGACCAATCAGTGTTCCCGATCATATAATTGAAAATTGCCATCCTGGTCATCATTTGTGGGATAATTTCTTTCTGTGAAAGTGTTAATGAATTTACCTCAATAGCATTAACCCGCTCAGCAAGCATCTCTACCGGTTCAATAAAGAAAGCATATGTATTTACACGTTTGCTTTTCTTATGCGTATTTATGTATTCCATTCTTACCAATCTAACCCGGAAACTGGTATCGGTAAGTACATTATATAATTTGTATATCAGAAATTCTTTGAACAGGTAATCTTCATTTCCATATTGGCAGTGAGTAACCAATTTTATTTTTTCAATTTTACTCAGATCTGCTTTCTGAAATCCAGCATCCTTGAAATTCAGCCTTATAGGAGGAAAACTACAGTATCCGTTTCTCATTTCTCCACGCGACTTTAGTCGTACGTCCTTATTGACAGAGTCCTCTTTGTTAATGTGATACGTTAATATGGCATCCATATATTCGTCTTTTGGCTTTTTCCTGGTATATTGAGTCATATCAAACCGGAGCGACAGATGCAGGATATCATCTTTTGTAAAAAGGCCGAAGTCCTGGTTCAGAGTATCTGCAACCTCTAAGGGACTGGAAATTGTATCACTCTGGCTGAATACAGGCAATGCAAAAAACAATGCCAGGGTTGTCTGAATAAGGATTAATTTTTTCATACTAATCACTTTTTAGATTTACATTATATATATAGTTATGATTTGTTTGATTATTTTTTTCTGGCGGCTGTCAGTATTGGTTTCTATTTTTGCTCAAGGCGTCTTAGGTATATCAAAGTCCTTTTTAATTAGATTATCGGATTTTAGCGTGTTTGTTTTTACAGAGGCGGGATTGCTTTATTCATTGCATAATGATTTTTGTATGCTTAAAAAAAATAAATGACTGCTTCAGAAAATTGCCGTCTATCTTGATAAATAGATATTTATCTAACAAATCTACAAAATAAACTGATAATATATACACCTGATCCATAAAATAAATGCTTAAAATTTGTATTTTTGTAAGGATTTTAAAATTCCAGTAAACTATAGGACCGAAAAGAGAGGTATGTCTTTGGGCTGTCGCCAAATTTGATGTTTTTTTGCAATTTTTGAACTAGTTTTGATGCCTGGAATCATTCATTTCAATGTTAAACCGTCCTGGGTCCTGCATCTGAAAAAGATGAATTATGTTGAAGAAATCCTGTTTATTTTTATTTTTTTTCACCTGCATTCTTGCTTCCTGTGATCAGCATCATAAGAATAAGAAAAGCAAGGTGCCATTGTTGGATATTGGCTATAACTTGTCTGCACCCGACACAGTTTATGTTTTACCTAAAAAATTAAAGGAAATATCAGGCATCACCGAAATAGATTCTTCCCGGATTGCCTGTATCCAGGATGAACGGGAAATCGTTTTTATTTACGATTTAAACTCCGGCCAGATCATCAGCCGGATGGATTATGGCTATAAAGGTGACTATGAAGGAATAGCCAGGGTAGATTCTACATTATATATCCTTAGAAGCGATGGAGAAATAAGCGAAATTCAAAATTTTAATACTGATAAATTTATCAGATCGACCTTTCACTCCGGAATACCGTGGAAAGATGATGAGGGTATATGTTATGACCCAGCTACTAACTACCTGTTAATTACCTCAAAAGAGATTCCCCGTAAAGGCTCTGATAACAGGGATAAACGATTTATTTATGGCTTTAATTTAACTTCTAAAAAACCGCTTCCTGAACCTGTTTTTACAATTGATCTTTCTGTAATTGACAGCTTTGCCCTTGCAAATCATATTAAGGTGCCCATGAAGGATAAAAAGAAAGACAAAAGGAAGGAACCGGATATCAGATTCCAGGTTTCTGATCTTGCCATTCATCCGCTAACAGGAAAGCTCTTTCTATTATCATCTGCGGATAAACTTTTGTTTGTATTTAACACAAAAAACGAAATAGAATATATTGGAAGGTTAAAACCTGATTTATTTGTTCAACCTGAAGGGATTACCATTATGAAAAACGGGGATATGTATATCTCAAATGAAGGGCAGAAAAAATCAGCCACGCTGGTTCGGTTTAAATACAGACCTGTAAAAGCCGAACAGCCCGGTTCATAGAA
Organism: Bacteroidota bacterium; assembly: GCA_037142075.1. Taxonomy (GTDB): domain Bacteria; phylum Bacteroidota; class Bacteroidia; order Bacteroidales; family UBA4417; genus UBA4417. Next base: position 17,264 of record JBAXBJ010000090.1, read on the forward strand.
GCAAAGTGATATCACTATTATAAACCTTGAGTCCACTCCGATAAGTCATTTTAGCTATTGATCGCTAATAGTTAGCTTTGTAAAATGCTGATTTTTAACACTCCCCCCTTGGGGGCTAGGGGTGACAAGGGTTGAAAATCAGCATTTGGGACTTTTAGGAGTGGGCTCAATCCTTCAATTGTAATCCCTAACCTGAACTAGTCAGAATCGTTCGGCTGAGCTCACGCCGAAGCCAAAAAGGAACGCAAAACACATAACACTAAATTAAGACTAAACCACTATGGATTAAAAATCCATAGGTTCAAACAAAAAATGAAATTTTGAAGTTCTTTAATGCAAAGTGCGCAAATATCTAGCAATGTGCGCAAAGTTCATTCATTACAAATCAGGCTTAGCGTTCTTTGCGTTAACCTTAGCGCCCTTTGCAGTTAAAATTCATAGAAATTAAAGTTGCTGCAATAAATTGCAGGGTTTTAACCATTTTTGAAACAATAAAAAAGTGAAGGGGCTTGCAATACTTTTACATTTTGTGTTCTGTGTTTAATGTTTTTAATCCCTTAACGAATATTATACCGAAAAAACATCAAATCAAAAAGACAAGACACTAAGTGACCAAACTTAGGATTTTCTATCACCTAGCTACTCGCTCTTTAGCCTGTTCATTCCTTCAATCAGTTTATGCCAGCCATAAACCAGTGTCACCTTAAAAGTATCCATTTTCAGGTCTTCGGCAGCCTTATCATTTATGCTGCTTGTATACCCTACGGTAAGCTGCATATTCTCGTTAATATGGTAACCCAGTGTTCCTCCTATTCCGCTGTTATTCATTTTTTCACCTTCCTTGCCGTCAATGGTAGCCTGTCCGCCGGTGTACCAGATGAAATCCAGTGAACCCCACATTCTTTCCATAAAGTCACGTGTCAGGTGGCCTTCGACCTGGTACATCGGTTTGGTCTCCATTTTCTTTCCCATAAAATCGGTGTTATCGCCAAACAGCCAGATTGCAGGGAGTGCTTCAAGGGTGGTTTTTCTCCCGGGAACCCATGATCCAAGCTGCCATACAATCGGTAAGCCAATGCGTCCATACCAGCGGTTTTGCCCGATATTAAGCGGACTCTCGTTATCGTACTCACCAATCGGTACGGCAAGGCTTCCTATAATATCCACTGAAAAGCCCGGTTTATAACGCAGCATGTCAGGAATATTCATAATGGCTTTCGGGCCGATTATATTGACCCCCAGTTGTACCATGGGATCTCCGAATCCCCGGGTTGTTTGAGCAGATTCGGTAATTCCGTTGCTTATAGTACTTGTAATTCTGCCCATAGGAGCTATTACCGACACCATGGCTGATCGCTTAAACAATGGAATAATACGGGCAAAGCCGGGCATGGCCATAGTTGCGCTGAAATTAGCATCAGGTACAAACTGGTGGGATGGATCCAACGGGTTTGCATTTCCACTCATGGAGGAGCCGATTACGGGAACGGCATACATTCCTGCAAGGGACTTCCAGTAAAACCGGGGACCGTCGCCCTGGGCAAATAAGGAAGCAGGTAAAACAACACTTATTGCTACGGTTGTCAGTATTAAAATTCTTAGATATCGTTTCATCTGTTTATTTTTAATTTTTTACGGGTCAGATGGAATACGCCATGAGAATAATCAGTTCGGTTGGTGAGCAAATTTATTGGCTCATGGCTATTTCATAATATACCTGATTTATTTTTTAGGTTCAGCCATCATGTCTGCAGGCGGAATAAATTGCTTAATATTGAGAAGCGGAGGATAGCCATCCTGAACAGGGACCCTTGGAGGTAATTGATCTTCCAGTGTTTCAAAAACAGTACGATCGGGTAGTATCACATTGTTTTCCTTCGCATACTTGTCCCAAAGTATCAGCATTTCTTTTAGCTTATCAGGGTTTTGAGCCGCTAAGTCATTTCGTTCGCCAGGGTCTTGAGCGATGTTAAACAATTCCCAATCCGACTTACCAATTGGTTTTATCTCCCAGCGTATTTTCCAGTCGCCTTGCCTTACCGCACGGTTACCGAAAACCTCCCAGGCTATGTAATCCTTATCTGTTCGTGGAGAAGCAGCCTGCCCATTCAGAACAGGAAGCCAGGATTTACCCGCTAATTTGGGTTGAGCCTTGCCTTTAAAGTTGTCGGGATAGTTTGCACCGGCTACTTCAAGCAAGGTCGGCATAATGTCGGCTACGAACATGGTGCCATTGTTGATGCTGCCCTTCGGCAGTTTGTTGATCGGACCACTTACTACCAATGCATTCCTTATGCCGCCCTCGGCCATCCAGGCTTTGTACTGACTGAAAGGAGTCATTGAAACCTGTGCCCAGCCTGGACCATAGCCCACGTAAGAGTTCGGTTCTCCCCATGCATTGGGATCGTTGTTGGACCATTTGGATGCAAAATACAGGTAATTGAGTGTGCCGGGTGTGCCACCTATCATAGCGCCCAGGTCGGTGCCTTCCGC
>JBAXBJ010000091.1:0-19339 GCA_037142075.1 Bacteroidota bacterium
CATTTGCAGAAAGAAGCAAATACACCAAGCCCCGCAAGTAAAGCGCATTCCACCTACGGGAAGATTGCTTTAAAACAATGATCTTTTATGGAAATGGCAGGAAGCCTATTTACATATAGGGGAATAATACCCCCGGAAGAATTATTTTGTGACAATATTCGTAGCCGAAGCCTTAAAATGCACCCATACTTTTTCCCCTTCAGCTAAGCCAAGATTCTGCACAGACTCTTTGCTCACACTTACATGTACCGGAACACCAATATCAACTATAACATCAATACCCGTTCTTGAACCGGACACTTCTATAATTTTACCCATAAAATTATTTCGGGCACTGCTTTCGTAATTTTCAGTTGATAATGTTAAATCTTCACCGCGCATCATTAAGTATCCTTCTCCGGAACCTGCATTTTGAGTTGAAACAATACTCAATCCATCTGCAAGTTTAGCAATACAACCCGTTTCAGTTTCGGTCAGTGTTGCTTTAAAAAAATTCCGTATTCCTACAAAATGAGCCACAAATTCCGAACGAGGAGAACCAAAAACTTCTTCAGGTGTGCCTGTTTGTATTATTTTACCTTCATGGATAATAGCAATACGGTTTGCTAATGAAATTGCTTCGTCAAAATCATGAGTTACATGCACAATGGTCTGTCCTTCGCGGTTGAGTTGCCTGAGTAGCGAACGGATTTCTGATTTAAGCTTGGTATCAATAGCCGCGAGTGGTTCGTCCAACAGAAGTACTTTAGGCTTCTGGACCAACGTACGGGCTAAGGCAACTCGCTGAAGTTCGCCTCCAGATAAGGTTGAAGGTTGGCGGTTTAGCAGTTTCCCGATATGAATCCGATTGGCAATAGATTTAATTTCTTCCTGTTTTTGTGCATGGTTTAATGCCTGCCGTTTTAATGCATATCCGATATTGGCACCAACAGTGAGATGCGGGAAAATGGCATGATCCTGGAAAACCAAACCAACTTCGCGTTCATACGGCTTGCTTTTTTCTATATTCTTTCCGTTTAAAAGTATCTCGCCGCTGTCAGGATTGGTAAGCCCTGCAATCATTTCAAGTAACATCGATTTGCCGGCACCAGACATTCCAAGGAGTATAAAATATTCTCCTTTATTCACTTTGAAACTTATGTCATTCAAACTGAATCCCGGGTTGCTGAGTGATATATGTTTAAGTTCGAGCATACTTACCGGGATTTGTCTTTTTCGCGCGAAAGAAAGCGAAGCAGGATGAAAAACGAAAGTGATATAAGAATAAACAGCACCGAAACCGGTCTGGCATATTTAAGTCCGAAAGTTCCGAACCGCTCATAAATCAGAACAGGTGTAATCATTGGATGATATGCAACAATAATTACTGCTCCAAATTCGCTCATTCCACGGGCAAACATCAATATGAGACCGGAAACAATATTTCTCCAGGCTAAAGGAAGAGAAATAGTGAAGAATACCTTTGCCGGTGAAGCGCCTAAAACAAGTGCCGCTTTTTCAAGTCGCAATGGAACGGAGTGAAAACCATCGCGGGCAGCATTCACAAGGTAAGGTATGCTTACAAAGGCCATTGCAACGGCAATTCCGGCAGGATGTCCCACAAAATCAAGTCCCACCGCTGATCCTGCTTTACCAAGAATCGAATTGCGCGAAACAAATCCTAATATCGCAATACCGGCTGCTGAATGTGGAATTACAACCGGAAGATCGATAATACCTGTTACCAGTCGTTTCAAGGGAAATTCCTTACGTGCCATCAGGTACGAAAAAGGTATGGCTGCAAAGGAGAATATAACCGTAGCAGCCATCGAAACCCATAAAGTAAGCCAGATGCTTTCCCTCACTTCTGCTTCGCGCCAGGTATCAACCAATTCCGTTGTTTGTGTTGCGAAAAACATCCCCAATAATGGGGCCAGTATAAAAAGTAAAAGCAATGCACCAAGGAATAAAAATACCAGCTGGAAAGTGGAATACCTGTGCATAGCTTAATTGGTTGAAAACAAAAACGGTATAAAGGGTAAATCTATTTTTTCTTTGCAAACGGCTTGAATACCACCGGCAATTTATCAAAATTTTGTACAGGCATTGGTATCACCGAAGGCTGCCCGTCTTTCTCCATAATTTTCATTCCCTGGTTTTTCGTAAGCAGAAACGTTAAAAATGCTTCGGCAGCAGCTTTGTTTGGCGCATCCTTTAAAATCGTTACACCATAAATCATAGGCTCGCCGGTCATTACCTCTTTTGCTCCGGGTTTATTCCCGTTAATCTCGACTTTTGCAGTTGCGTACTGGCTTGCATAAGCTGGATTTTTCAGGTTAACCTGGTCGGGAAGAACTAAATATTTTAAGTTGTGCTGTATGGCAACCGAACGATAGATAAAAATATAATCTATGCTTTCTGATTCAAGCAAAGCAAGCAGATCAACCTCTTTCGGTCGGTTGTATTCCTCATCCTTATCCATAATATTTTTAGCCAGTCCAGGCTTCTTATAATACTTTTCAGCCAATTGAAGCATCATTACGGTGCGGTAGCCGCAAGGATCGCTGTTTGGATCAGCCCTGCCGAACGCAACATCCGATTTCATCAGTGTTTCGAACCAATTTTTTGAATTGATTTTATCTGCATACCGGCTTTTACCCGAATAAACGATTGCCATTTCATTGGATGCAAATTTAATATTCCATTCCGCATACCTGGGAATCAGTATTTTGTCAATAACTGAATAATCGGCTGATGCCATAATATCGCAAGGCCTGCTGAGGTCAGTTATTTTTCGTGCCGAAGCTACCGAACCTGCTGATTCAGCAAGTATTTTTACATTGGGATATATCTTGTTAAATTCCGCAGCAATTTCTTTCATCGGGACTGATAAACTCCCGGCATGAAAAATTATAAGGTCACCCGTAATATTTGTCATTTGTTTCTGAGCTTTCAGATTAAAACAAATAACCAATAATAAAGTTAAAAACAACCAGCTTAAACTCAGTCTCGTCTTCATAATGATTTCAATTTTAGAGTTTTCTTAATACAAATATATCCTTTCTCACTTCTTAATTTCCAACATTCACAAATCGGATTGATTCAACCGATTTCATGGCTCTGTCAGAGAAAAAATCCACAGCCGGGTAAACCTGGTAATCACCTCCGTCAGCGCCCTTTTCAGAAGGAACTACTAAAAATTCAGACTGGTCATTCCTGTTCATTATTTCGCTGTAGGTATAGGTGGCATGATATCCGTCTTTCCCGGCAATAATAAACATTCCCGTTTTCAGGTTCTTTTCGTTCAAAGGAATATATTTTGCCAGTACTTCTTTCAATAAAACTCCTGTAAACGGCGTGGTTCCATGAATGCCACGACCTCTGCCATAGAATACTGCAGGATAAGTCAATTTTACAAGGTTAGTTGGCAAAGCACTGATTTCATCCAGTTTCTTTGTCTCATCCGAAATAGTGAAACTCTTGCTGTTCATTGGGCTCATTCCTTTTGTAATTTCAAACTTTCCGGAATACGATTTTATAGTAATTCGGCTTGGATTGCTGATGTTACGGTGTGTAAGCAAATCCGAAGCAACAATCAGCCTTGAATCTGATGGCAAAGGCCATAAGTCTTTTGTTTTCGAAGGAACGATGCGGGCAACTTGTGTTGCTATCAGAATTTCGTGACGGTGAATAGGATAATAGAGTTCGCCCCAGCTGAAAACTACTTTTTCGCCTTTATCATTCTCAACTTCAATATATAAGTCAATGATTGGCGGAAATTCTGCTTCATTTTTCTTTTTTAGGATTACACTGTTCAGAATATCATAAAGCGAATAACCATCATAGCGATAGGCTCCTACAAACTTATCTTTCCCGTCCTGCAAAAGAGTTTCTTTAGCAATTACTGAACGCAGTGTCAATGTTTCGAGGTTAACCTTGCCGGGATTGGCAATTTCTCCAAGTATTTCAACAACTGAAGTTTTCAATTTAATGGTTTCAGCATCATCATAAAAGTCGTTGGTCTGAGCTGTAACGTGCTGAAAGGATAAAAGTGCCAATGCAGTCAGGGAAATAAGAATCTTTTTCATTTTATTGGAGTTTAAAAATTAACGGAAATTTCAGCTGTTATAAACCTGCCGGGACAAACGGCATATTTGCTGTCGTAATACTTTACATCCAGCAGGTTTTGAATATTTATCGAGGCTTTATAATGCTGTTTAAAAGCCTTCCAAAGTTTCATATCAACGGTAGTATAAGCCGGATACTTGTCCGAAAGGAGTATTTCGTCCCAGGTATTCTGATCATTAATATACATGGAGCCGTTATAACGAACGTACAAACTTGTGCTTACAATCCGGTTGTTCCAGTTGGCACCAATCGTAAATATATGTTCAGGAACATCAGTCAGGAACTTTCCTGCAAGGTCAATAGTATCGTTGCCTGCAATTTTGTGATAATCAAGTATGGTCGAATGTGTGTAAGCATAATTGCCAAATACGCTGAGAGAAGCAAGAATATCATACCGCAATTCAGCTTCAGCGCCATACATTTCTACGTCACTGATATTAGCCCTGATAAAGATCGGTCTCGGACCAAATCCCATATCGATGGTTTCCCCATTGCTGACATAATATTGAAAATCCTTTCCCCTTGAATAGTAAACAGAAGCCGAAAAAGTAGATTTTGAAGTTGGTTTCAGATCAACCCCGGTTTCGTAGTTATTCAGGTATTCAGGTTTTACGGCAGGATTGGCAATTTTAAAACCACCCTTTATACGTCCCGAACGACACAGATCATCAAGTACCGAAGGTCTGAAACCACGGGAATACATGGCATATATACGGGTATTGTCATTCCACTTATATTGTGCCGAAAGCCTTGGGCTTAACGCATTCCAGTTTTGTACCGGCATATCGGGCACCTGGTATCCCATCATAAATTCCGTTTCCATCGAAGGATTTTCAATTCGGAACGATCCGTCGTAAAAGGATGCCATATCGAACCTGAGACCTGCAATAATTCTCAACTTATCGGCCAGCAGTTTTATTTCATCCTGGGCAAACAATGCATAAGTGCTCATTTTGCCTTTGTTATACACGATGTCAGTCGAAGTAAAATACTTGTCGTAAGCATCCACGCTACCGTTCTTAAAATCGAATCCGCCTGTAAAAAGATGTTGTTTACCCACCGGCATGGTTAATGAAGTAAACCATCCAAAATCACGGCGGGTCGACAACACATCGTACCAGGTGTAATCATCTTTCAAATACTCATTCACCTTTTTGTAATTCTCAGTAAAACCATATAACGAAGAGGTTACTTTAATACTTTTTATTTCACCGTGGTAGTTTACAATCATTCCATACGAATCATGATCGGTTGTATTACCTTCAGGCTGATATACTTTTTCGCCGGTCCCCCGCTTATCATTATAGTAGTTGACCATTGCTTCAATTGTATGTTTCCCGGCAATGGAATATCCTGTTTTAAAGTTTACCCCGGCTTCTTTCATGTTCGACTTTACAATGTATGGATTAGCTCTCACATCGGCTTCTGACTGTGTAACGTAGCCATCACTTTGCTTTGCCGATAGGTTAGCAAGCCAGTACAATGTATTCTGTTTATTACTGGTATTTATTATTCCTCCCGTGCTAAACCGACCGCCAATTGTATTATAAGTGCCATATTCAATTGATCCATTCAGAAAAGGTTTACTGTCAGGAACTTTTGAGATTATATTAATAATTCCGCCCATGGCATTGCCACCATAAACAGCTGAACCTGCTCCCTTGGTGATTTCGATTTTTTGAACCGTATTCATATCTATCATATTCCAATCCACTGTTCCGCCATCTGACTTGTTGATGGGTACGCCGTCAATCAGTACAAGCACGCGGCCTTGCTCCTTACCGCTCATTCCGCGCATGGTCACAATCCCTTTTGTACTGTAAATCCCGAAAGGCCTGCTGTAATTAATACCAGGAGCATACTTCAATACTTCGTCAATATTTTCGATTGGAGCACTCTTTAGCATTTTGGGCGATATCATGTTCACCCTCACAGGAGTATTCAGTATAAGATTTTCGGTTCGTGTGGCCGTTATTACAAGTTCGTCCAATGATATTGCCTTTGGTTGCAACGAAAATACGGGCAACTTGTTTTCTCCTTCGTGCAGGCTTGTTCTGAAATTGAAAGTATCAAATCCCACAAAACTAAAAGTAATGAGAACAGAATCTGCTGGTAGATCACACAGTTTGTAACTTCCATCTTTACTTGTAATCGTACCAGCACCGGTAGCAACAACGATACTTGCATCAGATATGGGCTCCTGTGTAACAGAATTAACCAGTTTCCCGCTGATGCATGATTGTGCTGTAGTTTTGTTGATAGGGAAAATAGAAAATAGGGAAATAGAAAATAGTAGAGTTGCGAATAAAGGAGAAATAGTGTTTCTTATGGCACACTTAAAATATAAAATAATTTGAGACATGTTATTTTTTACCATTTTCTATTTTCTATTTTCCAAAATACTTTGATATCCAATTATCTTCATTTCAAAGCTATTTTTACAAAATTCATTTCTGGATCTTAATAGCAATTTCCATAATTCCATCTTCCTTCTCGTCGGCATGTATAACCTTGATCATTCCATATTTACCTTCCTGTGTTTTGAAAGGAATTACTTTTCCGGTGTATCCATATTTGCAGTTTCCGCTAACTTTATCAGGTTTGAAAGCAGTAACAAGCAGGCTGTCATTCATGGCGGCATCAAACTGGCTTATTGATACCAGGTTATTATCGCTGGTCTGGTAATCATAAAGGATATTATTTTTAACAGTCCAATTGCCTAGTTGAGGGTAATATCCAACCGCTGCTGTGTATCCCGGACAAGTAAAAGTAGGGGATGAAAGTCCTGATGTAATATAATAATATGCAATAACATCGATCTTGCTTTCATTACCAGCAACAGTTGTTCCATCAAAAACATTCCCGGCATGTATATCCACGAAATGCCCTATCGAAGTATTACTCTGCATCCCGAATTTAATTGAACTTAAACTGTTTATTGGACCATAGGCAGTTCCCGATCCTCTTAACACGAGTAATGTTTTAACTGCTGTATCCCTGTCGGCATTCATCACCATAATCCGCCAGAGTTCAACGGCTGATGTATCTTTCGAAAAGGTAAAATCAGCATCAAGACCTTCACTCCCGGCATAAAATCCACGATCGAGTTGGGTAAGAGTATCATAGCCGCTTATCCTGTCAATACGGATATAGGTAAGTGGTACTCCTGCTCCGGATGCCAATACTCCGATCTGTATTTTACCTCCAACCGGTATGCTGGCACCATTGTGAGTATAAGCAGTTCCTGTTTTTAAAATTAAATTCGCCTGGCTAATAGTTTCATCTTTAGTACATGAAGAGAAAAAGACCATAGTTCCCAGAACAAAAAAGACAAAAAGCCACACACCTATTAACAGGTTGTGTGACTTTTTAGAAACTAACTGTATCAAATTAACCATTCTTATTTCTGGATTTTTACTGCAATCTGTAAAGTGCCTGCTTCAGCACCGGCAACGGCAATCACTTTCAAAAGGCCATATTTACCTGATTGTAGTTTGAACGAATAAACATCACCTGCTGTAAGCAGTTTAGCTTTCTTGAATTGTTTTGTTGGGTCAAATGAAGCACGGATAACAGCATCATTTGCTACTGCATCAAACTGGGCAGCAGTCAATGTTGTTTTCACATAAAAAGTGATATTTTTAACAGTATATAGCTCAACAGATGTTGCACCTGTGAAAATTCCTTTAATGTTTGAACCTGGGGCAGCCAGCGTCATCATATTTACACTTGTAGCTGTATTTTCGTAAAAACAAAACATATCAATATCAGCCTGGTGGTTGAATGCTTCGTCCTGGGTATATTGTGTTGTCGTACTATTGCTGTATGAAATAAATCCTTTTTCAGTCGTATTGCTTTGAGCTCCCAATGTTTTGGAACTATAAGTAAGTATCTCACCAAAGGTCCCTGTAATTACTATGGAGTCTGTTTTTGAATTACCAGCAATATCTGTTGTTACAAATTTCCATACTTCCTTGTCAAGTATAGTTTTAACAGTAGTAACATCAAGAGCAAAAGTGGTTGTGTTGATCGTTGAATCAAGCATTTGCTGTCCATTTGCAAAGATTTGGAATTTTGCAAGGTTATCTGTTCCATTCGATTTGGCTGTGATACCAAAATTAAGTGTATCACCATAATTAGCGGTAGTGTTTGCTGAAACATAACCGGCATCCTGTTTAAAGGTAATTGTCGGTGGGATTGGATCTTCATTTTTAGAACAACCAGCCACAAAAAATGAAGCTAAGATTATTACAAGACTGAGGATTGAAATTAATTTTTTCATGGAATAAAGATTGATTGGTTTCGTTTAGAATTAGTATTCATATCGGTGGCAAAAGTAGTTTTTTAAAAATAGTACGCAATACTAAATATGTATTTTTTTTAGATGATTGTAGATATTTGTGTTCTGTCTGCAACAACCATTCAATCAGTAGTTTAAATATGAGTCCAATAGATTAACATTTGCTTATTCCTGCCTTTCAGGTTTGGCTGCTGCAAAAATATCGGTAGATTTTTACACTTTTGGAGCTTTCCTTGTCTTCAACATTGCATTGTGGATTGTATAAAATCATAACCCTAAGTTCAGAGTCCCTTTATGATTGGTTCCAATTGTCCACATAAAATTCTCACTTTACACGAAACACAAATCACCATAAAAAACTCACTTAACTATTTCGGCTAATTTTATTAGATACATCATATCTGTACTTTATCAAAAAATCCCTGTTACCATTTCGTAGCAGGGATTCTTCAATTGTTGATCTTCTTTTTGTAACAACCAAATTTTAGCCTTTTTCTCTTTTCAATTTTGCCTGTTACAACATATTTCAAATCTAGAAATCAAATGTAATTCCCTGTGCCAATGCAGTCTGACCGCTAAAATTAATAGTATTGGTCTGGCGGCGCATATAGGCTTTCCAGGCATCAGAACCGGATTCACGGCCACCGCCCGTATCTTTTTCACCACCAAAAGCACCACCTATTTCTGCACCGGATGTGCCCAGGTTTACATTCGCAATTCCGCAGTCTGATCCTGTTTCTGAAAGGAACGTTTCAGCTTCTACAAGATTCTCAGTAAATATACATGATGATAATCCTTGTGGAACCTGGTTATTTAGGCGAATTGCATCTTCAATAGTGCTGTACTTTATCAGGTAAACGACAGGTGCAAATGTTTCTTCCTGTACCATTTTATAATGGTTTTCTGCTTCAACAACAGCAGGCATAATATAATTGCCGTTAGGATACTTTTCCCCTTTCAGACTTGTACCGCCAAAAGCAAGCCTACCACCTTCTTTCTGAACTTCCTCAATCGCATGTAGAAAGTTATTTACTGCTGTCCCATCTACCAGCGGCCCAACGAGTGTGTCTTTCTCAAGCGGATCACCAATACGGTCGCTTATACTTTGGTAGGCAGCAACCAGTCGGTCTTTAACAGTTTCATAAACTGACTCATGAATGATAAGGCGGCGTGTTGATGTACAACGCTGACCGCAGGTTCCTACAGCACCAAATACAACCGATTGTAGCGTCATATCAAGGTCGGCATGTTTCGAAATAATAACAGCGTTATTGCCACCTAATTCCAGGATTGTTTTTCCCAAACGCTGGCCAACAATCTTTGCTACTCTTTTGCCTACCACTGTCGATCCGGTTACCGAAATAAGCGGTATGCGTTTATCAGCTGCAAAATTATCACCAAGTACATTTGATTTCGCAGTGATCAGATTAAAAACACCTTCAGGTACTCCACAGGCAACCAGGGTTTCTGCAATAATTTTCTGAACGGCTATGGCACAAAGCGGAGTCTTTGAACTGGGTTTCCATATAACCACATCACCGGCTATGGCTGCCAGCATGGCATTCCAGCCCCAAACGGCCACAGGGAAATTGAACGATGTAATAATTCCTACAATTCCGATAGGATGATATTGATCATACATGCGGTGAAAAGGTCGTTCAGAATGCATGGTGGCTCCGTTTAACAGTCTGGATTGTCCGACAGAAAATTCACATATATCAATCATTTCCTGAACTTCACCTAGTCCTTCCTCATATATCTTACCCATTTCAAGCGACACAAGGTAACCGAGTTCTGCTTTCTTTTCACGAAGTGCTTCTCCGATCTGGCGTACTACTTCGCCTCTCTTAGGAGCAGGAACAATACGCCATTTCAGGTATGCATCCTGAGCCTTGGCAATCAAATGTTCATAATCTTCCAGCGTGGCATTTTTTACTTTTGCTATCAATGATCCATCAATAGGCGAAAAGGATGATGTTTCTTCGCCTTCAGTGTTCAGCCATTCGCTGCCGGTGCTCGCTCCGGCATTTGAATTTTTAATTCCTAAATTCTCTAATTCTATTCTCATTTTGTATTTTTGGTTATTTAAAATTTATTCCATCATATAGACATACCGGTATTCTGTGGCTGGCTGAAAGGTTTCTTTTATGGTTCTTGGACTTATCCACCTTATAAGGTTAAATTCTCCACCGGCTTTATCATTAGTTCCTGATGCCCTCGATCCGCCAAAAGGTTGCAACCCAACTATGGCCCCGGTTGGTTTGTCGTTGATATAAAAATTACCGGCTGCATACCTGAGTTGTTCACACATGGTTGATGCAGCTACCCTGTCGCGGGCAAAAACAGCTCCGGTAAGTCCGTAAGGTGAGGTTGTGTTACAGAGATCAATTGTTTCCTGGAGTTTATTATCCTCATAAACGAAAATGGTCAGCACAGGGCCAAATATCTCTTCCTCCATTGATTTGAATTTCGGATTAGTGGTTACAATAATTGTTGGTTCAACAAAATAACCAACACTTTTGTCTCCGTTTCCACCTGCAATTATTTCAGCTTCTGCTGATTCTTTTGCATAATTAATATAACTCATACAGTTTTCGTACGATCCTTGGTCGATCACCGCATTTATAAAGTTTATAGGGTCAAGAACATCACCCATTTCAGCATCATCACTTATTCTGATTAGCTCTGCCTTTACTTCCGGCCATAGTGAAACAGGTACATACATTCGTGAAACTGCCGAACATTTTTGACCCTGGTATTCAAAAGCACCACGATAAGCATTTACAGCGACTTCACTGTGTTCCGCTGTTGGATGAACAAAAATGAAATTTTTCCCGCCTGTTTCTCCTATCAGCCTCGGATACGATTTATAATATGGCAATTGCGAGGCTACTTCTTTCCAGAGATAATTAAATGTCTGGTTCGATCCGGTAAAATGAATGCCAGCCAAGTCGGGCGATGCAAGTGCTACCTTGCCGATTAAAGCACCACTTCCTGGCACAAAATTGATTACTCCGTCAGGTAATCCGGCCTCCTGGAATATCTTCATCAGGTAATAATTTGACAACAAAGAGGTAGTTGCAGGCTTCCATACCGTAGTATTTCCCATCATAACAGGAGCCATATTCAGGTTAGAAGCAATTGATGTAAAATTGAAAGGACTTACGGTGAATACGAATCCTTCCAACGGCCGGAACTCCATTTTGTTCAATTGGTTAAAAGCTGACCGGGGTTGCATTTCATAGATCTGAGAAACAAAATAAGCGTTAAATTTCAGAAAATCAATTGTTTCACACACCGAATCTATTTCAGCCTGGTAAATGTTTTTACTTTGGCCTAACATGGTAGCTGCGTTCATCACAGCCCTGTATTTACCCGAAATCAGCTCAGCGGCTTTTAATAAAATGGATGCACGTACCGTCCACGAAAGATCAGACCAGATCCGGTGAGCTTCAAGTGAGGCATCAATAGCCATTTGCACTTCTTTTTCAGTCGCTTTATAGTAGCTTGCTAATACATGGGAGTGATTATGAGGCATACAAACCTGTCCTGTTTGGCTGGTTCTCACTTCATTACCTCCGATTATCAGCGGAATTTCGATAGGATTAAGGGTTTGCCGTTGTATTTCGGCCTCCAGTTGCTTCCGTTCAGGGCTATCCTTTTTATATTCTAATACAGGTTCGTTAGCCGGGAGCGGAAAATTGTAGATTGCATTATTCATAAGAAGAAAAAGTCTTACTATTTATCGAATTGCATGCTTTTGCAATTCGGTGTGCAAAAGTATCAATTTATTTATACCCTAAGTTCACAAATAGTATTTCTTTTTATTTTATCTCCTGCTTCAATTCGTTAAGTATCTTTTCAAATCCCTGGTGGATAATCTGGTCATATTCTGAATGAAATTTTTCAAAAGCTTTTATAATAATCTTACCTTCAATTGTTAAAACTGTATTTCCTCCATCAGCGCCTCCACGGGTAGGTTTTATAAGTGGGAAGCCTAATTCACGTTCTATTTTTCGCAGGTTATCCCAGGTTTTCCGGTAGGTTAGATTTAATTTTTTCATAGCATCATTCAGAGACCCGGTTTCTTCTATTGCCCTAAGCAATTCACATTTTTTATCCCCTAAAATCCCTTCCCGGTCCGAGCTTTCCAGCCAGATCTTATAATTCAATCTCAGATTATCCAGTCGAGTGCTCATAGTTGTTTTTTTTGTATTAATTGCAAAGTTAACAGGATAAATAGTATAGGTCATGGTTGAACCCTTCTTATTTTCTGGTGAGTTCATTTGAAGATTTCATGAATAGTCGAATTCCCTAATTTTTTGTTGAAATGATTTCGCTATCGTTATTTCGGCTTTTCTTTAAAAATTTCTTCTTTCCATAAAAAACCATTTTCTTGCTAAAGTCCAATTAAGGATCCCCAAAACGATTAACCAATAACGATTATCGAATAACCATTGCCCATTGTCCATTATCCATTGTCAATTGTCAATTGTCCATTGTCCTTTGTCCCTCGCTGCCTCTCTTCAGCTTTTACTCGTTCCCCATTTAAGCTTCCCCGCTGCCTTATTTCTTAGACCATTTTCCTATTTTCTATTTTCCATTTCCCTATTCCCTATTTTCCATTTCCCTATTTTCCATTTCCCTATTTCCCATTCCCCTATTTTCTATTTTCCTTTTTCTAATTTCTCATTCCTTTTTCCCTGAAAAAACTTTTGAAAGTGGCAAAACGATTACGAAAAAATTATCCCGCCCGAAACTCCCTGTCTTTCCGATTGCAGAAACTGGAATAAACTTAGGCAGGCCGCAGGTTTCGCAGATTTCACAGATGAATTTAAACTGCCCAGGCCCATCTCTGGCAATCCTATACTTTTTTTATAGTATTTTTATTGATCATGGAATTTCAAAATGCTATCAATTGAATAGATAATGCTACTATATATCTAGAAACGTGGATATATTTGTGCGTAATAAATAAAAAAGCGAGATGACACAGAAAAGACCAACTTTCAAATCCCACTATGATAATTTCATCGGCGGGCAGTTTTTAGCTCCTGTAAAAGGAGCTTATTTTGACAATAGCAGTCCGATTGACGGCAAAGTGTTTACCAAAGCAGCCCGGTCGAGTAAGGAAGATATTGAACTGGCGCTGGATGCAGCGCACAATGCCTTTCTCACCTGGAGCAAAACTTCGGCTGCATACAGGGCAAGCATTTTGAACAAAATTGCTGACGTTCTTGAAGCCAACCTTCAATACCTGGCAACCGTTGAAACCATTGACAATGGCAAGCCTATCAGGGAAACCGTGAATGTAGATCTGCCTCTGGTTATCGATCATTTTCGCTATTTTGCCGGGGTTATCCGTGCCGAAGAAGGAAGCATTTCCGAACATGACGAAAACACGGTAAGCATTTGTATACCTGAGCCAATTGGCGTAGTAGCACAAATCATTCCATGGAATTTCCCCTTATTAATGGCCACCTGGAAAATAGCTCCTGCACTGGCATCAGGTTGTTGCACGGTTGTAAAACCAGCTTCAGTAACGCCTACTTCTATCATGTGCATGATGGAATTAATTAAGGACATAGTACCTGCAGGCGTTATTAATGTGGTAACTGGCCTGGGAGCCGAAATAGGAAAGCCATTGGCTCAATCACCCCGTATTTCGAAAGTATCCTTCACCGGCGAAACTACTACCGGGCGCCTGATCATGCAATACGCATCCGAAAACCTGATTCCTGTAACTATGGAACTGGGCGGTAAATCGCCAAATATTTTTTTCCCTTCTATAGCTGATGCCGATGATGACTTTTTTGATAAAGCTATTGAAGGCGCCGTTTTGTTTGCCGTAAATCAAGGTGAAGTTTGCACTTGCCCTTCGCGTATCCTGGTTCATGAAAGCATTTATGATAAATTCATGAAAAGGGTTATCGAAAGAACAAATGCCATTGTAATGGGCAATCCTTTGGATAGCACTACCATGATGGGTGCCCAGGCTTCGAGCGATCAGTATGCAAAAATACAGGCATACCTGAAACTTGGTGTAGAAGAAGGCGCTGAAGTACTTTGCGGTGGTGATGTAAAAAAATTAGATGGCGAATTAGCCGGCGGATATTATATTCAACCAACCCTTTTAAAAGGGCACAATAAAATGCGGATTTTCCAGGAGGAAATCTTCGGACCTGTTGTTTGTGTTACTACATTTAAAACTACCGAAGAAGCCATTGAAATCGCCAACGATACCATGTATGGATTAGGTGCCGGAGTCTGGACAAGAGATGCCCACGAAATATACCAGGTTCCGCGTGCTATAAAAGCAGGACGGGTTTGGGTAAATTGTTACCATCTGTATCCTGCACACGCTCCGTTTGGCGGATACAAAAAATCCGGCTTTGGCAGGGAAAACCACAAAATGATGCTGGGTTATTACCGTCAAACCAAGAACATGCTTATTTCGTACGACAAAAAGAAATTAGGCTTCTTTTAGAAGTACTGATTTATAAAATAACAAATGCCGGTAAGTTTTACAACTTACCGGTATTTTCATAAACCGGGAGGAATCAATGATACCAAGAGTAACCGTAAGTCCTGAAGCCTCAGAAATAATAAGGCAGCTCAAAGAAAATTTCGGCGATTTAATGTTTCATCAGAGCGGTGGCTGCTGCGATGGCTCGCAACCCATGTGTTTCGAAAAAGGTGATTTTATACTCGGAAGCAGCGATGTTTGCCTGGGAATTATCGATGACTGCGAATTCTGGATGAGCAAGGACCAGTTTGAATACTGGAAACATACCCGGTTAAATATCGATATCACCAAAGGCATGGGCTCCAGTTTTTCGCTCGAAATCCCTATGGGATTAAGATTTATAACACTTTCCAGGTTATTTACGGAGGAAGAATTAGTTGACCTGGAGCCGCTGCGGTTTGTGGAGGATTAATTAATCTTTATTGTTTAACTGCTGATATTGTTTTGGCGTTATACCTTCGTGATGTTTGAACGCCCGGATAAAATAATTGCAGTCATCAAAGCCTGCTTCAAACGAAATATTTTTGATATATAGATTTTTATTCTTTAAAAACCGTTTAGCCAGTTTAATCCGTTCCAGTATTATAAATTCAACAGGGCTGATACCCAATTCTGTTTTGAATAACCTGTATAAAGATGAAGTACTAATACTTGCAGTATTTGCAATTGATTTCAAAGTTAATTTATCGGTTAGTTTTCCGCGTATGGACGAAATGATGTGAGAAAGACAGGTGTTTGTTTCCCGAAGCTGATCTTCATCCATATCTTTCAATGTCTGGCATTGTATAATGCTGATGAGCAGTTCCTGTAAAGTTAAGTCTGCAAGCACATCCTTGGTTATTGAAGTGCTTTGGCAAATATTGATAAGTTTATTTATAGTCAATGCCAACTCAGCATTATTGTAAAAGAAAAAATTGCGTTCGTTGAGTTTCCAGAAATCTTCGCGCCCTTCCCTGGGGTATTTTTCATTTAAAAACTGGAGCGTATCTATTATTTTTTTATTGTCGACCGCTAATGCCAGGCATTGAGTCGGATTATCCAGTGACGCTTCCGGAAAATCAATTTTCATTTCCACATTAGCCGGTATAATTACAGAATCACCCGGAAGGTAATCGAACCCGGGCTTGCCAAACAAATGCATTACCTTTTTACCTTTTAACATGCTGGTTACAACCAGGTCGTTGAACTTTAAACTTACTAATTCCGACTTTTGGTACGTTTCAAACAGGTTAAGTTCGCAGTGTTCCAGGTTATAAATAGTCCTGTTTTCAACGAGAGTTTTAAGAGAACCTTCGTTTGTTAATAAGGGTGAGAAGGGTACGATTCGGGTTTTTGCCATTTTGCATGTATGAAAAATGATTTCCGGGGTAAGGTTTTAATTTAATACCATCAGCACGCACATAGAATATATGGGCTCACACATAGAATTGCCTTTCCAGGCTTTTTGGAGTGGCCAATCGATTCCGCTTTTTGGTTTAAAGGCCAATAAAAAGGTTATAAATGTAATTATATTTATTTATATAAATATGTTAAATATTTCCTGGCATAAATATTTAATGCAAAATCGGTATGACAGAGCATTTTTTGGCAGTTCAAAACAAAAAGGGAAGAATGAATTATTTTCTGCAAGGGAAGGCTTATCAGCAAAATTGTCAGAATAATTTTATCAATTCAGATAAAAATAAATACGGAGCGAATAAATTAAAAGATTGGATAATAACCCATTAACCCTCTAAATTCGATCAAATAACGCGTAAAAAATCTAATCCTAACCTGGACAAGCTAGAACCGTTCGGCTGAGCTCACGCCGAAGCCAAAAAAGAATGCAAAACACATAACATTAAATTAAAAATGAAAAAGTCAGGGGCTTGCAATACTTTTACATTTTGTGTTCTGTGTTTAATGTTTTTAATTCCTTAACGAATATTATGCCAGAAAAAACATCAAATTAAAAGATAACACACTAACAATTTTCCATCTTGTCTCAACAACTCTTTTTAGGCAAAGCCTCCTCTCGCGGCTATGCAAACGAAAAATCGTTTGTATCAGGTAAATCGCTTTGTGATAGCGCAAAAACTTCCTTGTCACAAAACAGCTGTCAAATTTCACCATGCGATCTTTACCCTTCACTTTTCACTTTTCACTCTTCACTCTTCACTCATAACTCATCTCTCATCTATTTCTCCTCCCCCCGCTAAAGCCCTATTACAGGCACCTATAACAAATAACGATTAACGAATAACGAATAACCATTTTTCATTAACTATTTTCTATTTCTCCTCCCCCCGCTAAAGCCCTGGTACAATTGCCCAGCAACAAAAAACGATTAACCCATAACGAATAACCATTTTCCATTAACTATTTTCTATTTCCTCTCCCCCCGCTAAAACCCTGGTACAGGCACCTATAACAAATAACGATTAACGAATTACCAATAACGATTAACGAATTACCAATAACTATTAACGAATAACCATAGCGAATAATAAAAAATCAACATATTTCTCTTTATTCCAACCACAGGAGATAATCATCCGTTTAATACCTTACCTTTACATGGATTTAGTTTGTACACAATAAGATAAAAAGTCCCGGACACGGATCGTATAAACCGAAACTAATTTTATCCCGCCTTTTTTACATCAGCTTTAGTGCGCCTGTTTGATATCAGTTTGATTGTTATTTTTATCTGTCATGATCCAAAAAAGAATTACCACCCAAATGGAATTAAAATGCAATCCTGTTTCGGTGGCACCTGCAAAAACCAATCATACCCAGTTTCCTGTCGTGGAAATCGGCGCCCCGCCTGGAGGACACAGATACCATATGCAGTTTTGGGGGAAATATGCCTGTTTACAGCGGCATAGCTTATGAAATGCAGGAAAATAGTATCGGCATCATTCTTTCCTTACTCGTTCCTATGGCCCTCCCGGGGCTGAATATAATGAACATGCAGTAATTTGTCATCAACAAAAAAACAGCCTGGTGGGCTAAAATGCGGCTGCACTTTAGCACGATTCAATACAAGCGAACACCTTTTACCATCGTATACGAAAAATGAAATCAAAATCCGAAATTCTCCGACAGCAAGCTGAAGCCATTCTGCAAAAGAACCCATCCCGGCAAGTCTCTCTTACCGAAGGCGAAATGCTGAAACTGGTTCATGAACTGGAAGTGCATCAGATTGAACTGCAATTGTTGCTCGAAACCACCGGCGAAGAACTTTCCTTTGAAATCAGAGAGAAAGCAAAGCTGGCAGACGAATTACTTATTGCCAATCAAGAGCTTGCCTTTAAAAATAATGAAAAATCTGACCTGGCAAACGAATTAGGCATTGCCAACATCGAACTTCAGTTCCAAAACAATGAGAAAGAAAAATGGGCAGATGAATTAACCCATGCCAATAAACTGATTTCCATTCAACGCGATCGCCTCGAAGAAATTGCCAGCCTTGTACCTGGAGTCGTGTATCAATACCGTCTTCGTCCTGATGGCAGTTCCTGTTTCCCTTATGCCAGCGACGCCATCAATCATATCTACAGGGTTACCCCCGACGAAGTTCGCCTGGATGCAGGCAAGGTATTTGCAAATATTCACCCCGATGATCACGCCGAAGTGGTTAATTCCATTCATACCTCTGCAAAAGAATTATCCCCCTGGCAACACGAGTACCGGGTGAAATTTGACGATGGAACAATCCGAATACTCTTTGGAAATGCGCTGCCACAAAGGGAAGTGGGTGGGTCGGTGCTCTGGCACGGATTTATCACCGATATCACCGAAAGCAAACTGGCACGGAAACAACTGCAGGATAGTGAAGCCAGGTACAGTTCCATGATATCCAATATTTCGGACGTGATCGGCATTATGGGTGCCGATGGCAATATGACCTATAAGAGTGCCAACATCGAAAAGTTTTTCGGCTGGTTTCCCGAAGAGCGCATTGGCACCAGTGGATTTGCAACCATCCATCCCGACGATATTCCGAAAGTTCAAAACGTATTCAGTTCGCTGCTTGGTGAAGATAATTCGGTGAAAACCCTCGAATTCAGGTACCAATGCAAAGACGGAAGTTATAAACCCATTGAACTTACCGCTTCCAACCAGCTGAACAATCCGGCAATCAACGGAGTATTGCTGAATTACCGCGACATTTCCGATCGTAAAATCATAGAGGCAAATCTTGAAGAAATAAGCGAAAAATACCGTGGGTTATCCGAAGCCTCTTTCGAAGCTATCTTCATCTCCGAAAAAGGCGTTTGCATTGAGCAAAACCTGGCCGCAGAACTTATGTTTGGTTATACATCAGAAGAGGCTTTAACAAGATATGGAACCGATTGGATAGTGCCCGAAGATCGGGAAATGGTCATGAATAATATCCTTTCCGGCATTCAGGAACCCTACGA
>JBAXBJ010000092.1:0-19170 GCA_037142075.1 Bacteroidota bacterium
TGAGCGATGCAACCACAGCCGGATCCTGTGCCAACAAATTCACCGTCACCCGCACGTACAGAGCCACTGATGTATGCGGAAACAAGAGTGACTTCGTTCAGACCATCACGGTCAACGACAACATTTCCCCTACTATTAATTCTCCTTTTGGCTCAATGGATATAATTGTCGCCTGTTTTGCTGATGTTCCAGCGGTTAATTTTTCGTTAATTTCTGCTTCTGACAATTGCGCAGGGCCTGTTGTTATCAGTTTTGTCAATGATCTGATCACCGCAGTCAATTGTATCAATCAAGTCACAATTATGCGGACCTACCGGGCCACCGATATTTGTGGAAATTTCACCGATTTTGTTCAAAACATCACTGTTTACGATACTATCGCCCCCACTATTTTTAATCCGATTGGTTCATTGGATATAAAGGTATCTTGTGCGGATGATGTTCCTATGGTGAATTTCTCACTGATTTCAGCTTCTGACAATTGTGCCGGAACCGTGATCATCAGCCATTTGAGTGATGCATCCACATCGGGATCCTGTGCTAACAAATTCACCCTAACCCGCACCTACAGAGCCACAGATGTTTGCGGGAATTATACCGATTTTGTTCAGAATATCACTGTTGACGATACTATAGCACCTGTGATTACTAACCTCGTTGGTTCTTTGGATATAACCATCGCCTGTGCTTCCGATTTGCCGACCGTGAACCTAGCTGCTATAGCCGCCACTGACAACTGCGTGGGCTCCGTCAGCATCAGCCATGTGAGCGATGTGACCAATGCCGGATCCTGTACCAACAAATTCACCGTCACACGTACTTACAGAGCCACTGATGTTTGCGGAAACCAGAGTGATTTCGTTCAGACCATCACAGTCAACGATACTATAGCTCCCATCATCACGTGCCCAACAAATATAACTGTCAATAATGATCCAGGGGTTTGTATTGCTGATATTCAGGTGCCACAGCCGGTAATTGATGAAAATTGTAGTTTGTACACATTAACGAACAGTATGAATCAAACAGCAAATGCTTCCGGGAAGTACACCGTAGGAACCACCACCATCATCTGGAAAGCCACAGATGAATGCGGGAATGCTTCGAGTTGCCTGATGACAATTACAGTTCGTGACAATGAAAATCCGGTGATTATTTGTCCGGAAAATGTATTAGCCTGTCAAAATGAACCCGTAATTCTTGGCGTAGCAGCAGCAACAGATAATTGCGGGCTTTCAAGTATCACTAACAATGCGCCTTCCGTTTTTGAGCCTGGTGCTACTTTGGTTACATGGACAGCAACTGACCTGAACGGGAACACTTCATCCTGCAATCAAACGGTAACCGTAAACCTTCTGCCTGTTGCACATGCCGGGCAGAGCACTATTGTGTGTAACAGCGAAACGTATACTGTTCAGGATGCTTCAGCGAGCAATTATTCAACTATTTTATGGACTCATGATGGACTCGGCTCTCTCGAAAATGACGATCAGATTAAAACTACCTACATACCAGCTATCGGGGAGACCGGAACTGTTAATCTACATCTTACAGTTACTGGTTTGACTAATTGCGGAACCTCTACCGACAGTTTACAATTACAATTAGTTCCTGCTGCAACAGCAAATGCTGGAAATAATATTTCATCGTGCGAATCTGCCCCTGTAAATTTAAATTCGGCACAAGCCAAGAACTATAGTTCCTTATTATGGTTAACTTCGGGAACAGGTGTTTTTAATAGTACAACGATCCTAAACCCGGTATATACTCCAGATCAGGCTGATATCAGCAAAGGATTCGTAAACGTGATCTTACAGGCCACAGGCGCCTCTCCCTGTGGTACTGCAGCCGATACACTCCGCATCGATTTTATTAAAGCACCACTGGCAAATGCAGGTTTAGACGAATCACTTTGTTCGATATCCCCTTATGAGTTTACAACAGCAACAGCAAACAATTATTCCTCGCTTTTTTGGACACATAACGGTTCCGGCAGCCTATCTGATCCCTCTGCATTGAGACCTGTTTATACTCCCGGAGTTGGAGAACTTGGAGCTATTGAGTTTAAATTAACTGCTTATGGAACTTCATCCTGCGGAAACATGGTGTTCTCTGACCTGGCAATTCTATCAATTTATAACGCAATGAATGTAGATGCCGGAGCTGACGCAGAAATTTCAGCCGGATCATCTGCAACTCTAAACGGCACAATATCCGGAGGTTCAGGAACCTACATCTATAGTTGGACGCCTGCCGAATATTTGGTTAACAGCAATATTATAAACCCACAGACTATATCTTTAAACGAAGAAAAAGTATTCACGTTAACCATTCTTGACTTGATTTCAAGCTGCTCCCAGAGTGATTCTGTTACGATAAAAATGCGTGGAAACCCGCGACCCGTTGCGGTAGATGATTCGGCCACCACGGGAATGGATATTCCTGTAATAATTAAAATACTTCAGAATGATATAGATCCAATAGGTCTGGGTTTGGATGTAAGTTATATCAGCAGCCCGGAAAATGGTACAGTAATTTTAAACGCAAATGGTTCGGTAACCTATAACCCAAATTCAAAATTCATCGGAAAAGATAGATTCAGTTACGTGATTTGCGACAGGGGTACACCCTCGAAATGTGACACAGCCCTGGTGTTTATTGATGTGTTCGATTCGCGTCCTGCACTTGAAATATTTAACCTGGTAACACCCGATGGGGACGGTTTGAATGATTACTGGTACATCCGGAATATTGAGGAATATCCTGATAACGATATTGTTATTCTTAATCGCTGGGGAGATATACTCAGGGAATTTCATGGCTACAACAACACAGATAAGCGTTGGGATGGAACTAATAAGAAAAACGAATTTTTACCTTACGGTGTATACTACTATATAATTACAATCAAAGATTTTGACAACTTTACAGGTTGGATTTATCTGCGAGGCACTAAATAAAATCAACAAATAGCGAGCAATCACATTTTTCCTTTGCCAGGATTACCGGCAGAATTTAAATTTTTTCAATACTATAATTCTCTAATAAAGTGGACACCTGGATTTAATACCTGATACACTATGAAAAAGCTACTTACGGCACTGATGTTATTAGCGGTAAACTCATTGTTTGCTCAACAGGAAGCTTTATTCAGTCAATATATGTTCAATAAATTGACAATTAACCCCGGTTATGCAGGTAGCCACGATAAATTTGCTGCCGATGTGGTGTATCGCTATCAATGGGTTCAAATGGATGGGGCGCCAAAAACCTTAACAGCTTCGTTGCATACTCCTTTCCCGAAATTTCCTCAACACTCAATGGGAATGTATATTTCGAACGACAGAATTGGCCCTATGAATTATACCGAAGCGTTGGCTACCTACGCTTACCGTATTATTTTTCCAAAAAGTAAACTTGCCTTTGGCATTCAGGCAGGCATTAAAAATAACGGTATACTTTGGGACGATTTAAGGGCATACGATGAAAATGATCCCTTCCTTGTTAATAAAGACCAGGTGGATAATAAAACCGTATTTGATGCCAATTTCGGCATATACTATTATACGGAGAATTTTTATGCGGGTCTCTCTTCGCAACAACTTTTGCAAAACCAATCGCTTTTAGTTACCGATTCATTAGGCAACACTCAGTTTGCCAAGCTTTCTGCTCATTTCTTCGGCATGACAGGGTTTGCTATTCCACTTGGCGAAAGTTTGGTTTTTCTTCCTTCTTTTTTACTCAAATCGGTTAAAAATGCAACCCCTCAACTCGATTTGAATGCTAGTCTTCAAATTACGGATGCATTTTTAATAGGACTTTCGTACCGCACGGTTGAAGCCCTTTCGGTGATAACCGAAGTGAAACTTTCTCAAAATATCTTTCTTGGATTATCGTACGATGTGTGGCTCAACAAACTCAAAACCTATAATAAAGGATCCTATGAAATCAGACTTTCCTGCGAAATCAACAATGGAAAACGTATGCTTTCACCCAGGTATTTCTAATAATTCGACAAAGAGTAACTCTGCCTTCAGGGTTCATTAATATTCAATTTTATGAAAAGATGGATTATACTTTTTATAGTCTTGCTGGCAATTCCGGCTTTGATTCATGCGCAATCAATCAATGTGGCAAAAAGACAGATTGCGAAGTACAATTATTGCGAAGCAATAGAGATATTGAAGAAAGCCACCCTGGATGAGAAAACAAAAAATGAAGCCATACCCTTATTGGCAGATTGTTATCGGTTGCAGCGCGATGTTTTTAATTCTAAAATATACTATGCCAAAGCCATTGCTTTATCCGATGCCAAACCTGAATTATTGTACTATTATGCACTTTCGTTACAGGCCACCGGCGAATATGCAAAAGCCAGAGAAATGTTCCTGTTGTATGCAAATAAGAAACCGCTGGATCCCAAAGGGATGCTTTTTGTGTCGTTTTGCGATAGCGTTTTAGGCCCTTGGAGAGGGCTGAAATCCGAAATTGAAATTAAAATTGCACCAAACATCAATAGTGAACAGAGTGATTTTGGTCCTGCCTTTTACCTGGACCAACTGGTATTTACGTCCGATCGCCTGACTCCGGAAGATACAAGGCTTTGTGGCTGGACGGGTCGTGGTTATCTCGATTTAATGGTGGCAAAACCAGGGCCAGAGGGTGATTTTTGGGACAGTTTGGAAATGCCTGCAAAATTTGATAGTAAATTTAACCAGAAGTACCATGATGGACCGGCCACCTTCACTGCTGATGGAAAAAACATTTACTTCACCCGGTCGTGCTATGGTGATGCAGAACGTGAAGATGGAATTAAAACCAACCTCCTGAAAATATATTATGCAAAAAAATCAGATAATGGCTGGGGTTCTGTAAAACCCTTCTTCCTGAATAGTACAGAGTATTCAATCGGGCATCCTGCTATTTCACCAAATGGACAAACCCTCTATTTTGCCAGCGACATGAATGGTGGAGAAACCGGAACGGATATATGGATGTGCAGGCGCGAAAATGACGGATGGAGTCCGCCTTTAAGATTAGACTCCACAGTGAATACCAAAGAGAATGAAATGTTCCCTTACGTTGCTGCCGACGGAGAGTTATACTTTGCCAGTGAAGGGCATCCAGGCTATGGTTGCATGGATATATTCAAAACGCATTATGAAAATGGCCACTGGACTACCCCTGTTAACCTACAACCGCCCATTAATGGTTCTTTCGATGATTTTGCCATCGTTTTTGCTCCCGGAATGAAAAGCGGATTCTTTTCATCAAACCGTCCGGGAGGTGTGGGCAGCGACGACATATATGCTTTCCGTGCTCTGGAGCCCCCTCCCCCTGTTTTACAGCCAACCTACATCAGTGGGTTGGTTAAAGATAAGACTACTTTGCTCCCGCTGGCTGACGCAACTGTCTTTTTGTATAATGTCACAAACGGATCTGTAAAAATACTTAAGACTGATACAAGCGGAATTTTTGTTTCTGTTGTTGACAGACCTGCCGAATACCAGGTTAAGGCTATGAAACCTGATTATTTGGCTGATTGCACGACGCTTCCAGTAAAGGAATTGAACCCGGGAGCGACTATCTCGACACCGCGTGCGTTGTTGCTTGATAAATTGATTGTCAATAAGACTTTCCGGATTGAAAATATTTACTACGATTTTGATAAAGACCATATACGCGAGGATGCAAAACCCGAACTTGACAAACTGGTTAGAATAATGAAAGAAAATGCGATAACTGTTGAACTGGGCTCGCATACCGACTGTCGCGGGTCGTTTGCCTATAATGATAAGTTATCGCAACGACGCGCTGAGTCTGCTATAAATTACATCATAAGCGCCGGAATAGATCTTAGGAGGATTACGGCAAAAGGATATGGAGAACGTCAGTTAACTAACAAGTGTGCTGATGGCGTTGAGTGCACGGAGGCTGAGCACCAGGCAAACAGGCGTACGGAGTTTAAGGTAATTAACTTAACCTCCTTTGAGACCGTTCCGGAAACCGATTTAGGAAAATTTACAGGGGGTGAAGAAATACCTTCTTACTCGTTCGCACCTGCCTTCTTTAACATTTGCCTACAGGGAACCCAGGTGAATCAAGCAAAAGAAGGATCGGAAAACAGCATGCGGAAGGATACTGTGACTAAGCTGACAAACACAGGGGTTATAAGTCCGGATAATTCTGTAGTAACGGAAATATTGCCAGCGGCAAACACTGACAAAGTTGTATATACGGTTCAGTTGTGTTCGCTGGGTAAAGAAAAATCGTTGCAGGCTCCTGAATTTTCTTCCCTTGACAATGTGGAGGTGTTTGAGGAAAATGGCTTGTTCAAATATACTTCAGGTGTCTTCGAAACGCATACCCAAGCTTTAGAGTACCGGAGTAAAATGGTTAAATTGGGCTTTACAGGTGCGTTTGTTATAACTGTTCCAAGAGGAAACAGGTAAACTGATTCTGTTTGGACCGGCTCAATGTATTTCACAGGACACCGTAATGAATTCCGCGAAACGGTTATTCATCTTTTTTAGAAAGCTGCAGTTTTATTCCGGTGCTCAATTACCTGCTGTCAGATGCTTTCATGGTACATATATGAGCAATCATTCTGCACAGGTTTTAGCAAAAAAGCCATGTCATTTTCAGGACATGGCTCAGTGATGGTTTTGGTTGGTTAGTTGAACGGGAAACGGTTATTGTATTATCCGCATTTACTGTATCCGCAGCAGGTACAGGTCATGCAGCCTTCTTTATATACAATTGTATTTTTCTCTTTACATTGTGGGCAGCTATGCCCGGTTTGTGTTCCGTCGGGAATAAACTTTTTCAGCCCGCGCACCACACCGTTTTTCCAGGTGGTAATGCTGTCGTTGTCGAAACTCAGGTTATCAATCAGCTCGACAACATAAGGTAAGGGCATGCCGTGCCTGAGAATACCGGAAATGAGTTTAGCATAGTTCCAGTAGTCTTTCTTAAAAGAACGCGAGAGCCCCCTGTGAGTTACGCGATAACCGTAATTATCTTCGTATTCAAAATCATAACGAGCCGGTGTGTGTTCGTCTTTTTTGTTTCGTATTACCCAGCCTTTTTTAACGTAATCAGGGATGTAGAAATCGGAGCTTTTACCGGTAAATATTTCGTAAGGTTTATTGTTAAACAGCCCGACAAAAGCGATCCAGCGTTCGGATTCATTCATAAAGCGCACTACCTCAACCTCAAGTTCTTTCGGGCGTGGGGGAGCCGTAGTTTCCTGGAATTCGTCGATTTCATCTTTTTTTGTATCATTGCTGATAAGTACTCCCGAGCGTGAACCATCGCGGTAGATAGTCATTCCTTTACACCCGCTCTCCCAGGCCGTAAGGTATACATTGCTTACCAGTTCCTCGGTAGCTTCGGCGGGCAGGTTCACGGTAACGCTGATAGAGTGATCAACCCATTCCTGTATGGCACCCTGCATTTTTACCTTCGCAACCCAATCAATATCGTTACTGGTAGCTTTGTAATAGGGCGATTTTTCGATAATAGGCTGCAATATGTCGTCGCTCATGTTTATTGCGTTTTCAACATCATACCCGTTTATCTTCATCCAGTCGAGGAACTTAGGATGGAACACATTGTATTCTTCCCACGAATCGCCAAGTTCATCCACAAAGGCAACTTTTACATTTTTGTCGTTCGGATTTACTTTCTTGCGACGTTTATAACTCACCATAAATACCGGCTCAATTCCCGATGCTGTTTGGGTACATATGCTGACGCTTCCGGTAGGTGCTATTGTTAACATGCTGATATTCCGGCGCCCCTGTTTCTTTATTTTGGCATATACTTCCGGATCTGCTTCGCGAATGCGATTTATAAGCGGGTTGTTCTTTTCCCTCTCAAAATCGAATATCGGGAAAGCGCCACGTTCGGCAGCAAGATCGGCAGATGCGTTATATACCTCGATAGCCAGTTTTTTGTGAACATTAACGCTAAAGTCGGTTGCTTCCGGAGTTCCATAACGGAGATTCAAGGCAGCCAACATATCGCCTTCGGCAGTGATGCCTATACCTGTACGGCGCCCTTGCAGGGTTTTTTCTCTTATTTTTTCCCACAAAATTCTCTCCGTACGCTTGGTCTCCTCGTCCTCGGGATCGGATTTGATTTTATTCAGAATCCCGTCAATTTTCTCCATTTCGAGGTCAATAATGTCATCCATAATACGGAGCGCATATCCCGAATGCTTTATAAACAAAGGCATGTTGAATTTAGCCTGGGGAGTAAAAGGGGAATCAACGTAGTTGTACAAATTGATTGCGATCAGCCTGCAGCTATCATATGCGCAAAGGGGTATTTCGCCGCAGGGGTTGGTCGAAAGGGTTTTAAATCCCAGGTCGGCATAGCAATCGGGCAGGGATTCGCGGATAATGGTATCCCAGAAAAGGACACCAGGCTCAGCCGATTTCCATGCGTTGTAAATTATTTTTTTCCACAGAACCTGTGCATTTATTTCCTGCACTTTTACAGGGTTAGCTGAATCGATGGGATACTGCTGTATATAATTTGTATTGTTTCTAACGGCATTCATGAAATTGTCATCAATCCTTACCGAGACATTTGCTCCGGTAACTTTTCCCTGTTCCATTTTGGCATCGATAAAATTTTCGCTATCGGGGTGCTTAATGGAAATGGATAACATCAGGGCACCGCGACGGCCATCCTGGGCAACCTCGCGGGTCGAGTTGCTGTAGCGCTCCATGAAAGGCACGATACCTGTGGACGTGAGTGCACTATTCAAAACACGGCTGCCCGAAGGCCTGATATGCGAAAGATCGTGACCAACTCCGCCGCGGCGTTTCATAAGCTGAACCTGTTCCTGGTCAACTTTCATGATGCCTCCGTACGAATCCTGGTTGCCATCGTCACCGATAACAAAGCAATTCGACAGGGATGAAACCTGAAAGTTATTTCCTATCCCTGCCATGGGACTTCCCTGCGGCACAATATACCGGAAGTTGCGGAACAGCTCAAAAAGCTCATCTTTACTCAAAGGGTTCGGGTAGTTCTTCTCAATACGTGCTATTTCCGAAGCCAGGCGCCAGTGCATTTCATCCGGTGTAAGTTCATAGATGTTGCCATCGCTATCCTTCAGCGCATACTTATTCATCCACACACTTGCAGCTAGTTTGTCGTCTTCAAAATACAAAGTGGCGGCAGCCAGCACCTCTTCATGGGTATATGCTTTCATTTCTTTTAATTCGGTGTTTTGGGTAACTTCTTCAGTCATTAAAATGGTTTCAGTTTTTGGAACATCTGTAACAACTGGCTCCGAAGCATGCCTGATCTCATCAGGCTGGTGAAGTTCCGGTCGCTGGCGTTGTTCAAGTACTTTACCATAAAAATCATTTTTTGCACTTTCCTCTACTAAGGAATCGAATTGTGAAAAAAGATTAGCATCCATAGTTGTTTGTTCTCTGTTAATAATAAAAATAAATACTGAAAGCCAATTGTATTACTAAGAAATTAATGGCTGTAATCAGAGTTTACAAATTTACACTATGCTTATCGTATTATTCAAATACAGTTATTAACAATAGCGTGCTGATAAGTGTTAACTGCCTAAATAAGTGGCATATACACTCTTAATAAGTAGCGAAACCCTTGTCAATAAAGGGTTTCAGAATGCCCGAAAACAAAGGGCTGTAAGGACGCTAAATTTATCAAGCAATAACAAGGGGAAAGAGCGAAATGTTTTTTTTATAGTTCTATTAAATTAATTGGTTCACTATCAACACTTATTCACAGTATTTTGGCCGGAATAGTTGATTAAAAGCCGGAAAAAATATTCTGCCGGTAAATTGTAAAGTTTTAGATTTATTATTGATTAGAACAGTAAAGAAAAGGAGCAATAAGCACTGTATCCAAAATAGAAAAGTAAAAAGAACGGCAACAGGATAAATTGATGTCCGGTATTGATAAAAATTCTAATTCCAAAAGGGTTGCAGACAGAACCTGAATTCTGGAGCCTGGATTTTTTGTATACAGAAATTGATACCATGTCATGTTTAATTTATCTGCAACTCAATCTGCCTCCTGCTTCCAGATTAGTTTTGTCCCAAAGCCCAGCCGGTTGTGTGTCATTTTAATAAAGTCAGGTTGGATTCCCCATAAAACAAGTTTCTTGAAACCGGCAACCGGGAATTTTTTCAGGTATATGCTATGAGCCTTATCATAGAGTTCACCCTTAAGTTCTGCCGACAGGCCGGTAAACTGTATTCCCTGGATTTTCCCAACCATGCTGGTTTCCAATGCTATTGCACCCGAAACTGCGGGCTGTTCGAGCAATTCGGTAACATGCCGGGTGCCATGATCGGAAGTAAAAACGAACATGTTCAACTCATCAATGTACACATAAAAGCAAGTGCAGGTGTATGGTGTATTGCGAGCTGAAGTAGCCAGTGTGAAAATATGATGCTTATGAATAAATTCAGTTATTCTTTTCTCGGGAAGGGTCATTGAATCGGGTTTAAATCGGTAATTGGAAGTGAAACAAGAAATATAGACGCTCATGAAGTGGAGGAATACAAAGGGAAGCAATTTTAAATGCCTCATATTCAAATTAACAGCAAGGTTTGAAACGGCACAAAAACCCCTTTAAAAGAATCTGAGTTTATTTCGCCTGTTGTTTCGCTTTTACACTTTTCCCTTCGATATAGGTTGTAAATGTTTCTTTATCGGTCGAAATTTCAAATTTGGTATTCACGATTTCATTGTCAAGGAGGGTATATGTGAGCCGGAAAATGGGAGTGCTGAGGGTTTTATCGCTGGTAAAGATGATGGATTTCTCGGAAAAGCTTACCTGGTAATTAATGGTATGTCCTTCGTTGTCGAAGTAAATTGCTTTTGCCGAAATCCCCTGGCTGTCAGGATAAACAATCATCAGGTCATCATGAACTATTTTTGGTCTATCCCCTTGCGAAGGGTATTCAGAATGACTTTTCCTAACCAGAATACTGCTGTCGAGGTCGGTTCTGAAGCTAAAGACACCATCTCCTTTTCCCGGTTGACCGGCGCCTTCGCCCATCCATTCACCTATCAACCATGCACATTTCGACCATTTTGCATTCTGCTGACCGGAGCAGGTTGCAAGTAAACTGAAAAATACGAGAACTAATAACAGGTTTGCTTTCATTGTTGAAGATGATTTTTTATGAGTGAATCATTTGTTGATCTTGAATCTGCCAGGTAATTCGGATCAAAATCCTTTAATTAGCCACTTTGCCTGATATGCCTTTTTCCGAAAATTGTTTTGGAATAGGATGCATAAAAGCCTGGACAATTTTCGTCAGGCTGGCCAACCGGCAGGCCTAAAAATCGAGGCTTAGCGAAAGGTAGAAAATTCTGGGCTGAATTACCTGGTCTTCTACACCCCAAGCCCAATCAGCACGAAGAAAATAGCCAAAAAGAGTACTTCGCAAACCGAAACCATAACCGGCAATGAGCGGATCTTTCTGCACCTGCACAGTAATTTCGAGAGGCGGACTGCTGATGTGTTTTGTGTAATTTATATTCTCGTCTGCCATGGGGTTTAGCCCTTGCCAGGCTGAGCCCACATCCGTAAAACCTAGGATCTGAAAATTATTGAGGAACTCGGAGCGGAGCGGTTTGTTGAAAAAATACCTGAATACCGGGAATCTGAGTTCGGAACTCCACAAGGCAAATGTATTGCCGCTGCGCGCGTTCTGCCTGAAGCCCCGCATGTTGGTAGCCAGGGTCTGAAACGCATAACTCTGAGTGTAATCAATCTGGTACTCATTATTAAATTCCGGTGCCAGCCAATTGTCAACACCCCCCATATAGTACAGTAACCTGTTTTTGCCAAAGGATGTGCTTCCCGCAAACCGGTTTGCCCAGATAAAAGAGCGGTGAATGCGCGTATAATGACGAACATCGAATCCAACAACAATCATATTAACCTTTGACTTATCAACTAATTGGTAATATTCGCCAAAGCCTTTAAAACGCAATCCAAGCAGGAGATTTGTGCCGATTTCGCGGGTATTGTCATATATCAGTTCGCCTTTCGCTATAGCCCAGGTATTGCCGGTAGTATTCATGTTGGCGGTGGGGAAATCATAGGCAAGTACATACGGTTTGTCGTATTGCACCGATGCTGTTCCTTTTAATGCAAATACCTCGGTAAAGGGGTAGCGCAATACGTAATGCAATTCATGAATACGGTGCCGCACGTATGCATTCGAGTAGTTAACGTCAAAACCGGTGCGATGAAAATACACTTCCCGGTCAAGCCTATGTTTCAAATCAGCGTACCCAAGCAGGAACTCATTGTTTACCAGTTCCATGTTCAGTCGGACGCCACCTATAATCCGGTAATCTTCGAGCAGGTCGGTAGCCCCAACTACAAAGAGTGCATTAGTAGGCGAATTTTGATAAACCGGCCCCGAATACCCGATATAAGGCTGGTAACTCATGTTAAGGTATGAGAAATCGAGCTGGCTAACCAGTTGGTTTACTGAATATTCTACATTATAGTTACGTGGTTTTGGAAGTTTGATTATTCCGCCGGCATTTTCGGGTTGCAGCACATTTGTCTTTTTCAGTATTATTTTATTCGTTAAGATACTGCCTGAAAGCTGGTAATTATTAATATCAACACCAGCAGAATCGATAGTAGTCGGAGAAACTTCATTTTCGTAAACGGCGATAAACCGTTTGCGTTTCACTTTAGCCGTTGGATTTGCTTTTAGAATAGCTTCTTCCTCCTTTGCCTTTCTTGCTTTTTCTTCCAGGCTGAGCATGTATTTTGACTGCTCGAGGTTTTGAAGCGGGCTTATTTTCCCTACAGGAATATCCCCGGTAAATAAGTGATATTTATTGTCTTCAAAAATCAATTCCGCGGTTTTCCGCCCCGTAAAACTAACATCCTGCGAAAGTATGCTTCGCGGGTAATTGGAGAGAGGGAACGTTTGGGTGAAATAGCGGTAATGTACTGCTGTGTCGACAAAAGCTACGGTGCTGTCGAGCCTGGCAGCATACCGGTTGTACACCCCGTTGGCGTCACTAAGGTAAGTAAAATAGCCCGGGCTATACGAAACGGGTTGTATTTCGTTGGCCAACCTGGTTTTAGTTACCCTGTTGAGCACATTTTTCCCTGAACCTTTTTCGTAAATAAACAGGTCGTTGTTTTCCATTCCGTCGTACGAACGCTGATTCTCTTTTACAAAGCGTATTGTGTCGTCAGGTCGGTTCGAACTAAAAATAATCTTATTGCTCTTTCCCAAATATCTGGGATTGAAATCATTATATACATCCTGCGTAATCGGTTCGGCTATATTGGCGGCAATGTTATAGGTATAAATATCGGATTGCCCGTGCTCGACTGCCGACATAACAAACGATCGCCCGTCGGGTGAATATGAAAAATCGAGAACTTTCTGGAAGTTGAAAAGATTCTGGTGTTGCCACTTCCGGGTTTCATTATCATAAAAATACAGGTAGAGCAGCCCTTTGCGTTCCATGACCATGGCAATCATATTCCCGGTGGGATGCCAGCTTAGCAGGGGGTACGAATAGTCAACTTTTTCGTCGGTGCGAAACCCGGTGCGAAAAATCCGTTTCTTCTTACCCGAGACCAGGTCATATAAATATACTTTATATAAACCCTTCTCATTAACCGAATACAGCATTTTATCGCCATCAGGGCTAATCCGCACATTATCATAAACTCTGTCGCGTTTCAGTTTAAAGGGAATGTCCGGACTATAAGGGCTAAACGATTTATTATCAACGGTATAAATTTTACTATACCAATCGAACCATTCATCAATAACAGTCTTAAAGGGAATGCCAAGAACATATAAAAAGCCATTTTCGCTGCTTCGGTTTACCCGTGTCATGTAAGCGATATTGGCAATGCTCTCTTCACCGTATTTTTCGGCAATAAAACGCCAGAGCGAATGGCCGGCTATAACGGCATCTTCGTCGGTAAGGTGATTGAATTTTTTGTATTTTCCACTCAGAATTCCATCCTTAACTTTATTGTCGAGTTCGGTATCCCAGTTGCGACTGTAGTAGGATACCAGCCCATCAATATACCAGGCCGGAAGATTTATAAGCGTGCTGTTTTTAACCTGCGAACCTAGCGAACCTCCGTAAATAATGTTCTCGACCAATAAGCGTGTAATACCGCCACGAATCTGCCTGTCGAAATGGTTCAGGTCGCCATCGAAATAAAGGAAAACCTTGGTGCCAATAATATGCGTAATACCGCCGGTATTGTACTTGGTTTGGTTCATTAGCCCGATATTGCTCTGTTTCAGGTCCGAATATGTGTTGTACACAATGAACTGAGTCTTTCGGTCGAGGGTGGTTTCGAGTTTTTTTTCAATTTCGGGGATGTATTTCCCGGAATAATCGGCTACATGCTGTGCAAGTTCTTTGCCGTTGAGGTAATAATAGACATCAAAATTGTTAAATCTGAAATATGTCCATAGAAAATCGGTGTATTGCACGCGGTTTTTCCCAAAAGTAACCTGGGAGCCATTATAGAATTGTGCAGTTGCAGACATAGATAATAAACACATTATCAGTATAATAAATGATAATCTGAATAGTTTCAGGATCGTATATGCAAGAGGCATTTTCATTCGTATTCAACGATTTTTCGCACCGCTAAATTAACAAAAATCTATTGGTCAATGTTTAAGTATTTATATATACCGTAAATTGATAACTTTATCGCCCCAAAACTAAAGTAATGAATAGAAATGTGAGCAAATTCGTTTTTAATTCGTTTGGAGTTAACACGTATATATTATCCGACGAAACCGGTAAATGTCTCATTGTTGATCCGGCATGCCAATATCATGGCGAAGAAACCGAACTGCTCGGTTTTATCAGCGGTAACCATTTGTCGCCTTTGGGGATGGTTAATACACACTTTCATGTCGATCATATTGTCGGGAATACATTCGTATGCAAAGCCTTCAACCTGCGGCCCCAATGCCATGCCGAAAGTAAATTGTTCTGGCGGACCGCTTCTGAATTCGGCTCGGTATTTGGCATAAAAGTGGAAAACCTGATCATTCCCGTCGATTTTATCAGCGAAGGCGACATTATTGCTTTTGGCAATTCATCCGTTGAGGTAATATATACGCCGGGCCATGCTGATGGCAGCGTTTGCCTTATAAATCGGGCCGAAAGGTATGTGATTTCAGGAGATGTTCTGTTTCGCGACAGCATCGGTCGATCCGATCTCCCAACCGGTAATTTTGATACTTTGTTCGAAAGTATTACCACTAAATTATTTGCCTTACCGGATGATTTTATTGTTTATCCGGGTCACGGACCCGAAACAACCATTGGTTACGAAAAGCAGAATAATCCTTTCTTGAAATAGCAGTGGAAGCCTTGAGACTGTTTAAAATTGTTTTTTAAAGATTCCGATGGGGCAAGTGGCGACAAGCAGAGGGGCGATGGGCAGAAAAATACTGCGAATTGTGATCTTCAATTGAGGATGCTTCCGTTTTCGGACTTCCTTTTTCCGACCTTTACGTTTTCGGAGGAAACAATTACCTCAACTTTTCGTATTTATCCTTTATTTTTCATCCAGGCTTATCCAAGTCAGGATATAAAGCAAAAACGGCAGAGGTTTCCCTCTACCGGTTTAAAACCACAGTGTTTAAACTGTGTCTCCCTTTGCCAAAAGAAATTTCTTTGAATTGCTATTTGCAATAAGTACTTTTTTTACGTTAAAAATCGTGCTAAAGTGGCTTGAAGAAGAAAATATTTTTTTTCTAAAGCCTGTTCTACATTAAATTAATATTCACAGTACTGAAATATAATTAATTACAATAATTGTCCGAATCGTATCATATTTTGAAGAAACGTATAAGATGAAAGAGCAGGGGAATAAATGTCCCAAAAAAGGAAAAAATGTCCGAATTTAGAACCTGATTATCTTCAATGCCTTCCCCGAATTCAGAAACCCTTTAATGATTTGCTGTACATCCCGATTATCGTTAAACGGTTTTATGCAGTTTTTTATCTGCGAAGGATCGGTAATACTGTCGTCTTTCATCATCCAGCCAAAACCGGCAAATACCTTGTTTTCGACAAGTACCACCGAAATTTCATCTTCGTTCCTGCCCTGGTCAATAATAGCCATGTCCGACCATTTGTGATGAAATTCCGATAAAGCCTTGTCGACCCGCGAATTATACGAATCTGCCGGTTCCAGTCCGATGCATGCTCCTGAGCACTGCCCGATAGAATGCTGAAAACAGGCCCCGTGATTCTGGTAAAGCCCACATAATTTCTGGCAAAGATTGTATTTTTCGACAAGTTCATGAACTACTACCAATGCGTCATCAAACGAAGCAAATACGGTATGGGGTGTTCCGGTCTGTTTGATTTTGTCAATCTGCATTACCTGGTAACCCGACTGTAAATAGAGGGAATATAAGCCATACTTATAAAGTGTACGGCGCTGCAGCCTGTTGTGAAGGGGTTTGTGCTTTTTTATTTCGTCCGATTCGAGCAATAAAGCTATTAATTCGCTGCCGGTTTCTTCGTAACTGATGCTTGTTGTATTTGTGCGCATTTCAATAGCTTTGGGTGTACTGCTGTTTTGAAAATGCGACAATACTCTTGCGTGA
Organism: Bacteroidota bacterium; assembly: GCA_037142075.1. GTDB lineage: Bacteria > Bacteroidota > Bacteroidia > Bacteroidales > UBA4417 > UBA4417. The sequence goes on from JBAXBJ010000092.1 coordinate 16,656, forward strand.
ATATTCTTGCTTTTGCCGATATAAATTATTTTGCCATTTTCGTTATAAAAATAATAAACTCCGGCGGTGGAAGGCAGGGTGCTGAAAACAGAACGGTCTAATAAAGGATGCAGCCCATCGGTAGGAATTTGATTCAATGTGGGATCTACAAACAACAAACGCTCAAAAAGCTTTACAGTTGCCAGTGCATCGCCGGCAGCACGATGGCGTGAAGTGATCTGGATTCCAAGACTGTTGCATAAATTGCCAAGGCTGTACGATTTATGCCCCGGCAGTAGTTTACGCGACATTTTAACTGTGCATAAAACAGGTCTTTTGTATTTATAGCCCAGGTTGAGAAATTCCTGCCTGACGAAACTGTAGTCGAAAGCAGCATTATGAGCAACAAAAATACAGCCTTCGGTAATTTCGACAATGTTGCGGGCTATTTCGAAGAATTTGGGTGCATTTTTAAGCATGTCATCCGAAATGCCGGTAAGGCGGGCAACGAAAGGCGGGACTTTACATTCGGGATTTACGAGTGTGGAATATTCGTTAACAACCTTTATCCCATCATGAATAAAAATGGCTATTTCCGTAATTCGTTCACGGCTGGCGTTGCCTCCGGTGGTTTCAATATCAATAATTGCGTACACAACAAATCCTTGTAAAACCTCAAAGATACTTTACAAATTGATTCGTGCCGAAACTATTTTTTAGCTGTTTATCCTGTATTTAAAGGATTCATCATTTATACACTTAAAAATCAACTTTATACATAAATAAGATTTTAAATGTACTTTGGAAAACGCAAAAAATCCATACCTTTGCCGCTCATTACCAAAATTTACTAAGCATGGCTCATGATGTAAAAATTTTTTCAGGCAGAGCTACACACTATCTGGCCGAAAATATTGCACTCAACTTCGGGATAAAACTTGGTGAAAGTCAGGTAGTTGTATTTAGTGATGGTGAATTTACAGTTTCTTTCGAAGAAAATCTGCGCGGTTGCGATGTGTACATTGTACAATCCACGTTTCCTCCGGAAGTGAACCTGATGGAACTGTTGCTTATGGTTGATGCTGCCAAACGTGCTTCGGCAAGGCAGATTACCGCTGTGATCCCGTATTTTGGCTTCGCCCGGCAGGATCGTAAAGATAAGCCCCGTGTGCCCATTTCAGCCAAACTTATTGCAAATCTGCTTACGGCAGCCGGGGTTCAGCGCTTGATGACGATCGATCTTCATTCTGATCAAATCCAGGGTTTTTTCGATGTTCCTGTCGATCATTTGTATGCTTCGTCAATTTTTATACCTTACATAAAGGCTCTCAACCTGCCTAATTTAGTGTTCGCTTCGCCCGATACCGGCGGTACACGCAGAGCCGCTTCTTACGCCAAGGCTATGGATACAGGTTTTGTGATGTGCTATAAACAACGCTCAAAAGCCAATCAGGTTGATTCCATGTTTCTTATCGGCGATGTGAAAGGCAAGGATGTAATAGTGCTTGACGATATTATTGATACCGCGGACACCATTACGAAATCAGCCCAACTGATGATGGATAACGGAGCAACAAGTGTTCGTGCATTCTGTACGCATCCTATTTTATCGGGTGAAGCATTCAATCGTATTGAAAGTTCCGCATTTGCCGAGGTAATTGTTACCGACACAATACCTTTGAAACAAAAAAGTTCTAAAATTACGGTACTCAGCACAGCCAGCCTGTTGGCTGATATTATCAAAAGGGTTCACAATTACGAATCTATCTCGTCTCTTTTTAAAATCAAATAATAACAATTAAAATCAAATTCACATGAAAACAGTATCTATGAGCGGTTCGCTTCGCGCGAACGTAGGGAAAAAAGATGCAAAAATGAACCGGGCCAATGGCAAGGTGCCATGCGTTATCTACGGTGGTAAGGAAGAACTTCATTTTGCAGTTGAGGGTAAAGAACTCGACACCATTATTTTTACGCCTTACACATTCCTGATTGACCTTGACATTGAAGGCAGAAAATTTACTGCTACTTTGCAAGATGTTCAATACCACCCGGTTTCGGATAAAACCTTACATGCCGATTTCCTGCAGGTAACGGCCGGTAAACCAATAATCGTAAGTCTTCCAATCCGTGTTGAAGGAAATTCACCCGGAGTATTGCGCGGGGGTAAACTTGTAAAGAAATTCCGGAAACTGAAAGTTAAAGGTTTGGCCGAGCATATGCCGGAAGAAATCGTTATCAGCATTTCGAAAATGGAAATTAACGATAGCCTCAGAATCAGCGACATTAAAATTCCTAATATCGAGATTCTCGAAGTTATGGGCAACCTCGTTATTTCTGTCGATTCAACCCGTGCGGTTGAGCCAACTACACCAGGTTCAAAATAAACTTTCAAAAAGTAAAATGCTTTTATGCAGGGTACAGGGTTTTCATAACTTTGTACCTTTCGCATTTTCGGTACTATAGTAATCAATCGTAATCAACTTAACCCAAGTTGCATTACAAAATTTGCAACCATTTAAATACCAGTCCATAG
>JBAXBJ010000093.1:0-18903 GCA_037142075.1 Bacteroidota bacterium
ATTTGCTTAAAGTCAACCATTAAAACACTGACATACAATGACATACATAGACATTATACACAATATGCAGGAAGCCGACCTCGTGGTGAGCCGGGTTTTGGATGGAGATAGTATTTCCGTAATCGGAATTTACAACCATAAAGAAAAAGAGATCCGACTGTATGGCCTGGATGCTCCAGAGACAAGAAACGGCAGAAAGCTTAGAGAAGATGAAGAAAAGACCAGGGTAGCAGGGGAGATGCTCCGCTTTATGGGAAACCAGGCAAAAGAATTTGTTATGAGAATCTGTCCTCCGGGAACACCCGTAACAATATACACAGAACCAGGCAATGAAATAGATTTCTGGGGCCGCCAGCTTGGTTATGTCATCCTTCAGGACGGAACATGCTTAAATGATTTATTGATTCAGGAAGGCTATGCAAAAGCCACCAGCGAGTATTATTGTAAAGAATTGTCAAGATACCAGGTAATGAATTGGGATGCAAAGCTTGAAAAGCGCGGTTTATATAGGCTTACAGAAATATTCTAGAAATTAATTTTGCAAGCTCACAATATAAAAACTTCTGAAACCCCTGTAAAATAAGGAAAAATTGACAAGTTTCCCATATATTTCCCACAGTTATAAAAAAGAGCCGTAACTCATTGAATTACAGCTCTGTTATATGCGTAAAAGTGACCCCATCGGGATTCGAACCCAAATCTTCAGAACCGGAATCTGAAATTCTATCCATTGAACTATGGGGCCGGAGTTCATTAAAACGCAAAAGTAATTATAATATCGGGATTTATTGCAGATTAACCCCAAATGTTGAAATAGGTTTTCTGCCTCTTTTTATTTGCCTGAATCCGGGACTGGCTTCACTGGTTTTTAGTACCGAACGCGTATACTTTCCCGTCGGCCGCAGCAACCACAATCATTTTCGAAGTCACGGCAGGCGTTCCGCTCATGGCACTTCCGACTTCGTATTTCCAGGTTTCGTTGCCGGTGGCAATATCAAGAAACCGCAACCTTCCATCGGCGGAAGCAACAATTACTGAATTTCCTGTGATAACGGGCGAAGCATCCACTTTGTTTAATGCTTTGAATTTCCATTGTAATTTACCATTTCGGGAGTCGTAACAATACACTGTCTTATTTTGTGAACCGGTAATTACACGGGTCCCCGAAATGGCAGGCGAAGCAAGAAACGGCCCCCCGCCTTCGGTTTTCCATTTTACTTTCTTCAGTTTCATATCCACGCAGTAGAAAACGCCGTCGTAATTGCCGAAAAATGCCAAATCACCGCTGATTGCAGCTGATGCAGGAATGTAGGTGCCGATATCTATGTTTCCCGAAGCTTTTCCGTTACCTGTATTTACCAGATGAAGAATTCCGTCGCAACCTCCGAAGACAGCTTTTTTGCCACTGATTGCCGCTGCCCCGTTGATGTAATTTCCCGATTCGTATTTCCATAAAAGCTTGCCGCTTGCTGCATCCACGCAATGCAGAAAGTAGTCGTAACTGCCAAAAAGAATTCGTTTCTGCTTTCCATCCGGGCCGAAGGTCCAGTTGCAGGAGCCGGAAATCTGACCTTCGGTTGTGTATTTCCATTTTTGTTTTCCGCTTGTGGCATCAACTGCAAAAAGCACTCCTTCTAGTGAACCCACAAAAACCACATTGTCAATTACAAGCGGAGGTGCTTCAATGGATGAACCCGCATTGAACTTCCATTTTAATGTACCTGTCGAAGTCACAGCATATAGAAATCCATCATCAGAACCCACAAAAATGGTGTTGTTAGAAATAACAGGGGAAGATTTTATGGCATCGTCTGTCTTGAACGACCATAGCAAGTTAAACGGAGGTAAGATTACAGCAGCTGAAACACCGGTCAGTTGTGCATTTCCCCTGAAGGAAAGCCAATTTTCGCCCTTGGCCACCTGGGCTGCTGCCGTAAGTGAAGTGGTTATAAAAATGAGAGATAGAATTAGAAGTCGATTCATATTTGTTTTAATTCTGCAAAATATTTTGTTATCAATAGTTTATTGACAACTGTTTGTTTTTTTTCGGAAACGTCAGTGTACTTTTATCCAGACCTCAAGCAGAATGGCAATAGCGTCCACAGCAAGTATTGTCAGAAAGCCCAATTCATCCCTTAGCCTTGCATGTCTTATTAATCCTGCAATACTGACTATTATTGTCAGTATTGGAGCCAATACCTCGTTTCCGTGCCAGTGGTTTAATACCCACAGCCAATAAACAAATATGGAAGCAGACATGAGGCAGATTATAATTCTTTCGGGTAATTTCTTATCCTTTGCAAGCAGGCCATAGATAAAAGCAAGAGCAACAAACCCCAGATAGATATATAATCCGGCGGTTTGAATTGCCATAACCGGGAATAGAACCATGGCAACCGCGAAAATCATCCCCAAGGAAATAATGGCAGGAAACATTTTTTTCGACTTAATTGTCCGGTAAAGGGCAAAAATCGCTGCTGATCCGATGAGAATTTTTAAAATCATTCCGTTTAAAATTATTCCGCCATTCATAAAAAAATAGGTTCAACAAAGAATCTGTTATATCCCCGAAACACCTGTGGCAATAAGCTTAAAGTCTTTCTTCCTGATCTCTAAAAGCCATTGCTCCTGTAGGGCATGCTTCCACGCATGCTGCGGCCGTTTTCGTAAGTGCTTCTGCCAAGGTTTCATTAAACGGTACACTTATTCTGACATCAAATCCACGCCCGACATAAGTTAGTCCGAGAGATTCCTCTTTTCCGCTGATTTCGACACATAAACCGCAACGGATGCATTTTTCAGCTTCGTAAACGATCAGGTCGTGATGGATGGATTTTGTTAAATGGTTGCGTTCGGGACCGAGATGCCTTTTCCGGTTTGCGCCATATTGGTCGGAATAAATCCGCAGCTTACAGGAAGAAGGTTTCCGGCAGTCGCAATGCAGGCAGCGTTTTGCTTCGGCCATGGCTTGTTCTTCATTAAACCCTGCAATAAAACCACCTTCCGGTTCAACCGGGAAACCAAGGTAGCTTTCTTTAAGATATTCACGGTTTTCATGATGTGTAAGATGGCCAAAAGCTGAATTGAAATGAATTTTAGTAACAGGCGCTTGCGTGTTGAGATAGATACCCACTTCAGTTGCAGCAATTCTGCCTTGTGCCGAAGCCCTTACAGCCATCTCATGTTCACGTATCATATTTCCGCAGGCAAATACTCCGGGACGAGCAGTTTTAAACGTTTTTTTGTCGGCAAATTCATGCCCTGAATCAATTAACCCGAAATCTTCTACCGGCTGGTTGCTTCTGTTTCCTGTTGCCAGGATAACAGCATCGAATTTAGGTATGATTTCATTTTCAAAAAAATCAGGAGTAATTGATTGATTCAGCCGAAAAACTGCACCCATTTTTTGGATGCCGGCTATTTCTGCATCGAGTATTTCGCGGGGAAGTGTTTTTTCGTCAATGCTGTAGCGCATGGCTCCGCCAGTCCGTTCGTTTCTATCAAAAAGCGTACAATTATGTCCGGCCCGCAATAAATAGAAGGCTGCCGACAAACCAGCGGGACCGGTTCCAATAATGGCTATTTTCTTTCCGGTTTTAGTAATTTCCGGTTTCAAATGTTGATTTCTTCTTTCGGTATCCTGAGCAGTAAATCGTTTCAACAAACAAATGGAAACTGCGCCATCAATAGGTTTCCGGCGACAGGCTTTTTCGCAGGGAGCGGGGCAGATATAGCCCAGAATGAGTGGCAACGCAATTTCTTCACGGACAATTTCAAGTGATTTTTCGAATTCACCGTTCGCGATAAGCCGGTTCATCAGCGGGATATCCATACCTGCCGGGCAAGTCAAGGTGCAGGGCGCTTCGCAATCCCCAACATGGTCGCTAAGTAAAAGTTCAAGTGCTTCGCGACGAATATCCGAAACCTCTTCAGATGTGGCAATAATATTCATTCCATCTGCAACAGGCATGGCGCAGGAAGTGAAGAAATTTCCCCGGTCTGCGTCCTTTACCATACAAACCATACATGACGGATGGCAGGAATGTCCTTCGAGATAACACATTGTCGGGATTTCGATGCCTAATTTGGCAGCAGCCAGAAGGACAGTGGTTCCTTCTTGTACCTCGACGGGTAAGTTATCTATTGTAAGTTTTATCATTTCAAGATACATTAACGGCATCTACCGGGCAAACCTGCCGGCAGATATCGCATTTTATACATTTCTCCATATCAATAATATGGATTTCGTAAGGTTTAAATTCGATGGCATCCGAAGGACAGCGCTGGGCACATTTGGTGCAGCCGATGCAGTCATCGGTAATTTTGTAGGTTATTAATGGCAGGCATTTCCCGGAAGGACAATGTCCATTGATATGAGCCTCATATTCTTCCCTGAAATATTTCAAGGTAGAAAGCACCGGGTTTGGAGCAGTTTTTCCAAGGCCGCATAAACTTCCTTGTTTCGTTCTTTCAGCCAGTTTTTCAAGATGGGTAATATCTTCGGGTTTGCCTTTTCCGCTGCGGATTTTATCCAATAGTTCGAGCATCCGGGTTGTGCCGATACGGCAGAAAGTGCATCTTCCGCAGGATTGGTCCTGGGTAAATGACAAGAAATAATGTGCGATATCCACCATGCAATCGGTATCATCCAAAACGATCAATCCGCCTGAACCCATCATGGCCCCGACTTTGGCCAGTTCCTCGAAATCAATCGGAAGATCATACATTTCGGCAGGAATACAACCGCCAGACGGACCACCGATTTGAACAGCCTTGAATTTCCGGTCATTGGCAATTCCGCCGCCAATTTCTTCAACAATCTGCCTGAGTGTAATTCCCATCGGGACTTCAATAAGTCCGCCACGGTTCACTTTCCCGGCAAGGGCAAAAACTTTGGTGCCTTTGCTTCCTTCGGTACCAATATTTGCAAAAGCTTCAGATCCATGCCGGAAAATCCAGGAAACAAGAGAAAAAGATTCCGTATTGTTAACAAGTGTTGGTTTTCCCCAAAGTCCTTTAATAGCAGGGTAGGGCGGTCGCATTCGTGGAATTCCGCGTTCGCCTTCGATGGAGGCGATCAGGGCAGTTTCTTCGCCACAAACAAAAGCGCCGGCTCCTTCAAAAACTTTTATTTCAAATGAAAAACTGCTGTTCATTACAGAAGTTCCGATAAGACCGTTTTCACGGCAAATCAGCAAAGCCTCGTTAATTCGTTTTACTGCGAGTGGATATTCGGCGCGGATATAGAAAACGCCTTGGTGCGCACCGGTTGCATAGCCTGCTATGAGCATACCTTCAATTACACGGAAAGGATAGGATTCGAGCAACATGCGGTCCATAAAGGCGCCGGGATCGCCCTCATCGCCGTTACAGATTACATATTTTTCAGCGTTCACTTGATCTTTGACCATTTGCCATTTCCGCCCGGTCGGGAAACCGGCACCTCCGCGGCCACGAAGACCACTTTTTATAATTTCGTCAACTATCTGCTGTGTAGTAAGTTCTTCCAGGCATTTCTGTAATGCTGAAAAGCCGCCACCTTCAAGGTATTCCTCGATATCACAAGGCTTAACTACACCCCGGTTTTCGGAAGCAATAGCCATTTGGGGTCCAAGAAATTCTGAAATAGGCGTGTCGCGCTGATCAGCCAAATATTTGCGGAAGGATTTAGGTTCGCCATCCACAACCGCTTTTTCGAAACTGCTCACAAAACTGCTTTTCAGTTTATTGAAAAAACCAACCGGCTGAAAGTGACTTAAAACTACTTCTTTAACTTCTTCAGGTTTTATTTTTGCATAAAATGCGGGCTGCTGTCCGGGTTTGAAAATTTCCATTATCGGAACCTGGTTGCAAACGCCTACACAACCTACCTGTTTGACAGTGACATTAATCCTGGATTCATTCAGCACTCTTTCCAGTTCCTGTTTAACTTCTTCGCTTCCGCTGGCAACACAGCACGATCCAAGTCCGATGCGAATTTCGCCCATAACTTCAGAATCGTTATTCCTAGTAGTGGCTTTCTTTTGAATGGTTTGGAAGCTTTTCGACAGGAAATCCTGCATTACTTCGTTTACCTTTTCAGGTAAAACATGCCCGTATGTTGTATCATCAATTTTTATTACTGGAGCTAATGTACAGCATCCGAGGCAGGCAACTGTTTCGAGTGTGAATGTGCCGGCAGCATCCGTTTCCTGTCCGTCTGCAAGTTTTAATTCACGGGCAATGGCATCATAAACTCTCGTGGCGCCTTTTACATGGCAGGCGGTACCGGTGCAAACCCTGATAATATGCTTGCCTGCCGGCTGATGTCGGAACTGGGTATAAAATGTTGATATTCCTGTGATTCGTGCAGGCGTAATTTCGGTGATTTGGCAAACGTGCTTCAAAGCTTCTTCTGGCAGGTAATTGAATTCCTGTTGAATATCCTGCAGAATAGGGATTGCCGCATCAGCAGAAGTGCCGCGCTTGGCGACGATCTGGTTTACAATTTGGATGATATGTTCCTTTGTCAATGTCACTTTCCGATACAATATAAATTCTTGTCGCCCCTGATGATGATCTTTCCGCCAATAAATGCCGGCGTGCAGACCGATCCTTCGCCTAACGGCGATTCACTTACAGAAGTATATGTTTTGTCCGCTTTAAAAATATGCATGATCCCTTTTTTATCCATTTGCCAGATATTTCCATCCACCAGCATGGCTGAAGCATAAGTTGGCGTTCCAAAGTCTTTTTCCCAGTACTTTTCGCCGGTTTTGGCATCGTAGCAAAGCATCATGCCATAGCTTGTCGGTAGAAAAACGTATTTGGCAGTAGCTACCGGACTTGGAATATCCGAAAGGTATTCATCCGATTCCCACAGCAATTTTGGGGAAGCCCCGATCTGAACTGCAGCCAGTTTTGAATAGTCATTTACTGAAAAAACCATACCATCGGCATAAGCTAGCGAAGGTCCAACTTCCCCCGAAATGCAGTTAAAACGCCAAAGTTCTTTCCCTGTTGCCGGGTTATACGAAATCACAAAAGGCTCGGCTACCAGCATCGCCTCTGTTTGTTTGCCTGTGTTTACAACGATGGGTGACGACCAGGATATTTTTACATCACGGCTGGTTTTCCAGACTTGTTCACCTGTTTTTCCTGCGAATGCTATAACATTGGTGTTTCCCGACTGGTCGAACTGTACGATCAGTAAATCATGAAACATGGCAAGCGATGAAGAATGGCCATAATGGTTTTTAGGCAGTCCCAGGCTTTTTGCCCAGACTTTTTTGCCTTCGAAATCAAGTGCAATCAGATCGCCATTGGCAAAAATGGCATATACACGACGGCCATCCGTTGTTAGTGTTGGAGCGGCAAAACCAGTTTCTCCGTTCACTTTTGGAGCTGTGACTGAAGAGCCGGGGATTTTGTCAACCGCAGTTTGCCAAAGGATTTTCCCAGAATTCAAATCAAAACAATAAACTTCACGCTTGGTTGCGCTGGCACCCGAAAGGAAGATTTTGTCATTCCAGACTATAGGTGAATTATAGCCCGGAAGAGGAACAGTTGTTTTCCATTTAATATTTTTTCCGCTACCGCCATTCCAACTTGTCGGGAAACCTCGCTGATAAATGGTTCCAACGCTTCCCGGTCCGCGGAATGAAGGTGAATTAGCATTGATTTCCTGCTGTGTCGGGAAACCATCCATGGATTGGGTAAGGGATGTGGAATCCTGACCAGTTAATGAGGCACTATGAGAAATTGAAGCAGAATCAGTTTTTGCAGTTTGATTATCTGTATTTGGTTGGATGGAATCTGAAGTCGAACCATTAGACTTTGCACTCAGATCAAGTGTTTTCCCAAGTTCGTTATGTGTCAGAAAAGCGAAAAGCAAAGAAACGCAAACCAGGAATATTCCTGAATATGCCACCCATTTCCGGTTTATCTTTCGCAAATCCCAGAAATTATCCGTTGCCGCATCCAGGACTACAGAGATTTTGGCAGTCATTAATTCAGCGGTTTTCAGGCAGATAATTACAACTAAAACGCTGAACAATAAAAGATAACCACCAGTCCGGATTTGCCATTGATTTGTGAAAAAAGCTTTACGGGCAAGCAGGTCCAGCTCACGAATTTCCGCTTTCAGTTGTTCGTCGCCCGGATTGCTTTTGAACTTTTCGATCAATGATTTCATTACCGGCGAGTTCAGAGGATCGCTGCTTTTTACCTGGAAATAGTTCACCGAAATCAAAATACACAGAACGAATGCAAGCATCGCACCCGCAAAGGCAATGCTATGAAGTAGTCTGATGGTTTTATCCGGTGGTTTTAGATTGTTCATTTTTAAAGTTGGCTTGATATTGTTGAAAAAGGTCGGGAGTCGGAAGTCGGGAGTCGGAAGTGGGTCACCCAAACAATTCATCATTGTCGGACAATTCTTATCAGTAGATAAATGACTTTCATTTTAACCAGATTAATTTATTTTCTCCTTAAACCTGACCATCATATTCATCAAATTAAATGCAAGATCATAATTCTCCATGAATTCTTCTTCCGAAATATATTCACGTCTTTTGGCTTTATATAAACAGGTTACTACTTCTGCTAAAGACCGAATGGAATAACCAATAAATTTTCTGAATTCCGGATCAGACTGACCAATGGAACCTTCTGAAACATTAAGTGCAATTGAATCAACAGCCCGAAGTATCTGAGAAGAAAGGTTGTACAATTCTTTCTTAGGGAATCTCTCTGTTAAATGATTAATTGCCTCTCCATAATCCATCGCAAGTTGCCAGATGAATAATTTTTCGAATTTGAAGCTCATGACACATTGTTTTATGTTCGACCATTCATTTATTTTACATTGTTCGTCATACCTTCATCCATTTCAGTTCCCGGGGTATAATAGCACAAACTGCTATATCTACTTAGTCATTCCCGTCTGCTAACTTCCGACTTCGGTCTTCCGACTTCCGTCCTCTCCGATTGGCAATTTTACCGGGCAATAATCTACACAACGGACACAACTAAAGCAGGTACCTTTGTTCGGAGTATAGTCGGTTTGATGTTTTGTCATCATTCGCCCGGCAATTAAGCCGCCAAATACAAGCCCGATAAATCCGCCAAGAATCCAACTTCCGATATAAAATTTATGCAGAACAACCGAAGCTTCTGAAAATGCCTGGCTTTGTTGTTTCCCTGATGATTTGAAAGCTTGCATCTCGAAAGTTTCTGCCTGGTTTTTATCAGTAACCGGATTAAGAATTTGCTTTGCCAGCCGAACTTTTGCATTTACACCGGCTAATGGTTCATGTAGGCGTGAGCCAACCCAGCCACCTGCAAGCATCAGGATCGGAATCAGGAAAGTAATAAAGATAAGTTTGCGGGCCATGGTGCCTTTGTTCTCAGGATTCTTTGATGTGGCAGGAATATCGATGGCATCGTAAGGGCAGGAGTTTTCGCAAAGGCGGCATTGAATACACTCAGCGGGAGTAATGGTAATATGCTTTCGCGAAAAGCGGCTGGTCCAGTTAAGCAAAACACCATACGGGCAAAGAAAACGGCAATAAGGCCGGGCAATAAAAATCCCGACAATCAGCAGAATGCCTCCGAATACAAACATCCCGAACGATGCATCAAATCGCCAGATTCCAACAAATGGATCGTAGCGGCAAATGATAAAATCAGTTCCGGTTGCGGCATATAAAACGGCTAGGCCAAGATAAATGTATGGGATTACGCCTAAAACCGCATTCAACCGGAATCCGAGCTTCTGCGGACTAAACGCCACCAGATCCTGAATAGCCCCGAACGGACATACTGCTGCGCAGAAAGTCCGCCCAAAAAATAATGTGTAAACCAAAGGTGCCACAAAGAAAATAATAGCGGAAAGTGGGATCAGGTAAGACTTATCGAACAAGGCGAACGTTACATTCTGGATGGATCCGATGGAGCAAACGCATCCTTCGCGGTAGAATCCAAAATATGCAAGAGCAAATACCGACATCCAGAAAACCCCGTTGCGATTTCGTTTTTTAACCACCAGCCACGATACTACTGACAATGAAATGATCAGAACAGCAATATCCATTATGGCGAGAACTTCGGCGCGTGGGTTGGGAAGCAAAGTTTCGGGCTGCACATATCCTGATTCGAATTCCGGCTTTGGAAAACGCTGAATCCCATAGGAGTTCATAAACTGAACTGCGAACAGGAAAACGAGGAAGACCAGGACAAGTGTTTTTTTCATTAAGTAATATTTTGTGCTTAGTGCTATGTGCTTAGTGCTATGTGTTTACCCACGGATATAATATTTCACTTTCCCTAAAACCCAACCACAAAAGCCTAAACCCTTTCTTCAGGTTTAGCTTCGATTCCTTGTAACAAATAGGGCTTGTTTGCTGGCACACGGCTAAAAGCATCTGCCGGGCAATTCCGTGCAATGGAACATTCGTTGCAATTTACACAACGATCGTGGCGAACCTGTAACTGAAGTGAGCCGTTGCCGAACGCACCACAACCTTTAACACATTTGGCACAGCCGATACATAAAGGTTCATCAATGGTATACTGATAAAAAGGATCTTCAACGAATTTACGTTTGATGGCGGAGGTAGGACAAAGCTGATTTTCGGCTGCGGTTGAGATATTTTTAGTATCAGGTTTAAGGTAGCCGCCGCATAAATCGCAATACCCGCACATGGCGTAAACATGTGTAACTTTTACTGCTGAAGGCGACATCACGCAGTTTTCGGCACAGCGTCCACACTGAATACACTTGGTGGGATCGAGCTGCCAGACTGTTTGCCTGAAAAGTGCGGCTTCGGGCAAATCGCAGCTATCCGATTTTTTGCAGTTGTTGCAGGAAGTACCCAATTCGCAATTGCCACCTTTCACCGATCGGAATGCAAGAACTCCGGTGGTAGCAGCCAGCCCGGTTAGTATTGTCCCGCGGCAGAGCAAGTTCAGAAAGTCTCTTCGGTTCTGCATTTCCTTAGTTATTTCTTTGGTTCAAAAATACGGATCAACATTTTCACCGGATCCAGTACAAGGATTCGATTTTTCTTATCTACCGCCAGGTCGAGACCTTTGGTGCCAGCCTCAAACTGATCGGGAGTGGCTACAATAGCGAGGAAAGTCCCGTTAGTATTATAAATCTTAACCCTTTCAATAGCTTTTTCGCTGGTTACAAAAAGACTGTCATTCAGGAAAGCAAAGTTAGACGGATTGCAGCAGCCGCAAAAACCTTCCATAGCCATCGAAGCTTTGCTCCAGGTAGTAAGCAGTGCACCATCAAAAGTATACTTTTCGAAACTGTGCCTTCCGGGATTTACTACCCATAAGTTTCCATCCTTGCTTATGCCAAGGTCAAAATAAGGACTTGGAATAATAAACCCGGGAACGCCGGTGGCCGGGTCTTTCAGCCCTATTTTATTGATTAAATTTCCTTTGAGATCACAACGATAAACCACCTTCTGACCGGCATCAGCAATAAAAACATCATTTCCTTTAAGGGCAATGCTGGTAATTACTGCATCGGGTCCAAAGGATGCCCATTTGGATGCTTGTTTGCCGTTGGTATTCCATATTTCGATATGATCCTGCATTCCAAGTAAAATATCGCCATTGTCACTAACCGAGATACTTTGAGCAATGCCTGCAATTTTCAATTTGCTCCCTGCTTTTCCGGAAGGATCAAAAACTTCAATACCATCTTTACCGGAAACATAGATATTACCTGAGTTATCGGTTGCAATGCCATGAATCTCTTCAAGAGTGGTTTTGATTTGCTGTGTTTCAGAATAAACCGCTTTTGCAGTATCACCTGTTCGGATATTGTCCAGGTCAAAAGCATACGGATTCGTATTGTCCGGTTTATTGAAGAAAAAGTCTTTGACCATAAATGCCACCAATATCAGAAGCAAAACTATGGCTGAAATGATAATTATTTTTTGTTTCATAGTTGGTTGATTTTATTTTGCCCGGATATCCAGGCAAAGCATTGTTTTTGAATCCCGCATCAGCAAATATCCGCCGGTTATGGCAAAAGGTCCCCACGAATCCTGTCCGTCAATTATTTTTGCTTTATCCAGAACAGTGAACTTCGAAGTTGAATATTTCGCAATTGTCATTTCCCCGTCATCGTTAAGGATAAAGAATTTATTATCAGCTAAAATATATGGTCCAAGGCCGTACCTATCGGTTTTGCCACTGCTCATAATCGCTTTTTTTGTATCACTGGCTTTGTAGCAGGCAAATTGCGTACGGAGTTCACCTGCATCTTTGGGTAAAATCCCGAAAATAAAACCATTGTAATAAATCGGGGTTTGCTGCTCCGAAGCCAGTCCGGCAAGTGGTTTGTATTGCTGAACTATTTCCGCAGAAAAAAGTCCGCCGTTTTCTTTTACCTGGATGAGCACCGCTCCGGCTCCATATCCAGCAGTCATATAAACGAGCCCGTTGTCAAGAATCAAAGGCGAAGGTGCTATAACAGCCGGCGAAAACCCGGTAGTTTCCCAAAGGATTTTACCTTTATCAACACCAGAAGCCGACACTCCGCAAATTCCGCCAACAGCGCAATACACATACATTTTCTTTCCTTTAAATGTCATTGGCATAATGGAGGAATGCGACATTTTCCAGTTTTTCGGATTAGGCGTTTCCCATGCTTTTTTACCTGTTTTGCAATCGATGCCGATTAATAAAGCCTTTCCACCAGTGGCAATTATTGCTGTATCGTTTTCAATAAGCGGGCATTGACCAGTATACCAGAAAGGCACTTCGGTTTTATATTCAGTCGCCAGGTCGAGACCCCACAAATAGTCACCCTTTAACCGATCCACGCACATTACCTGGCAACGTGGACCAATTGTGACCACGTATTTTTCGGTTACAGCCGGAATAGTCCGCGAAAGTCCGTGATTTCGTTTTAACCTTACATGGTAGCCTCTTCGCCAGAGTTCTTCACCACTTAAAAGCGAGAAACAACGGAGTAAATCCTGCTTCGAAGGTTCATCATAATCGAGGATATACACACGACCATCGTAAACAGCAGGGGCCGCATGTCCTTCGCCAAGCGGTATTTTCCATAGGATTTTCGGACCTTCTTTGGGGAATTTATCGATCAGCCTGATATTTTCTTTACTCACATTATCAAAATCGGCGCCACGAAACCGTGGCCAGCGTGTTCCTGGAATATCGTCGCAGGTTTTAAAGAAAGTAAAGGTTTCGCCTATGTTTACTTTTTGTGTGGCAACGGCACCAGTTTTTTGCTCGTCCATTCCCGGAACGGATTGCCTGAAAGAGCTTACCGGGTTATAAACCAACCATACTGCAATTAAACCGATACTAGCCACAATAAAGGCGGGAAGCAAGTAACGGTATAGACTTTTTTTAAGCATAGCGGGAAGGACGGGTTTCAGAAAAGCAAATGTACTTATTTCGGCACTAATTCGCGAAGTCAAATGAATCAGGAAATTCCTTTATAGCCATACTAATCCGACGCAAAAATCATCCATTCCGAATTTTGTTTCAAATATTTCTAATCGGGCACAATTGTCTCGACAAAAGCTATGAGGAGTAAAGAAAAAAATATCTGTAAAAACCGAATGCCTTTTTTATTGCCTGATGGCGTTAATATATTGTTTTACTTTTTTCACTTTTTCCGTATGGTGTTGTGTAATTACAACCCCATTATAATCAACTATGGCAATACCAAGTGTTTCGGAATCTTTTCCATAATCTCCGTACCAAAAGGCTTTCATCTTCATGAGTGTATCAGACCAGTCCGGATTCCGGATTGCTCTCCAAAATGCCTGGTTTTTATATTGTGTGGTATCGTACAAACCAAAATCAGCAGTAATGCTATCTATTATCCTGGCCCGGTCTTTGGTTTTAAAATAAATCATTCCGGCCTGGCCGTTATCAAAGTTCATACTTCCATCTGTTCTCAGGGTCGAACAACCCGAAATCAGAATCACTAATCCGAATATAAGAATTAGTGCGGTGGAACCATCTTTCATTTTATTGATTCTAAACAATTATATATCTGTTTGTTATCGTCAGATCCAGCTTTTAAGCAAATATTACCAAAGCGAAATACAAGCAAATTTAATTTTTTTTTATGGTGAGAAACACCATTTGCAAATGAAAAAACGGGATGCCTTTTCAAAATATTGAAAGTAATCACTTATATTTGCTTTAGAAAAACTCAGATCTATAGCATTTTTATAAGTCTGTTTAACAATATCTGTTTCATTATCAAGTACTAACGTTAAATAAAACAAGTATGAGAGCAAGTATTTTCACCCTTTTCTTTTTGGTTTTAATGCTGGGGAGTAATGCCCAGTCTACCCGGCCGACTCAAGGTTGCAATAAACCTATTACGGATAACGAATTCGGTATGAAAAGGAAATCGGTAATTCAACAACCGACCGAAGACGGCAAACTTAAGGCTGCAAAATCAGTAGTTATGAGCAACTGTTTATCCGTAAAACAGGTCAGATCTTTGATTGAACTACTTAAAGAAGACGCTAACCGCCTCGATGTTGCTAAATCGGCCTGGAATACTACAGTTGATAAAGAAAATTATTTTGTGGTATTAGATGGGTTTGCCCGGTTTTCAACCGCTTTTATGTTGTACGATTTTGTGACTAACGGGAAGACCAATCCCGGAGATATTCGCCCCCACGACTTACCCGGGGCTTTGAATTTTCCAGCTTTTGACTACCCTGAATGGGAAAATTACCATGGACCGTCGAATTGCAACAAACCTTTGCCTGAAAACGAATTTTCCAGGTTTGCACAACAGGTTTCTGCCAAAAATTTAGAATCTGATCGCATGTTAATGCTATCGCGGGTAGCCCGTGATTATTGTTTTAGTGTCAGCCAGGCGATGAAACTGGCTTCGTTGCTCGAGTCGGAGGCGAACAGGTTGAATTTTTTTAAAACAGTTTATATGTCAGTTTTCGACGTGAAAAACCTCCCCTTCGGCTCCCAGCTTTTCACCCAAATCTCCAATAAAACAGCGTATACTGACTTTATTAACAGCCATGGAAATGGTTCAGGACCTGCCGTATTACCGCCTCCTTGTGCTGTTAATGCCAACGACTTTAGTCAGATAACAGAAACAATAAACAAAGAGAGTATAAACTCGACCAAAGTCAGCCTGGCCAAACAGATCATAAGGAGTAAGAAGTGCTTTATCGTAAGGCAGGTGAGCGAGATTTTACGGTTGATCCCTTTCGAAGATTCGCGCCTGGAACTTGCGAAATTTGCTTATGATTACACCACTGACCGGGAAAATTATTACCAGCTGGCCGATGTTTTTTCGTTCAGCCAAAGCAAAGAGGACCTGATGAAATTCCTGGAAACGAAGAAATAAATTATCTCAACTGCGTTTCTCCTTTAAACAATTTGTGGTAGTTTTTGAGAAATGATACTCCTGAAAATCAGACTTGACCAAATGAGATATGCAGTTGGGCGCAAGGTTAAGAAACCGCTACGATCCATTTAAAACATATGATAATAAATTACATACATTGGAATATTGACCCGGAGATTGTAAATGTATTTGGGATTTCTCTCAGATATTATGGAGTTTTTTTTGTTGGAGGACTAATTCTCTGCATTTACATCTTAAGCAGGATTTTTAAAAATGAGAATATACCGCTTGAAAATTTAGAAAAACTTTCAATATATGGGATTATCGGAATTTTTTTAGGAGCAAGGCTTGCTCATTGCCTGTTTTATGAGCCGTCATATTATTTTAGTCATCCATTAGAAATTATTTTGCCAATTCAACCGACTGCTGATGGCGGATATAAATTCTCGGGCTATCAAGGCTTAGCCAGTCATGGTGGAACACTTGGATTAATAATTGCTTTGATTATTTATGCCAAAAAGACAAAGGAATCAATTATTAAAACGATTGATTTAATAGCAATTGTTGCACCAATAGGGGCATGCTTTATTAGACTTGCCAACTTGATGAATTCAGAGATAATCGGGATTCCGACTAATGTTCCCTGGGCTTTTATTTTTGTGAGTGAAGATAATTTACCAAGACATCCAGCTCAGCTATATGAAGCGATTTCTTATTTACTGATATTCCCATTGATGTTATATCTTTATAAAACTCGACGGGAAAACCTTAAAGATGGATTCTTTTTTGGGTTGGTAATTACATTGATTTTTGTAGCTCGATTCTTTATCGAATTTATTAAGGAGAAGCAAGTGCCTTTTGAGGAGCAAATGAAATTTGATATGGGACAATTGTTGAGTATTCCGTTTATAGTTTTAGGGATAGGATTTATGATTTATGGATTGGTAAAGACAAAAAAGAATAAACCCATCGCTCAATAATGGCTATAAGATATGGCGGGTTTGGAAACAGAATTGAAACCTCGTCGCCCGCACAATCATTTGTGTAGGTTGACAGTTAAGCGCCACTCAATCAGCTACATGTATAGTGTCATCCGTTAATTCCATACAAGCCTTTGGTTTTATTGCACTTAGAGCGACGTGAAATTTACTGCCGTATTGATTTTTATTTACGCTTAGGCGAATGATGTTTATCTTTGTGTGAAAATTTGATCTTACTTTCTTTTAACTGTTTCGCTCTGCTCTTTTACAAATCCTTTCACCTTTCCTAAATCTCCACATCTAAAAAATGGCACGCAACCAACGTCTTGATTCTTCCTTTTCGTCGGCAGATGCATTTATTGGTATTGCCACAAATATTCCTGTCATTCAGTTAGTTCACTTTATAAATAGCACCACCATCCTCAACTTATCAAGAGAAGAGGATTTGCCGGCCTATCTCGAAAAAGCAGGAAAACTGATCTGTTTCAGGTTTTTTTACCACCAGAATGATGAATACAGGAGTGATTTTTGCTTGTTGAGCAATAGCTCAACCGGAATAAATCTGATACCGAAACTTAAACACTTTACCTATTTTCTGGTCATACAGGGTGCCATTCCCCGGGATAAAGTAATGCACCTTATTAAACAGATTAATTCGATTAACGGTGTACAAATGGCAGCCGATATTAAGCCGGAAGAAATTCCCGCGTTAGGGTCAATACTGCAGGATCTGGAGTTGCATCTCACAGAGTTGAAAAAAGCTAAATCAGAAAACCAAAAACCTTTTATGCCATTATCCGAAGATCAATGAAAGGGAAAATACTTGTTGCAGTTCAGTTTGGATGCCTTGCTTTGCTGATGGTTGTAACCAATTGGTTTACTTTAGCCTGGTGGAGTTTTATTTTGTTGGGAATTTCCGCTTTCCTGGCTTTCTGGGCCATGGCAGTCATGAGATTCGGCAATTTCAATATCGTTCCTTATCCGGTTACTAACGGGATTTTGGTTTCGCAGGGGCCTTATAAAGTGATACGTCACCCGATGTATACATCCATTTTTATATTTGCGGCGGCCTTACTTTCGGGCCAGTTCGATTACATAAAATTGATTATCAGCTTAATACTTATTTTGGATTTGGTTGTTAAAATGCTTTTCGAGGAAAGCCTGCTTTGCGAACATTTTCCAGGGTACAAAGCATATATGCAGAAAACGAAAAGAGTGGTTCCTTTCTTTTGGTAAGACTTTATTGATAGATTTAGGCTACGGCAAACCTCGCCATGTCACCCTTCGCTTTGTCACCCCTCGCCCTGTCACCCCTCCCTTTGTCGCCCATCCGCTTATTGCTCTTCACAACTCTACCCCGCCGACTCAAACTGCTTCAGGAACCGCAAATCGTTTTCGCTGAACATCCGCAGGTCCTTAACCTGGAACTTAAGGTTGGTAATACGTTCAATTCCCATTCCGAAAGCATAACCCGAATATTCCTTACTGTCGATGCCGCAGTTTTCGAGCACAGCCGGATCGACCATGCCGCAACCTAGAATTTCGACCCAGCCTGTATATTTGCAGAAACTACAACCTTTGCCCCCGCATAGGTTGCACGAAATATCCATTTCGGCCGAAGGTTCGGTGAACGGGAAATACGAAGGGCGTAGCCGTATCTGTGTGTCGGCAGCAAACATTTCGCGCGAGAAATACAATAAAGTCTGTTTGAGGTCGGCAAAAGAGACGTTACGATCGATATATAAACCTTCAATCTGGTGAAAGAAGCAATGGGCACGTGCCGATATAGCCTCGTTACGGAAAACTCGTCCCGGGAAAATAGCCCGGATCGGTGGTTTTGTGTTTTCCATCACGCGGATCTGAACACTGGAAGTATGTGTGCGTAGCGCGATATCCGGATCTTTTTCGATAAAAAATGTATCCTGCATGTCGCGGGCCGGATGCTCGGGAGGGAAATTGAGTGCCGAAAAATTATGCCAGTCGTCTTCGATCTCAGGGCCTTCGTTTACAGTAAATCCAAGTCGGGTAAAAATGCTGATCATTTCGTTACGAACAATACTCAGCGGATGCCGTGTGCCCGGTTCACGAAAGTTGGCAGGCTTGGTGAGATCTTCTTCAGCAACATGATCAGTAACAAGACTTTCGAAAGATTCTTTCACCAGGTTAACCTTATCCTGTGCCTCATTCTTGAGTATGTTAAGCAATTGACCTACATCACGTTTCTGATCACCGGGAAGTTCCTTAAAAGCATCGAATAAATCCTGCAAAAGTCCTTTGCGACCCAGGAAACGGATACGGAATTGCTCTAACTGCTCGGCACTTTGGGCATTAAACTGCTTTACTTCTTCGAGTAACTGATTGATTTTCTCTTTCATACGATTTGCTTTCTAAAACAAGTACTTTAAAGCACCTGTTTGCAAAGGTCGGGAAAAGTTTTTTATTTCTTTCAATTCATATAAGTGAAACTATCTAAATAACTTCCCCGAAACAAAAATCGGAATCTTCCTATTAAAAATCATTTATATGTATAAAACTCCACTTGTGGATATGTGTTTTATC
>JBAXBJ010000094.1:0-18565 GCA_037142075.1 Bacteroidota bacterium
ACCTGGAACTTTGAACCTGGAACCTGGAATTTTGAACCCGGAACCTGGAACCCGAAACCCGGAACTTTGAAACTGGAACCCTGAACTTTGAACCCGGAACTTTGAAACTGGAAACTGGAAACTGGAATGTTGAAACTGGAACCCGGAACTTTGAACCCTGAACTTTGAACATTAATCAATAGATATTACTCCTAAGCAAAGTACATCAACACTTCCTTCTCCTGGCCTCAGTCTTCTGACAAAAAAGACTAATTCCATTAAATTCTTTTAAGAGCCAGTAAAATTTGCATGTTGAAAGTGTATTAAAAAAGATAGGAGGAGTAAAATACCCCTCCTATCGAAAATCAAATGACTTGAAGATTATGAATTAAAGATTAAACTGCCTTCATTTTCAGGTACCAGGCATTTCCTGTTTCAGTTCCCTGAACCCTTATGTACATGTAGGTAGGAGTCAGTTCCATAATTTCATAGGTTTTTTGCAAAGCGCCATACCCGATATAAGTATTTACACCGGCCAGTACCATACTAACCTGCGTTGAAGTTGGAACTGCAATTCCAGTAGTGGATGCAACAAAAGCAAAACTGGAAGTACCTCCGGCATAGCTGTAACATCCTTCGTCGCCCGTAGCAGGAATACCGGGAAGTGTCGTCAGTGACCCGGTTTTCGTAAATGCCGCATCCGTAGTAACCTTTAAAGTATAGCTGTTATTTGCACCTTTGGTAAAAGTAAACTGAGCCGTATAAAAACAAGGGCAACAAGTTTCTTTTTCGTTGATGCCTGCCGACCACCATTCGGGGATAACTGAACCCGTCCACGGACCTACTCCAAAATGACCTGCAACGCTTTTGTCAACTATCCAGGTTTTTGATGTGCCGCCGGTTAAATCAGTGATCATTTGTGCAGGAGGTGCAAAGTCGCTTCTCACAGTTACTTCTTTTGTAGCGATAGAAGACGTTCCACCTTTTCCATAGACCACGGCAGTAATTTTATAGGTATTTTTTCCCTGAACAGTGTATTTGGCTGTAACTGTTCCTGTAGGTACAACTATATAATCTTCTGCATTGCTTGCATCATAATCCACTTTGTACGCTAATGCATTATCCGCAGTAATAGTGATTTTAACATCTCCGGAACCATCCCCGTCAGGGTGTGTAGCATCCTGGCCAACAACTACGGTAGTTATTGTGACATTGGAAGGAGCAGTAAGGTCGCCTATGCTGTAATCCTGTTTTTTGCAGGCAAAGACTATAATTATCAGTGCTGCTATGCCTATTATGGCTTTGAAAGTATTTTTCATCAGTTTCTTTTTTTAGTTGGTTAATCGAATGTTATCTATATAAATGATTGCTCCGCCACCTTCATGTGCGTCATCATACCTGAAAACAAGCTGGGTAAACCTAGCATCGGCCGGAATTGCAGTGTTGGTGCTGAAATCAAATACTAACTCCTCCCATGCACCGGAAGTTGTCACAGCAGTTTTAAGAATTGCGCCCCATGGATTTGCGGCTGTTCCACCAACGGCCCATTCCAATTCCACATTTAATTTTTTACCAATGTTTGCAGGTGTAGGGTTATACGCCAATAACTTTATTTTTTTGCCCTGGGCAAAATTTATCGGGATGTTCAACGGGCTGTAAGTACCACTCCAGCCTTCGGCTCCCCGGGTAAACTTCCCGACTGTGGCACTGGTATTTAAACCGCCTGATCCGGGATTTGCTACTTTTGCGAAGCCCTGTCCATTGCCAAAGGTTCCGAAGAAGTAATCCATTGTTGTGCTTTCGAAGGTTAATGGCAAGCCGAACAAGGTTTTGTTAACAGTTGTTGCCGGTGTTCCACCGCTGAGTGCGATCACTTTCATATCGAAAGGACCACCTGCAGGATAAATATGAGCAGGAAGTTTTGCACCTACGGCAAGAGGAGTTCCAACCTCGTTGGCAACATCACCGTAATAAACCAGGAAGGAGCGTGCATAAAGTGCTGTTGCACTTACTACCATATCGCTTTCGATTTTTATAACTACATTTTCCGGCGCCCTGTAGGTTACAGTTAACGGATACGTGTTGGTTGTTACTTTTCCTGCCAGATCAATTGATTCGATAGAAACAGTATATGATCCCTCAGGATATGAATGTATAACACTGTAGCCCGGCATTACAACTGCGGAGGCAGCAGCGCCGGTTCCGTGTCCGAAATTTACTTTATATGAGCTGAAACCTTCTCCGTAAGGAGTTATCTGGACATTTCCCGAGTTATCATTGCTGATCACGAAATTTTTACCAGGGTTGGCTGAATTTACGGAATTGAGAAAAGATAAATCCTGGTCAATTCCATCTTTCTTTGCACAACCCGAAGCGATTACTATCAAAAATAGTAAGCTGTATATTAACTTTATGTTTTTCATATCTTTATTTATTATTGAATATAACCTTGATTTTGAACTAATTTGGTACCCAGCAATTCAGCGTTGGGAATCGGGAAAACCTCATTTTTGTTTACCGTGAATCCCCTGCTGCCCAGTTTTGAAGCAGCATCGCCCCAGCGAACCAAATCGAAGAAACGGTGACCTTCGCCGGCAAGTTCCAGCCTGCGCTCAGTTTTAATGGCTGCTAAGGATACCGGAACTGACGAGAGGCCAACTCTTGCTCTCACAGCATCCAGGAGAGCCTGTGCCCTGGTACCTGTTCCGCCTAAGGCTTCAGCCTCCATCAGGTAGGTATCTGCCAGACGGATAATGTAACTGTCCTGTTTGTAGTTCAGTACGGCATCTCCTCCAAGTGTGGTAACATCTTCCTGGGCTGGCATGTATTTTTTGAAAAAATATCCCGTATTCATGTAACCCTCAATGTAGGTAGCTTTACCAGCTGCACTCAGTGCTTTCAGGTCGAATACCGTAGCCGAAAAACGCGGGTCAGCTTTAATGGCATCATAAAAGTTTTGGGTAAATACATTGAAACTCCAGCCGGATGGCAAAGCAGGTGCAGGTTCAGCAACCTTCGTATAACCCCTTGGCCCAACCATAACGCAGATGCTATTGCCTTCGTCGGAACCAGAACCCCAGTTACCCCAGCCACCAAGGCCGAGATTGGTATGAGCAGTTATCAAAATACCTTCGCTGTTTAATTTGTTTGCTACAACCCACAGATCACTGAAGTTGGGAAGTAATTTATAACCGTACTGGCTGGTTCCGCCTGGTGTGGTTCCATTCACTTCAGCAAGTTGGGCTGCTGCTAACGGACCTTTTTTCTCATACAGGTAAACTTTACCAAGTAATGCCTGGGCTGCTCCTTTTGTGAAGCGTCCGCCTTCAGTATCTAATTTTACAGTTGGAGGCAGAACTGCGATTGCCTCTGTCAGATCTTTTTCAATCTGGGCATATACGCTTTCGGGGGTTGCCTGAACAACATCATACATATTAGTAGCTGTTAAAGGTTCCAAAAGCAATGGAACATTTTTGAACATGCGAACCAGGTTAAAATAGCACATGGCTCTTACTGCTTTTGCTTCAGCTTCGTAACGGGCTTTTAAGGTAGCATCCATCGTAGTTGTTGGCAGTTTGTACAACAGCATGTTCGCCTTGAAAATTCCCTGATAATGATCGTTCCAGAAACTTGCCGGCATAGTAAACTGGGTCAGGGTGTAATTCGAGAAGCCCTGGATTCCGGCTCCGTCGGTAGCACCGCCACCACCTGCATACTGGTCATCGGAACCTGCATTCATCATGGTGATCATATTTTCGAATCCGCCTGAGTTTTTCCGCATGATATCGTAAACCCCAACAAGAGCCGAATAAGCCTGCGACTGATCCTTGTAATAGTTGGCGGTCAGGAACTGGCCTTCAGGTTGGATATCCACAAAATCCTTTTGGCAGGATACCAACGAAAGCATTGCTGTTACTATAAAAAAGAAAGTATTTCGTATTTTTTTCATTTTGTTTAAATTTTGTTTGTGAGTGTTTTAATTTAATAAAGCACAGTTTTTACAAATGAATGATCATTGGTAAAAATTAAAATTGCAGTTGCAGTCCGGCTATGAACGAACGGGCCTGTGGATAGAAGCCTTTGTCGATGCCATAAACACCACCGCCGATTTCAGGATCGTATCCGGTGTACCCGGTAAAGGTAAACAGGTTCTCTGACTGAACATAAACCCGGAGACGGCTGATATCAATTTTCTTCAGGAGCTCACTGTTAATGGTATAACCAAGCTGAAGTTGTTTGAGGCGGAAATAATCCCCTTTTTCGAGGTAGAAATTCGACATATTGCCAAAGTTTCCGTTAGCATCGTTTGCGGTAAGGCGGGGATAGTCGTTCGAAGTGCCTTCACCGGTCCAGCGGCTCATTGCAATTGTCTGCCAGTTCGAATATTCTATATCCAGGCGGCGTAGACCCTGGAAAATTTTGTTGCCGGCTGCTCCTTGGCCAAAGATCATGATATCGAATCCTTTGTAGGCAGCATTCAAAGTCAAACCAAATGTATATTTAGGAATGCTCGATCCCAGGAATTGTTTATCTTTTTCGGTAATCGTACCATCGCCATCTGTATCAACCCATTTCCAGTCACCAGGGGCAGCCTTTGGCTGAATTAATCCACCTGTTGAATTTACATTTGCGTTAACCTCGGCCCAACTCTGGAAAATACCATCCGTTTGATAGCCGTAGAATGCATTATAAGGTTGTCCCACCTGTATACGTGTAACAGGACCCATCGATTGGAAAGTTGCTCCGCCTGCGATAAAATCAGCATCTGAGTTCACATAAGTAACCTCGTTTTTCAGGTATGCAAAGTTTCCGTTTGCTGAAAAGGTGAGGTCTCCGAATGTTTTGTTATATCCTAATTCTAATTCAATACCCTTATTCTCCATATCAGCTACGTTTCCGACTGGTGATGAAGAAACTCCCACGTAGCCCGGGATGGGGATAGTTCTTAAAATACCTGTAGTTTTTTTCTTATAGATATCAACCACAAAGTTGAAGTTGGTCAAAAACCTTGCATCGAAACCTATATTAAGCTGTGAAGTTTCTTCCCAGTGCAAATCGGGGTTATCAAGTGTTTTCGGGGCATAACCTGTGGTAATATTTCCTGTGTTTCCTATCGTATAATTGAAACCACCGATTACCGTTGCCAGGTAACCGAAATCTCCGATGTTATCGTTACCGTTTATACCATAACCACCCCTGATTTTTAAGGAGTTCACGATGTCGTTGGTTTTCCAGAAACTTTCGCTCGAAACAACCCAGCCCAGTGAGAACGAAGGGAAGATACCGAATTTGTAATTAGCACCAAACCTGGTGGAACCGTCGCGACGAATAATACCGGTGAACAAATATTTTTCCTTGAAGTTGTAGTTTAGGCGCGTAAATAAGGAAGATACTTTGTGTTCGGTGTAATCGTTGGTAGTTGAAATCCGGTTAGCCTGTGGGATGTCGAAATCGAACGAAGCATCTTCCCAGCTTGTGATTGGAAGGCCTTGCATCGTATTGGACGTTTCGCCTCCAATACCACTGACATAAGCTCCCTGACCCAGTAAAACACTGAATTCATGATCGTCAATTTTATTGCTGTAGTTCAACGTGTTTTCAATGTTCCAGTCGAAGCCGGTCGCGTTGGATTGGCCATAGCTGTTTATAATTGTCGATGTGCTTGGATTCAGGTAATATACAGGAGTAAAGCCTTTCCATCCCCAGTATGCCAGCTTGGCACCTGCTGAGGTCCTGAATTTCAGGTGGCTGCTGATATTAACATCGAGGTATGCATTTCCGGCAAAATCGTCTGACCAGTTATACTGACCCAGGCGTGTTTGGGTATAAGCCAATGGGTTGGTCATTTCCTGACCTACATTAGGCGAAATCCCGTAAGGATTGCCATTGGCATCACGTATGGCAGATGCCGGGTAGGTAGTAGTGTTGCCTGCAAGCGCAGGGTCGGTTTCAATTACGGGTGTAATCGGGTCAAGGTTAATGGCCGAACTTAACGGGCCGCCAAATTCGCTGTTCGTATTTCCGATCCCGATTGATTTCTGATGGGTATAACCAAAGGTTTCTCCAAACGTGAATATTTTTGATATTTTATGCTCGGAATTCAAGCGGAAGCTTATTTTATTGTAATTCGATATCTCGGTTGCAACAATACCTTCCTGGTTTGTAATACCTACTGATGAATAGAATGTTGACTTGTCGTTCCCGCCGCTCAAACTGAGTTCGTGCGAATAACGGCCTGCATTGTTGTTGAAAATTTCCTTTTGCCAATCGGTACCAAGTCCGTAATCAACAGTCGGGAACTTAGGAGCTAAACCACCGTTGGTCTGCCGCTCGTTGATCAATGTGGCATATTGCGATGCATTGCATAACTGCAACACTTTAGCGGGGGCTGATGTGCCATAGAAGGCGTTGTAGTTCACCACCATTTTCCCGGCTTGTCCTTTTTTGGTTGTAACCAGGATAACACCGGTAGCGGCTCTTGTACCGTAAATAGCGGCAGATGTTGCATCTTTCAAAACCTCGATGGAAGCGATATCCGACTGGTTCAGGTAACCTATGCCGGCGGCATCAACAACAACTCCATCCACAACCCAGAGTGGATTGTTTCCACCATCACCAAAGGTAGTTACACCACGGATGCGGATGGTTGAAGCTGAACCCGGCTGGCCTGAGTTGGCTGCAACGGTTACACCGGATACCCGTCCCTGCAAAGCCTGCTCAACGCGGCCGTTAGGGATTTTTTCCATATCCTTGGCTTTCACGCTGGAGATAGCACCGGTTACGACACTTTTCTTTTGTGTACCATAACCCACAACTACCACTTCCTGCATAAGTGTCGCGGCTTCAGCAAGCGAGATATTCAGGGTTTTGGTATCTGCCGTAACAGTAACTTCCTGCGCTGTCATACCCATAAATGAAAATACCAGCACCTGGTTAGGACTTGCCTTTACAGTGTACTGCCCATTTATGTCGGTTGTGGTTCCGGTAACGGTCCCTTTAATGGTAACCGATGCTCCGGGTAGAGATTGATTGTCAGTGGCCGATTTGACGGTCCCGCTGATTTGAACTTGTTGTGCCCATGTCCATAAAGAAAAAATTAATAGAAATGAGCTAAGTAGTAGCTTTCTTTTCATAATTTGGTTGAGGTTTAAGTGTAATTATAACACGAAGGTAATTAAATAAAATAACAAATAATAAATACAAATATTTTTATACCCTTAAATAATATTATTTTGAAATTTTATAGTTATTTCAAATAATTAATTATGAACTGATTACTTTATTATTTAGAATGTTTCTAAATTAATACGGCTGCTTTATTGGTTAATCAGCTAGTGCCAGGACAACACATTGCACTAAAAAAGCCGGAAGATTTCCCGGCTTTAGTACAATTCTTCGTTTGATCTTTAAAAATCAACTACAGTTGTCCATCCGAATTTATCGTCAGCATCACCGTATTGAATGTCAATCAACCGTTGATAAAGCTCGGATGATTTGGGACCGGCCTTACTATCGAGGCAATAATTCCACTCCATGTCCATGTCGATATCAACGATGCGGCGAATAGGCGAAATAACGGCTGCCGTTCCACAGGCACCCACTTCGTCGAATTCGGATAATTCTTCAAGAGCAACTTTTCTGCGCTCCACTTTCATTCCCATATCTTCTGCCAGGGTCATCAGGCTTCTGTTAGTAATGGAAGGAAGGATGGATTCCGAAAGGGGTGTAATATAGGTGTTTCCTTTAATGGCAAAGAAATTGGCAGGACCAGCTTCGTCGATGTATTTTTTCTCGCGTGCATCGAGGAACAAAGCAGATGCAAACCCTTCTTTATGCGCTTTTTCGCCGGCGGTAAGGCTGGCTGCGTAATTACCTCCAACCTTGTAACAGCCTGTCCCTTTAGGAGCGGCACGGTCGTAATCGCGGGCAACCATGATGCTTACCGGGTTGAATCCTTCTTTAAAATAAGGTCCTACCGGGGAAACAAAAACAAGAAACATGTATTCGTCAGCAGGCTTCACCCCTACCCTGGGACCTGAACCGAACAACAGAGGGCGGATATAGAGCGATGCCCCGGTTCCATGAGGGGGTATAAATTCCTGGTTGAGGCGAACGACGGTTAAGACCGCTTCTTTGAAAAGTTCTTTCGGTGGCACGGCCATTAAAATTCCATTGGCCGAATCCTGCATGCGCTGGGCGTTTTCCTCCCAACGGAACAACCTTACTTTACCATCCTTGCCTGAGTATGCTTTTAAGCCTTCGAATGCCTGTTGTCCGTAGTGCAGACCGGTAGCGGCCATATGCAGAGAAATATACTCAGAATCAGAGATTTCCAATTTGCCCCACTCACCGTCGCGAAAGTAAGAACGTACATTGAAATTTGTTTTTTGATAAGCGAAAGGCAAGCTACCCCATTCTATTTGTGTCATAACATTTCAATTTATATATTAACTTCTTGTTTATCAAAGAAATAAAAAAACACATTTTGAATTCTACGTGTTTTACTTAATAGGGCGAAGGTAAAAAATAAAAATGTTCCTTATTAAAAGTCGAAAAAATAATCTTTACATCCGAAATCCGGACGAAATGTTTCAGAAACAGTGTGAAGATTGGCTTTCGTCTCTATTTCAATTGCCGGTAATAATCATTAACAGGAAGGTCATCAAGTTAGAAAAAAGCTTACCGGGTTTTAATAAAATTGAACTTGAGAAAAATGGAAATTTATCCCGATTTCATATCAATAAGATTCTTAACATTGATTTAATATTGGAGTAACATTCGCTTAATAGTTTAAAATTATTTTTGCATCATAAAAATAAGGAAAAGCCATGATAAAAAAATTAAGCATAGTTTTATTTGCACTGACAATGATAATCGGCAACTGTGTATTCGCAGCCGGTGATAATGCTACTGTTACACCAAATGCAAAGGCAAGTATTTCAGGAAAGGTATCAGACACAAAAACAGGCGAATCGCTTGCGGGTGTAGCAATCCAGGTTGAAGGAACTAACACTAAAGCATATACTGATCTTGATGGTTCATTTACTGTTGACGGACTTACACCGGGTAATTACAACCTTGTTTTATCGCTGATATCATACAAAAGCAGTCTGGTTGAAAACATTAAACTCAATCCAAACTCAAAGGAAAACATTAATATCAAGTTGGACGCAGTAAAATAATCTATTACCAATATATTTTCAGGAGGCTGTACTTTTCTAAAGTACAGCCTTTTTTTTTGGGATTATCACTATTATCTTAATATTTCGATATTTTTGCGCAAAATAATACCCATGCTACAAAAATTACTCTTTATCCTTCTTCTTACTTCAGCCAGCGTTATCAATGTATCTGCCCAAACACCCGACCAACCGGCACAAAACACATACTTACCGAAAATTGATGGTTCGTTGAAAACCAAATTTGAATATGATCTTGCAAACAAAAAAATGCGTTTTGAAGTTCGCAATGCGCGTTTTGGAGCTAAAGGAAATATAAACAAGTATTTTGGATACCGTGTTGAGGTTGATTTATCCGACGAGGGTAAAATTAAAATGCTCGATGCTTATGTTAAGGTAACCCCTGTTGAAAATCTGGATGTATATCTTGGCCAGCGGAAAGTGCCTTTTGGTACTGATTATTTAAGAAATCCAGTAGAAAACCTTTTCGCAAACCGCTCATTCGTTGCAAAATACGTAAATAATGAATTAAGAGATATAGGATTAGTAGTTAACTACCAGTTTAAGTTCCATATCCCCTTTGATTTTTGGGTAGCTGCCATGAACGGCACAGGGAATAACAATCCACAATGGATAGACAAGCCGAATTATGCAGCACGGCTAATAATTGAGCCTCTGAAAAATTTCAGGCTTGTTGGTAACTTCTACCAGGCAACGACATTACTCGAAAAGGATATGACCATGTACGGAGGAGAAATGCGCTACCAAACCAGTAAAATCCTGATTGAAACAGAATTCCTTAAAAGGCATTACAGCGATACAAGTTCTTTAGTTCATGACCAATTTGGATTTTATATTCACTCGTATTACAATTTCTTTACCGGTGCTGAAATGGTTCAGGTTATAAGTCCGACTCTAAGGTGGGATTTTATGGGTAAAGCAGAGCAGGTCACAGAATTAACTGCTGATAGGATAACCGCCGGTGTTAATTTCGGTTTCGAGCCAAAACAGTTTAAAGCTGAGATAAGGCTCAATTATGAAAAGTATTTAAAAAAAGCACTTCGAGATCATTTCGATAAATTTACAGTCGAATTTATAGCCAAATTCTAGTTTACCTCTTTAAACGAAACACATCCGTGAGTTATTGATTAATATCACCACTAAATCAGGAGATTAGGTGGTTGTATTATGTAATGATGTATCCCTGAATATTTTGAGCTATATTGCTTTTATGATACAACCCGGAGTTTAATTATCTAAAGCTCCCTTTGAAATCCAATCATAAACAAGCTTCTGATCCGCAAGCGATAGTTTAGTAGTGCCAAGAGGCATGTAGGCTCGTGCGATTACATCATACAAATCGCTTTCAAGTGGTTTAAAAGGAACAATCGATCCATAATTTATAAGATCGCTGTATGTTTCGAGCGGAAAATTAACATTGTTGCTTAACATATGGCAGCCCGAATAAGCACAACTCCTTTTCATAATAGGTGCAATATCTTTTACATAACTTATATCACCAGGCATGGGTGGCAGCATAGGTTCATGCTTACATGAAACTGTGAGTAATGCCAAAATAGCAATTCTGATTATATGGTTAGTCATATTCAAATTATTCCAAAGTAGAACCTTAAGCATTTTTTGCTTTAAGCACTGAAAAAAATTGAATCTGTTAATCAATACTATAATTCCTTTCGCCGGTCAACTTCCCGTTTTCATCCCAGGTTCGCCACGTTCCGGTTTTTTCACCGTTGCTATAATACATTTCATAACGCAGAGTCCCTTTTTCATCCCATATGCGCCAAATGCCATCCTTTTTATTATGACGGTAATTGGCTTCAGCAATTTTTATGCCCGCTTCGTTATAAGTATTCCACAAACCGTGCTTTTTCCCTTCGAGGTATGAGCGTTGTTCCTGCAATGTTGCGTTTTCAAAATAGATTTCGGTAATTCCGTCTTCCTGGCCATTGCTGATATTCTGAACCTGCTTTATGTTTTTATTAGGCCAGTACTCAGTGTATGTGCCGGTGTAAAGCATTCCGTTTTTATAAAAGTAGCCATCGCTGAATTCGAGTGCCTGGCTATAAACGCAGCTTATAGTAAACAACAGTATGGATAATAAAAGTAATTTCTTCATAACATCGGTTTTATTCTTATTCATACTAACAACATTCAAACCATTTGGTCGAGAATGAACAAATTTACTTATTAAAATTGACAACAACACCAAGCGAAAACAGGCTTCCGGGATTATACTCCAGGGTTGACTGTTCGCGGTTTACCGTGGCTCCTTCGAGATTTGTATATTTAACATATTGTTTTTCAACAACTTTCTGGTTTAGTATATCCTGGATTCCAGCCTTGATCTGTACATTTTCTCCAACATTTTTAGTTATAGTCAAATCGATTATATTTCGAGGCATTTCATAAACATCAGGTGTATCGAGGCCAACTACTACGATTCTTTTACCTATCACATTGTACAGCAGGCTCACCATCAGGCCATGATCGTTATCCTGGTAGTACATCCCAAGGTTTAAAATATAGGGCGACTGTCCTTGCATCGGGCGTTTGGCCTCAGCGGAATAGAATTTGGCCGTATCGAGTTTAATCTCACTCTTGATATAAGAAGCGTTGGCAACCAGCATGAAATTTTTAAAGTATCTAAGGAAATTATCCTTTTTCCCAAGACTTTCGAGTGATTTCCGAATCTCGATTTCAGCACCATAGTTTGTAGCACCCAGAGCATTCTGGAATGTATAATCTTTACCGCTACCTGAATTGATTTCAATGGTTTCGATCGGTTTTTTGAAATCCTTGTAAAACAGGCCAAATACAAATGTTTCACTCGGACTAGGATAATACTCATACCGCAGATCATAATTACTTATGCTCGCATTTTCAAGTTCAGGATTTCCGCGCACCAGCTTTTTCAGTTCGAAATCGTAAAACGCAAAAGGAGCTATTTCGCGAAACTCAGGACGATTTATTGTCAGTCCGTAGGAAATACGGGCAAGGGATTTTTCGGTAAATTTGTAGCTTAGATTTGCGGATGGAAAAAAATCAGTCTTATCAATAACGATATTCACTTCCTCGCTGGCATTGTCACTTGAATAACTGTGCATTTCCTGGTCGTTTTTCTCCATTCGTACCCCCGTGTATAAATTCAGTCTGGATGTAAAAGGCAGGTTAGCAGCCAGGTAGGCTGCCAGAAGATCGTTCGTAGCAGTGTAAGAATCACTTTTATTGGTTGTTTCATCCAGTTTAATACCGGTAGTGGTATTGATATTGGTATCTGAAAAAATTACATCCACAGCCTCATAAGGCAAACCCCAGTTGAATCTGGATGTGTTTGAGATTGCATATCCTATAAGTCGTGCATTAAATTCGCGGTTTTTCTTTTCCAGGTAAATTCCGGCTTTCAGCTCAGGTTTAAAATTCCCAAAAGTAAATGTATTTGTAAAATTAAAGTTGCCGTTGTAAATGTGTTCTTTCAGGTCCTGGTAAACGCGTCCTGATAATTCCGGAGTTGCTGAGAAAGAAAAATTCACTCCATACTGACCATAATATTGATTATCAGGATCTTCGACCAATGTACTGGAAAGTCGTTTCAAATCAGGCTGGTATTTATCGGCATAGGAATAACCTAAAGTCCAGTCAAAATGAGTTTGGTTTTTTCTGAAATTGTGATCACCTGCCAATTGTCCTGAATACGTATTCCGGCTGCTGAAACTCAGTTCTTCCGAACGGATGGTAAGCCCTCCGTAATTGTCGCGTCCGCTGCGATCGATCACCTGGGTGTAGCCTTGGTGATTATATAAGTTACGGAACTCAATTTTCTGGTTGTTACCAAAAACAAACAGCCAGTTACTTAACGCCCCGATTTTAGCGGTGGCCTTATTGCGTATATCATTAAAATAATAATTGGTATCCGATCTATCCTTAACGGTATCATACTGCTGGTAATCGGCACGGAATACCTTATCGACATCTTGTGTATAACTGTAAGTCAAACTATTGATAGTGCCCACTGACACTTTGCCAATCAAAAACCGTCGGGTAAGGCCAAGTTGCAAACGTTGATCAGGAATTGCAGTACTCAGCTTAGGGGTCCATACTTTATCCATTTCCCTTCCAAGCCGCTGACGTTCGTATTTATCGGTAACTTCGTTAAGATGCGACGGGAAATCTGCAGGTAAAGCCCGGCTTCCGTCGTCGAATCCCAACCATTCGTATTTACTCATCTGGTAATTACTAAAATCCTTAAAAGTAGCACCGGGTCTGTATGAAGTGGAATAGGCAATGGAAAAACTGTTTTTGTCAGCATTGTTTTTTGTAAAAATTTTGATGGCAGCTCCTGAGAAATCAGCAGGCAGGTCGGGTGCAGGACTTTTGAATACCAATATATTTTCGAGCATCGAACTGGGAATTACATCAAATGAGAAAGCCCGTACATCCGCTTCGGAACTGGGAGTTGATGCATTGTTGAGCCAAACGGTATTATATCGCTGGCTCAAACCCCTTACCATAACGAAACGATCGTCCATAATGGTAATACCGGGTACACGCCTGATGACTTCCGAGGCATCACGATCCTGAGAACGGTTTATCTGCTGACTCGATATGCCGCTGACAACGAGATTACTCATTTTCATGGACGAAAGCATAGATATTTCACTGCCACCCATCTTGCTTTTGGCTGAAATAACAACCCCTGCAAGTGCAACACTGTTGCCTTCCAAATCAATGTTAAGTTCAAGCATGACACCTTTCACGACTTTGACCTTTTCGAGGATTTGAGTTTTGTACGAGATGTAGGAAATAACAAGATTGTAACTTCCGGGTGCTAAAGATGATATAGAATAGTTGCCGTCGAGGTCGGTTGTCGACCCTGTGGTAGTACCTTGTATTAATACGGTTGCACCTACCAGTGTTTCCTTTGTTGTCTTATCTGATATTACTCCTTTAATACCTGTCTGTTGCGCTATTGCAAATGTGGCAAGGAACAACAGACACAATGTTAAGTATTTATTTCGCATTTAATTCAATATTATGTTCATGTTAATTGACTGCAAAATTCGAATGTTACTATTAACTAAATGTTAAGATACTATTAATATTAAAAAAGAATGAAAACATACCGCAAAGCCCAGTAAATCTAATAGATATTGAGAAATGCCATCAATTTATCCAATAACAATTTGATTTAATTTCCTTAATACAGGCTTAACACTGTTGTAATCCAGCTAGACTAATTTTGCTGCAAATCAAATTCTAAAAAAATGAAAAAATTATTACTCTTAAATCTTGTGCTGACATGCATGGCAGTGTCCGGCTTCAGCCAAAGCACAATTAACGATCCGTTTTTTGAGCAGGTTGCTTATCGTGGTGCCTTCGGGACAACAAACGACTGGACTGCCGGTTGGGCGAACTGGAGCTGCCAGACGACAGTTTATCCCGCCACCAATGTAACAGTTCAAGGTGAATTAACGACCAATACCACCTGGACATCCAATAACGTGTACCTTGTAAAAGGGTTCTTTTATGTTCGTGACGGCGCAACGTTAACCATAGAGCCGGGCACAATTATCCGCGGCGATAAAGATACTAAAGGTTCGCTTATTATTGAGAAGGGAGCCAAACTGATGGCAGTGGGAACACTTAGTCAGCCTATTATCTTCACCTCAAACTTTGCACCAGGTAGCAGGGGTTACGGCGACTGGGGTGGTGTTATCCTTTGCGGTAAAGCTACTATTAACCCTGCGGGAGGATCAGCACTTATCGAAGGCGGTCCAACTTCTGTGTATGGCGGAAACGACGATAACGATAACAGCGGAAGCCTGAAATTTGTTCGTATTGAGTTCCCTGGAATTCCTTTTATTCCGGACAAAGAAATCAACGGACTTACCTTTGGTGGTGTTGGTAAAAGCACCCAGATTGATTATATCCAGGTATCCTACAGCGGTGACGATTCGTACGAATGGTTTGGAGGTACTGTAAATGTGAAGCACCTTATTGCTTATCGCGGATGGGATGATGATTTCGATACCGATTTCGGTTTCAGGGGAATGCTGCAGTTTTGTGTTTCGCTTCGCGATAAAGACATTGCCGATCCGGGTTCAGGATCAAATGGTTTCGAGTCGGATAATGATGCAACAGGTTCAACAAACACACCTGTGACACAACCCATATTCAGCAATATCTCGGTTTTCGGACCTAAGTACGACCTTACAACTTCGGTTAATTCAAATTTTAAACGTGCCATGCATCTTCGTCGTAATACCAGGCTGAATACTTATAATTCCGTATTTACAGGCTGGCCAATAGGTTTGTTTATTGATGGAACTGCTTCACAAGGCAACGCTACCAATGGTGACCTGAAATTACAACGTTGTGTAATGTCAGGTATGGGCACTTTTTTTGCAAGTTCGTTCGAGCGCGGTTTCTTTAATACTCCTGCATTTGGTAATGATACGATGGCTTCAAATGATCTTCTTATGTACGTTGATCCTTTCAATCTGGGACAGCCTAACTTCCTATTGCAAAGCGGTTCAGAACTGAAATCAGGTTCCATCTGGCCACAAACAGGCTTGAAAGAGAACAATCTGGCCTTTGCTGCAAGCATTTATCCAAATCCGGTTTCATCAACCGCAACGATCAGTTTCAATCTGGAAAATGCGAAGAATATTACTATTTCGTTGTACGATATGATTGGGCATAAAGTTGCCACAATTGCACAAAGCCAGTATTTTGCAGGGAAAAATGAAATATCCTACAATGCATCGTCACTAATTAAAGGAATGTATTTCGTTCAGATCACCGACGGAGTAAGCAGCAGTTCACTGAAGATGATAGTTAAATAGATCAAAGCCTCTTACATCTTTAAAATATTAATCCGAGAACCGTTCCAAATTTGGGACGGTTTTTTTTATTAATCCGGCTATATACTTTAATTCCAAAACATTTCATTTTATCTTGTTTATAAAATCCATCCTTCGTTAAGGAAGTAAGGAATTGGAAATTGAAATCACTCATTTTTGAAACTTGGAAATCAAGAAAAACTAATAGCAATGGTTTGATATAAAATGATTTGAACGGATACAAATTCCAAATAGCTACTTGAATAATCCCTGCCCAATACTATAATGTTCATCATCAATTATATGCGCTTTATTCGATGTTATTTTTGTTAACAATTACTAAACAATAGGGTAATAAATACCTAATATAGAAGATATACATTCGCGTTAAATATTAAAACACATAAACTGAAGCATTAATGGAACTTGACAGAATTTTTAGTTTCCTGGTACCTAAAGACCGTAAATTTTTTCCACTTTTTAATGAAGTAGCCAACAACCTCGTGAAAGCTTCAGAACTCTTTATCAAATTACTTGGTGAATCGGATTCTGTTAAAAGGATGGAATATATCAAAGCAATTCACGATTCTGAACATCTAGGTGATGATCTTACCAGGAATCTCATGAATGAACTTAACGGAACTTTCATAACTCCGTTCGAAAGGGAAGATATCCATATTTTAGTAGATAAAATGGATAGTATAGTTGATTTACTTCATGGTGCATCGAAAAGAATACACATGTATAACTTATCGGTATTCCCGAAGGAATTCATGCAGATTGCGGTTATAATACACGCTGCTATATTGGAAATACAACAT
The DNA here is from genome assembly GCA_037142075.1 of Bacteroidota bacterium. GTDB lineage: Bacteria > Bacteroidota > Bacteroidia > Bacteroidales > UBA4417 > UBA4417. The sequence continues at coordinate 16,840 of JBAXBJ010000094.1, forward strand.
GTTTTACGAAATGTGAAGAGTGTAAATGATTTTAAACTCTATATTAATTCTTGCATAAAGATAGGTAACATGGAGTCAGAGGTTGATGATATCTATCAATCCTTTCTTGCAAATCTGTTTGAAAATGAAATGAATGCAATTGAACTTATTAAAAAACGTGACATCCTTGCAGCACTTGAAAAAGCTATTGACAGATGTGATGATGTAGCCAAAGTTTTTTCGACTCTGATTGTAAAAATGGGTTGATGGTTAAATAGATTTTCAACATTGAGAATTCAATATACTTTGAAAACAATAACAGGTTAATCTGCTACCAATGAGCTTCACCCTATTAATTGTAATAATTGCACTTGCCCTCATTTTCGATTTCATTAATGGTTTTCATGATGCTGCAAATTCAATTGCGACTGTTGTCTCAACTAAAGTGCTGACACCTTTGCAGGCTGTAGTTTGGGCAGCATTTTTTAACCTGGTGGCTTTTCTCGTTTTCGAACTTCATATTGTTGATTCTATATCAAAAGTTGTTGATACTTCAGCCATAAATCTACACGTTATTTTAGCCGGAATCATTGCTGCAATAATCTGGAATTTATTTACATGGTATTTAGGCATTCCTTCCAGTTCGTCCCACACTCTGGTAGGGGGCTTTTCAGGAGCTGCAATTGCTTTTGCCGGATGGAACGTTGTTCATTCTGATATAATTATAAAAATTGTCGCTTTTATTTTCCTGGCTCCCTTATTCGGCATGATTATCTCTTACCTGCTTTCAATTTTGCTGTTATGGATTTTCAGAAGATTTAATCCCACCAGGTTAAAAAGATGGTTTAAAGCTGGGCAGTTACTATCATCGGCATTATTCAGTCTCGGGCACGGGGGAAATGATGCCCAAAAGGTAATGGGCATTATTACTGCCACACTTCTGGTTTATTTTAAATCGGTTGACCCGGCTCAAATTCCAAACTGGGCAAATATCACTTATTCCGCCTCAGGACACATACATACTATTCCTTTTTGGATAGTTATCGGGTGTCATTCAGCCATTGCTTTGGGTACATTATCTGGTGGGTGGAGAATTATCAAAACAATGGGCTCTAAAATCACCAAACTTACTCCATTCGAAGGAGTGGCTGCCGAAGGTGCAGGAGCTTTTTTGCTTTTTGGAACCGAAGCATTCGGTATCCCAGTCAGTACAACACATACAATAACCGGTGCTATTATGGGTACCGGTCTTACAAAACGTATTACAGCTGTTCGCTGGGGTGTAACTATCAACTTGTTGTATGCATGGCTGTTAACTATTCCGGTATCCATGATTATAGCTGCCTTAATTTACTATCTGTTTGTCCTATTGGGTTGGGTTTAAACAGGACCGATTACATTTATATTATCAATTACTATAAACTACTATTGCCTGATATTCAGTATAATATCTATCTCCTGAGAATTATTTTAGTAATATGGATGAAATGATGCCGATGCCAAATTTTCAATATCACAAAACCCCCTAAGGTTCACTTCTCGCATCTTTAAAATGCTTGAAATTCCATTTCATACTTTTTGTGCGTCTTGGGGCAAAAAATTCAATATAAATCGGACCTAGTACTTTCTGATTTAAATATTTGTAAAATCTTTATTGAAACAGCGTATCTTAATATTTGATTTTATTCATAAAGCTTTTTGGTTGTGAAATAAAAACGCTACTTTTATTCAGAATAAAATAGGATTC
>JBAXBJ010000095.1:0-18544 GCA_037142075.1 Bacteroidota bacterium
TTAAGGAAATGAAAAGAACTCTTGTTTTATTTGCCCTAATTATGCTGGTGAGTGCTGCTTTCGCACAAATGAAGAAAGACCGCACTTCGGCATACAACTATTGGATGAAAAAGGATTTAGTGAAAGCTAAAGAATTTATCGACAAAGCCATAGCTTATCCTGAAGCTGTAACCGATTCAAAAGTATGGTTCTACAGAGGTAATATTTACCTCGACATTCAGCTTTCTCCTGCCAAAGCAGTACTTGCCCCTGATGCTATTAATGTGGCGTACGATGCTTACTTGAAAGCCAAAGAGTTAGATACTAAAGAAGAATTTAAAGAAGATATTACCGCCCGCATGGCAGCAATAGGGGGAGAGTTTTTCAATGAAGGTATTTCGTATTTTCAGCAAAATAATTTCGATGGTGCTATTCCCTTGTTCGATAAGGCAATTAAAATAAGTGCTGATAACCACGTAATTGATACATTGGCTAATTACGGGGCTGCATTATGTTTAGAGAAAAAAGCTTCACAAGATGTTGTATTCCTTGATCAGGCCATTGCAAAATACCAGTACCTGGTCGACATCAAAATGAAAGAAGTTAGTGTATATACCTCATTAGCAAATCTTTATAAAGATAAAGGCAATCTTGATAAAGCTTCGGAAATCATTGGCATCGGGAAAACACTATTCCCAGGCAATACTGACCTTATCATTACGGAGGCCAACATGTATATTTCAACCAACAATCATGCAAAGGCAGTTTCGAGTTTGATGGTAGCAAAGGAAAAAGAACCTAAAAACGTTTCCGTATTGTATGCCATCGGTGTTACCTATGATTTACTGAAGAACGACACTAAACTTCCGGATGCCGAAAGAGCCGATTATTTCACTAAAGCCACTGATGCTTATAAAGAGGCAATTGCAGTTGATTCCAATTACTTCGACGCAATTTTCAACCTGGGAGCTATATACTTTAATAAAGGCGGTGAAGTGATCAATGAGGCAAATAAACTGCCAATCAGCGAAACTGCCAAGTATGATAAATTACTGGCCGAAGGAAATAATTACCTTAATTTATCATTGCCATACCTGGAGAAATGCGAAAAAATCCAACCTTTGGATAAACCGACACTCGTTTCGTTAAAAGAAATTTACACGCGTTTGAATAAAACTGAAAAATTAGGTGCCATTAACGCAAAGTTGAGTACTCTTTAAATAAGATAAATAAGATGAATACCATATAAACAAGTTGAGTACTCGATAAATTATAGACATTCATTTTATCAAAAGGAGAGCCCGGTACTAACGGGCTCTTTCTTTTGATATTTTATATTTAACATAATATTAATTATAGGCAAAATAAATACCATTAAAAATCTTAGATCTCACCATTTTCCGATAACAAATCCCCATAAGGCATATCAAGTAGTTTAATTTCCTGAATGGCACTTCCGGCAATTCCTTTAATGGAACCATGCATATCAATGGTATTGGTTATTACTTTTTCGAGTTGTTTTTCGCGCATTTTCCAGATGCGTTGCATGGCACGTTTTTCACTTTCCAAATCAGTTTGCATTTGGGTAAATCCTTCAACAATGGCTTCAATCTGCAACCTGAAAGTATTGCTCGTCAGGAAACCGTATAACAAACTCATTTTATCGCCTTTATTTTCCTGCGAAACAACTGCATTACTGATAAGGATAATGGATTCGCGCAGAACTTTGCACAATCCCTTAAACTCGTCATATGTACATATCCATATACCTTCTTTTAATCCCATACGATCCATATCGGAGGGTAAAACTTCGGTAACCAGGACGCCAACATTGGATCCTTTATCCCTGATGTCTTTTTTAAATTTTTCGATCCAGGTTTGTTGAAAATCCTTGGTACGTTTACTTTCGTAATATATTGTACCGCAATTTTGCCGGGTCCGGGTGTTCACAGTCTGAATGCAATCGCCTCCCCTGGCTCCTTTTTTAATTTCCTCAATAGAATCGAGCGGAAAATTAGCAGCAAGCCACTCCTCGATAGCTAACTCCTGTATTTCGCCCTGCAATTGCATGGAACCTTGCTCCTGCTTGCGTTTCATTTCTTCGGTCAGGCGTTTCTGGTCTTCCAATTGTTTATATAATTCTTTAAAAGCCAATTCGTTACGATCCTGTTCTGTTTTCCTGATCTTTTCCTTTTCAACAGTTAGTTTCTGATTCAGTGCAAGTTCAGCGTCTGCCATAATGCTCTCTTTAAGTTCATCCTTCTCCCGTTTGAGCCTTTCAATTTCAGCCCTGCTCCTGCTCAATTCTTTCAGTTTCTCTGATTGTTCATGCAACTCTTTTTGCATGATCGAAAATTGCTCCGATTGCTCTGCAGTGATTTTAATTTTGACTTGATTTTCAATACTTTGCCTTTCCTCCTTCAATTTTGACTGTAATTTTTCCTGGAAAAGCTCGTTTTCTTTCTGTTTCTTCTTTTCAAACTCCTCTTTTTGCTGGTTTAAAAGCTCAAGTTCGGAATCGTATTTTTTCTTTTCTTCGGCTAATTTTGCAGTATATCGTTTCTTAAAATCATCTTCGAGCTGATGATATAGTATTTCATTTACGTTAACCTCGCATCCACAGTTTGGACATACAATTTTCGTTTCCAGCTCCATCTATCTGTTATTATGATATTTATATAATTTGTATTTTTTGTGGTTTCTCAAATTTCAATCGACTAACTTACAAAAAAAGCCCCGCATTGCGAGGCTGGTCAGAAAATACTTTCCTTTTTTATTTTGGCTGTACTATAACTAGCCTGAAAATCTGTGTTCCCGGATTTACAGTCTGGTGATCGCTCTCATAATAATCAATAGAAAATGTCCCAACTTTCATTGAATAAAAGTATCCTCCCTGAAAACTCGAATAAAAGTAGTTAAACGGAACCGATACCCAGGATTCTCCTGCTTTCATATATAGAGTCACCATCCCGTTTTGAATCACATTGTTCGTGAGTTCCGGGAAATTCAGATCAACATAAAATCCGTAATCCGAGTCTCCGATAGTTCCATTTTCTCTCCATTCGCTGCTCTGTACACTAAAATTTACGGTCGACATATCCGCATTTCCGCCAACTTCATCAGTGCATGATACAGAAAACAACGAAACTGCAATGAGTATTATCAAAATGAATTTTTTCATGATTTACGATTTAGTAGTATATGGGGTAAAATTAGACAAATATCATACCAGTATACCAAATAATTGTTCTACTATGAGAAAAATCACTTTTGTATAAAAATATACTACGAGTCGAACGAAATTGTTTCTGTAACTGAAGATTCAGTGGCCAGTTTAAAGTCAGGATTTTGTTAAATTCGGTGATATTTGAAAATTTTCGAAATTGATTATTGACAAGAATAAAATGTTACTCTACAAATAATAAAACAGTTTGTTTTTATAATATGTTGTATTTTCGCTAATCAATTTCTAATCGGAAACATAACGTTTAGTAGTATTATAACATCCTGACTATAATGGCAGTCGCTTACAATTTCTATTTCGATATCCTTCAGCCGCAATCCCGCGTTGTGTTAGCTTTTATTATTGCTGCATTAGTTAACTGGTATGCTATTCCTGTAATCATCAAGATAGTGAAGGATAAAAAATTAAATGATGATACCGATACCAGAATGAATCATTCTTCACCAATACCACACTTAGGAGGGCTGGGGATTTATGCTGCCATAGTTTCGGTAAGTCTGACTTTCATTAATACTTGTGGAATAAACAGTGACGGCAATAATTCGAGTCACCTTGCTTCATTGTCACCTATTATTGGTGGTTTGACACTGATATTTTTTGTCGGAATGAAGGACGATCTTATTAAAACTACAGCCTGGAAAAAGCTGGTTATTGAGTTCCTGGCTCTTTTTATACTGGTAGTTATAGGTAATGTCAGACTGGATAGCATGCAGGGAATGTTTTCAATTGGTGTTTTGAGTTATCCTGTGAGTGTTGGATTGTCAATATGTGCCGGAATTGTGATTACCAATTCGGTTAAACTGATTGATGGTATTGATGGCCTGGCAGCTTCCGTGGCCATGCTGGGTTGCACAATTTTCGGAAGTTATTTTATTGCTATCCATCAGTGGGAATATGCTATTTTTTCGTTTACAGTCGTAGGGTCTCTTATTCCTTTTTTGCTATACAACGCTTTTGGTGGGAAAAATAAAATATTTATGGGTGATACTGGATCGCTTATATTGGGTTTTGTATTAACACTCTTAATATTCAGGTTCAACGAATTACATTCAATAAAAGTATCCGGGTATAAATTTATAGCTGCCCCGGCTTTTTCTTTTGCAGTTATAATTCTACCATTGTTTGATACCTTTAGGGTGTTCATGCTTAGGATCTACCGGAATGAGAATCCTTTTAAAGCTGATCGCGGTCATATTCATCACATTCTGCTGAATTTAGGATTCACACATCTGCAATCGACTCTGATACTTATAGTTACAAACCTGGTATTTATTGCATTTGCCTATTTTTTCAATTTCCTGGGCAACTCAGTTTTAATGTATATTATGATACCGGCAGCTATTTCATTAACCATGCTGGCATCCTGGCTAAGCAGAAGAAAAATGGAGCCCGACTTTAAGCACATGATAGACTAAAAATCGTAAATGTAACATTTCGATCAAAACAACATCACAATTAAAACCAATCCAGATTAATCAATACTACGACCCGATTCATCAGCATGATTCACCTTCCAAAACCGAAGTGTTTTGCAATTATTTTAGATCAACGATTAAAAAAATAAGTAATTTAGCGGGTCACAAATTAGAATGCTCATTTACATCAATGAGAAGCAAAAAAACACATCTCTTTGAAAATAATTCAACAATTACGCGAAAAATTTGCCCGTTCATTTCTGTTAAAGCAAATGCTTGAAATGCAAAGGCAACAAAAACAAATTAGTTTGGATAGCGCACGTACGCTCGCGCTTCTGTATTATTTACCCGACGAGGCCACTTATAAACTTGCAGAATCAATAGTGGTAAAACTGAGCGAAATGAATTTAAAAGTCAGGGTTGTTTGTTATACTGATTTGAAAATACAACCACATTACTTCATTCCGAAAATTTCGCAGGATATCATTAATCTTAAGGATGTTAACTGGCGATTCCAGCCTCAGAAACCGTTTGTAAAAGAGTTTACTATTACTGAGTACGACATATTAATTGACTTAAGCCTCAGCGATCATATTCCATTATTATATTGTGCTGCACTATCGAAAGCCGGACTTAAAGTAGGCAGGTATCAGCAGGATCACCAATTGTACTATGACCTTATGATTCATGCCGCCCTGGATGAAACCATTGATACGTTTGCAAATCAGGTAATTCATTATTTAAGCAAGATAAATAACTAAGCGAATGAATACAACATTTAGAGGCACGGGAGTGGCTATAATTACTCCTTTCCACAAGCAAGGCACTATTGATTTTACGGCCCTTGAAAGACTAATTGAACACCTTATTGCCGGTGGAGCAGATTACCTGGTTGTACAGGGAACTACCGGCGAAACGGCTACACTGACAAGAGAAGAAAAAAATGCTCTTGCCGCGTTTGTTGTTGATATTGTAAATAAAAGGATTCCGCTTGTTCTGGGTATTGGTAGTTATAGTACTCAGGATGTTATAAATTCAATGCGATCAAATTCCGTTGACGGATATGATGCAATACTGTCAGTGACTCCTTTTTATAATAAGCCACAGCAAAGAGGACTTTACCTGCATTATAAAAATATAGCTACTGTAAGTCCGCTTCCTATTATTATGTACAATGTTCCAAGCAGGACATCAGTAAATATGAAACCCGAAATTACTTTGCAACTTGCAGCCGAATTTGACAATATTATAGGTATAAAAGAAGCTTCAGGAAATATTGAGCAAGTAATGGATATAATCAGGAATAAACCTAAGAATTTCCTGGTAATTTCGGGAGATGATTTGCTTACACTTCCTTTGCTTGGCATGGGCGCCGATGGAGTAATTTCGGTAGTTGCCAATGCCTATCCTAAACTATTTTCCGAAATGGTTTCGCTCGGACTTAAAGGTGAAATGAAAAAAGCACGCGAAATCCATTACAGACTCACTGATTTCACCCGGTCTATATTTGCTGACGGCAATCCCTCAGGAATTAAAGCAGCCCTGGAAATTATACAATTAATATCCAATAATCTTCGTTTGCCACTTGTTAAAATTGAAAAATCACATTACAATCAGCTATCCGCTCTTATGGCTGATGTTGAACCACTTAATAAAAAATAAAAGAAACGAATTTATGAAAAGATTAGTATTGTTCATTTGTTTACTGTCGGTTTTTAATACTTCAGAGGCGCAAACCAAAGTTATTCAAAGTGAACGGGCACAACAGGAACTCAACCGGCGGGGCGAAGTTTATTTCAGTTTTAACCTGGCTGATCTGAATCAACTTAAAGTTTTAACACAAAAAATTTCGATAAGCAATGTTAAAGGGAATACTGTTTTCGCTTACGCAAACCTAAATGAGTTTCTGGATTTTGTCACTTATAATTATGATTACGAAGTACTTACTGCTCCATCTGAGCTTTACCCGGTAGAAATGAGCGATAACCCAAAGCAAGTTCTGACCTGGAACTACTACCCAACTTATACCGCCTACGAAACACTCATGCAGGATTTTGCTACTCAATATCCGTCAATCTGCAAACTTATCACCATTACCACGCTTGCTAGTGGGCGGAAAATTCTTGCTTTGCGAATTTCGGATAACGTTAATCTTGAAGAAAACGAACCTGAATTTCTTTATACCTCTTCCATACATGGCGACGAAACTACCGGATACATATTAATGCTGCATCTGGCAGATTATCTATTATCCGGTTATGGAAACGTGACACGTATTACCAATATGGTGAATAACTCTGATATTGTAATTTGTCCATTGGCAAATCCCGATGGAACATATTATGGCGGCAACAGTTCGGTAAATGGTGCCAGGCGATATAATGCAAATAATGTGGATTTAAATCGCAATTACGCTGATCCTAGAGCCGGGCAACATCCTGATGGTAATGTCTGGCAGCCAGAGACGGTTGCTTTTATGAATTTCGCGGCAGCAAACACTTTTACCATGGGAGCCAATTTCCATGGTGGTTCCGAAGTGGTAAATTATCCCTGGGATACCTGGGCAAAATTATCAGCCGATGATGCCTGGTGGATTTATGTGAGCCGCGAATATGCTGATACCGTTCATGTAAACGCTGTTCCTACTTATATGAGTGATTTTGTTAATGGGATAACCAATGGCCATGCCTGGTACGAAATTACCGGCGGCCGACAGGATTATATGAATTTCTATCGTTACTGTCGTGAAGTAACCATTGAAATATCAAACACAAAATTATTGCCAACAAGCCAGCTTATTCCTCATTGGAATTACAATTACCGTTCGCTCCTGAACTATATCGAAGAATCGGGCTACGGGCTTCGCGGGCTTGTTACTGACTCAATGAGCGGAGAACCTTTATTTGCCAAAATTAATATCTCAGGTTTTGATAAAGACAGTTCGCAGGTTTACACCGACCCTCAGGTTGGCGATTATCATCGTTTGCTCAAAGGTGGCACCTACAACGTTACTTATTCGGCTCCAGGATATGTATCAAAGACTTTTTCAGTTCAAATAACTGATAAACAGGCAACTATCCGTAATGTACAACTTTACAACGGGAGATTGGAAACTAATTTTACAGCAGATGTAACCACTGTTGCTGTAGATCAGCCTGTTCATTTTACCGACCAATCGGCAGGAAATCCTGTTTCCTGGAGCTGGACTTTCGAAGGTGGCTCCCCGGCCTCGTCAGCCGATAAAAACCCGGCAGTATCATATCCGCAACCCGGAAATTACACGGTAAAACTTGTCGTTACCCGCACAGGTGCAATTGATTCATTAGTACGGAACCAATATATTGAAGTCAAGCCCTGGTATTTCATGAACACTAAGACATATACCGTTTGCGACGCCCACTTTTTCGATACCGGCGGACCATTAGGACATTATACGGCAAACGAAAGCAGCGTTATTACATTTTACCCTGCCGAACAAACTAAAAAACTTTCAGCAAAATTTAATACCCTCGAGATAGAAACTGGAGGGGCAAACTGTGCAAACGATAAACTCCAGGTTTTTGATGGTGCTTCAGTAACCGATAATCTTATTGCAACCCTTTGTGGCAGCACTTTGCCTGACAAAATAACGGCTTCAAATAGTGCCGGCGTATTAACCTTTCGTTTCGAATCGAACGGATCAAATTCTTTGGGCGGCTGGGATATTACGCTCTCATGTGATTCGAATGTCGGAATAACTGAAAATATTGTCAGTAATGTCAAAATTTACCCTAATCCGGTACATTATGGGAATACAGTGATAGAAACTGATTACCCTATTGAACAGCTCATAATCAGGGATATTACCGGGAAAATCATAAACTCAGTAACTCCAATGGCAAATAGATTTATACTAAAATGTGATTGGCCATCAGGCATTTACCTGATACAAATGCAAATTAAGGGTAAATGGATCACTAAAAAAATCCAGGTCATAAAAAGCTGAATATAGTTATAAATAAAAAAAATGCCCGAAGATTTTCTCCGGGCATTTTTTTTGGTTGATTTCCGCGATTCAGCTGACCCGAAAAAGAAATATTATTTCACAACCAGCTTATATGTAAATACTTCTTTCTCAGCTATGAATTGCATGAAATAAATACCCGGATCAATCATTTTGTTTTTGATCTCAATTGAAATGATATTGTTTCCTGGTTCAACAACTGATTCCTGCATATAAACCTGCTTTCCGATATTATTAAACAGGGAAATCTCAGATATACTTTTCCGGTTACTTTTAAAAGTAACTTTAAGCACATCCATTACAGGATTTGGGTAAATAGAGAAATTTTCAATAAATCCGCCGGATGCAATTGTAATTGACGCAACACGAGAATTTTTTGTTATCTGACTTTCAACTGGATTAGCTGAATATTGTGCGATAACTGAATAAGCAGATACTAAGATGATGCAGAGTAAAAGTATCTTTTTCATAGGGTTGAATTTAGTTAAACCATGTTCAAAAAACGAGCCAAAGTTAAACCTATTACCTTTTATTAATTAATATTAACAATGAAGAAAAGTAATAGCATTTTTATAACTATTTTGAAATTAATTAATTATAACGGCCAAATCAACTTTTATATTGAACAAAATCTTTTATCAGCTGGATTTCGGTCAAATCAAGTCCGTTTGCGATTAGATACTTACTATCGAAGTCGAGCGTATCGGAAAATTGCCTGAAGCTGATTTCTTTGCTCGAAATGGCTGACAGGTAATATTCGATGGCTTTAGGTTTATTTTTAACACATAGCTCAATATGACCTGCATTTACCAAATCGTTGGAATTGTAATTTCCGGCTAAAATGCTTTGGTAATAATTGGAGGCAAGGTCAAGTTTCCCCAGTGTAAAACAACACCAGGCAATGGGTCGCAGGACTTTCTTATTCTCAGGCGAAAGAATTTCGGCCCTGAAATAGTGATCAAGTGCTTTTTCGTACTCCTGTAGATCAAGATAACAGTTGCCAAGCATTGTCTGAATATAGGCATCATCCTGCACAAGCGATTCAGCCTGCAGGCTCCATTTTAATGCCGATTCATTATCTCCAAGTTTCCGGTAGCAGAAAATGATTTTTTTCAGACTCCATAAACGGTTTGTATCAAACAATTCAGCTCGTTTATAAAATTCGAGTGCCGACTTAAAATTGCCTATCAGTTGGTAGCAATAAGCGAGTTTTTCAAAAACGGCCTGATCCGGTTCGGGTTTTTCGGCCAAGGCCTTAAAAAGCTCAAGAGCTTCGGGGTAATGCTGTTTATTGAACATAAATTCTGCTGCATTACGCAGAATCAGAGAGTTATCAGCCAGATTTTCAATCAGCCAGTTGGAAGAAATATCCCAGTGTAAACTGAAAATATCTCGAAAATCCGCCTTAAACGGATGCAGTTTAAAAAACCTGTAAAGGTCTTGTATATATTGTGTAAAAATAAAACTATCCTTGCCTGGCTTGTTTAAAATGCCTTCTTCCCGTGAGATTTCCCGCATACTCTCGGCTTCCATATTGAACAGGTTTATTACATTGCGGCCTTGTTCATTAGGCAAATGGTTAATATTAAAGCAGAAGGAATATTTGTCCGAGTTACACATATAAAACGAATCCTCAAGTCCGGATAGAAAATCTTTTTTCCCGGTAACCTCCTCTCCTACTGCACTTTTCGCTGTTTCATTTTCCTTATAAAACGGTCGGAACCAGTTTGAAATTTCCCTGAAAAAATCGAAATTTTTCAGCATGGCAAATGTGCCCATAAACAGGTCGAGACCTTCCATTTGCATTTCCGACATTTTTGCAATCTTGTCAAGCAAGTCAGGACTATCCTCAAAAATTTGTTCCCAATCCGGATTCTTATCCTCGATCAACTCGCTGTTAATAATATTGTCGAGATCCAGTTTTTCGCGGATTTTCGATTCAAATTTTTGAACATCCGGCAGTATCTCTTCACGAAACTTACGTGTAATACTTTCTGTTTCAAGCGATTTTAGTATCTGTATCAGGAAATTGTTCAGATCAGTTTTGAAACCGGAATCACCCGAAAACTGCAACAATTGGGATTGGATCGTGTTGTACAATTCAAGCCTCCGGTTATAAATAAAAACTGCCGTGATCAGTCCTGCAAACGCCCGTTGCCAAACCTGCGGCTGCCTGTCTTTATAGAAATCAACCAGTACTAAGAATTTCTCCTTATCGAAACAATTGATCAGGCTCAAGGTTATCGCACTTACAGCCAGGCATTTTTCGTACCAGGGTAAATTTACCGATGCTCTGATAGCGTTAATGAGATGCAAGTCAGTTTCGGTATATTTGTCTGTTAGCCAAATTAATTGAAAAAGTTTTGGCGAAATAGATGGAAGTGACTCATTTTCTGAATTTTGAGAAAGCAACTCAGTTTCGGTAAGGAGCTTTGTGAATTCAAGTTCAAACGAATAATTATCTATCTTGCGGGTTGCCTCTTCTTTATCGGTTTCTTTTGCTTTTTCAATCTGCGATTTTAATTGGTAAATATGCATACCTGAATGCGCCAGGGCATACTGTTGCACCTTATCAGCTAATTCGAGAAGCGAAATTTTAAGTTTCCCGAAAATAACATTACGCTGCGGATCCGGAACTCCCCTGAAATTGTACTCGAGCAGCATACGGTAGGTTTGATTTATATCTTCGTACTGGAGGGTAAAATCAATTACATGCATACCTTCCATCAAAACGCTGAGTTGCTCCATTGCCTCCTTGAAACGGTTAACATACACCAGGTTGCATAAGCCGGCAAAGTTATCTTCAATTTCTTTTACAGGAATGACCATATCGATTATATATTAGAGGGAGAATATAAAACATCAGCATGAAAACAGATAAGAAAACTGAACACGAATTCTCCAAAAAGGGGTGATACAAAAAACAATCCAAGTTTATATGTTATTTCAACATTTCAAGAAATTCATCCTCAGATATAACTGGAATTCCAAGTTTTATAGCCTTTTGTCGTTTTTCGGGCCCCATATTTTCACCTGCAACAACAAAATCAGTCCTGGAAGTAACACTCCCTGCCAATCTGGCACCATTCATAACGACCATTTCTTCAAGCTCTTTTCGCCGCTTCGACGATCCGAATGATCCTGAAACCACGATGCTTTTACCTTCCAGGTTTGAAGAAACAAGATCCGGCTGTTTATCGGCAACCATAGTAAGGCCGGCTGCTTTAAGTTTTTCGATAAGTAATAGGTTTTCAGGAATGTGCATAAATTTATAAATACTACCTGCCACTTTCCCGCCAATATTTTCAGCCACCTGTAAATCTTCGAGGCTTGCGGCTATGATGGCATCCATATTTTTAAAATGCAAAGCTAATTTCCGGGCCACGGTTTCACCCACATACCTTATCCCAATTGCAAAAAGAACTTTTTCGAAAGGAGCTGATTTTGAAGCATTTATTCCATTAATAATATTTTCAGCAGTTTTTTCTTTAAAACTGAGTTTTTTATCTTTTGACCCATCAGTTCCTTTAATGACTTTTTCTAAATTTAAAACGGAATCATACGTCAGAGCATACAAATCTGATATATCTTTAACTAATTGATTATCAAATAGTATTTCTATCTTACCTTCACCAAGACTATCAATATTCATGGCCTTACGATGAATAAAATGTTCAAGTTTTCCTTTTATCTGGGGCGGACAATGTGCCTCATTCGGACAAAAATTTCCTGCTTCACCTTCCTGACGCTCCAACATGGTACCACATTCAGGGCAATTCTTAATAAAAGTTACCGGCTCGGCAAATAAGTCTCTTTTACTATAGTCAACGCCGATTATTTTTGGAATTATTTCTCCTCCCTTTTCAACAAAAACCTGGTCGCCAATGCGTACATCAAGTTTATCTATTATATCAGCATTATGCAGGCTGGCTCTTTTAACTGTAGTCCCGGCAAGTTGAACAGGTTTAAGGTTGGCCACCGGAGTAACTACCCCGGTTCTTCCTACCTGATAATCAATTGACAATAATTGTGTTGTAACCTGCTCGGCTTTGTACTTGTAAGCGATGGCCCAACGGGGCGATTTTGCCGTAAAGCCCAATGCCTGCTGTTGCTCAAGTGAATTTACTTTAATGACTATACCATCAATATCAAAAGGGAGTTTGTCACGTTCCCGACCCATTTTGTCAATAAAAGCAACTACTTCGTCAATTGATTTGCACAAGGCAGTTTTGTCAGAGATCTTAAATCCCCAGCCCGCCAACTTTTGCAAACCTTGCTGATGAGTAGCAAATAAGAGCGATTCACCTAAAGCACTATAGATAAATCCATCCAATGGACGACGGGCAACTTCGGCCGAATCTTGTAATTTTAAACTTCCGGCAGCAGCGTTACGGGGATTTGCAAATGGGTTTTCGCCAATTTCAATGCGTTCGAGGTTCATCTTATTGAACCCGGGTCTTGGCAATATTATTTCGCCTCTCACTTCGAACAATTCAGGGAAATCTTGTCCGACTAATCGTAAAGGGATGCTTCGTATCGTTTTAATATTTGCAGTAACATCGTCTCCTTTTTCACCATCACCGCGTGTTAAAGCCCTGATCAACAAGCCTTTTTCGTACGTTAAGCTGATCGAAAGCCCATCAAACTTCAACTCGCAGATATATTCAAGATTTCCATCGATGAGTTTACGAACCCTTTCATCAAAATCACGAATTTCACTTTCCGAATAAGTATTTGAAAGTGAAAGCATTGGATAGGTATGCCGGGCCGAAGCAAATTCGGATGTTATTGTTCCGCCAACTCTTTGTGTTGGAGAATCGGGTTGTAATAAATCAGGATGTTCCCTCTCCAACGATTGAAGTTTCTCAAGAAGCATATCAAAATCATAATCCGAAATTACAGGATCGGATAACACATAATAACGGTAATTGTGTTCATTAATATCTTTAACTAGTTGATCTATTAGGTGTTGAGCTTCATATTTATTCATACGCGAGCACATTTTTATTTCCTGATACTAATAAATTCTCATGGCAGAGCATGGGTTTATTTAAAAGTCGTACAAAATATTATAATTCTGTTTTGGGCCAAAGTTACTATCAAAAAATGAAATTACGGCAAAAGGTGGATCCAATAATTTGCATTTAAAACACTTTAAGTTACAACATATTTCTTGTTATTCCGTTATATACTAAATCTAAAAAACTTTGTCATCCTTTCTTAAAATACTTATCGTGTTCGCTGTCAGCACTATCAAATTTCTGATAGCGCCTGCATTGTCATTTGGGATGGGGTTAAACTTTGTTCAAACATGGCTTTCAACAACAGCAGGAGGAATTGTCGGTGTTGTTATTTTCTTTTTCTTTAGCCGTTGGATCATCCTTTTATACTCAAAATATTTTTCCTACTATTTTCATTTATTGAAATCTAAACTTTATGGGATTCTAAAAATATCTGTCCCGAAATTTATGCCGGCAAGGAAGTTTACAAAGCGTAACAGGTTTATTATTAAAATGATACGAAAATATGGATTAGCAGGAATTGTTGTTCTTACTCCTGTGTTGCTTTCTATCCCTGTCGGAACTTTTTTAGCCACCAGATTTTATTCGACAAATCGTTACTTATTGGTTTATCTGAGCGCATCCGTGTTCTTTTGGTCGTTGTTTATGTCCTCGGCCATTTCGCTTTTTTAAAACTCCTCCCCCACTTTTTTATTCTCAAAATAAGATTAAATCATTAATTTTACCATTCTATTAAGTAATGGTAATACTATTTCCGTTTCTTTTGGAATGTAAAAATATATCAAAAGCCTAAGTTAAATACGTAATACTGTAAATATGAAATTGTTATCGGGCAGCCTTGTACTTGAAAATCTTAATATTTCGATGCAATCGGTGCGAAGCCATATGATGCGCACTACCTTAACCGTATTGATAATCGCATTCGGAATTATGGCCCTCGTAGGAATTTTGACTTCTATCGACGCCATTAAATACTATCTGAATGACAATTTTCAGATGATGGGAGCCAATACATTTACGATCCGTAACCGCACAATGCAGGTGCATATTGGTAACAAACGAAGTAAAGCAAATAATTTCAGGGAAATTACTTACGAGGAAGCAATGCGTTTTAAGGAATCCTACACTTTTCCGGCCACGCCCTCTGTCTTTATTTTTGCCACGAATGTTGCAACAGTGAAATTTGCTAACAATAAAACTAATCCCAATGTGCCCGTTATTGGCTGTGATGAAAATTATATTATAACATCCGGAAACGAAATAGTCCAGGGACGTAATATCTCGCCTACCGAAGTTTTTTACGGAGCATCGGTGGCGCTTGTTGGTAGCGATGTAATTAAGAAAGTTTTCAAGAATAATGAGGATCCTATAGGCAAGTTTATCAACATAGGTCCGGGCAGGTACCTGATAGTGGGTTTATTAAAAGAAAAAGGATCAAGCCTTGGATTTAATCCGGATAATATCTGCCTGATTCCTATAAATAACGCCCGTCAACGTTTTGCGCGTCCGAATGCTTCGTATAGCCTCAATGTACATGTGGCGGATGGGGAGAAACTCGAAGCTGCCATTGACGAAGCAACCGGTGTTTTCAGGATTGTGCGGCAGGTAAATGTTGGAGATGATGATAGTTTTGACATTTCAAAGAGCGACAACCTGGCCAACATGTTATTCGATAGCCTGAGTTATCTGCGTTTTGCAGCTGTTATTATCGGAGCCATTACATTATTGGGTGCTGCTATTGGTTTGATGAACATTATGCTGGTTTCAGTTACCGAACGGACCCGCGAAATTGGTATACGGAAGGCGATTGGTGCTACGAAACGCACAATCCGTAACCAGTTTTTAGCCGAAGCCATTGTAATTGCACAGATCGGTGGGCTTTTGGGCATTGTGCTGGGCATTGCTATAGGCAATGCTTTAGCCCTTTCAATCGGAACAAGTTTTATAATTCCATGGCAATGGATTATTTGGGGAGTAAGTTTATGTTTCGTGGTAGCTTTGGTTTCGGGTATTATTCCTGCTGTAAAAGCAGCTAAACTTGACCCGATTGATGCGTTGAGGTATGAGTAGGGCGTTTGGGATTAGGATTTAGGGGTTAGCAGGCAGGTCTTTATAATATCTTAAATATGTGATATTGCACTGATAATCAAACTTCTATAATTACATTTGCTCTTATATAGGAAAAATATTTGACAAATGTCGTAGTTATTACGACAAATTACCTATCTTTGTGGTTCAATGTTATACACACAGAAACCATGGAAATATTTGATCCCCAGGTGGCATACGGTTCTGTTGACGATATAAATGCACTTTCATTGGTAGAGATGGTGCGTCACGGCATTAAGTTTGCAACTTTTGATGGTTTTGCCAATAAAATCTCGTTTAGTTTAGCTGAATGGTCGGGATATTTGCATCTTTCGGAACGAACAATGCAAAGATACAGAAATGAAAAACGAACTTTTGATCCTTTGCAATCGGAGAAAATTATTGAAATTGCACTTCTCTATAACAGAGGAATTGAAGTGTTCGGGCATACGGCAACCTTCGATTCATGGCTCGAAACGGGAAATATAGCTCTTGATGGCATAAAGCCTAAAATGCTTCTGGACAACTCTTTTGGGATCAATCTGATAAGAGATGAACTTACCCGCATTGAATTCGGTATATTGGCATGATCGTATTTCGTTTAAGCAAATCAAAATTCGCCGATGACCTGTCGGGTAAAGGGGCCGAAAAATGTGGAGGAAGATGGAACAGCAAAGGCGTAGCAATGGTTTATACCAGCGAATCGCGTGCGTTGTGCACAACTGAAATTGCTGTTCATACCCCATTAGGGGCTCTCCCACAGGATTACAAAATCATTTCAATCGAAATTCCTGATGAAATTGAGATCAAGGAATTGGCAATCGATGATTTGCCTGCAGACTGGAGCTCATTTCCACATCAACATTCGACTCAGGTAATTGGGGATCAATTTATTGCAAAAAATGAATTTCTGGTTTTAAAAGTACCTTCAGTTGTAGTTAAGGGGGATTTCAATTATTTGATTAATCCGGGTCATATAGAAATCAACAGGGTCAGAATCAAGTCAGTAGAATCATTTAGCTTTGATGTAAGATTGTTTAAGTGACGGAGCCGGTATGGCAGAATGAGGTGCTTAAAACTTTACAGTCTTCAGCCTTTCAACGATCGCGAAACCAGCCGGGCATGTTGAGACGTTTTTTAAGGTCAGATCCAAAATTTGCTGCATTCTTCGCCTGTCGGTATGCGGATAGTCGCGGCAAGCGCGAGGGCGGTTCTCATAAATTTTACAATAATTTTCTTTATCCAGAAAAGGACAAGGCATCTGCCTGAAAACGAAATCATTATCTTCGTCAATGCGGAGATATTTCTCAGTTAGTTCTGAAGGCTTTATTTTTAAAGCAGATGAAATTCGACGAATATCAGTATCTGTTATCCTTGGGCCAAGAGATTTACAGCAATTTCCACAATCCAGGCAATTCACTTCTTCGAAAACTTCGCTATGCTGACGATGAAACTCTTCGTCCACTTTACCCGGATTCTTTGAAGCCAATTGCCTGAAAAAGGAGAGGTTTTCTTTCTTTTTCTTGTTGGCTTCAATGTGTAATCCGGCAATTAATTGTGCATTTATTTTCATTTTCAAGCTGAAATAAACGAAAGGATGATACCTATAAATATACTATTGGCAATGAAATTGATAAAAAGTTAATTCCAACATCAAACATCGTTTTTCCGACATTAATTAATCCCTCGTTGCTTTTTTATCTGCTCATAGGCCGCATTCAACTCCTGGAATTTTGAATTGGCAGCCTTCTGAACATCGTCGCCCAAATGAGCCAGGCGATCGGGATGATATTTTAGTGCCATGCGGCGATAAGCTTTTTTTAGTTCTTCATCAGAGGCATCGGGCGTAATTTCAAGTATCCTGAAAGCACTGGTCGTATCTTTCACAAACATCGCCTTAATGCTCTCAAAATCAGTATTACTTATCCCCAGAATTCCTGAAATCCGGGTTATTAACCGCAATTCTGCATCGTGCACCTGTGCATCCGCTGCAGCCAATCCAAACAGGAAGTGCATCAACTGCAAGCGCGACGGATATTCCATATATTGTTTTATCTGAAATCCAACTTGTTGTATATCATGCTCTGTCTTCAGAAATTCGCGCAGCATGAGCAGTTGTCTCTCGGCTTCGGCAGCACCAAATTGTTGCAGCAAAAAGCGTTTCACAAAATCAAGTTCTGACTTCAGTACTTTCTGGTCCGATTTCATGACAGCCGATGAAAGTATTAACAAACTGACTATAAAATCGTTAGGTGTTGTTTGAGGCGTATTAAAATTGGGACGGCTCTGCGGTTCATATGCATATACTCCGCTTTGCATACCATCAATCATCGACCCGAGAGCGAATCCAAGTATCGCACCAATTGGTCCACCGGCCGCCCATCCAATGCCACCGCCCAGCCATTTCAGAAATTTTGCCATTAAATATCCTTTTTAATTGTGTTATTATAATTACTCGTGCAAAGTTACAAACTACCAACAAAATCTCAATTTTGATTTTCTATAGCCCTGATTAAATATAACATACTGAATCAATGATATTTAATAACTTATTTGCCAAATTATACTGGTTAACGGCAAAAATAATAAATATTATTTTCGCAAACTATTGACTTCGCCCTATTCTATATCGTAACTTTACTATCGCAAATAAACATATACTTGTATTTCTTTAATTATCGATAATTAACAACATAAGAAACTCCAGTCTACTTCTTAATTCTGTTTTCATCTAAATTTTCTTTTCATTTAATTAATTGCCAGATTGTGTTTCAGCACGTTTTTATTTAATTAC